>NZ_JBFAHG010000002.1:0-56497 GCF_040654065.1 Nocardia sp. NPDC050793
CCGTTCGCGGCCGTCTCGCTTCCGAGCGGTCGAAGCGCATGCGACGAAGTCGCGAGTCTCGACCGCTCGGAAGCGAGACATAAAAGGCCGCGAACACGCGCGCGCCAGCGCGCCAAAAACACAGAACCCGCGCGCGCCGGCGCGCCGACAACTCAGTACCCTTTGCCGAATGGCACGCCGACTGGACTACTCCGCCCGCTACCCGCTGCACACCACCAAGGAGCTGTACGAGGCGCTGTCGACCCGTGAGTACTGGGAGGCGCGGGTCGCCGAGATGCGGAAGTACACGCCGGCCAACGAGGTGAGCAGCCTCGACGTGACCGATGCGGGGATCGAGGTGGTCCTGCAGCACACCTTGCCGCGCGAGATGCTGCCGGAGATCGCGCAGACGGTCATGCGTAAAGACATGCTCATCACCCGCAAGGAGAGCTGGGGCCCGTACAACGGCGAGGAGACCGTCGGCAAGTTCTCTGCGTCGATTCCGGCCGGGCCGGGCAGCCTTGGCGGCACCATCAAGCTGTTCCCCACCGAGACCGGGTGCACCATGCGCTTCTCCTCGGAGGCGAAAGTGTTCATTCCGATGGTCGGTCCGCGCCTGGAGCAGTTGATGTTGGTGAATCTGGTCGACCTGTTCCGCGGGGAGACCGAGGAAACGGTGCGGTGGCTGGAAGAGCGAAACCCGACCAGCTGACCAAACCGATAGGCACGATCACCAGGGGGACCACCGGCGTCAACCGGCTGCGGCGCAGCGACCGCTGGCTGATGAACGACGAGCTGGTCACCGCGCGCCTGGCGGCGGCGCCCGACCCCCTTGTGGTGGATCTCGGGTACGGCGCGAGCCCGTGGACCACTTTCGAGCTGGCGGCCAGGCTGCGCACGGTGCGCCCGGACGTGCGGATGGTGGGTCTGGAGATCGATCCGGATCGGGTGGTTCCCGGCCGTGACGGCGTGACGTTCGCCAGGGGCGGTTTCGAGCTGGCCGGTCTGCGTCCCGTGCTGGTGCGCGCGTTCAATGTGCTGCGCCAGTATCCGGAGCCGGCGGTGCCGGACGCCTGGTCGACCATCCTGTCGGCGATGGCACCCGACGGCCTCCTCGTGGATGGCACGTGTGACGAACTGGGCCGCCGCTGCGCCTGGGTGCTGCTGGACCGCACCGGCCCGCTGTCGCTGACGCTGGCCTGGGATCCATTCACCGTGGAGCGACCTTCCGATATCGCCGAGCGCCTGCCGAAGGCGCTCATTCACCGCAATGTGCCGGGCGAGCCGATCCACGCTTTGCTCCTCGCCGCCGACCGCGCGTACGCACACGCCGCGCCGCTCGCGCCGTTCGGCCCCCGCGTGCGCTGGCGGGCCGCCACGGAACAGCTTCGCGCACAGGGCTTTCCGGTGCGCGAGTACCGCAGGCGTATGCGCGACTGCGTGCTCTCGGTGCCGTGGTCGCTCGTCGCGCCCCGTCAGTGATCGCGTTCGTTCGAGCGCAGAAGCCCGCGCAGGTGTCCGGTGACGATCGCGACGGGCAGGAGCGAACGCGGTTCGAACGGCAAACGCCAGAGCCCGCCGTGCGCCGCGCCCGCCGCGAAGAGGGCTTCCGGGTTCGGATCGGCCGGGCTCGGATCGTTGAGATCGGCGACCAGCTTGGCGGCGAGCAACGTGCGGGCGGTCTCGGATTCGAAGATCTCGACGCCGAAGCGATGCGCGCCGCGGAAGGCGGCGGCCGATGAGCTATGGGCCAGCACGCCGCGGGTCCAGGTCGGCGGTGCGACGGTGTAGGAGACGGGGTGGCCCGCCGCCCGGGCGGAGAGCGCGCGCCAGCGCAGGATCCGCTGGGCGAGCGCGTGATTCGGCCCTTGGAACGACATCAGCGCGTCGGCGACCGACCAGCTCGCGCCCGCGGTGTCGGCGACCATGCTCTGGTAATTCGGCTGGTAGAGGGCGGACCGGGTCAGCACGCGCAGTACGTCTTGACCGAGGCCGCGCGCGCCCCGATCGCGAAGGCATGAATGCGCTTGCGCGAAGACCGATTCCGGCACCGCATAGCAGTCCGTCGGTGATCCCGTCCCGGCCAGCGCGGTGTCGGGCCGCGCGGCGAGCAGGTCGGCGGTCAGCAGATCGAGGGCGGCGGCAAGCCGGACACCGCCGGGACCCCGCCGGGTGACGTACCCGCCGAACACCGGAAAGATCTCGCTGCCCAGGTGTTCTCGAATCCAGTGCACCAGGGCGGGGAACTGAGTGGTGATGTCGGCGCCGGGCTCCCCATCGATCAGCGGATAGCGCAGCACGCCCGCGCCCGTCTCGGCCTCGGCCACCAGTTCGCGCCAGCGAGCGGGTCCCGGCCGCGCCACGGCGAGCACGTCGGCGCCCCAGCGCAACAGCGGGCGCAGCGGTGTCAGCTCACCCGCGCCCGCGATCACGACCCGAAATCCCGGCAGCGCCAACCACTCCGGATGGTCGATCACCCGCTCCACCGCGGCCGCGAAGCCTGGTTCCACGATGCCGCGCTGCCGCCAGTCGGTGAGCTTGCGTTGCAGCGCCTCCTCGGCCAGCACGGCGCCGCGGAACGGAACCTCGAGGCGGCGAGCGGTTTTCCCCGCACCACGGGCGGTTCCGGTGTCGAGCCCGTCGGCCGCGGCCACCGATGCGATCTCCACGCCGCGCAGCGGTTCCACGGTGTATCCGGTGACGAACCGCAGCAGATCCCGTGTGGCGCGCAGTCCTTCGCCCGCGATGCCCACCGATGCCTCGGGAGCGCTGGCCGCCAGCGCCGTCATCCCGCGAAACACCGAGCGGTACTGGCGCGACCAGTCGCGGCAGGTCTCCACCCATTGCGCGAGATCGGCGTCGTAGCGGCGCACCGCGTCGGCGATCACGGCGGTGGCGAACATGTCGCCGACCCGATCGGGCGCTCCGGACGGAAAGACGAGATCCCACCTGCCCGCACCTACCGACCCCATGATCAGTCACCCTGCCACGATCGCGCGCCCGGCAAAACCGGACGAACCCGGAATTCATAGCAGGATCGGATGATCACGGCCGCGCGTCTCACAACCCCGTCAGCGCGCGGTGCACCCTGGCCGCGGCCCTGGGTGGCAGACGCACACTGGCCGAACGGATTTCCGAGCCCACGCACCGGCGGATGGCGACCGCGTCGCCGACCACCTCGTCCAGCGCCGCCTGCCCGATATCGGCCTCGGCCAGGTCGAGCACGGTGCGCACGGGCGTGGTCACCAGGAACGCGCCCGCCGACTCGACATCCGAGCCGATCAGCGGACGGCGCAGCACCACGAGTCGCGGGGTCACCGGCGGTCGACCCGCACCCACCGACAGGTGCAGGAAACGCGGGCGCAACCGCCCCATACCGTGCAATTCGGCCGCGCTCTGGTGTGAAACGGCAGCGGCTCCGTCGAACCAGGCCGCCCACATCGCGTATTCGTCCAGCGGCCCCTCCGGCCACCCGGTCAGCCGCAGCATCCCGACGCCGGCCCTGGTCACCGAGCCGTCGCCCAGCCCCGACCGCACCCTGGCCTCACATCCCGTGCGCAACACCTGGCGAGTGGTGAAGAAACCGGCGTGCCGGCCGGCCAACCTGCGCAGCACACGCCACCCTTGGTCCACTGATTCGGGTGCGCGGCCCGCCGCATCGCCAGCCATGCAGACCAGGCTACGCTCGAATTCTGTGTCACATGTCACATTCGAGACCCTCAACGCGCCCACAGAGCGCACACAGAAACGTCGTGAAGAATCGTCCGCATGAGTACGAAGCCGTCCACAGCGCTGAACGTCAGCAAGCGCACGCTGGTGATCGCCCTGGTCGTGGTCGCCACGTTGCTCGTCACGATCCTGGTCGGCGGCGAGGCGTACGCGCGCCACGTCGTCTCCCGTTGCATCAGCAGCCAGTTCGAGAAAGAGATGGGCTCACAGATCGACGTGGGCTTCGGCGCCAAGCCGATGCTGATCACCTGGCTGGACGGGGAGGTCTCCTCGGTCACCGTGGACAGCAAGGACAACAAGTTCGGTCCTGCCGTCGGCATGGTGGTACACGCCAAGTTCAACGACCTCGAGGGCGTGAACAGCGGCAACGGCGGCGGCAGCGTCGGCAGCTCCTCCGCGGACGTCACCTGGAGCAACGAGGGCATCCAGGAGACGCTGGGCGGCATGGTCAGCGGGGTTCGCTCTTCCTCGTCCACCGGCATGATCACGCTGGACGTGCTCGGCGGACTCGCCCAGCTCCAGGTGCATCCCGAGGTGCGCAACGGTGTCGTCGAGGTGCAGACCAAGTCGGCCGAGCTGCTCGGCATCGGCCTGCCGACCGATCTGGTCGAGGGCATCGTCGATGTCATGACCCAGAGCCTGCAGAGCTACCCGATGGGCTTGAAGGCCACCGATATCAAGGTGACCGACAACGGAGTCGCGGTGCAGCTCGCGGGCGGCCACACCCAACTGCCCGCCGCCGACAACAACGCCGAACTGCGCTGCTGACCTCCGACGACGAAACAGTCTCTGCCCCGGCCGTTTTCCGCGCATCCGTTCGCGGCGGCCGGGGCTCAGACGGGGAAACCCTCCAGCACCGCACGGGATTTCGACAAACCGAGCCGGGTCGCGCCCGCGGCGATCAGCTCGGCCGCGGCCTCGGCGGTGCGGATGCCGCCGCTGGCCTTGATCCCGAGCCTGCCGCCGACGGTCTCGGCCATCAGCCGCACCGCGTGCGCGCCGGCGCCGCCCGCGGGATGGAACCCGGTGGAGGTCTTCACGAAATCCGCGCCCGCGCGCTCGGCGACGCGGCACACCTCGACGATCGCGTCGTCCGGCAGCGCGGCCGATTCGATGATGACCTTGAGCACCGCGCGATCGGCGATGGCCTCGCGCACCGTGACGATGTCGGCGAGCACGGCGTTGTACTCACCCGCCAGCGCCGCACCGACATCGATGACCATGTCGACCTCGGCCGCGCCCTGATCCACCGCGAGCCTGGCTTCGGCGCCCTTCACCAGCGAATGATGTTTACCCGAGGGAAAACCGGCGACCGTGGCGAGCACCAGTCCCGGCGCGCGCACCGGAAGCATGGAAGGCGACACGCAGATCGCGTAGACACCCAGTGCGCGCGCCTCGTCCACCAGGGCGGCGACCTCGGCGGGCGTCGCCTCCGGCGCCAGCAAGGTGTGATCGATGATGGCGGCCACTTCGGCCCTGCTCAGCGACGCGGAATCAGCCATGTTTCGAGAGTCTGGCATACGCGAGGCGAATTCCGTTGCGTGCCTGGCGAGGCGTATCGCACACTCGTATGTGTCGGTGGATTCGCGGGCTTCGGGAAGCCTGGCCACGTGACGAGCGTTGTGCGGATGGTCCAACTCGTTCGGGAGGAGACGACACCGTGCTGATCCGACGCGAACGCGCCGAGGACGCCCCCGCCGTCGCGTCGGTGCACCGCAGCGCCTTCGGCGCGCTGTATGCGCGCGAGAACGCGGGACGCGCCGCCGGGGGTTCGCCCATTGAAACCCCAGGGCGGTCGCCCATTGAAACCACAGGGCGGTCACCCGCTGGAACCACAGGGCGGTCGCCCGCCGAACCACCCGAGGTCGATCTGGTCGCGCGGTTACGCAGCGACGCGGGCTGGATCCCCACCCTGTCGCTGGTCGCGGTGGAGTTCGACACGGTGATCGGGCACGTCTGCCTGACCCGCGCCGCCGTCGGCCCGTTCCCCGCGCTCGGCCTCGGCCCGTTGGGCGTGCATCCGGAGCATCAGGGCGTCGGCGTTGGCTCGGCGCTCATGCACGCGGCCCTCGGCGCCGCCGACGCGCTCGACGAACCGCTGGTCGGCCTGCTCGGCAGCCTCGACTACTACCCGCGGTTCGGGTTCGTGCCCGCCGCCCGCCTCGGCATCGCCCCGGACGAGCCCGACTGGGTCTCGCACTTCCAGGTTCGCCCGCTCACCACCTACGAAGCCCAGATCACCGGCGAATTCCATTACGCCGAACCGTTTTACGAGCTGTGACCGAATAGCTCGGCATCCGGCGACCGGAGGCCTCCCGGCGAATCCCGGGCATCCGACGGAAGGCCGCGCGGAACAACCGGTCCTGGTGTACCGCGCGAAGCGTCACCTGCGAGGATGGGCCGATGAGTTCCGCTCCATCCGCCCCGGACGATCGCCGTTTCGTGCTGACGTTGGGCTGCCCGGACCGACCCGGCATCATCGCAGAGATCACCTCGTTCATCGCCGAGTTCGGCGGGTCGATCGTGGAGGCCGGTTACCACTCGGACACCGAGACGGGCTGGTTCTTCACCCGGCAGGCGATCAAGGCCGCGACGGTGCCCTTCGGCATTGCGGAACTGCGCGACCGATTCACCGCGGTCGCCGTCCGGCTCGGGCCTGAGACGGAGTGGCAGCTGCACGACACCGGCGAACGCCGCCGCGCGGTACTGCTGGTCAGCAAGGAGGGTCATTGCCTGCACGACCTGCTCGGCCGCGCCGCCGCGGGTGAACTACCCGCCACCATCGAGGCCGTCATCGGCAACCATCCGGATCTGGCGGCGATGACCGAGGCGCACGGCGTGAAATTCCATCACGTGCCGTTCCCGAAGGATCCGGCCGAGCGCGGTCCCGCCTTCGAGCAGGTTCGCGAACTGGTCGACGCGCACGATCCGCACGCGGTGGTGCTGGCCCGCTTCATGCAGGTGCTGCCCGCCGAACTGTGCGAGCACTGGGCGGGCCGGGCGATCAACATCCACCACAGCTTCCTGCCCTCGTTCGTCGGCGCCCGCCCGTACCACCAGGCGTTCGCCCGCGGCGTCAAGCTGATCGGCGCGACCTGCCACTATGTGACCGCCGAACTCGACGCGGGCCCGATCATCGAGCAGGACGTGATCCGCATCGATCACGCCGACGAGGTGCGCGACATGGTGCGCCAGGGCCGCGATATCGAACGCGTAGTGCTGGCCCGCGGCCTGCGCTGGCATCTGGAAGGCCGGGTTCTGGTGCACGGCCGCCGCACCGTCGTGTTCAACTGAGCGGTTCCGCGTACACGACACACCGGTGAGCAAGGTGGGGCGCCAGCGAACGCGGTAGGCCACCCTTTCAAGGGCACACAGGTTCCGCACGCTTCACACAGGCGGTGTCTATGTGAGGGGTACGGACGGTGTGTGCGAACCTCCTCGCCGGCGCTGTTCGGCAGACTCCCCACGCGCGACGCCCCCGATCGGAGACAGCGTCGGCTCCGGTCGGGGACAGCGCGATCGGTCTCTGATCAGCCGACCGCTTCGGTGCGCACGGGTGTGTACACCGAGTCGAGCACGCGGGCGAGCTCCTCGTTGAACCGCTCGTACAGCTCGACGTTGCCGAGGTGGCCGGTCTTCAACACCTGGTAGCGGACCAGGCTGCCCACCGAGTCGAGCATCTCGGCGATGATCTCGGAGTGCAGCGGGGGCGTCATGTCGTCGGCGGACCCGGCCAGGATCGTGGTCGGCACCACCAGGTTCTTGGCCGATTCGCCGAGGTCCATGATCGCGAGCAGCCTGCCGAATTCGGCGCGCACCACCGCGGGACACGAACGCACCACGGCCATGCTGTAGTCCACCAGATCGCCGGTGGACTCGAGGCTCATGATCTGGCGGGCGAACACCCATTTGACCGGTTTGATCGGCGGAAAGACGATCGGCGTCCCGAGACCGAGCTTGCCAACGGCGCGCGGCAGCGAGACGCCGGTGCGATTCCACGGCAGCGGCCGGTTGAAGAACGGCACCACGGTGGTGGTGGCGACCAGACCGTGCGGTGCGGTGTTGGTCAGCAGCACCGCCTCGGCGCGCCGGGTGACCTCTTCGGGGTAGCGCCCGGCCCATGCCTGCAGCGTCATGCCGCCGAGGCTGTGGCCGACCAGCACGGCCTTGCGGCCCGCGGGAAGGGCGGCCCTGAGCACCGCGGCAAGGTCGTCGGCGAGCAGATCCATGGTCAGCGGGGACGAGCCGCGCTCGCTCTCACCGTGTCCGCGCTGGTCGTAGGCGATCACACGGTATTCGCCCGCGAAGGCGTTGATCTGGGCGTTCCAGTATTCGATGGCGCAGGTCCAGCCGTGCACCAGCACGATGGCGGGAGCGTCGACCGGGCCGTACGCGTGGACGCGCAGCTTCGTGCCGTCCGGCGCCGTCACCGGGATGACGTCGTGCGGCACGGTGGGCGGGTTCAGCGCGGCGATCGAGTAGGTCCGCGCCCTGAGGTTGGCGCGATGTACGTCGAGCAGGCTCCGGAACTTCTCCGGAAGCTCCGCGAGCGGCAAGTGTGCACGCATTCGGACACTCCTTTGTGTTACTGCTCATTACAGTAACCTCAAGTAGCATCTGCTAGCTAGTGCAAGCACAAGAAAATCGCCGCCGCCCGGTCAAAGGGCAACGGCGATCGGAGCGCCACCAGCGGAGACGCGGAGTCCGCTTGCTGATGCAAGCACGCGAAATTCGTCTATGGGCGCGTCAGGCAGGGACCCGCCGAGGAGCGAATTACCAGCGCGGTCCGCGCTGGACTTCGTCCACCTTCGGCCGCACGTCGGCCAGGTAGATGCCCGTCGCGATGATCGCGACGAAGGCCAGCAGACCCAGCCCGGCGGGCGAGAGCAGCAGAAGCAGCAGCGACACGCCGAGAATCGCCAGCCAGATCGGCTTGCTCTGCTTGTCCACCGCAGTGAAGGCATCCGGCCGCTGGCGAATGGCATGAATCAGCGCGAAGATCGTCGCACCGAGCGCGACGAGCCACAGCGCGAGCAGGATCAGCGTGGTCAGCCCATGCACGGTATTCACCTGACCCATGATACGAGTGACGCCCCCGCACAGCAGGCTGCGCGGGGGCGTCAAGGCGTGTTCGACCGGCGCGTTACACGTTCTTCGGCGCGGCCTTCTTGGCCGGAGCCTTCTTCGCGGCCGGCGCCTTCTTGGCCGGAGCCTTCTTCGGCGCGCCGTTCGCGGCCGGAGCGGTCTCGGTGGTGACCGCGACGACCTCGGCCTCGACGACCGGTTCGGCGGACTCCTCGGCCTCGGCCTCGCCCTCGGCAGCCTTGCGCCCGATCAGGCCGTTGACCCGGTCGAGCACCTCCTCCGCGCGGCCCGCCGCGTCCTTGTAGAGGGTCTCGACGCGGTCGATCCGGTCCTCGACCAGCTGGTTGGCGCGCAGCCGCTCGACGGTCTCCTCGCCGCGCACGGCCAGGTCGGCGTACAGGTCGACGACTTTGTTGTAGTACTCCTCGGCCAGCCTGCGCAGCTCCTCGGAGGTGAGCTTCTCGCGCAGCTCGGCCAGGTCGTCCGGCAGCTCGGAAGGCAGGCCGGCGAGCCGCTCGCGCAGCGTCTCGAACTGAGCCTGCACATCGGCGGGCACGTTCGCGAAGCGCTCACGCGCCCCCTCCACCCGGCCGGGCACATCGGCGGAGGCCGCGCGCTCACGCACCTGGGTGACGATATCCAGGGCTGCGGCGTAGACGGCATCCCCGGCGCCGACGGCGGCGAGCAGAGGCTTGGTGACGGTTACGGTCTTGTCGGTCATGGTGTTTCGTTCTCCTGGCGTGGCGGAGTGTCGGTTGTCGTGCGCGGAACGTCGCTGTCCCATTCCCCCCCTGGCTCGTTCCCTCCGTTTTCCCGGCGAAACGATTCATAGATCTCCAGGAGCACCTGCTTCTGCCGTTCACTGATCTCCGTGTCGGCAAGCAAGGCGTCCCGGACCGGACTGTGCGGCCGCTGCTCGAGATAGCCAGCCCGTACGTACAGCACCTCCGAGGACACCCGCAGCGCCTTCGCGATCTGCGCGAGTACCTCGGCGGAGGGATTGCGCAATCCGCGCTCGATCTGACTGAGATACGGATTGCTCACCCCCGCCAGCGCGGCGAGCTGACGCAGCGAGACTTGCGCCGCCTCGCGCTGCGCCCTGATGAAACCTCCGATGTCGTGCGCCGCGTTCGCGACGCGACCCCCTCGTTCGCCGGCACCGGTCGATTGCTCGGCCGAACTGCCGGTGTACTCGGCGGAAACCTCGGGATGGTCTGCCATCACTCACCTTCTGGCGGTTGTACGGGTTCAATTCTAGGGCAGGGTGCTAACTCTTGCAAGCACGCTGTTAGCACGCCTCAGGCACGCCGTGGGCGTGCCGCTGTCTCAGCCTTGGAACAACAGCTGTGAAACGGTGTAGATCACCAGCCCGGCCAGCGATCCGACGACCGTTCCGTTGATCCTGATGAATTGCAGGTCACGCCCGACTTGCAATTCGATCTTCTTGCTCGCCTCTTCGGCGTCCCATCGGGCAACCGTGTCGGTGACCAATGTGGTGATCTCGCTGGCGTAGTTCGACACCAGGTAGCGCGCCCCGCGGTCGATCCAGCCGTCCACTTTCGCTCGCATCTCGGTGTCGTCGCGCAGCCGCTCACCGAGTTGCTGCACATTCTCCCCCACCTTGCGCCGCAGCGTGCTGCTCGGATCGTCGGCCGACTCGAGGATGAGCCGCTTGGCCGCGCGCCAGGTCGCCTCGGCCATACCGGTGATTTCCTCGCGGCCCATGATCTGCGTTTTGATCCGCTCCGCCTTCTTGATCATCGCGTCGTCGTACTGCAGATCGTGCGCGAATTCCTCGAGGAAGCGATTCGCGGCCAATCGCACCTCGTGCTCCGGATTCGACCGCACCTTCCAGGTGAACTCGACCAGCTCGCGGTAAATCTTTTCGGAAAGCAGAATGTTCACGAATTTCGGCGCCCACTGCGGCGCATCGCGCAGCACGATCCGATCGATGGTCTCCTGGCTGCCGAGCGCCCACTGGTGCGCGCGCTCGGCGAGCATGTCGAGCAGCGGCAACTGCCTGTTGTCGGCCAGCAACTCCGCGAGCACCCGGCCGATCGGCGGCCCCCACAGCGGTTCGGCGATGCGCTTGACGATGGTGTTGTCGATGACCTGCTCGACGTCCTCGTCGCGCAGCACCCCGACCACCGCGCGCAGGATCGTCGCACTCTCCTCCGCCACCCGCGCGGCGTGCTGCGGGTCGGCCATCCAGCGGCCGACACGCAGCGAGATCTGCGCCGAATTCACCTTGGCCGAGACCACTTCGGGCGCGAGGAAATTGGTGCCGACGAAGCTGCCGAGGCTGGCGCCGAGCTGGTCCTTCTTCTTGCGGATGATCGCCGTGTGCGGAATCGGCAGGCCGAGCGGATGCCGGAACAGCGCCGTCACCGCGAACCAGTCGGCGAGCGCGCCGACCATGCCCGCCTCCGACGCGGCGCGCACGTACCCGACCCAGTCGCCGCCCCCGCCGCGCGATTCCAGCCAGCGGCAGAACAGGTAGACCACCGTCGCGAAGGCGAGGAAGCCGGTGGCAACGGCTTTCATCTTCCACAGGTCGCGCCGCTTGGCGGCCTCGTCGACGAAGAACCCGGTCGGCGCCGCCGGAGTCGGCGCGTCGATGACCGAGATAGTGCCGGGAGCTTTCTCCATGTCTCCATTCTGCTGTGCGACGGAGAAGAGTCCGGACGGAGCGTGGGACGTCGATTCTGTGGTTCCTGCCGCATCCGGCCCCCATTTGCGCCTATGGCGACTGGCCTGCACTTAAGCTGGTGGTCCACGACCGATACGAACGAGGGAGCCAACGCTGTCCACCGAAGACCTTGTCGACATCGGTGAGCGCGCCGAGCGACCGGCTGCGGTGCGCACCGGCCGGATGGACGGCCGCAAGCGCCGATGGCGTCAGCACAAGATCGACCGCCGCGAAGAGCTCGTGGACGGCACCCTCGCCGCTGTCCGCGCCAGGGGCAGCAACGCGGGCATGGACGAGATCGCCGCGGAGATCGGCGTCTCCAAGACCGTGCTCTACCGGTACTTCTCCGACAAGAACGACCTGGTCCACGCGACAATGCAGCGGTTCATCGAGACCACGCTGATGCCGCGGGTGTACGGCGCGATCAGCCTCGACGCCGACGAGTTCGAGCTGGTGCGGTCGGCGCTCGCGGCCTACGTCGGCACCGTCGACGAGGACCCCGAGGTGTACCGCTTCATCATGGGCAGCGGCTCGGACGCGTCCTCGCTCGCCGAGTTCGAGAAGCTCTTCGCCGAGGTGGTCTCCGCGGTCATCGCGGACAAGGCGGGCGCGCTCGGCATCGACACCACGGGCTCGATGCTCTGGTCCTACGTGCTGGTCGGTGGCATCCAGCTGGCAACCCACTGGTGGACCACCGACAAAACGATGTCCCGCGAGGAAGTCATCGACTACCTGACGATGATGGCCTGGAGCGCCATCGAGGGCATGGCGCGCGCGGGCGGTTCTCGCGCGACCTTCAACGAGCAGCCGCACGTGCTGCCGGTCCGGAAGAACAACACCTCCGAGTAGGAGAGGCGCCGCGCGGACACGGGCGGAGTACGCACAACCGACGCCGCCGGACGCGGTCTTCGATCGACCGCACGTACGCGCAAGCACCGCTGCCGGACGCAGTCCGTCCATGGGCCCGTGCACAGCCAGAGGTACGCCTGTCTGTGACGGCCGGTTCGACAAAGCCGCGCGGTTGGTTAGTCTGAACGCGAGCGGTGCCACAGTGGGGTTGGTCACCGCCCCACGTGGCCACGCGGGCTCGCGCCTGCGCGTCGCGTCGGCCCGACCGCGGCACCAATGGAGGTACCTCGATGGCGAAGCAAGTGCCGACTTCCCGGCTTGCTCGTGGCACCAAGCTGGGTGCGGTGGCCGCCAGTTCCGTGTTCCGGACGCAGCGCACGCGGCTGTCCATGCGAGGTAGATCCGAGGCCGTGCGCGCCAAGATGGCCGAGGAATCGATGATCCGCACCACCG
This sequence comes from Nocardia sp. NPDC050793, assembly GCF_040654065.1. Lineage (NCBI taxonomy): Bacteria > Bacillati > Actinomycetota > Actinomycetes > Mycobacteriales > Nocardiaceae > Nocardia > Nocardia sp. NPDC050793. The sequence goes on from NZ_JBFAHG010000002.1 coordinate 12,785, forward strand.
AACAGGTGGTCATGGTGCTCGGCACCATGAAGGGCGTCGCCATGAAACTGGGACAGATGATGTCGGTGCTCGATTTGGACCTGGTGCCCGAGAATCATCGCGAACGTTTCCAGAAGCGACTTGCCGTGCTGCGCAACGCCGCTCCGACCGTCTCCTTCGACGCCATGCGCCAGGTGATCGAGGAGGACTTCGGACAGCCGCTCACGGCGATCTTCGCCGAGTTCGATCCGGAGCCGATCGCGGCCGCCTCGATCGGCCAGGTGTACCGGGCAACGCTGCACGACGGCCGGGTGGTCGCGGTGAAGGTGCAGTACCCGGGCATCGACGCCGCGGTGCGCGCGGATCTGAAGAACCTCAACATGTTTCGCAAGGTGCTCACCTCCGCCATGCCGTGGGTCACCCCCGCCGTACTCGACGAGCTGCGGCTGAACATGGAGGGCGAGCTCGACTACCGGACCGAGGCCGTCACCCAGCTGCAGATCGCCGAGCTCTACGCGGGGCACCCGTTCATCGCGGTGCCGCGTTCGCTGCCCGAGCTCAGCACGACTCGGGTGCTGGTCAGCGAGTACCTGCCGGGCAAGGGCTTCGAGGAGCTACGCCAGTTTCCCGAAGCCGAGCGCAACAGGGTCGGCGAGATCATCTACCGGTTCTATGTCGGCTCGCTGTTCAGCTTCAACGAGTTCTGCGGCGACCCGCATCCGGGCAATGTGCTGCTCGCCGACGACGGCCGCGTCGGCTTCCTCGACTTCGGCCTGTTCAACCGGATGGACCCCGAGCATGTGCGCTTCGAGACCATCTGTTTGCGCGCGGCCGCCGAGGATCGCGCGGAAGACCTGCGCGACCTGATGATTCAGCGCGGCGTGATCGACTCGCCGGAGGAGATCGGCGCCGAGGAATGCCTCGAATACGTGCTGGCGGCCTCGGAGTGGTGCCTGGTCGACGAGGACCTGACCATCACGCCGGAACTGGCCAGCGGCGCGTTCCTGCTCGCCGTCGACCCGCGCGCCAGCGAGTTCGCCGGGATGAAGCAGCAGAACCTGCCGCCGGAGCACCTGTTCTCCCGGCGCGCCGACTTCCTCACCTTCGGCATGCTCGGCCAGCTCAACGCCACCGCGAACTGGCATCGGATCGCGCGCGAGTGGCTCTACGACGAACCGCCGGTCACCGAACTGGGCAAGGCGCATCAGCAGTGGCTGGCCGAGAACCCTCCACCCGCCCCGACCAAGACCGCGCGGCCGCGCGCCGCGACCGCATCCAAGAAGGCCGCGGCGAAGAAGCCGCAGGCCGCGCGCGAGGCGTGAGCCGCAGCGCACGCGATCGACCAGGAGTGAATGACCTATGGCAGACAACCGCGAATTCGACATCGCCCTCTTCGGCGCGACGGGTTTCGTCGGCAAGCTCACCGCGGAGTACCTGCTCGACGCGGCGCCGTCCGACGCGCGCATCGCGCTGGCGGGCCGCTCGCTCGACAAGCTGACCAAGGTCCGCGCGGAACTCGGCCCGAAGGCCGCGTCGTGGGATCTCGTCGTGGCCGATTCGACCGATCAGGCCGCGCTCGACGCGCTGGCCGCGCGCACCAAGGTCGTGGTGACCACGGTCGGCCCGTACCTGCGCTACGGCCTGCCACTGGTCGCCGCCTGCGCGAAGGCGGGCACCCACTACGCCGATCTCACCGGCGAGCCGCTGTTCATCCGTGAGGCCATCGACACCTACCACGACGAGGCCGTCCGTACCGGCGCCAAGATCGTCAATTCCTGTGGGTACGACTCGATTCCGTCGGACCTGAGCGTGTACCAGGTGTACCGCACCTCCGTCTCGGACAACACCGGCGAGCTGACGGACACCACGCTGATCGCCTCGCTCAAGGGCGGCGTCAGCGGCGGCACCATCGATTCCGGCCGGGCCATGATGGAGGCCATCGCGGCCGATTCCAGCAAGGCCTCGGTGCTTTCGCACCCCTACTCGCTGAGCCCCGACAAGTCGATGGAACCCGACGTCGGCCGCCAGTCCGATCAGGCGCTGCAGCGCGCGAGCGGCATCGACCCGAGCCTGGACGGCTGGGTGAGCACGTTCGTGATGGCCGCGCACAACACCAAGATCGTGCGGCGCAGCAACGGCCTGCTCGGCTGGGTGTACGGCAAGAACTTCCGCTACCGCGAGGTGATGAGCGCGGGCAAGTCGGCGGCAGCGCCGCTGGTGGCGGCGGGCATGGCGGGCGGCATCGTGGCGACGATGGCCACCGGCGCGCTGCTGTCGCGGGTGTCGGCGGGCCGCAAACTGCTCGACCGAGTACTGCCGAAGCCGGGCACCGGCCCGAGCGAGGAGGCAAGGCGCAGCGGCTGGTTCACCATGAAGACCTACGCGCACACCACCTCCGGCGCGAAGTACGTGGCGACCTTCGCCGGTCAGGGCGACCCCGGCTACCAGGCCACCGCGGTCATGCTCGGCGAATCCGGGCTGTCCCTGGCTTTCGACACCGACAAGCAGCCGGAGCTGGCGGGCATCCTCACCCCGGCCGCCGCCATGGGTGACGCGTTGACCGACCGGCTGCGCGCGGCGGGCATGACCATCGAGGTGCGGCGGGCCTGAATCAGGCTGCCGCAGCACGATTCCCACCGTCGAGGAGCTGCTGTGCAGAACGAGTCCGCGAGGGCGGCGCGGTGAACCTCGCGCGCCGCACCATGAATCATCCGGCGTTGGCCGCCGTCTACGAGCGCGCGTGGCGGCCGACACTGTTCTATCTGGCCAGCGGTCGCAGCACCGCGGCGGATCGCCGCGACGCGGTGAGCGCGTTGCGCTTGGCCGGGGACAAGAAGGTGCTCGACATCGCTTGCGGTCCCGGCAATTTCACCAGGTACCTGAGTGAATCGCTGTCCGAGGGCGGCTTTGCCGTCGGCGTGGACTATTCCGAACCGATGCTGGCGCGGGCCGTGGTCGACAACTCCGGTCCGCGCGTCGGCTATCTGCGCGGGGATGCTCGCGCACTGCCTTTCGCCGACGGCGCCTTCGACGCGGTGTGCTGTTTCGGGGCGCTCTATCTGATCCCCGATCCGCTCGCCGCCACCCGGGAGATGGTGCGCGTGCTCGCCCCCGGCGGCCGCATCGCCATCACCACCAGCCACCGTGCCGACAACCCGTTCGGGCACGCGAGCCGAATCGTCGGCGGCTTGAGCGGTTTGCGGGTGTTCGATCACGAGACCTTCCCGAACCTGTTCCGCGAACTCGGGCTGGTCGAGATCGATCAGAGCGTGCACCGGCTGCTGCAATACGTCAGCGCGACGCGTCCGGCCTGAGCGAAAAGCCCTGGCGGACCGAACTTTCGGTTTTCGCGCACGGGAGCCGCCTGTGGCACAGAGTGTCTCGGACGGGTCCGCCGCAGCCTCGGTCAGTCGGACTGCTCGCCTGCGGACACCTGGATTCCGCTGAGCTCGACCATCCGTCGCAGTACGGCGGGCGCAACCGCGAAATCGAGTTCGGTGCCGCCGTTTTCGAAGACGTAGGTCAGGTAGTCGTCGCAGTGCAATGCCGCTCGCCGGACCGAGCAGTGCTCGCCGACGACTACCCAGCCACCGATGGTCAACTGATCGAGCATCGCACCTCCCACCCTCCGGCCTAGGCCATCTCGTAGCGAAGCGGACTATTCCAGGCGTCATCCCGGCTTGTCAACGACAGCACGGCGCGTCATCGACCGCGTGTCACGCGCCGCGAACGGAATATTCCTGGCGGAATACCCAGGATTCGGGCGGGTAGATCCCCTCATCGAATTGCAGTGCGGCGCCGTCGGAATCGAGCGCGGTGAGCCGGTACACCAGCACCGCGGAGGTGCGGGCAAGCCGCAACCGGTTGCGCTCCTCCGAGGTCGCCAAGCGGGCGCTGACCTCGTCGAACACCGACGCCACCCGGCGACCGGTCACCGCCTCCAGATAGGTGGCGGTACCGCCGGGCAGCCGCTTGGTATCGAGCAGACGGTCCGCGACCACGGCCAGCTCACCGGGAAACCAGGACGTCGAGAGCTCGGCGTCGCCGTTGTCGCCGGTGACCAATCGCCTGCGGGCGATCACCTCGCTACCGGCCACGAGACCGAGCGCGTCGGTGACATACTCCGGGCCGTCGATGAGTTCGGCGGCGAGGATGTCGACCGGCTCACGTTCGGCGTACATGGCGCCGTACTGCCGTGCCCGCCCGGCGGATTCGCGTACCAGCGGCACCGCGTCCGGGCCGCGCACGAAGGTGCCCGACCCGCGCCGGGATTCCACCAATCCTTGCTGGCGCAACGTATTCAGCGCCTTGGCTGCCGTCGGCCGCGCGACCTTCCACGCGACGGCGAGCTCGCGTTCGGAGGGCACCTCGGCGCCGGGAGCGAGTTCGCCGCGCTCGATCTGGTCACGGATGTACCCCGAAATCTGCTGATACTTCGGGAGTACTTCTTCGATGTCGGGCACCGAACGCCTTCCGCTCCTGGGTCCGCCAATACTTCCGGTCAGTGTAATCAGCCCGCGAACCACGCCCGGTCGCCGACCGTGCGCCACATCACAGCAGGTGCGCGGAGGAAAGCCGGCAACGGGGGTGGTTACCTATCGGTAGAGTGCCGACCAGTATGGCCGTGGTCGTGGACCGAACAGAAGGGGGCGACCCAGATGGCGGTGCCGGATACCGGACAGGGGCTGGCCAGGGGGTTGTACGCGGCGGCCGTCGGGGCGGACGGCGGCGAGCGTTTCGAGCTGGCCGAGGACGTGGCAGAGAACCTCGCGGCAGCCTGCGACCAGCTGGTCGACGACCTGCGAAAGGCCATGGCCACAGGACATTCGGTCACCGAAGTGGGCGGTTTTCCCGACCTGCCGACCGGTCGCGGCCTGGCCGCCGGATTCGGCGACAAAGGCAGGCAGTTTCTCGACACCGTGGCCGCCTTCCAGGAGACCGCGCTGCTCTTCAAAGCGGCGTATCTCGCGGCGGGCCGTAAACTCGCGGACGCGGAGGCGGCGAATCGAGCCGCGCTCGAGCTGGTCACCGAGTACCTGGATCCGCGATGACCGCGCGCGAGCCCGGAATGCGGAGGTGGTGACCGTGGTGGACGCCGCGACCAGAGCCGCCGCCGACGAGATCAGGGTGCAACAACGCGCACTCGCCGCCTCTGCCGGAACCTCCAGCGCCGGAACGGATCCCGCCTACGCGCCGGAGCGCGAGCGGTTCGGCGCCTACACCCATGTGGAGATATGGGACCGGGTGCACGAAGCGCTCGATCCCGGCGCGCTCGGCGAGACGGCCGCGGCGTGGCAGGCCAACGCCGACGCGGTCGCCGACGCATTCCAGAGCTTCGCCGACACCGCGAATCGCGAATTCGCCCGCTGGTCAGGGCGATCCGCCGAGGCGGCGCAGCGCGCGACGCGCGAGTTCATCAGCGCGGGCACCGAAGCGCACGACGTGTGCCGCGCGATGCGGCGCCTCATGGAGCTCAATCGCGATGCGGCGCAGACGATCCGCGCCGCGATCCCGCAACCGCGGCGCTATACGCCGCTGGACGACCCGGTTGCGGAGGCCGTGTACGGCGGGCGCCGCAGGATGGAGCACGACTTGGCCGCCGCGACGGCCGAGGCCGACGTGCAAGACACCATGACCTACGTCTACACCCCGACCATGCCCGCCTCCGGCGACAACGTGCCCCGGTTCACCCCCTCCGACAGCGGGGGCGGCGCACGGTGAGATGGGTCCTCACCCCGGACGAATTCACGCATGTCTGGGAAAGCGAAACGAACCTGGACAGGCGACCGTATCCGATCAACATGGTGCCGTCGTCCACCGTGCGCACCGAAACCGAGTACGCAGCATTGCGTTTGCCACAACGATTCGCCAAACAGGCCGATCCCGACCTGGCCGCCGCCCTGATGCTGTGCGCGCGTACCGACGCCACCACCATCACCATCTCCGGCGAGCGCAGCGCGCCGGGGCGCAACGGCGGCGTCCCCGAGGGCGATCGCATTCTTGCGTTCGCCGCCGTGGTGCACAATCACGCGGGCGTGCTGGTCGCCGCACCGGACAAGGTGACCGTGCAGATGTGTCACGCGCGCAACATCGGCCAGCGCCTGGTGCAGGTGATCGGCTCGGCGCAGCCGGGACGGCTCGGCGCGATGCGCGAGCCGCAGGACGCGGTACTCACCACCGAGTCGATCGACGCGCCATCCGCCAACGGCCAGCGCGGCGCGGCCCGCTTCCGGCAGACGCTGCGCAAGCCGGTGGACTGCCGGGGATTCATCACCGTGACCGTGGACCCGGACAATCCGATGTCACCTCCGACGCGCCACCGCACCTGGCTCGATTTCACCGGCGACGGCCGCTACCTGCTGACCACCTCGCACGATCTGGCCCTCACCCCGGTCTCCGACGACGATTTTGCCGTGCAGTTGCTGCGGCTCGCGCAGATTCGCTGACACCGAACGCAACGCGGGGCGCGGAGCGACGTGATAAGTGTGGTCGATGGCGAAGCACTGGTCTGTCCCGGTCACCGAGGCATTGAAAGCCGACGGTTTGCGGATCGAGGAGCTGGCGACCTCGTCGACACCCGGATTCACCGGGGACAAGAAGCATGCCCAGGAGTTGCTGATCCAGCGCGGCGAGGCGCTTTCGGTGCTACAGGAGAAGCTCTACGCCAACGGACGCTCGGGCGACAAGCGCAGCGTGCTGCTGGTGTTGCAGGGCATGGACACCGCGGGCAAGGGCGGCATCGTCCGGCACGTCATCGGTTCGGTGGACCCGCAGGGCGTCGACCACGCCGCGTTCGGCGTCCCGACCGACGAGGAGCGGCGGCACCACTACCTGTGGCGCATCCGCAACGCACTGCCGCGCGGCGGCCAGCTCGGCGTCTTCGATCGCTCGCACTACGAGGACGTGCTGGTGGTGCGGGTGCACGAGCTGGTGCCGCGCGAGGAGTGGGAGCCGCGCTACGACGAGATCAACCAGTTCGAGCGCGAGCTGATCGGCGAGGGCATCACGCTGGTGAAGGTCGCCATGTTCGTCTCGCTCGACGAACAGAAGAAGCGGCTGCGCCAGCGGCTGGAGCGCCAGGACAAGTACTGGAAGTTCAACCCCTCCGACATCGATGAGCGCGCCTACTGGCCCGCCTACCAGGAGGCGTACCAGACCATGCTGGACCGCACGTCCACCACCGACGCGCCCTGGTACGTGCTGCCCGCCGACCACAAGTGGTACGCCCGCCTCGCGATCACCGAACTGCTCATCGATGCGCTGGAGAAGTTGGAACTCGACTGGCCTCCTGCGAATTTCGACGTCGCCGAACAACTTCGCCGCTTGGACCAGGCATAGGCCCGGCGCTGCTCGCGCAGACGGAGATCCGCCGCGGAAATCGGTGCGGCGCTGGGTTGTACGAAACCGGTTGCTACGAAATAGGCGTCCGCCGAGATAACAGAACACACCGAGGCAGTCGGTCGAGCCGAACAACTCCGCCGCGGTGTCCACCGCGGCCCCCGTCGTTCCCCTCCCGGCGGGGGCCGCCCGCCCGCGCGCCGTCAGATCCGGCGCATCACCGAGACGACCTTGCCGAGGATCACGGCCTCGTCGCCGTCGATGACGTCGTAGGCCGGGTTGCGCGGTTCGAGGTAGACGTGGCCGTTGCGGCGGCGGTACACCTTCACGGTCGCCTCCTCGCCGATCATGGCGGCAACGATGTCGCCGGAGCGCGCCTCGCTCTGCTGGCGCACCACCACCGTGTCGCCGTCACAGATGGCGGCGTCGATCATCGAATCGCCGCGCACCCGCAGCGCGAAAACCGTTCCGCGGCCGACCAATTCGCGCGGCAGTGTCAACATGTCGTCGGCGTGCTGCTCGGCGAGGATAGGCGTACCCGCGGCGATGTCACCGACCACCGGCACAGTGACCGCGGCATCGGAGGCCTCCGCCCGAACCGTTCCCTGGAGGAACAACCGCACGTCGATAGGGCGCGCCATCCCGGAGCCGCGCCGCAGAAACCCCCGCTCCTCCAGGCTCTTCATGTGCTTGGAGACCGTCGACGCCGAAAGCCCGACCGCGTCCCCGATCTGCCTGCTGTTCGGCGGATACCCGTACTCGACCACCCAGTCCCGAATCACGCCCAGGATGCGCTGCTGGCGCGGCGGCAGCGTCGAAGTATCGAGATGCTCGAAGTCGTATCCGGTCACGCCCGGAATGGTAAGCGCGGGCACGGACAAGGCGCCGCACGGCTCGGGGCGGAAGCAGATCCGGAGTCGGCAGCCCACCGAGCCGTGCGCGGTGCCCCGGCCTGGGACGGCGGCGGGGTGCGGTGCCGCGAAATGCGGCGCGGTGCCGCGGCAACATGGCATCGGCCGCGCGGGGCAAACCTCAAGCCTGCGCGGTGAGCACCGGCTGGAAGAAGCCGGTCTCTTCGGGCGAATGCCAGGTCGGTTCGGCGAAGCCCGCCTCTGCCACGAACTCGCTGAGCTGCGCCCTGGTCAGCGCCCAGTACCGCGCGCCGCCGACGCGGACGGCCCAGCCGTCCCCGCCCTCGCTGAGGCGGAACATCTCGAAGTCGTAGCGTTCGCCGTCATCGTGCCAGTGCCAGAGCTGGAAGGTGATCGTGCGCCCCAGCGCCGAATCGACCGATATCGGCGGCTGCGCAGCCGGTTTGGCGGCGCGCAGCGCGTCGTAGTCGCGGGTCGTCAGCACCAGCAGACCACCGGGCCGCAGCACCCGCCGCATCTCCCCCAGCGCCGCACCCACGTCGGCGGCGGTGAGCAGATGCGGCAACGCGTTGTCGGCGCACACCACGGCATCCGCCCACCCGCCGTCGAACGGCAGCGCCCGCATATCCCCGGCGAGTGTCGGCAGTCGCAATCCCCGCGTCCGCGCCTCCTCGGCCGCCCGCACCGCCGCCACCGGACTCAAATCCATCCCCACCACGGAGTGCCCGCACGCCGCCAACCCGATCGCCTGCGTCCCGATTCCGCATGCCGCGTCCAGCACGGTCGACGGCCCCGCCCCCAAATGCCCTCGCAATACCCGATCCAACGCCCGCCCCTGCCCCGCGACCGCCGCGGGCCAGTCTTGGTAGAGCAGGTGATAGTCCCCGGCCAAATGGTCGTAGAAGTCGCGCGCGGTGTCCCCGGACATGGTTCAACGGTAGTCGGCGAGCGACAGCGTCCAGCGCGACAACGCTGCCGCTGGCTCTTTCGCCCCCGCTGCCCGAGCCGCCAGTGGACCGCGCAGTCGGCCGATTCGTGGCCGGACTGATACCCTACGTAGTACCCTACATTCTATGAAGACCAAGACGAGCGTGTACCTCGAATCCCAGCAGGCGGCCCGTCTCAAGCAGGCCGCGGAGGAGTCCGGGCGGTCGGAAGCCGATCTCATCCGAGAAGGGATCGACCTCGTACTGCTCCGCACACATAACGTGCGCCGGAGCCGCCCATGGCCGTCGTTCGACTCCGGGGATCCGAACTTCGCCACCGACAGTGAGGAATTGCTCGGCGAGGCCTACGGGCGATGAGCTTCTTCATCGCCGACACCTCGGCCATCATCGCGGCCTACGATCGCGCCGCCGAGCTGCACGATCGCGCCCGCGACTTCCTGGCGACCTCGGTGGCCGTCGTCTCGCCGCTGGTGCTCGACGAGATCGATCATCTGCTGATCGCCCGATTCGGCAAAGACCGTCGCATCGCCGATCTAGTTCTCGACGATCTGCTCACCTCCGCCGAGGAAGGCGCGGTGCTCGTCCCACCGATCGACCGCGTCGATCTTCGAGCGTCGCAGCAGATCATGGGACAGTACCGCGGTCTCCGACTCGACCTCGCCGACGCCGTCAACGTAGTGCTCGCCGAGCGCTACCTGACCAACGACATCCTGACGTTGGACGAGAAGGACTTTCGCGCCATCAGGCCGCTGACACCCGCCCATTCCTCATTTCGCTTGCTCCTCCAGGACGCTTGAGCCGTCGGCGCGGGCGGTTCCGATCAGGTCGAAGAGTTCCGCCGCAACGCGGTCGGGGAGTTCGATGCCCGGGAAGTGGGTGTGGCCGTTCAGGCGGTTGTAACTGAACCACGGGTGGGCGGCGCGTCCCGCGTTCGTGGGCCCGCGACGCCGTCGACCTGGTGCTGAGCGGAGCCGAGATGCGCTGAGCGGACGCGCGCGACATTTCGGAATCTCTCAGGTTGACCCACGATGATGTGGACCGCGCCCGCTCATCGAGGAGTTCCGGAACTACCATCGTGGCGGCAGGCGAAACCGGCACGCGAGCGAAAGGTGTGGTGAACGCACGGTGAGCAACAATCCGGGACGGAACAATCCGCTGCTGAAGGCGGAGCGCGCCGACCGCAACCGCAAGATCCTCATCCAGGTGGGGGTGGCCGCCGTGCTGATCGGCCTGGTCGCCGCGATCGGCATCGGAATCGCGATCAAGAAGGCGGAGAAGGACGATCCCGGTCCAAGCCCGACCATCGCCGCGGCGCAGGCGCCGGGCACCGTCACCGGCTCGATCACCGACAACGGCTCCATCAAAATCGGCAAGCCCGACGCGAAGGTCACCGTCCGGGTGGTCGCCGATCTCCAGTGCCCGGCCTGCAAGGCCTTCGAGGCCACCTACGGCAAGGTCCTCGAGGACGCGGTGAGCACCGGCACCGCCGCGGTCGAATACAACATCATCTCGTTCTTGGACAAGGCCTCCACCACCCAGCACTCGACCCGCGCGGCCAACGCCTCCTACTGCGTCGCCGAGCAGGATCCGACGAAGTACCAGGCGTGGCTGTCGGCGATGTTCGCCCAGCAACCGCCGGAGGGCGGCAGCGGCCTGCCCGACGAGAAGCTGATCGAGATCGCCAAATCGGTCGGCTACACCGACGCCGTCGCGAGCTGCATCACCGACCGCACCTACGAGAAGTTCGTCGCGTCCACCACCGACAAGGCCTTCGACAGCGGCATCAAGTCGACGCCGACGGTGTTCGTGAACGGCCAGCAGGTCAACCCGAGCATGCTCGAGCAGGCCATCGCCGCGGCGGCCGCGGGCCAATGATCGCCGCGCCACCCCGGTCCGCCTGGCTGCTGCTGATCTGCGGCCTCGCGGGCTGGCTCGCCTCGATGGCGCTGACCATCGAGCGGTTCAAGCTCTTCACCGATCCCGGCTACCGTCCTACGTGCAGCATCAATCCGATCCTGTCCTGCGGCTCGGTCATGGTGACCGATCAGGCCGCGGTGTTCGGGTTCCCGAATCCGCTGATGGGCATCGTCGCCTTCTCTGTCGTGGTCACGCTCGGCGTGCTCGCGGTCGCCGGGCTCGGGTTCCCGAAATGGATCTGGGGCGGCCTGTGGCTGGGCACGGTGGCGGGCATCGGCTTCGTCTGCTGGCTGATCTTCCAGAGCCTGTACCGGATCAACGCGCTGTGCCCCTACTGCATGGTGGTCTGGGCGATCGTCCCCCCGCTGTTCGCGGTGGCCACCGACCAGCTGTGGGGCGGGTCGCGCGGCCCGCTCCGCGTGCTCGCCGAATGGCGCTGGACCATCGTCGCGCTCTTCTACGCGGTGGTGCTGCTGCTGGTCTTCCTGCGGTTCCAGGATTACTGGCTGAGCCTGTTCTGACGCGCGTCAGTTCGGCGCGCCCTCACCGAGCACGACGGTCACCGTCCGCTCGACGCCGCCCGGTCCGATCACTCCCAGGCGCACCGTGTCGTCGGGCTTGCGGACGTTGATCGCGGCGCGCAGGGCGCGGGCGGTGGCGACCGCCTTGCCGTCGATGGAGGTGATCACCTCGCCGTCGGTGAGTCCCGCGGCGGCGGCGGGACTGCCGTAGATCGCGACATCGATACGCGCGCCGCTCGGCTTCGCGTCGGAGATCAGCACGCCCAGCGTGGCGGTCGGGCCGATGTGCACCGTCTCCGTCGGCGTGCCGGAGCGGATCTGGCGCACCACCCGCATGGCGGTGTCGATCGGCACCGCGTAACCGTTGGGCTGCCGATCGACCGCCCGGTCGCGATCGCCCGACGCCGCGGTGACCACACCGACGATCGCACCGCGCCGATCGGCCAGCGCACCCCCGGACTGCCCCGAACTCACCGCGGCCGCGATCTCGAGCATCCCCGACAGCGCCTTGCGGGAAAGGTCGGCCGAATTCAGCGCGACGATCGTGCTGTCGAGATCGGTGATCTTCCCGGCGATCGCGGTCGGCGGACCGCCCGCGCCACCCGCATTGCCGATCGCGAGCACCTCGTCTTCCAGCCGCAGATCGGCGGAGCTGCCGAGCTGTGCGACGGTGAGTCCGACGGCGTCGGCCAGCTCGAGCAGGGCGATGTCGGCGCTGGAGTCGTAGCCGAGCACGGTCGCGGAGTAGACCCGGCCCGTGCCGACCGAGGTCACGGTGACCGATTCGGCGCCTTTGACCACGTGATGGCTGGTCAGCACCTGGCCATCGGGGGTGAGCACGATGCCCGACCCTGCGGCGCCCTGACCGAACATCTGGGCGGCGGTGCTGACGTGCACCAGAGCCGGACCGACGGCGGCCGCGACGGCGACCGGATCCAGCGGCGGCGCCGCTTCGGTCGCCCTCGGCGCGACAACCGAGCCCGGGCCCCCGAACAGCGGCCAGCCCGGCAACTCACCGCGATAACCGAGGAAGCCGGCCAGTCCGAGCACGGCGACCACGATCAGCGCGAGCGCTCGCCCGCTGCTACCGCGCCGTCCGTCGCCCATGGCACTCCCGCCTCTGCTACGCCTGACGAATTCCATTGTGGCCGGAGATCTTCACCGTAGATCAGAATTCGCGGCCGTCACACCCGCCGAGAGGCGGAAATATCGGACAGGATGGACATCCCCGGCGCTTCGCGGAGCAAACCCGTTCCGGCAAACACGCGGCGTCACGAAACCGGAGGGGTTGGCAATCCCGCGCATGCGACGGTAGGCATGTATTCATGAGCACTGTTGCCGCCGCCTACGCCCTGCCCGCTCCCGACGGAGCCTTCGAGAAGCTCACCATCGAGCGCAGGGAGCTCGGCCCGCACGACGTGCTGATCGACGTCAAATTCGCGGGCATCTGCCATTCGGACATCCACACCGCCCGCGACGAATGGGGCGGCACCCGCTACCCCTGCGTGCCCGGCCACGAGATCGCGGGTCTGGTGGCCGCGGTGGGTTCGGCGGTGACCAAGCACAAGGTCGGCGACCGGGTCGGCGTCGGCTGCATGGTCGACTCCTGCGGCAAGTGCGGCCCGTGCCTGGCCGACGAGGAGCAGTACTGCGAGGTCGGCGCCACCATGACCTACAACTCCCCCGTCGCGCCCGAGTTGCAGTCAGGCGGCTACACCATGGGCGGCTACTCCACCCAGGTCGTGGTGACCGAGAACTTCGTGGTGTCGATCCCGGAGGGCATCGGGCTCGACGTGGCCGCGCCGCTGCTGTGCGCGGGCGTCACCCTGTTCTCGCCGCTGCGGCACTGGCAGACCGGGCCCGGCAAACGCGTCGCGATCATCGGCATGGGCGGGCTCGGGCACGTCGGCGTGAAGATCGCCGCGGCTATGGGCGCGGAGGTGACCGTGCTGAGCCACTCGCTGAGCAAGCAGGAAGACGGCAAGCGGTTCGGCGCGCACCACTACTACGCCACCGGCGATCGCCAGACCTTCCGCGAACTGCGCGGCCGCTTCGACCTCATCCTCAACACGGTCTCGGCCGACCTGCCGCTGGACGACTACATGAAGCTGCTGAACCTGGACGGCACCCTGGTGATCCTCGGCCTGCCCGAGAACCCGTTGAGCGTCAAGCCGTTCACCCTCGCCGGCTACCGCAGGTCGCTGTCGGGCTCGATGATCGGCGGCATCGCGCAGACCCAGGAGATGCTGGACTTCTGCGCCCAGCACGGCATCGGCGCCGAAATCGAACTGATCTCCGCCGACGAGATCGACAACGCCTACGACCGCGTCGTCGCCAGCGACGTGCGATACCGGTTCGTCATCGACGCCGCGACTATCTAGGCGTACCTCCGCCTTCGCTCCGGCCGCGCGCGGGGCTGTCGACAGACTCCGTCCGCTGCGCAGATCGTGCGAACCTCCCGCCTCCGCTCCGGCATGCGCGGGGCTGTCGACGGACTCCGCCCGACTGCGCAGATCGTGCGTACACCGCCTTCGCTGCGGTCGTGTGCGGCGTTGTCGAGGGCTTCTTCACCTGCGTATGTGTTCGTACCCACGCAGGCATGTTGCGGGCGTCCGGACTCGCAGCTCAGTACCGTGGTTTTGTGTCCGCGGATGACCAAGACTCGACCACCCCGAAGTCCGGTGCGGATTCCCACCCGCCCGAGACCGAGAAGCCGAAAGCCGCGACGTCGACGTCCGACGTCTCGAACGCGCCGCCGCCGTGGCTGTTGCGCGCATTCCTGCTCGCCGCCGCCACGGTCGCCGGACTGATCTTCGGGTTCTGGGTGCTCCAGCGACTCCAGGGTTTGCTGACCGTGCTGATGGTCTCGCTGTTCCTCGCCTTCGCCATCGAGCCCGCGGTCAACTGGCTGGCCGCGCGCGGGGTGCGGCGCGGGATCGCGACGGGCGTGGTGTTCCTCGGGCTGCTGTTGATCGTCGTCGGGTTCCTGTGGACGCTGGGCTCACTGCTCGTCAACCAGGTGACCACGCTGGTGCAGAACGCGCCCGAATACGCCGACCGGATCGTCGACTGGATCAATCAGACATTCAACACGGAACTATCCGGCACCGACATACAGAAATACGCGACGGAGTGGAGCGACCAGATCGAGGGCTATCTGGTCGGTTTGGCCGAAAATGCCTGGGGCATTGGTACGGCCGCCATCGGCGCGCTCTTCCAGGGGCTCGGTGTATTGCTGTTCACGTTCTATTTCGCCGCCGACGGACCGCGCTTCCGCAACGCCGTGTCCTCGCTGCTGCCGCCGCATCGTCAGAAGCACGTGCTGCGCGCCTGGGACATCGCGGTCGAAAAAACCGGCGGCTACATCTATTCGCGCGGCCTGCTCGCCGTCTGCTCGACGCTCGCGCATTACGTGGTACTGCGAATACTCGACGTGCCATCGGCTTTCGCGCTCGCGCTGTGGGTCGGCGTGGTCTCGCAGTTCATTCCGACCGTCGGCACCTACCTGGCGGGCGCGCTTCCGGTGATCGTCGCGCTGGTGAACGGTGGCCCCGGCGACGCGCTGTGGATCCTCGGCTTCATCGTCCTGTACCAGCAGTTCGAGAACTACGTGCTGCAGCCGCGCATCACCGCCACCACGCTCGACATGCACCCTGCGGTCGCCTTCGGCGCGGTGATCGCGGGCGCCGCGCTACTCGGCGCCACCGGCGCCCTGCTCGCCATACCCGTCACCGCCACCGTGCAAGCTTTCGCGGGCGCCTACATCCGGCGCTACGAGGTGGAGACCGACATCGAATCCCCGGCCACCGAGCCGCCGAAGCGCGACGGCCGAAACCGGCTGCGGGAATTGATGATCCGGCTCACTGGTAACAAGCACTGAAGGACCGTTCGTCTCTCGCGATGCGGCGGCCGACCGCAGTACCGCGTCCACCGATGCTTCGGCGAGTGCGTTGTCGAGCGGCAGGTGGCCGAAGAGCGCACGAAAGTAGATCGGAGCGGCGACCGCGTCGAGCACGAAATCCATGTCGATGTCGGGGCGGATCTCGCCGCGTCCGATCGCCGCGCTCAGCGCGACTTCCGTGGTCTGCCGCCTTGGCTCGAAGACCGTGGCGAGGAAGTGCTCGCGCAGATCTGGATCGTTCGCCAGGTCGGCGAGCAGCGCGGGGAGTACCCGATCGAGCGAAGTATCGCGGAGTGCGGCGACCAGCTCGCGCATCGCCGCGATCAGATCGGCGCGCAGGTCTCCGGTGTTCGCGGTGGGCCGCAAGCCGAGCAGATCGGCGACCACCGCCACGACGAGATGCCGCTTGGATGGCCAGCGCCGATAGATCGCGGGCCGGTGAATTCCCGATCTCGCCGCCACCGCGCCGATCGACAGATCGGCATATCCGTTCTCGTCCAGCAACTCTCGCGCGGCGGTCAGCACCAGCGCGTCGATCCGATCGTCGCGGGCCCGCCCTGCCATCAGAACACCGGCCGCGGCATCAACATGACCAGCCAGCCGTCCGGATCGGGAAAGGCCAAGCCGCCGTTCGCCGCCCAGTACGGATTGTCGACGGGCACCGGCTCGACACCGTATTCACCGAGCCGCCGCACCACGTCGTACATCGGCGACTCACCTTCGAAATAGAGGACCAGCAGGTTCTCGGAACTCGGTGCGGCGCCGGGACTTCCATCGACATACGAGGTGAACTCCAGGTGATAGTCGGCGCCGGGCAGGCCGAGCATCACCCCGTCGTACCCGGCGTGATTCTCAAACCGGTACAGCTCGCGCAGGCCGAGCCCGTCGACGTAGAACCGCACCACTTCGTCGAGCCGATCCGTCGGCCGCGCGACCCGCACCTGGGCCACGCGCAGCGAATCGGGCCACGCATTCTCGTTCACAGTCATCACTGAATGATACGGTACGTACTGTACCGAAATAAGGTCCGCGTACCGCTGCTCGGGTGTCGCCGAGCCGGTGTCACGAGCATCCGCTACCGCGAAACAACCGGGCCGCCTTCCCGTTTCGCGACGGAAAGGCGGCCCGTGTCTGTCGACTACTCGGCCGTCGGCATGCGCCGTCGGATGCGACGTGCGGCGGCGACCATATTGCGCAGCGAGGGCTCGAGCTGCCAGTAGTGGCGGGTCTTGAGCCCGCCGTCCGGGTTTGCCCACAGCCGGTCCGGGGTGACGGCTTCGGCCGCGGCCGTGAGCAGTTCATCGAGCTCGTCGATGTCCGGGATACGGGCCGAACGGCTCTCGTACACACCGGGACCGACGCCGTGGCTCAGGCCGTGGCCCGAAGAGCAGTCCTCCTTGAGCGCCTTGAGCACCCACTCGATGGAGCGGGTGGCGACGATCGCGGTGACGTCGGCGTCGAGCTGCTCGATCGCCTCCACCACCTCGGCGCGACCGGAATAGCCGATGTGCGTGTGGATCTGGGTCTCCGGACGGACGCCGGAGGTGGCCAGCCGGAACGCGCCGACCGCCCAGCGCAGGTACTCCGCGCGGCCGACGTTGCGCAGCGGCAGCATCTCCCTGATCGCGGGCTCGTCGACCTGGATGATGGCGATGCCCGCCCGTTCCAGATCCACCACCTCGTCACGGATCGCCAGCGCCACCTGGTCGGCGGTCTCGTGCAGCGGCTGGTCCTGCCGCACGAACGAACGCGCGATCATGGTGACCGGGCCGGTCACCATGCCCTTGACCGGGCGGTCGGTGAGCGACTGAGCGTAGGTGATCCACTCCACCGACATCGGCGCCGGACGCGAGACGTCACCGTAGATGATCGGCGGTCGCACACAACGGGATCCGTACACCTGCACCCAGCCGAAGTGGGTGGTCGCGAAGCCGTCGAGCAGCTCGGCGAAGTACTGGATCATGTCGTTGCGCTCGTGCTCGCCGTGCACCAGCACGTCGAGGCCGATGTCCTCCTGCAGACGGATCGTTGCCTCGATCTCGGATTCGATCCGCTTGCGGTACTCGTCGTAGGACAGACGTCCCTCGCCGAGTTCGTACCGGGCCTGGCGAATTCGGTCGGTCTGCGGGAACGAGCCGAGCGTGGTGGCGGGCACCGGCGGCAGATTCAGCTTGGCCTGCTGGGCGATTCGGCGCTCTTCATAGGGTTCGCGCTCGCGCATCTGCTGCGTGATCGCGTAAACCCGTTGGCGCACCGCGTGCTTCTGCTTGAAGTGCACTTCCGTCGGCCGCTTGCGCCATTTCTCGGACGGACCCTCGGTGAGCGCCTTGGCCAGCGAAACCACCTCGCCCACCTTCTGTTTCGCGAAGGCGAGGCGATCGGCGACGTTGCCCTCGATGTCGTATTCGACGAGCAGGTCGTAGGGCACGTGCAGCAGCGTGCTTCCGGTGGAGACCACCAGATCCGGGCACACCTTGGCCAGTTCGTTGAGGTATTCCAGCGTCACGTAACGGTCGGCACGCCACACGTTGCGGCCGCTGATCACGCCCGCGTACAGCCGCTTGCGGCGGATGCCCGGCACCTCGGCGAGATCCTCCGGGCGGATACGGTGGCTGGCCAGGTCCAGACCGATGGCCTCCACATTGGACGCGGCGAGGATCGCCAGCGCCGGTCCGAAATCGCCGTACTGACCGGTGACCAGCATGCGTGGCCGCAGCGGCGCCTTGGACAGCCGCTGGTAGGCCCGCTCGAACGCGGCAAGCTCGGCCTCGCTGCGCTCGCTGGTGAACGCGGGCTCGTCCAGCTGGACGCAGGTGGCGCCCCGCTTGGCGAGAATGTCGAACAGCTCCTCGTAGACCGGGAGCAGCTTGTCCAGCAGTGTCAGCGTGTCGAACTCGGCCTCGCCGGGCACCTGGCCCGCCTTGGAGAGCAGCAGCAGCGAGAGCGGACCCAGCATGACCGGGCGTAGCTCGATGCCGCGTTCCTTGGCCCGGTCGAACTCGTCGAGCAGGGCCTCGGGATGCAGCGAGAAGTCGGTCTCGGCGTCGAGTTCGGGCTGCCGGTAGTGGTAGTTGGTGTCGATGTAGCGCACTAGCTCGAGCGGCGGCAGGTCGGGCCGCCCGCGCGCCATCAGGAAGTAGAAGTCCAGCGGCTCCATCACGTCCTGATAGGGCTGGAACCGCTTCGGCACCGCGCCGAACATCAGCGCGTTGTCCAGCACGTGGTCGTAGAAGGAGAAGGTGTTGCCTGGCACCTGGGTGAGCCCGGTCGCGGCCAGCTCGTTGAACTGCTGCTCCTGGATGTCGCGACCGACCTCGAGCAGCTCCTCGCGCGAGAGCGAGCCGTGCCAGTAGGACTCCAGCGCCCGCTTGAGTTCCCGATGCGGGCCGATCCTGGGATACCCCAGAATGCTCGACCCGTAGCCATCCGTGACGTTGACCATTGCGCGGGAGTTCCCTTCCGATCACCTGCGCGATATCCGCTCGTACGGCGGACGACGCGCAGCGCTGCGCTTTTCGGTGTCCTGCCGAGCCGCGCCAACGACCCGGCGTCCTTGCAGCTTATGCCGATTACTACTGGTACCACTGCGAAGCGATGAGCCGCCGATCACTCAACCGGCCCACCTGTCGATCATCCGAGCACTCCCAGCCACCCCCCGGGGCGAGCCCGTTCGCGGCCGTCTCGCGTCCAACCGTTCGCAATGCACGGCAGGCGGCCGCAGCACAACCTTCGACCAAGCCCACCATCCACGCACTCCCAACCACCCCCAGGGCGAGCCCGACGAGCCCGTTCGCGGCCGTCTCGCTTCCCGGCGGTCGAAGCGCATGCGACGAAGTCGCGAGTCTCGACCGCTGGGAAGCGAGACATAAGGGGCCGCGAACCCGCGCGCGCCAGCGCGCCAACAACTCAGCGGGAGTTGTACTGGTAGAAGCCCGCGCCGGTCTTCTTGCCGAGCAGCCCCGCCTCGACCATCCGCATCAGCAGCGGCGGCGCGGAGTACAGCGGCTCCTTGAACTCGGCGTACATCGAGTCGGCGATGGACTTGACGGTGTCGAGGCCGACCAGGTCGGTCAGCGCGAGCGGGCCCATCGGGTGGGCGCAGCCGAGCACCATGGCCTTGTCGACGTCTTCCTTGGTCGCGAAACCGGATTCGACCATGCGGATGGCGGACAGCAGGTACGGCACCAGCAGCGCGTTGACGACGAAGCCGGAGCGGTCGGACGAGCGGACGACCTGCTTGCCGAGCACGTCACCTGCGAAAGCCTCCGCGCGCTCGGCGACCGCCGCGCTGGTCTTCAGCGTGGTGACCAGTTCCACGAGCGGCAGCACCGGCACCGGGTTGAAGAAGTGCATGCCGACGACGCGCTCGGGGTTGGCGGTCGCGACGGCGATCTTCATGATCGGGATGGAGGAGGTGTTGGAGGCGAGCACCGCGCCCGGATCGGTGACGACCTTGTCGAGTTCGGCGAAGATCGAGGTCTTGACCTCTTCGCTCTCCAGCACGGCCTCGACGACCAGCTGGCGGTCGGCGAAGTCGCCGAGATCGGAGGTGAACCGCAGGCGCCAAGCGGCCTGCTCACGCTCCCGCTCGGTGATCTTGCCGCTGCTCACCCCACGGTCCAGCGAGCGCAGGATGCGAGCGCGACCAGCAGCCGCTAGTTCCCGGGTCTGTTCGTAGACGAGCACGTCGACATGCGCCCGGGCGCACACCTCCGCGATTCCTGCACCCATCTGTCCTGCGCCGATGACGCCGACACGCTGAATCTTCTCGCTGCTCACGTCCCGCTCCTGCTGGTCTGGTGTGGCTGGGATGGCTTGGGTTCTGGTCCAAGGTATAGGGATGCCCTCCCCGCCGGGGCTGTTCGGCGGGGAGGGCGGTACACCCCTACTGGAGTAGAGGGTTGTCGGCCTGCATCACTGCGGGCTGGTCAACTCAGTGGAACTGACCCTCTTCGGTGGAGCCCTTGAGCGCCGCGGTGGAGGTGTTCGGGTCCACGGTGGTGGCGATGGAGTCGAAGTAGCCGGCGCCGACCTCACGCTGGTGCTTGACGGCGGTGAAGCCACGCTCCTTGGCGGCCTTGAACTCGCGCTCCTGCAGGTCGACGAACGCGGTCATGCCTTCGCGGGCATAGCCGTGCGCCAGGTCGAACATGCCGTAGTTCAGCGAGTGGAAGCCGGCCAGGGTGATGAACTGGAACTTGAAGCCCATCGCGCCGAGCTCACGCTGGAACTTCGCGATGGTCGCGTCGTCCAGGTGCGCCTTCCAGTTGAAGGACGGCGAGCAGTTGTAGGCCAGCAGCTGGTCCGGGAACTCGCCGCGGACGGCCTCGGCGAACTTGCGCGCGACCTCGAGGTCCGGCACGCCGGTCTCCATCCAGATGAGGTCGGAGTACGGGGCGTAGGCCTTGGCACGGGCGATGCAGGGCTCGATGCCGTTCTTCACGCCGAAGAAGCCCTCGGAGGTGCGGGTGCCGTCCAGGAACTCGCGGTCGCGCTCGTCGACATCGGAGGTGATCAGGGTGGCAGCCTCGGCGTCGGTGCGGGCGATGACCACGGTCGGCACGCCGGCGACGTCGGCGGCCAGACGGGCCGAGGTCAGGGTGCGGATGTGCTGCTGGGTCGGGATCAGCACCTTGCCACCGAGGTGGCCGCACTTCTTCTCCGAGGCGAGCTGGTCTTCCCAGTGCGAACCGGCGACACCGGCCGCGATCATGGCCTTCTGCAGCTCGTAGACGTTGAGCGCGCCACCGAAGCCGGCCTCGCCGTCAGCGACGATCGGAGCCAGCCAGTTGGCGACCGAGGTGTCACCCTCGACCTTGGCGATCTCGTCGGCGCGCAGCAGCGCGTTGTTGATGCGGCGCACGACCTGCGGCACCGAGTTGGCCGGGTACAGCGACTGGTCCGGGTAGGTGTGGCCGGACAGGTTCGCGTCACCGGCGACCTGCCAACCCGACAGGTAGATGGCCTTCAGGCCGGCACGGACCTGCTGGACCGCCTGGTTACCGGTGAGGGCGCCGAGGGAGTTGATGTAGTCCTCGTTGTTCACGAGATCCCACAGGATCTCCGAGCCGCGGCGAGCGAGCGTGTGCTCCTCGACGACGGTGCCCTGGAGCTTCACCACCTGGTCCGCGGTGTAGTTACGGGTGATGCCCTTCCAGCGCGGGTTGGTGTCCCAATCCTGCTGGATTTCCGCAGCGGTCTTCGGGGTGCCGGTGGTCGACATCTCTGACTCCACTTCTCTGTTCGTTCGGGGGTGCTGCACGCTCACCGAGATTCCACTCGGACTGCTGAAGCGGCAATTCGCAGGCTTGCTAGGCCCTTGGGGTGTACTTCCACACGATGGCATACCGAGAAATGGCCGTCTACCTGTTGCTAATGTGAATCTCAGCTAGGTTTCGTACAGCGAATGCTAACTCTGCAAAGTTTGCGGGCGAATTGCAAGCATTCAACCTACCCGCAAGTAGCCCTGACATGGGGTTTTAGCGTAACGCTCGTACTGTTTGCGATCTCCGGCCACCCCCGCGGCAACACGCCGGGACACAGCGGCCTGTGAGTGGATTCACAGGTGGGGCGGCCGCCCTCTGTGTGGGCCGGGACACCCTTCGCCGCGAACCGTGCGCGCCGATGCGGCAGACTTGAACCGAGAGTCATCTCGAGGAAGCGTCCCACTCCGGTCGGAGCATCCACGTGGACGCCATCGAACAGGAGCCCCATGCGGAAACTGTGCCTCGCTGCGGCCGTCACGGCCTGCGCGACCGCCCTGCTGTATCCCTCCACCGCGAATGCCGAGCCCGCCGCGGGCACGGTCGAGTCGGTCGCCCCGCTCGCCGCGATCGCGACGCCGCCCGGCGCGGCGGACGCGGCCCGCCTGCTCTACCGCTCCACGACCGCGGGCGACGCACCGACCATCGCGAGCGCAGCCGTCTACTTCCCGGCCGGGACGCCGCCCGAGGGCGGCTGGCCGGTGATCGCATGGGCGCACGGCACGGTCGGCCTCGGCGACGACTGCGCGTACAGCATCGCCGGCCCCAGCGCCCGCGAACGCGACTGGGCTTACCTGGGCACCTGGCTCCAGCAGGGGTACGCCGTGGTCGCCGCCGACTACGCCGGACTCGGCACCCCGGGCGAACACCCCTACCTCAACGGCACGGTCGAGGCGCACAACGTCGTGGACGCGGTGAAGGCCGCGACGCGGCAGTATCCCTCGCTGGCGAAGAAGTGGGTCGCGGTCGGCCAGTCCCAGGGCGGCGGCGCGGCCGTCTTCACCGCCCGCTACGCCACCGAGTTCGGCGGGACCGAACTCGACTACCGCGGCGCCGTCGGCACCGGCGTGCCCGCCTACATCGAGGACATCCTGCTGCCGCTCGGCCCCGGCATGCCGCCGCTGGAACTGAGCCCGCACAGCACCGCCTACGTGCTGTACATCCTCAACGGGCTGCGCGCCACCTACCCCGAAGTCGATATCGACTCCTACCTGACCGACTCGGGCCGGGAGTGGCTCGCCCGCGCCCGCACCGCGTGCATCGTCCCGTTCGGCGCAGCGCTCGCCGGCGCCAACGTGGTCCTCGGCGACCTCTTCGCCCGCCCCCTCGCCCAGATCCCCGACCTCAGCGGCGTCCTCACCAGGACCATGGGCCTCCCTCAATCCGGCTACGACCGCCCCCTCTTCCTCGGCCAAGGCCTGCGCGACACCGACGTCATCACCCCCGCCACCCTCGCCTTCGCCGCCACATTGCAGGCCAACGGGCAGCCGGTCACCCTGCGCACCTACCAGCAGGACCACAGCGGAGCGGTCAACGCCTCCCTTCCCGACTCGCTGCCGTTCGTCCGCGACTTGTTCTCTTGAACCAAGGCGCCCCGCATCGAAAGGGTGCGGGGCCACAAGAGGATCGCCGCGCCCAGCGCCGCAACGCTAGGTTTCGACCACCGCCGAACGGCTGCTACCGACGTTCAAGCGTCGGACGGTTGATGCGATCTAGAATTCCCCTCATGTCCGCGATCTTCGACTGGGCGCGGCCGGACAACGTCCAGCCTGAACCGATAACGCTCGACATCTGGCGCGAGCTTCCCGAGGAGTTCTGCCGTTTGGTGGAGGTCGTCAACGGGGACGCCGTCCGGTGTGAGTCACCGACCCGGGCTCATCAGAAAGCGGTGCATCGGCTGCTCGCCATGCTCGAGTCGGCAGCCAGGGAGCATATGTCCGAAGACCCTTCGGCGTGCCTCGACGCAAACCACGACTTCGATGTCGTGCTGTGGGAGGTTCCGCGTGCCACCATCCGGCGCCCCGATGTCGCATTGTTCGAATGCGTACCACCTGACGTTCGACCGGTGCCGGCACGCCACATGAAGATCGTCGTCGAAGTCATCTCGCCCAGTCACGTCAAAACCGACCGGCTCGAGAAGATGGGCGAGTACGCCGCAGCCGGGATACCGTGGTACTGGTTGGTCAGCGTGTCCGATACCGATGTGACCTCTATCGAAGCCTACGGCCTCGACCACAGCGTCGGCCACTACCGGCTCGCTCGTATTCTCAAGCCCGGCACCGGTTTTGCCGTCGATCTCCCGATTCGAATCCAACTCGACTGGGAACAGTTGACCGACCTCGTGCTGTAAATGTGGCACGTGTCTTGGGAGCGGTCGGCGGCCGCACTCAGATCCCCTACCGACAACACCGCACACATGTACGCGATCTTGTAGTCGCGCCGCGTATTTCTCGGTCAACACCGGGTAGAAGATCGACTGATCCGGCAGCCGAGGCGGCCACTCACGCCATCCCGACTCAGCGACCAGCTGCAACTTCTCGGACCCAGTCGGACGGCCACAGCGTCGTAGGATGCCGACCGCACTGCCCTCTCACCCGTTGGCGGCGAACAGGACCTTGCAGCTCACGCCTCGACACTTCCGTCATCGGTCAGCGGTCGCGGTTCGACCATCCCCGCTCGACGTTGTCGATCGACTCCATCAGACGGCGAGCGTTCGCTCGACTATCCAGTAGGTATGCCGTCTCTTTCAGCGCCTCGTATTCGCGCAGACTGATGACGACGGCAGGCTCTTTGTCACCACTACGGGTGATGACGACTTCGTCGTTGCCCTCGGTCGCCGCATCGAGGACCGCCGTGAAGTTGGCCTGCGCCTCGCTGGCGTGCATAACGCGCATGGTGTGTGACCTCCACTCAGCAGCTCCTGCCCACCAGCAGGCCTCCCGCACATACGCAATCCCGTTCAGAATTCCAACCATTTCGACACGAGTATCGCTACCGACACTTCATTTACTTCGTGATGAGGTCGCAGCGTCCCACTCTCGTTCGAACTCCTCGGCGGATATACTCCACACCCGCAGATCGGCTTGCTCCGCAATCTCGTCTATCGATGGAAATGGAGCTTCTGCCAAAAAGGCGGTATCGGTCTCACGGTTCTCCGCAGCCCACTCACGACGCCCATCTCGATATACCTGAACCTTCCTCACCTCATATCTGTCATCACCTATCTCAGAGTAGAATTCAATCGGCTCATTATCGAATTCATGAGACCACGCCACTCGTATATATTCCACTATCAGTTCTTTCCGTGTCGAATTATCCTGCCCGCGAGGTCCAGTGGCCCATCATTGAGAATGACATAAACACCATCTCGCCCTTGTACGACCCGCAGGTCAGTCACGTCGATCTCTACGAAGTGAGAGAACTTTTGACCTCCCCATGGTGTACCGAGGAAAGCCCGCGCCAGCTGACCCGCGGTACGAGTACCTGGCTCGATGTCCGAAAGATATTGGCCGTCACCATAACGCGCATCCTTCGGATTGTCGGCTTTCCTCGAGGCCCACAGCTCTTGACTGTTCAGGATCTTCTCGAGCTTCTCTTCGGTGGTGTAATGGTAGAGTGTCCTCCTCTCGGATCTGCTTTCCGGTACCGTGCTCGAGTTCTCGCATGTAAGGCCAAGTGGATCTATCCACGCGGTGGGGTTGTGGGGATACGCGGCAGGGTTGGGCGAAGGCGCAAGCCCAAGAGGGTCTTGACTAAGAAAGCGACCGGTTGTGGGGTCGTAGTGGCGGTGAATGTTGTAATGAAGTCCGGTTTCTGAATCGTACTGCTGGCCGGGAAAGCGCAAGGGAGTATCAGCAACCCCGATCCAAACGGTCCTTCCCCAGAGGTCTGCGGCTGCATGGGCAGCGGTGTTGCCGGTCAGGTCGATGAGTTGGGTTGGGGTGCCGACCAGATCAGTGAGAATGGCGAAGAATTCGCGGTCGATGGTGGTTTGGTCAGCGGTTTGGGTGATCGGGGTGTAGGTGTCGGGTCGGTAGTTCCATCGCACCACTCCGTGCGGGATGCTCTGTTCGAGGAGATGGGTGTTGTCCCAGGTGTAGTCGATGTATTCCAGGACAGTGCCGTCGTTGACGAGGTGTTGTTTACTGGTGCGACGACCGAAGGCGTCGTAGGTGTAGTGCCACCACTGCCGGTCCGGCGTGTAAACATCGATGAGCTGGTCGAAGGCGTTGTAGCGGTAGTGCCAGATGTCGGGTTTGCGGGATAGGCGGGTGGCTTCCTTGCGGATGAGGCGGCCGGCCGCGTCGTAGTGGTAGCGGGTGCGGCCGTCTCGGATTAGGAGGTTGTTGCGGTACTCGCGGCGGTTGTCGGTGGTGAAGTCGGGTCGATCGGTGACGGAGGTGGTGGTCGGACCGGTTGTGACCGAAGCGGTTTCGGGTAGCTGACTGTTGGTGATGTTGCTGAGGGCGTCGTAGGTGTAGCGCTCGGTGGTTCGTCCGTTGGCGGTGATGGTGGTGACGCGGCCGATCGCGTCGAGGGTGTAGTCGCGGACGACCGGTCGGGTGTCGGGGCGGGTAGTGGTTTGGGTGGCGATGTATCCGTCTGGGCGCCAGGTGTAGTCGTCGCGGCGCAGCAGGGTCGGGCCGGGCGGGAGCGATGGGTCGTGGGGCGGCGCTGGGTTGGCGTGCACTTGCTGCTGGGTGACGAAGCCGTGGGAGGAGAGTGTCTGCTCGACGGTGATGGCGCCGAGACGCCAACCGGTGCTGCGGCCTACTGCGTCGTGGGCGAAGGCGATGGTGTGGCCGTCGGTGGTGAGCCCGGTGATTCGGCCGGTGGGGTCGTGCTGCCAGGTCGTGGTCGCGCCCGACGGGTTGGTTCGGCCGATGCGGCGGCCGTAGTCGTCGTACTGGAAGTGCATCGGCGGGCGGTCGTCGACGCGCTGGGCCGCCAGGCGGCCTTCGGCGGTGTAGGTGGATTCGACGGTGTGCGTGCGGTCGTTGCCGACGCCGGATGTCGCCGTAAGCGGCCGTCCGACCACATCGTGGGTATACCTAATCCATTCGCCGGTTTCGGCGCGCACTTCGGTGAGTCGTCCGAGGATGTCGTAGCGGTTGCGTCTGGTAATGCCGGTAGCAGCGGTCACTGCCGTGACTCGCCCGGCGACGTCGAAGTCGTATCGGGTCTGCGCGCCGGTGTAGTCGACTTCGCTGACGACCCGACCGGCCGGGTCGTAGCTGTAGCGCCACGTGTGACCGAGTGGGTTGACCGCCGCGACCATTTGCCGTTCGGTGTCCCACGCGTACCGGGTGACCGTCTGATCGGGCTCGGTGCGCGCCGTCAGTAGGTCGAACGCCCCGTAGGTGAAGCGAGTCTGCCCGCCCGCCCGGTCGATATGGGTAAGGAGGTTGCCTTCCCCATCCCATTCCCAAGTGGCGGTGTGGCCGTCGGAGTCGGTGCGGCAGAGTAGCTTTCCCTCCGGCGACCATTGATAGCGGGTGATCGCATTCAAGGGATCGATGACGGTGACGGGTCGCCCGAAATGGTCACGCCCAATCCGCGAGACGCCGCCGTGCGGGTCCACGATGGTGATCGGCAGTCCGGCGGCGTTCACTTCGATCACGGTGCGCGCGCCGGTGGATTCGGTGATCGATGCGACAGCACCGGACGGGTGGTGGGTGTGCACGGTGCGCAGGCCCGCGCTGTCGACGATCGCGGTGAGGTTGCCTTGTTCGTCGTAATCGAAGCCCCTGACGGAACCATCGGCATCGCGGATCACACCGGGCCGGTTGCGGGCCTGGTATTCGACAGTGATTGTCACCTCGTCCGGGCGAGTAACCGTGGTGAGGTCGCCGTCGTCGTTGTACTCGTATCGCGTGATCGCGCCGTCTGCGGCGATCACCCGGACGGGCTTGCGGTCGTCGTTGTAGTCGGTTCGGGTGCGGGCGCCGGTCGGATCGATCGTGTCTCGCAACCGCAGATCGGAGTCGAACTCGAAGACCGTCACCGCGCCGAGCGAATTGGTGTACGTGGTGCGGGTGCCCGAACCATCGGGAAGAGTGTCGTAGCCGAACTGGGCGGACATGATGCCGTCGGTGCCGTGCTGGCGGATGACGCGACCCGCCACGTCGTAGACATTGTGCATCTGGTTGCCGTTGGAGTCGGTCCACGACAACATCCGATGATGGTCGTCATAGGTGTAGTGGGTGATGGCGCCGACGCCGTTGGTGATGGACACCAATTCGCCAGCCTCGTAACCGAATTCGCGTACACGGGTGACGAGCTCAGTGCCGTAGGCGTCGCGTCCGAGCACCGAAAGCGCTGTGACTCGTCCGTCGGCGGTGTCCACTCGCACGCGGTAGCCGCCGGAATGGGTGACTTCGGTCGGCGTGCCGTCGGTGTCGTAGTGAAAGCGAACCTCGTTGTGGTGGCGGTCGGTGATCGCGGTGATCGGGTAGTCGCCGAGCAGGGTGGACAGTGTGCTGTGCGTGGATTCAGGGGTGAAGTGCCACGTGATTTCGCGGTCGGGGTCCGAGACACGGTAGCCGCCCGATTCGGTGCGGGTCATCGGCCAGCGCGGCGAACGGCCCGAGGGAAGCACGGCAATGTCGGGTGCAGTGTGCGGGTAGGCCAGGAGAATTCCGTCCTCGCCGACGAAGGTCACGCCAAGCTGATCGACCACCACGCGCATGTCCAGCGTCGCCGACCAGGATGGGCCGAACCAGCGTCCGAACCGGTAGCTCGACCGGTGTCTGCGCCGCAACTCCAGGTTCAGTACTCCGGGCAGCTCCACATCGGTTTCCGGAAGCAGGAATTCACCGGTCGCGGCGTCGACGGGGTCGCCGCAGCTGTTGACATCCTCGGGCTTCTGGGTGTCCTTCGGGTTGTTGGTCCGCGCTTCATCCCCCACACCCTCGTTCGACTTCTTCGGAGTACTGGGCTTGGGATTGTCGGTGCCACTCGGCGAATTCGTGCCCGCCGGATTGGTACCGTCGGACGAATTGTTCGGCGAATCAGGCTGTTTCGACGGAGTGTCAGTGGGCTTCGTCTCGGTACCGGCGGGCTTGGTATCGGTATTAGCCGGTTTCGTATCCGTGCCGGCCGGTGTCGTGTCGGTGTCGTTGGTCGTCTTCTTCGACGGACGAGCGCCCGACGGGGTGCCGCCCTGCTTCCCGGTCAGCTTCTTGATGATCGCGGCGAACGCGTCCTTCAGCTTCCGCAATAGCGGAGTCAGCTTCGACATCGTCGAGGCCAGCTTGCGGAACAGCGTCGAGATCGTGTTCAAGGTCTTTGCGACATAGACGGCAGCCTGGGTAGCCACCACCGGGGTACCGACACCGAGAGTGAAGATCGCCTCCGCGGCCCACACCGCCAACCGGCCCACCGCTTGCGCGACGATGTCGCGCACCACCATTCGTACAGCGGCCACCACGCCACCCGCCATCTGAATGGCCTGCGATGCCGCTTCGGCCGCCTTCGTCGCGGCCGCCAACGCATCAGCAGTCTCGGCTGCCCGCGCCCGATAAGCGGTCGCAGTCGCGCCCTGCCACTCGGAGATGTCCTGCGAGACGGCCTGTTTGTGCGCCTCGGCCGCCTCGCCGATCTTCTCCGAAACATTGCTCCAGGTCTTGGCATACGCCTCGATCTGATCCGGATCACCGGCGACCCAGTTCAACGCCTCCTGCAACGGCTCGACATGCTCGATCAACCACCCCACACCGAAACCGGCCAACGTGCCGAACGGATCGACCACCACCGCGGCGACCTCGAGCCCGACACCGACGACACCGAGCCCCGCCTCGACCCACGAACCCGACGAAATCGCCTCGTACGTATCCGAAACCGTCTCGAACAGCGTGACACCCGAATACCACTCGGTGGAGTCCTCGGCCTGCGCGATCAGCGGATTCGACTGACCATCGCTCACTCGGTGGACCCGTTCGGCTCGACCGCCTTCAGCTTGCTCGCGTTCGAGCTGTCGGTGTTCTCGTACCCGTCGGCAACCGTCCGCAACTTGCCCGCGTCCTCGCCGACAGCCGTCACGGCGGCCTCCAACGCCGCGATCCCGTCGGTCTCGACCGAATCCACGAACAACGGTGGCAGAAAGGCACAGATCTTGCCGAATGCCTCGGTGGGATCCGACACAGCCTGCGCTGCCTCCAATGCTTGCCCCAGCGGAGCGGCCAGCTTCTCCACATTCGATGCGTGCGTGCGGATCCGCTCCGGATCGACGTTCAAGCTTTCAGCCATGAAGCACCACCTCCCCGCCCCGGGGCATCCACCCAGGTCGAAACCTCCTGTGGCACCCCACTAATGCCACCATGAGCATAGCCAGACGCCGATGTCGGCCGTAGCGACCGACAATCGGAGTGCGGCAGTGCCGAGCGGTATACAACCGGCCACGGATGTCCGGGCACACAACACTTCACCGTCGCCGCACCCAGTACCGGAACCAGCAAAACTTCGCCGCCGTCGTCGAGTTGCGGCCTACAAATATCGACGCGCACGGAAGCCAATCGGTTCCAACGAATTCGTATGCGGCCCCGAAGGCCGTACAGTCCAGCCGAATACGACTGATTCGCTGGTCACCATCACCAGCGATGCGAAGCGGAAAGCTCCGGACCAATCCATCGTCCGGAGCCAACTACGTCGATCACCTGCGCATCCGAGGCCTGTTTACCTCGCCGCCACGGCCGACCAGCCGTAGTACGTCACGGATGCACCCGGAGCCACCGTCGCGGTGGGTTCACCCGTGCAGTCCTTGGTCGCAAACACAAGGAAGTTCCGCGTGCTGCGATTCTGGAAGTGGATGTCACGCGGGAAGCCGCTGGCCCAGCACGAGTCCAGGTCGCTCAGCTCCAACTGGTTGTCGATGATCACCACTTGTCGGCCGTCCCCGCCACCGAACGAGCCGGTGGGGAAGGCCGAGGCGGTGGGAGCCGCCAGTGACGCCGCTGCGACGGTGAGAGCACCTATGCAAGAAAGCATTCCGAGTTTCACAGTTCGAGGCTATAAGTTGCGACGCACACCGTGGCTGGGGATCTGCTCAGCGTGTCAGCTCGCCTCCGGCGGATGCACCGCCCGCCAGTGCTCGGCGATATCGATCCGCCGGGTGATCCACACCCGATCGTTGGACTGCACATGGTCGAGGAAGCGCTCCAGGGCGGCGGTGCGGGCGGGGCGGCCGACCAACCGGCAGTGCAGGCCGACGGAGAGCATCTTCGGACTACCTTCGGCCCCTTCGCGATACAGCACGTCGAAGGCGTCGCGCAGGTGGGCGAAGAACTGCTCGCCGCTGGGGAAGCCGGCTGGGGAGGCGAAGCGCATGTCGTTGGTGTCCAGGGTGTAGGGAACTACCAAGTGGTCGTGTCCGCGCACGGTGACCCAGTACGGCAGGTCGTCGGCGTAGGAATCGGAGTCGTAGACGAAACCACCGTGTTCGACGACCAATTCGCGGGTGTTGGGCGAATCGCGGCCGGTGTACCAGCCGACGGGTGGGGCGCCCGTCAGCTCAGTGTGGATGCGCACGGCGTCGGCGAGATGGGCGCGCTCGGTCTCGATGTCGGTGAGCTGGTAGGACTTCCAGCGCAGGCCGTGACAGGCGATCTCGTGCCCCGACTCCAAGAACGCCGCCACCGCCTCCGGGTTTCGTTGCATCGCGCTGGCCACCGCGAACACCGTCAGCGGAAGTTCGCGGCGCTGGAACACTCGGAGCACCCGCCACAGTCCGGCGCGGGAACCGTACTCGTAGAGCGACTCCATGCTCATGTGGCGGTTCGGAAACGCCTCTGCCGGAGTGATTTCCGAGAGGAAGGTCTCCGAATGCGGGTCGCCGTCCAGCACACTGCTCTCCCCGCCCTCCTCGTAGTTGAGCACGAACTGCACCGCGATGCGCGCAGCATCGGGCCAGCGCGGGTCGGGCGGGTTCGGACCGTATCCGACGAAGTCCCTCATGCGCCGAGCTCCCCGTACAGCCGCAGCCGCGCGAGTCCGCCGTCGGGATAGATATCCAGGCGTACTTCCTCGACCGAGGCCGCCATCGGCGTGATCGGGAACCGATGTCTGGTGTCAGGCAGCAGTTCGGTGCGCGGCAGCAATTCGACCTCGGTGCCGTCGTTGGTGCGGCCCGTGAGCCGCGCCGCCGCTGGGCTGTTGCCGAGGAAGTAGGAGGTGTCGATCTCGGCGAGCCGGATGAGACCCGGACCCGCGAGACGGATACGTACCCAGTCGTTTCCGTCGTCGCGGCGACGCGCCGTCTCCCACCCGTCGCCCATGCATCGCGCCGATCCCGGGTAGAGCAGCTGGTTGGGTGAACTGTAGAAGCGGTTGGAGCAGTCGAGTACCAGCGCACCGTTCTCCAGCGCCGCCAGGTCCAGCGGGCCGAGGCCGAAAAGGGCGGGATCGGGCCGTCCTTCGCCGTGCACGCGCAGTCGCGCCACGCCGCCGTCCGGATGCATGGTGAGGCGCACGTGGGTCCACCGCTTGTCGCTGTCCACGGGGAAGGGATTGCGGGTATCTCCGGAGACCGGAGCCCGGTCGATCAACGTCACCCAATCCGTCCGGCCCGCAATGGTTTCGGCGGACGGATAGCCCGCGATCTCGAGCGCCGACAGCGACACAGCTGGCGGATAGTTGCCGCGGAACCACGCGGTGTCCACCACGACGCCGCGGATCACTCCGGGCACACCGAGCCGCACGATGGCCGAGTCGTCGCCGGGCGCGCCGCGGCGCCTTCGGGTCTCCCACCCGTCGTAGATCTGGCCCCTGTGCCCGAAGGTGGACGGTCGATACTCCGGGACGCCGGGATCGATCAAGTTCTCCTTTTCCGCGAAGAACTCGTCATCGGCCCAGATCACCGCGCCGCCGAGCGGGCGGACCGCCAGATCGGGCAGCAGCGTGAAGTGCCCGTCGGCCTCGTTCATCGCTTCTCCCGTACACCGAGATCACCGATCGGCTCGCGGGCGGCCAGCGCCCGCAGCACTTCGGGCGTCAATTCCGGTGCCGCCGCGGACAATTCCTCGTCGGATCGCGCGCCGCAGCGCAGGCCGCGCAGCACGGTGGCGGCCAGTGCCTCGGCGGTCGCCGGTTCGTCCACCACCCCCGAGTCTCGCCGCGCCAGGTAGGCCCGCAGCCGTGGCACCGCGACGTCGATCGCGCCGCGGAAGAATTCGTACGTCGCCATCCACCGGGTGATCAGGTGCCCCGGGTGCATATCCCAGCCCTGGTAGTAGCCGCGACGCAAGGCCCGGGTGACGAGCCGATGGTGTTCGCGCAGCGCGGCTTCCGGTTCGACCTCGGGCACGATCTGGGTGGAGCCGTCGCACACCCAGACGCCCGTCTGCGCCGCGGCCGCCTGCATGACGGCCTTGGCGTGGTCGGCGGCGGGATGGTCGAGCGCCTGATCGGTGGCGGCGATCCCGCATGCTGCGGTGTAGTCGTAGGTGCCGAAATGCAGCCCGGCGCAACGTCGTCCGGCGACCTTGATCATCTTGGCGACGGGCACGCTGCCGTCGGCGCCGACGATCGCCTGCGGGCTTTCGATCTGCAACTCGAAGCGCAGCGTGCCGTCGGCGAGCCCGGACCCGCGCTCCAGCCCCTCGCACAACGCGACGAGCGCCGAAACCTGCTCGGCGGCACGGATCTTCGGCACCGTGAAGACGAAGCCCTCCGGAACGCCGCCCGCGGCGTCCAGCACGAGTTCGAGGGTGCGCACGGCCCTGCGACGTTCCAGTCCCCCGAGTCCTTTGACCCGAATGCCGAAACCCGCTGGGCCGCAGGCACCAGCAGCCCACCCGGCGAGGATCTGACCTACCGCGGTGGCGGCCGCGTCCTCCTCCTCGTCCGAGCGGAAACCGTAGCCGTCCTCGAAATCTATCCGCAGATCCTGGACCGGTTCGCGCAGCAGCCGCTCCCGCACCGCGGGCAGCGTCGCCGAGGTGTCGAGCTCGGCGAGCGGTGCGGGGTGGGCGTCGAGAAGCTCGACGGCCGCGGAACCCCATTGCGCCGGGGTGTCGGCGCTCGCCAGGTCGGCGGGCACGTAGACGGTGTGGATCGGTTGCGTCCTGTCCCCAGGCCCCGGGTAGCGCGCCCGCAGATCGGCGTCGACGGCGTCGAGCATGGCCTCGATCCTGGCCCGGACGTTCTCCGGCAGGCGTGTCACGGTCACCGTTCCTCTCCCTCCTGCATGGCGCGCCAAACCCGGTCGGCCGTCATCGGCAGTCGATGCATGCGCACCCCCACGGCGTCGCGGATGGCGTTGGCCATTGCCGGGGCGACCGGGTTGTACGGTGACTCGCTCATCGATTTCGCGCCGAGCGGTCCGAGTTCGTCGGCGGTGTCGGCGAAGTAGACCTCGGTCGAGGGTAGATCGGCGAGCTGCGGAATGTGGTAATGCCGCAAGGTCCGGGTGGTCACCACGCCGTGTTCGGAGCGCATGTCTTCGTAGAGCGCGGTGCCGATGGCCTGGGCCACCCCGCCCTCCACCTGGCTGCGGCATTGCACCGGGTTGAGCACGGTGCCCGCGTCGGCGGCCTGGACCGATTGCAAGATGCGGACCCGGCCGGTCGCCCGCTCGACGGCGACCCGGAAGGCATGCACGTTGAAGCTGACCGAGCGCGGAATGCCGGTGTGCTCGCCGTGTGCCGCCAGCTCACCCTCCGCCGCGAGTTCCGCCAAGGAGATCAGCCGATCGCCGCACCGGACACCGTCCGGACCGAGGACGCAGTCTCGTACCGGCGTCCCCGCGAGTTCGGCGGCCCGCGCCAACAGCAGATCCTTCAGCGCCAGCGCGGCGGCATAGGCGGCCTTGCCCGCGACCACGATGCCGGTCGACCCGAACGCTCCGGTGTCGTGGTCGACGAGGTCGGTATCCGACTGCCGGATCGCGATGCGCGCCACATCGGTGTGCAAGGCGGCGGCGGCGAGCTGGGCATGAACGGTGGTCGTACCGTTGCCGAATTCCACTGTGCCCACCCTGATTTCGTAAAGGCCGTCGGGGCCGAGCAGCGCGACGGCCGAGGAACGGTGACCGCGCGGCGGTATGGTCGCGATCATCGCCAGCGCCATCCCCTCGCCCACCGACCAACCCGGCCCCGGCGACGCTATCCCGTTGCCGCGCATCAGAGCTCGTTGCGCGAGGTCGAGGCACTGGTCGAGTCCGTAACTGCCGAACACCAGGTCCCCCGGCTCCGGCCCCGCGCCGACGAACGCGTCACCGGGAACGGCCACGTTGCGCCTGCGGAGATCGAACGGGTCGATGCCGAGTTCTCGGGCCAGTTCGTCGAGCGCCGATTCGACGGCGTAGATGATCTGACCGAGCCCGTAGCCGCGGAACGCGCCGGAGGGAATGTTGTTGGTGTAGACCGCCACGGCGTCCACGCGCTTGTTCGCGCACCGGTACACCTCGATCGATTCGCTCACCCCGTGATACATCACGCCAGGGCTGTGGTTGCCGTAGGCGCCCGCGTCGGAGAGCACGTCGATGGCCAGTGCGGTGAGCACGCCGTCCGTGTCCGCGCCCGCGGTGACGGCGACCCGCATCGGGTGCCTGGCGGTGGCCTCGGTGAACTCGGCGGTGCGGGTGTACTCGTACTGCACCGGACGTCCCGTGCGCAGCACCGCGAGCGCGATGAGGTCCTCTACCAGCATTTCCTGTTTGGCGCCGAACCCGCCGCCGACCCGGGCCGCGAAGACCCGCACCCGGTCGCGTTCCAGCCCGAACACATGGCACAGCTCGTCGCGAACCAGGAACGGCACCTGCGTGCTGCATCGGACGACGAGCCTGCCTTCGGCGTCCAGCCATCCGATGCCGCAGTGCGTTTCGAGATGCACGTGTTGCGCACGCGGGGAGTGCCACGTGCCGCGCACCACGCGCGCCGCGGCGGCCAGACCGGCCTCGATATCTCCTACGCCGCCGTGTAATTCGGCGACCACGTTGCGCTCACGATCGGCAATCCGGGACGAATCCGGTTTGTCGGCATGCATTTTCGGCGCGTCCTCGGCCAGCGCGTCCGCTGGATCGAACACCGAGGGCAGCAGCTTGTAGGTGACCCGCAGGGCCCTGCAGCCCGCCGAAGCGATCTCCATGCTGTCCGCGACCACCGCGGCCACGCGCTGTCCGACGAAACGCACGGTGCGGTCGAGGACGAACGTGTCGTCCGGGTCGTCCGTGCGCCACTCGTGCCTGGCCGTGGAGAACAGCACCGAGGGAGAGTCGGCGTAGGTCAGCACCGCCCGGACACCAGGAAGCGCCTCGGCGGCGGCGGTATCGATGGAGAGAATGCGCGCGTGCGGGTGCGGGCTCGGGAGAACCGCGATGTGCAGTGGGGCGGTCGGTGGCGCGACGGGGTCGTCGGCGGCGGGCAGCACGTCGAGGGTGAACGGCTCACGGCCGGTGACGATCCCAGGTCCGGCCGGTGCGCCCACGCGGCCTCCTGATGGAAGCTGCACAACCGGTCCCATCGGGCTTTCGCCCGCTCGTCCCGCGCCATCTGTCAGCGCCGCGAGAATCGGCCGATACCCCGTGCAGCGGCACAGGTTTCCCTTCAACAATTCCGGAAGGTCGGCCTGGTCCGGCCCCGCTTCGGTTCCGCACCCCAATCCCGCTGCCGTGACCACCATTCCGGCCGTGCAGAACCCGCACTGGAACCCCGCCTCGTCGAGAACCCGCCGCTGCACCGGATGCAACCGCTCCGGATCGCCGAGCCCGGCCGCCGTGGTGATGGACCGGTCCGCCGCGCGGTAGGCCGGGATGAGGCACGAGTGCACCGTCACGCCGTCCAGCTCCACCGAACAAGCTCCGCAGTCACCCGCGTCGCAGCCCTTCTTCACGGCGAAGCAGCCGTGCTCGCGCAGCAGGGTGCGCAGACACTGACCGGCGCGGGGCTCCGCGTCGACGATCCGGCCGTCGATCTCGAATTTCATAGCTGCCCACCGGGTTCGGCGCGTAGCTCCGCGACCACCTCGGCGGCCAGCAGTCCCGCGACGTGCCTGCGCCACTCGGGCGCACCGTGCGGATCGTCGAACCACAGCGCCGGATCCACCTCGGCAAGCGCCGCCGCCACCGCCCGGTCATCCGGCACGAGCTGGAAGTCGAGCACGACCGGCCGGGTCGTCGCCGCCGTGAGCGTCAGCACGCACCGGTCGCCGGACTCGCGTCGACCCATCACCAGCGCGCCGGAGCGTCCGAGCGGCGCGAGCGCGATCTTCCGGAACGCGGTGCGCGCGAGCAGCGCCCGCTCCGGGACGGCGATCGAGCGCAGCACTTCGCCTGGCCGCAGCACTGTGAGTCCTGGCCCGATCACGAACTCCCGCAGCGGAATCCGGCGATCACCGCCCTCCGCCGCCCACACCAGTGCGACGCCGTCCAGCGCGACAAGCGCGGCGAGCACCGCGCCGGCGGGCAGCGCGAGACACACGTTCCCGCCGACCGTCGCGCTGTGCCAGATCTTGTGCGACGCCACCAGCGCCCGGCAGGCCTGCGCGAACAGCGCGGTCCCCGGCCATCGTCGCCACCGCGCGCCGCCACCGAGCTCGCGCCCGGGAGCGGCGTCGGCGAACTGCGCCAAAGTGCAGGTCGCCGCGATTTCCAAGCCCTCGGTGGTGATCGTGCACGCGGGCCAGCCCAGCGCGGTGATATCGATGAGCCGCACCAGCTGCGGCTGCGGCTCCGAGAACAGGAAGGTGCCTCCGGCCAGCACCCCGGTCGCCCCGCCGAGACCGGCCAGGTCGGCCCGCCCCCTGGCCACCGTCACCTCCCGGATCGTGTCCAGGTCCACGTCTCTCACCTCGCTTCACAGCGCCCTGCCGCCACAGTAGGGGCTGCTGGTTGCCGCGATGTTGCGCGACACCCGCCCCTGATTGCGCATCGGTTACCTCGATCGTCCTCCGCACCCCCGTCGAAGGCACGCGCGGCGAAGAAATCGGCCACCGAGCGGCGACACCGTACTTGACCTGGTCAAAAAGCCACTGCTACCAAGGAGTTGTCCGGAGCGGCGGTGCGCGCCGAAGCCCACCGGTCCGGTGGGACACCTACGGCAGCGGGGAGGTGCTCGGTGGACCGAGCCGTCCGACCGGAACAGCGACCAGGGGACAAGTACGGCATCGCCGAGCGTCGCAGGATCCGTGCCTTTCTGACCGGTCTCGGGCTGAACGAACACCAACTGCTGGAGCCGCTGGCCGGAGAACTCCGCCAGCGCGGGTGCAGGCCGCGCCAGGCCTGGCGGCTGGCGAACGAGCTGACCCAGAGTTCGGTCGCCGAGCGGTACAACCAGATCACCGACAACCCGCAGGCCACCATGCGGGCCAGCCGGATCTCGGAGTACGAGGCCTGGCCGACCGCGGGCTCCTCGGCCAGGCCGACCATCCGCGTGCTGAAAATCCTGTCGACCATCTACGGAACCAGCTGGGAGCAGCTGGTCGATCTCGCCGACCTGGAACTCATGCCCGCCGCCGAGCGCCTCGAATTCCAGGAGGCGATCGCCCGGCGCTCCGACGAGCGGAGCCGGACCCCGGTGAGCGCGGGCCTGCCACCCGAGGTTCCGCACTTCACCGGGCGCGTCCTGCCCAAGAAGGAACTGCACGACCGGGTGCGCAGGCACCTGAACGGCGACGGGCCCGCCGTGCACGTGATCGATGGGCTGACCGGAATCGGCAAGTCGGCGCTCGCGAGATACGCGGTGGCGGCCTTCGCCAAGCACTATCCGGACGGCACGATCTGGGCCGACCTGCACGGTCACACCGTCGGGCGGGATCCGCGCCTGCCCACCGACGTGCTGGAACAGCTGTTGCTCCAGGTCGAGGTGCCGCGCGAGCGCATCGTCGACGATCTGACCGGCCGCGCCGCGCAGTGGCGCGCCGCCATGCGTCAGCGCCGCATGCTCATCGTCTTCGACAACGTGCTCGACACCGCGCACGTCCGACTACTG
Source organism: Nocardia sp. NPDC050793 (assembly GCF_040654065.1). Classification (NCBI taxonomy): domain Bacteria; kingdom Bacillati; phylum Actinomycetota; class Actinomycetes; order Mycobacteriales; family Nocardiaceae; genus Nocardia; species Nocardia sp. NPDC050793. Next base: position 51,445 of record NZ_JBFAHG010000002.1, read on the forward strand.
CTGCCGCAAGCCCCCGGCTGTCTGGTCCTGATCACCAGCCGTGGCAAGCTCACCGGTCTGGCCGAGGCCGCGCCGCTGCACTTGGACGTGATGGATTGGCGCGAAGCCGAGGAACTGCTGGTGAAACTGGGCAATCTGCCGTCCGGGTACGACCGCGGCGCGGTACGCCAGATCCTGGAGACCTCGGGGCGGCTACCACTGGCGATCCGGCTGATCGGCGGCCAGATCGCCCACCACGGTGTCGATCTGCTCGCCGAGAGCGCCACCGAGTTCGCCACCAGGGCCGAGGAGCTCAGGGGCGCGCCGGGCGCGGACGTCTTCGGCGAATCGGTGGCCGCCTACATCCTCGATCGGTTCGCCGCCGAGGACGAGTCCCTTCGCGCCGCCTTCGAGACCTCGTACCAGCGATTGCAGACTCCAGCGCAGCGCCGCGCGGTGCGGATGCTCGGCTGGTTCCCCGGCCCCGAGATCACCGCCGAGTCGCTGGCCACGATGGCGAAGACGACACTCGGCGAGGCCAAGACGCTGATCCGTCAGATGTTCGAAGCGGGCTTTCTCGACCCGGCCGAGGGCGGTCCCGGCGGCTCGCGCTACCGGATGCACGACCTGACCCGGCTGCTCGCCCGGTTGTACGCCGAGCGCGACGCCGCGCCGGGTGAGCACGGGCTGGCCCTCGAACGCCTCATCGCCGGGGGGCTGGCGGTCGCCCGCCGCGCGGGACCACGCCGCACGGACGTCGCGACCAGAATCAAGCATCCCGCTGTCGAGGCGCAAGGCAGCGAGGTGGAGCAGGCCGTGGCGTGGCTGACCAGGGAACGGGAGATGCTGCTCGGCTGCATCGCCGCGACCGGTCCCACCGCCGCCGCGGCCGAACTCGCAATCCTGCTCGGAACCGATCTGTTCGGCGAAGGACGCTGGTCGGACGCGCATTGGCTCTATCTCCGCGCGCTGGAGACAGCCACCGTCCTTTCCGATCCGGCCATCGAATGCGACGCGCTGAACGGCCTCGGTCACGTGGCACGAATGGCCTGCGCGTATCGCACCGCGCACGAACACTTCGAGCAAGCGTTGGTGATCGCGCGCGACCTCGGCGACCCGGAGCGCTTGGCCGCGACGATCTGGGGCTACGCCGAGGTGGTCCGTCGCACGGGGGACTTCGAGAAGGCGATGCAGCACTACACCGATGCCGCGGCCATCGCGCTGCGCACCGCGAACGACAAGCTGCGCGGCGACGCGCTGCGGGGCCAGGGCCACATCGCACGGATGACCGGCGATCACGCCGCGGCGCAGCGGCACTATCAGGAGGCGTTGCGCATCGCGCGCCGGATCGGTGACCCTTCCGGCGAATGCTGGTCGCTGTGGGGCCTCGGCAATATCACGCGGAAGTCCGGCGACTTCGATGCCGCGCGTCGCCGTTTCGTCGACGCGTACCGCATCGCCACTGACATCGACGATTTCCTGTGCCAGGTCGACACGCTGCGCGGTCTCGGCCACGTCGAGCGCCACTTCGGCGAATACACCTCCGCGCGAGACTATTACGCGAAGTCGCGCGACCTCGCGCAACGAATCAGAGACCCGCACGGCGAGGCCGACGCATTGCAAAGCCTCGGAAACGTCTTCGCCGATATGGGCCGCGAGGCCGACGCGCGCGAAAATCTCTGTGCCGCCTTGGCACTGTACGAACATCTGGGCGTACAGCTGACCGATCGAACACGCGCCGATATCGGCAGATACGACTGCGGTCGACAGCTCACCGAATAGGGCGGACGCAAAGACCGCACGTGACGTTCTCGGCCCGGCGGCGGACGGCCTGCTCCCGCTCGCCGGGCGGCAGACTCGCGCCGCCGATTGTGATGTTTTCTCCGAATACTCGCCGTTTCAGCAGGTAGAAGCCCCGCGGGCGGCGAAGAAATCGGCTCCGGCCGTGGGATCGCGAACCGTGGACCGCAGCTGTCACCCTGAGATCACCACCCGAACGCGGCGAGCGCCGCCCGGACGAAAGGGGTTCGTGCGATGGCGATTACGGCCTCGGAATGGCTGATCACAAGCGATGTGGCGCAGGAGGTCGCGTTCCGCGTCGACCTGCCGGAAACCGGGCGCGGCCGATGGGTGCTCTCCTACCTGCCGACCCATCGCAGGCTCACCCGCGCGCAAGCGCTCACCGGTCTGGTTCTCGCGGAACAGGTCCTGCTGGAGCAGGATTCGGGGCCGTTCGACGCCGAGATCGCCGCGCTGCACGCCGCCGAGCTCGGCCTGACTCTGCACGACGTGATGTGCCTGCTGGCGCTGCGGGCCGGACCACAGAACCTCGATCGTCTCGCTTCACCAGCACGCCGAGAGACCGCGAACACTGTCGCAGGGGGGACGACAGTGTTCGCGGTCTGACCGCGACACCCGCTGTCCCCCAGCGATTCACCGCGCCGCCACCAGCGCCGCGTGCGCCCGCGCCACCTCGCGCCCCACCGACTCCTCGTCCACCGTGCGCACCTCCCCGTCGCGGACCACCTCGCGCCCGTTCACGATCAGCGCGGCCAGTGGGGGCGGGGAACCGAGGATCAGGGCGGTGACGGGGTCGTCGATGCCCGCGTGAGCCGGGGTGTCGAGCCGCCACAGAGCCAGGTCGGCGAGCTTTCCCGGTTCGATGGAGCCGATCTCGGCGGCGCGGCCGAGTACCCCGGCGCCGCCCATGGTGGCCAGCTCGAGTGCGGTGCGCACGGTCATCGCGTGCGGGCCGCGGGCGGCGCGGGCGTAGAGCAGGGCGTTGCGGGGTTCCTGGATCATCGAACCCGCTTCGTTGCTCGCGGCGCCGTCGACGCCGAGCCCGACCCTCGCGCCCGCGGCGAGCAGATCGGGGATGCGGGCGACGCCGGCGCCGAGGCGTCCGTTGGAGGTCGGGCAGTGCGCGATGCCCGCGCCCGACTCCGCGATGGTGGCGATCGCGGCATCGTCGAGGTGGACGGCGTGGGCGTACCAGACGTCCTGGCCGATCCAGCCGAGCCGCTCCAGATACCGCGCGGGCGTGCAACCGTAGGTGGCGAGACAGTAGTCCTGCTCGTCCAGGGTTTCGGCGAGATGGGTGTGCAGCCGCACCCCTTCGGCCCTGGCCAGCGCGGCGGACTCGCGCAACAGATCCGCGGTCACCGAGAACGGGGAGCAGGGCGCGAGCGCGATGCGGACCATGGCGTCGAAGGACGGGTCGTGCCAGCGCGCGATCGCGTCGGCGCTCGCGGCGAGGACGGCGTCCAGCGACTCCACCACGGAGTCGGGCGGCAGACCGCCCGCGCTCGCGCCCAGATCCATCGCGCCGCGGCAGGGATGGAAGCGCAATCCGACCGTCGCGGCCGCGGCGATCTCCGCGCCGAGCAGATCGCCGCCCTCGCGCGGGAACAGGTAGTGGTGGTCGGCGGTCGTGCTGCAACCCGTGCGCGCGAGGGCGGCGAGTGCTCCGGTGGCGGCGATTCCCACCGACTCCTCGTCGATGCCTGACCAGACCGGATACAGCGTGGTCAGCCAGTCGAAAAGGCTTGCGTCGGCGGCGAGGCCCCTGGTGATCCACTGGTAGAGGTGGTGATGGGTGTTGACCAGTCCGGGGGTGAGCAGGCAGCCGCGCCCGTCGATGCGCGGCACGTCCAGGTCGGGCGCGTCGCCCGGCCCGACCGCGCCGATCCGGTTGCCGTGCACCACGACATGGCCGCGCGGATACTCGGCGCCCGCCGCGTCGACGGTGACCACCGCGCAACCGTCGATCACCAGCGTCGGCGCCTGGCTCACCGCTCCCACGCCTGCCCCGCGTCCGGTGCGTCCGCGCGCGCCACCGTGGCCTCGATGAGCCCGTACGGCCGGTCGGCCGCGTAGTACACCTCGCCGCGGTTCTCGATGCCGAATCTGCCGAGGTCGTAGTCGAAGTGGTGCTTGTTGGGCGCGGACAGGCGGATCTCGGCGAGCACCGGGAACGACTCGAGCACCGCCTTGCCCATCTCGAACAGCGTCTGCTGCAAGGCTTTCGAATAGTGGGTCGCGAAGACCGCCACCAGCTCGGCGCGGATGCCCGCGTAGGTCGCGTCCCAGTCCACGCCTTCGGTGCCGGCGAAGCGCCACCGCGCGAGCAACGAGGTGGCCAGCATCCGGTCGCGGGTCGGCTCGAGCACGGTGAACTCGTCGGTGAGGAAGTCGGCGAACTCCGAATCGGTCGACTTCAGGATGACCAGATCCCGCACGCCGCCGATCACCCAGGCGCGCTGGGCGTCTCCCTTGCCCGCGACCGTAACCCCCACAGTGCGAACTTCGGGCCCCTGCCGCGTCCAGGTGTGGTCGTGCTCCGCACCGTCCACCGAAACCCGCTGCCAGGCATACTCGTCCACCTCGACGCTGGCGCTGGTGACCGGCTCGACATCGTCCACGAAATGCCGCGCCAGCGCCAACGCGTAGTCCTCCACCGGCTGTAGGCCGGGCTTCTTCGCGTAGGCGTAGGCGGTCTGCTTCTGGCTGTCGGTGGGTAGCACCTTGGACTGGTCGCCCGCGGTGTAGGCGTCGGCGAAATCCCCGCGCAGCACCGTGGAGACGTTCACGTCGCGGATCTCGTGGCGCGGGCCGTCCCGGTAGATCCGGACGATACGGTTCTCCGCCTTGCCGTATCGGTTGTCGGACAGCACGATCGGGCCGGACAGGTTCATGCTCAGCTCCCTCGGTAGGTGGAGAAGGCGTACGGCGAGAGCAGCAGCGGGACGTGGTAGTGCCGGTCGCGGCCGACCACGAACGCGATGGAGACCTCCGGGTAGAACGTCTCGATGTGCTGCCGCCCGAAGTAGGTCCCGGTGTCGAAGACGATCCGGTAGACGCCGGGCGCGAGATCGGCTCCCAGGCCGTCGATCCGGCCGTCGTCATCGGTCGCGCCAGCGCCGAGGATCGCGTCGCCGTCGAACAGGGTGACCGCCATTTCCGCGGCGGGCGCGCCACGCACGGCGTCCAACACGTGCGTGCTCAGTGTGCTCATGCCTGCACCTCGCCGGCGCTCGGCTCCGGCATGCGCACCGCGCACAGGCACATGATTCGC
>NZ_JBFAHG010000002.1:56596-140944 GCF_040654065.1 Nocardia sp. NPDC050793
CTCACTACGTTCGCTCATGCCTGCACCTCGCTGACGCTCGGCTCCGGCATGCGCGAAGCGCACAGGCACATGATTCGCTCACTACGTTCGCTCATGCCTGCACCTCGCTGACGCTCGGCTCCGGCATGCGCGAAGCGCACAGGCACATGATTCGCTCACTACGTTCGCTCATGACGACTCTCCGAGCATCCACCGCAAGCGGATTCGATTGATCTTCGCCAATTCGGTTCGCATCACAGCCCTTTCGGTCGCCGGGTCGTTGTGCAGCCGGGTGGTGAGCAGGTCGAGCAGTTCCGCGCCGGATCTCCCGGTCGCGCACACCAGGTAGCGGTGGCCGAACCGCTGTTCGTAGGCGCGGTTGCCCTCGGCGAGCGCGGCGCGCACCGCGTCGGTCGCGGCCGTCACCTCGGATTGCTCGCGGGCCGAGGCCGCGCTGTCCGTCCGGTCGCCGATGCGTGGGTGCCCGGCCAGCGCGCGGTCGATGTCTTCCTCGGGGAGTGTGGCGAGCACGGCGTCGGCGGTCTCGTACAGGTCGTCGGCGCTGCGGTACGGCCGCCCCGCGAGCACGTCGCGCGCCCAGGCGGTCGATGCGCAGCAGGCGAGCAACGCGGCGCGGGCCGCCGCGTTGGACAGCGCGTTGAACCGGGTGACGCCGGCCGCCTCGTCCGTCATCGAACCAGCATCGAATACGTCGAGCCCGTGCGCCACCAGAAGGGCGGAGATCACCTTCGGCGTGTCGGGCGGACGCGCCCACCACACGACCCGCCTGCCGAGCGCCGGAGCATGCCTCGCCTGGTCGATGTGTCCGGCGAAGTCGGCGAGCGCGCCGATCCCGTGCTCGCCGTCCACCTCGGCGCGAAGGCGCGGACTCGCCGCTCGCGGTTAACCGCGCACCCCGGTTGTCCGGCACTTTCAGGTAACCCACCGGCAACGCGGGCGGTCTAGCGTGGGACGCGTGGCTACATCGGATCGCACCGGGGACGCCCCGGCCGCGCGCACGGGTTGCGCGGGCATCGTGCTCGCCGCGGGCGCGGGCACCCGCTACGGCCGCCCCAAGGCGCTGGCCGAGGGCGGCGCCTGGCTGCGCGCCGCGGTGGACGCCCTGCGGGACGGCGGCTGCGCGCCGGTGATCGTGGTGCTCGGCGCCACCGGGCCGGCACCGGAGACGGTCGGACTACCGGCGGGCGCGGTGCCCGTCTGGGCAGCCGACTGGGCCACCGGCGTCGGCGCCTCGCTGCGGGCCGGGCTGCGCGAGGCCGCGCGGACCCGTGCGCGGGCCGTCGCGATCATGCCGGTGGACACCCCCGATGTCGGCGCCGACGTCGTCGCGCGGGTGCTCGCGGCGGAGCGGACGGCGCCGAGCGGGCTGGCCCGCGCTGTGTTCCGTAGCACACCCGGTCACCCCGTTGTGATCGACCACAAGCACTGGACCTCGGTGAGCTCCGAGGCGACAGGAGATTCGGGAGCGCGTACCTATTTGTCCAGTAGGGACGATATGGTGTGCGTCACGTGCGACGATTTGGCGACGGGAAGGGATCATGACTTCCCGGCCTCGACCGCACGCTGATCGGAGCGGAAACTGATGCGCGACATCGTCGACGACCTCTTGCGGGTATGGCACTCGGGCCGGATCGGTGGCCTGGCAACCATCGTGCGGACCGTTGGTTCGGGGCGGCTTCCGGTCGGCACAGCGATGCTGATCGACGCCAACGGCGCCGTCTACGGCTCCGGGGTGGGCGGCTCGGTGGAGACCGCGATGCACGAGGCCGCGGTGACCGCGGCGCGCACCGGGCGGCGGACCATGCACCGCCTACCCGTGCCGCCCGGCGAGCCAGGAATGGAGGCGGGCGGCATGATCGACGTCTTCGCCGAACCCTTCTCCCGGCACGATTTCCCCGAATTCCCCACTGTCGCATCCGAAATCGCCGCGCATCGGCGGGTTACCGTGTTCACCGTGGTATGGAACTCCGACCCCGATATGATCGGCCAGCATCTGATCACCGGTCAGCCGCACAACACCGAACTGGTCGCGCTGCCCGAATCGGACGTGTTCATCTCGTCTTTCGCCCCGCCGCCGCGGCTGATCATCTTCGGCGCCAACTCCTACGCCGCGGCGCTGACCGTGCAGGCCAGGCTGCTCGGCTACCGTGTCACCATCTGTGATTCGCGCGAGGAGTTCGCCACGCCCGCCGCCTTTCCCGGCGCCGAAGTGGTGGTGGACTGGCCGCACCGCTACCTGAACACCCTCTCCGCCGCAGGCGAAATCGACTCCACCACAGGCATTGTCGTGCTCGCGCACGATCCGAAGTTCGAAATCCCTTTGCTCACGGTAGCTTTGCGCTTGCCGGAGCTCGGCTACCTCGGCGCGGCGGGCTCGTACTCGGCGCACGCCAGGCGCCTGGAGGACCTGCGGGCGGGCGGTTTCGACGAGGCGACGCTCTCGCGGCTGCACTCCCCCGCGGGCCTCGACGTCGGCGCGCGCACGGCGGCCGAAACCGCCGTGGCCATCGCCGCCGAACTGCTGGCCGCCCGATCGGGTCGGTCGGGGCGACAGCAGTCCGAGAACGCCGAGGTGATCCACGCCGAGCAGGCGTTCGGCGCCAGAGCCACCGTCGGGTTGTGACGCGGCGGGCTCAGCCCTTCAGACCGGGGTTCTCCGCGTAGACCTCGCGCAACACCGAGAGGTCGAACAACTGGTCGGCCTGGATGTCGATCTTCGCGGTGCGCAGCGCGGCGATGTTCTGTTCGATCAGCGAGTCGGTCATGGTGAGCAGACCGTTCGCGGCGGTGCCGGCCGAGACGACCAGGTCGTTCTGCGCGATGGCCTCCTTGGTCTGTTCCGCAGGGTCGAGATTCAGGTCCTTGCCGTAGACCTCGACCGCGAGGCGCGCCGATTCGGCGGGTGCGGCGACCGCGTCCTTCCATCCCCTGATCTCCGCCGCCAGGAACGCCTTGAGCTTCTCGCGCTCGTTGTCGATGGTGGACTGTTTCACGGTGAGCGTCTCCGCGACCAGCGGCAGGCCGAAATCGGCGAACAAGAAATGGGCGTTCGGAAATCCTTTGGCGGCCAGCGTGATCGGCTCGTTCGTCACGTAGCTGACCCAGCCGTCCACCTCGCCGTTGGCCAGCGGCGTCGGGTCGAACTGCGCGGGCACGATGGTCACGTCGCCCGGCTTCATGCCATTGGCGGTCAACAGTGCGGTGAAGATGAGCTGATTGGTGTCCTGCACACCGATCTTGCGGCCCTTCATGTCCTGCGGGGAGTTGATGGGCTCGGCCGCGGAGCTGACGATCGCGAACGGATTCTTCTGGTAGGTGGTCGCGACGATCTTGGCGGGCAATCCCTCCAGGATCGCGGGCGCGGTGGTCTGCGGCGCGGAGAGACCGAGCCACACCTTTCCGGTGTCGAGCCCGGCCTCCACCGACGTGCTCGCCGCGCCACCCGCCATCAGGTTCACCGAGCCGAACCCGGCGTCCCGGAAATAGCCGCGGGAGTCGGCGAAATACTCGCCCGCGAATTCGATGTTCTTGATCCAGGACAGCTGGATCGCCACGGTGCCGTAGCGGGAGCCGTCCGGGGTGGAGCCGCTCGACGAGCCGCCCGCGTCGTCGCCGCAGGCGGCGAGCGCGCCGACGCCGCCTAGCGCGGCTCCGGTGAGCGCCGAATAGCGAAGAAAGGACCTGCGGTTCAGGGTCGCCCCGAACGAAGAGCGGTGCACGGGTGTCATGGGCCGAATTTAGGGGGATTCGGTTTCGTTTTCTTTACTTTCACGTTCCCAATACCGAATCGCGACCATCAGTCGCGCCCGGCGTCGGGGCCGAACCGGGCGAGCACCAGGTTCTCGACGACGCCGACGATCGCGTACAGCAGCACCGACACCAGCGTGACGATCACGATGGACGCCCACAGCTCGTTGTACCGGAACGTAGGTATCGCGCGAATCAAACTGGCTCCCAGACCCGTTCCGCTGCCGAGCCATTCGCCGATCAACGCGCCGATGAGCGCGCCGGGCACCGAGATTCGCGCGGCCGCGAATACCGCGGGCAATGCCGCGGGGACCGCCACCATCCGCAGCGCGGTCCAGCGCGAACCGCCGTACGCCGCAATCAGTTCCATGGCCTGGCGAGGCGCGCTGCGCAGTCCGGTCATGATCATCACCAGGGCCGGGAAGAGCACGACGATCGCGGCCATCACGGTCACTCCGCCCAGCCCGCGGCCGAACACCAGCACGATGATCGGCGTGAGCGCCACCAGCGGCACCGAACGCAGCAGCATGGCCACCGGCATGAACGTGTGCTCCACGGTGCGGAACGACACGAACAGCGCGGCGAGGCCCATGGCCGCCGCCATGCCGACGCCGAAGCCGAGCGCCGCGTCGCGCAGCGTGATCTGCAAGTTGTCGAGAATGGCCGCACGCGCCTGCGGTGCGCCGGGCGAGGTGACCAGATAGCGCCACACGTCGCCGGGCGTCTTGCCCACCCGGGGGCCCACCTGTGGGAACGCCTCCAGGAACCCCCACCAGATCACCAGCATGAGCAGCAGCGAGGTCACCAGCGGAAACAGGAACGCGCCGAGGCGACGCAGCACGGTCATCGCGCCTCCTCCCCGGTCCACGGCGTGACCAACCGCGCTACCAGCGCCACGATCGCGTAGCCGAGGCCGGCCAGCGCCGCGGCGGCCAGCGCCATGCCCCATGTACGCGGCACGTTGTATGCGGTCTGCGCGGCGGTCAGCGCGACGCCGATCCCGCTGTCAACGCCGCCCAGATACTCCCCGATGATCGCGCCGAGCACGGCCGAGGGCGCGGCGATCTTCAACGCCGCGAACGTATTCGGCAGCGCGGCGATCAGCTGGACCCGGTACAGCCGTTGCCAGCGCCCGCCGCCGTAGGCGCGGACCAGGTCCAGGCTCGCCGGATCGGCCGAGCGCAGACCGGCGAGGGTGCCGACCATCGTGGTGAAGAAGCAGTACATCGCGGCGAGGAAGACGGTCGGCGTGCGTCCGCCGAAGACCACCAGGATGATCGGGCCGAGCGCGAGCAGCGGCGTGCAGTAGGACAGGATCGCCAGCTGGGTGGCCAGCGATTCGAATTGCGGGATCAGCGCCACCGCCACCGCGAGTCCGATGGCCAGCGCATTGCCCCAGAGGAAGCCCTTCAGCGCGCCGAGCGCGGTGATCTCGAAGTTCGAGCCGTACAGCTGCCAGCCGTCGGTGTACATGGTGTGCACCACCCGCCACGGGCTCGGGATGGTGCCGCCCGCGAGGCCGAGAGTCGAGGCGAGCCACCATATTCCGACGAGGCCGAGCAGGCCGAGCAGACCGCCGAGCCGCTTCACGACGCACCGCCCGCGTCGGGCGCGCCGCCGCGCTCGAAGGCGACGCCGCCCGTGCCGGTCTTGCCGAACAGCAGCTCGGAGAGATAGTCGGACAACTTGTGGAATTCCGTGGTGCGCATCATCTCCGGCAGCCGCGGCCGCGGCAGATCGATCTCCACCAGCTCGAGCACCCGGCCAGGGCGCGGGCTCATCACCGCCACCACGTCGGACAGGAAGACCGCCTCGGCGATGCCGTGCGTGACCATCAACGTGGTCGCGGGCTTCTCGGTCCAGATCCGCAGCAACTCCAGATTGAGCTTCTGCCTGGTCATGTCGTCGAGCGCACCGAAAGGCTCGTCGAGCAGCAGCACGGTCGGCTGCACGACCAGCGCACGCGCGATGGACACGCGCTGCCGCATGCCGCCGGACAGCTGCGCGGGTTTGGCCTTCTCGAAGCCCTCCAATCCCACCAGCGCGACGAGGTCGGCGATCTGCGCGGAATCCGGTTTCAGACCGGCCACCTGCAACGGCAGCTTGATATTGGATTCCACTGAGCGCCAAGGCAGCAGCGCCGCGTCCTGGAACGCGATGCCGAGCTCGTGGCGGCCGCGCAGTTGCGCGGGCGTCTCGCCATCGATCAGCGCGGTACCCGCGGTCGGCTCCTCCAATCCGGCCAGAATCCGCAGCACGGTGGACTTTCCACAACCGGAGGGACCGAGCAGCGACAGGAATGTGCCCTGCTCGGTGTGCAGATCGACACCGTCCAGCGCGTGCACCGTGCGCCGCCCGGCCCGGAAGGACTTACTCAGCCCGCTGATGTGGATACCGGTCCCCCCGGCGTGCTCGGTGGTCATTCGGTCACGATAGAAGGGCCCGGTTGCGCCGATATTGCGTTTCGCGTGGCCAGATTGCGCCATCGTTACGCGCCGGGGGTTTTCGCGACCAGGTCCAGCGGATCGGTCGCCGACCGCGCCGTCCGTGCATCGGACGAGCGCCGTCCGTGACCGTGGACGTTTCGCATCACGCCGAGCGGAACCCGCCCCTCGCGGATGAGATCGCGAGCTCCGCTGGTTGCACAGCAGGTGAACCCGCTCAGCACCCTGCTCGACGCCGAACTGCACATCGCGGGCTCGGCGATCCTCTGGCGCGAGGTCATCGGCAACGGGTTCGGCCTGGCCGCCGCGGTGGGCGGCATGCGTCGGCGCGTGTGGGCGTGGCCGGTGGGCATCGCGGGCAACGCGCTGCTGTTCACCGTGTTCGTCGGCGGCGTCTTCAACACACCGCAGCAGCTGAACATGGCCGGGCAGGCCGGGCGGCAGCTGATGTTCATCGCGGTGAGCGTGTTCGGCTGGTGGCAGTGGTACCGGCACGCGCGCCTCGACACCGGATTGGAACACCGCGGCGTGGTTCCGCGCTGGGCCACGACGCGCGAACGCGTGCTGCTGGTCGCCGCGATGCTCCTCGGCACGGCGGCCTTCGCCCAGCTGTTCGCCTGGATCGGTTCCTACGGCCCGTGGGCGGAGGCCTGGATCTTCACGGGCTCGGTGCTCGCCACCTACGGCATGGCCCGCGGCCTTGCCGAATTCTGGCTGATCTGGATCGCGGTCGACATCGTCGGCGTCCCGCTCCTGCTGAAGGCGGGCTACTACCCGTCGGCCACGCTGTACCTGATCTACGCGGGCTTCGTCGCCTGGGGTTTCGTCGTCTGGGTCCGCACCATGCGCACCGAATCGGCGACAACCGACGCTCAACAGACAGTGGTGGTATCGGGCCGCGGCGCGACCGACTGATCACACCGGCGCGGAGTCGCAGTCCTGCCGCTCAGCGGCCTGCGCGAGCAGGTCCGTGCGGGTGACACCGCTGGGGGTATGCCGGCCCGCGGTCTGGAGCGGGAACTACACCAGGTCCACCCGGACCCCCTGCGCGCGAATGGCCGCGACGGCGGCGGGATCGGCGTCGGTGTCGGTGACGAGGACGTGCACCTGATCGATGCCGCAGATGCGGGCCAGGGCGGAGCGTTCGAGTTTGTCGGAGGTGGCGACCACCATGACGTCGCCGGAGCGGCGCACCATCTCCGTGGTGACCCCCGCCTCGTCGATGTGCCTGCACTGCGCTCCGCCCTCGGCGGAGATCGCATTGACACCCAGAATCACAGTGTCCAAACGCAATTCGGCCAACGCGCGCTCGGCGAGCGGCCCGTGCAGTTCGTACGATTCCCGGCGCGCCACGCCGCCGAGGCAGATGGTGCGCAGATGCGGACGCAGCACCATCTCGCCTGCGATGTTGAGCGCGTTGGTGACGATGGTCAGCTGGTCGTCGCCGGAACTGGCCAGATCGGTGCGGCCTGCCAGCGCCCTGGCCACCGCGGTGGTGGTGGTTCCGCCGTTCATGCCTACCACCGCGGAGGGGTCGACCAGCGCCGCGGCGTGCTCCGCGATGCGCTGTTTGGCCTCGCCGCCGGTCTGCCGGTAGCGGGCGGGCAGGTCGTAGGCGACCGTGGTGGCCACGACGCCGCCGTGCGTCCGGGTGGCCAGCTGCTGTTCGGCGAGCGCGGTGAAATCGCGGCGCACCGTCGCGGGCGACACCTGCAGCCGCTCGGCGGCCTCCTCGACCGAGAGCCGCCCCGATTCGGCGAGCAGCTCCAGCAGTCGGTTCCACCGTTGCGGACGATCCGTCGGTCCGGTCATCTCACACCGCCCCGACCCGGACGACGTGCTGTTTCTCCATGCACGCCAACAATCTGACCACAGCCACGCTGCCAAACCGTAGAGATTCTCCGCGCCGTGTGCCAAAGCGGGCCGCGCGCGGGCTCACCCCGCGGCGAGCCCGGAATTGACCACGTAGGCGATCTCCTCACAGATGTCGTCCAGCGAGATCCGCACGTCGGGCTGGGTGCTGTGCACCAGTTCCTGCGCCAGCGAGTTCACCGCCCCGAGCACCGCGAGGGCGAACAGGTCGAAGCGGCGGCGCTTGGTTTCGCCGCGTTCGACGGCGCGCTCGGCCTCGGCGATCAGCAGCGCCGAGAGCAGCCTGCGCTGTTTCCTACGCCATTCCTCCACCGCCGGGCTGACCCCCACCACCTCGACGTAGCAGACGCGCACGGACCGCTGGTCGGCGCAGGTCACCTCGAGGTAGGCGCGGAAACCCGCGGCCACCCGGTTCGCCAACGGCTCGTTCGCGGTGTGCGCCAAAGCTTCCGAAGCCCGGGCCACGGCCCGCTTGGTGATCCGGTCGACCAGGGCGATCAGCAGCGCATCCCGGCTGCCCATGTCCTCGTAGAAGCTGCGCGTGGAGACGTTCGCGGCGGTGCACAGGCGCTCGATGGAGGTGGCCGCGTACCCCTGGGTGCCGAACAGTTCCAGTGCGGCGTCGATGAGCCGGTTCCGCCGCTGCGCCACGCGCTCCTCCTTGGACAGTCCCGCGTAATTGCGCCCGTCCGTGGATCCGCCGTCGTGCCGTGCCACGGCTCGATGCTACTCGTCACCTCACTTCACGCTGCCCGCGGTCAATCCCGCGACCAGGCGCTTCTCGATGAGGGCGAACAGGACGACCACCGGGACGATACCGACGGTGGAGATCGCGAACACGTACTGCCACGCGGTGTCGTACTGGCCGACGAACTTGGTCAACGCCACCGACAGCGGCTGATTCTCCGGCGTCGTGAGCACGACCAGGCTCGCCGCGAATTCGTTCCAGCAGGCGACGATCGTGAAGATGGTCGCGGTGACGATGCCCGGCCAGACCAGGGGCAGACTGACCTTGGTCAAGATCTGCCAGCGGTTCAGGCCGTCCAACTGGGCGGCTTCCTCGATCTCCACCGGGATAGCGGCGAAGAAGCTGTGCAGGATCCACACCGCGAAGGACAGATTGAACGCGGCGTTCACCAGGATCATGGCCAGCCAGGTGTCGTTGACGCCGAGCGCGAAGAACTGCCGGATCAGTCCGGTCACCAGCACCGTCGGCTGCAACATCTGGGTGATCAGCACCAAGCCGAGGAACGCGGCGCGTCCCGGAAAGCGATGCCGCGCCGTGTGATACGCCGCGGGCACGGCGACGACGAGGACGAGGAGCGTGGCGCTGACCGCGATGGCGATCGTGCTGACCATGTTGAACGGCAGAGGCGTTTCCGGGGTGTCCCACATCGTCGCGTAGTTGTCCGGGTGCCAGGACTGCGGCAGGTAAGTCGGTGGGATGCGCAGGATCTCGGCCTTGCTCTTCAACGAGCCCAGCACCATCACGACGAACGGCGTCAGGAAGATCGCCGCGATCACCACGCCGATCGCCGTCAGGTCCCAGCGACGACGCCTCGCTCGCGGAGTCGCTTCGCCACTTGTGGCGCTGGGCTTTTCGTCCGCGCGCACCCTGATGTCCGTCCCGGCGGTCATGCGTCGACCTGCCTTGTCGGCCGCACCAGTCGCACGTAGATCGCGATGATCACCACGATCAGCGCGAAGTTCAGCACGCTCATCGCGGCGGCGGTGTCGACCTGCTGATTCTGCCGGATCAGCTTGAAGGTCAGCGTCGTCGTGGTGTCGGCCGAGAAGCCCGCGATGCTGCCGGTGATCACCTGCAGAATCGGCAGCGAATTGAACACGTTGATGATGTTGATGACCGTGGCGACCGCGATGGCCGGACGCAGCTGCGGCAGCGTGAGATGGCGGTAGCGCTGCCACGGTCCCGCGCCGTCGACGCGTCCCGCTTCCTCGATATCCGCCGGAATCGATTGCAGGCCAGCCAGAATCGTGTACGTGGTGAACGGGATCGAGACGAACACCGCGACCCCGATCGCCACCAGGAACGCGCTCGTCGGCTGTTTGGTGAATCCGTATCCCCGGTCGAGCAGGCCGATGTCGACGAGGAACCGATTGGCGATGCCGACGTCGGGATCGAGCATGTAGTAGAAGATCGTCGTCGTCATCACCACCGAGGCGGCCCACGGCACCAGGATCGCCAGACGCACGGCGGTGCGGCCGGGGAAGTCCTTGTTCAAGAACTGGGCCAGCCCCGCCGAGAGCACCAGGGTGATCAGCACCACGCTGACCACCCAGACCACGGTGTGCGCGAGCACCGAGCCGAGTTCGCCGATGTCGAACAGGGCACGGTAGTTCGCCAGTCCGGCGGGCCCGCGATCCTGACCGTAGGCGCTGAGGTCCCTGGTACTGGTCCACAGCATGTAGCCGACGGGGAACGCGACGATCGCCGCGATCAGCAGCAAGGCGGGCCCGAGCCACGGGACCGCCAGGAGCATCGCTCTGCGCCGCACGCTATTTCGCGGCTTCCTGAATGCGCGCGAGCACCTGCGCCGGGTCGGCGCCCTGCGCGATGGTGCCCATCTGCTGCCGGATAGCGCCTTGCGCCGCCGCCCATTTCGGATTGTTGCTCGGGTAGAACTTGGCCACCGGCAGCGTCGCGGCGAACGCCTTGGTGACCGGATCCTGCGCGAGTTCGGCCGCACCGCTCTGGGTGATCGGGATGAAGCCCTCGTTCTTCACGAAGTTCGCGTACACGCTCGCGCCGTAGAAGTGATCGAGGAACTTCTTGATCGTCTCGGTCTTCCTGCCGTCCTTCTTGAACGCCATCAGATGGTCTGCGACACCGAGGGTCACCGGCTCGCCGGATTTGGTCGGCGAGGCCGCGGTGGCGTACTTCAGCGCCGGATTCTTGGCGGCGATCTGGCCGATGGTGGGCGGCAGGCCCTCGATCATGCCGACCTTGCCCTGGATGAAGGCGTTGATCACGTCCTTGCGGTCGGTCGCGCCCGGATTCGGCTGTGTCGCAGTGGCATCGATGAGCGAGCGCATGGCGCGCACGCCCTCCAGGTTGGCCGGGGTGTCGACGGTGATCTCACCGCCCTGCGACCAGTCGCCACCAGCGCCGAACGTCCAGATCGAAGTCTCGCCCTGCGCCTCCTCGCTGCCGAGCGGCAGACCGTAGCCGGAGACGCCGTCGCCGAGCGCCTGGATCTTCGCCGCGGCCTCGGTGAGCTCGGCCCAGGTCTTGGGCGGCGTGGTCACCCCGGCCCGCGCGAACAGGTCGGTGTTGTAGAACAGCGTGCGTGTCGAGGCGAAGAGCGGCAGCGCGTACTGGGTTCCGTCGAGCGAGGCGTTCTTCGCGAAACCGGGCTGGATGTCGGTGAGCACCTGCGGAGAGACGATTTCGGCTGCGGGGTAGAGCATTCCGTCGCCCGCGAAGCTGGCGTACGCGTCGATGTTCAGTACGTCGGGCGTGGTGGACTGCGACTGGAGCTTGGTCCGCACCACGTCGTTGATCGAGTTCCATGACTCCAGTTGGAGATTCACTTTCAGGCCGGGATTCTGCCGCTCGAAATCGGCGATGATCCCGTCCCACAGCGCCTTTGTTCCGTTGGCGCCGTCGCTGTAGACCGGGGCGAGGAAGTTGATCGTGGTGTCGGAGTCGGCGGAATCGTCGGAGCCGAAGCCGCACGAGGCGGCCGCGAGGGCGGCGGCCAGCGCGGGGCCCGCGAGCAGGCGGCGGAGTGATCGTTTCACGAAGCGAACCTTTCAAATCTGCACCTCGGCGCCTACCGACCGCCGATGATGAAGCGACACGTGTCGATGGATCGAACCTAGCGTGAATGATGATCAAATGTGACTGCTTTGAGCATTAAGTTGACATGAACGATCATCCGACCGATGCTGTTCTCGTGCCGATCTCCGCGAACTCAGACCCCGCCACCCACCTGGCCACCGAGGTCGCCACCCAGCCCGACGACTGGGCGCGCGCCGCAAGCACCGCTGCCGAATACCAAGCCGCACTACCCCGGCCGGGCGAGCGGGTGGCGGTGATCGGCTGCGGCACTTCGCTGTTCATGTCGCGCGCGATCGCCGCGCTGCGCGAGGACGCGGGCCATGGCCTCACCGACGCCTGGCCGGCCAGTCAGGTGCGCCGCGACCGCGACTACGACCGCTACCTGGTCATCTGCCGGTCGGGCACCACCACCGAGGTGATCTCGGCGATGCGCGAGATCCCCGCGCATATTCCGCGAACGGTGATCTGCAGCAGCCCGGGCACTCCGGTGCTGGAGCTGGGCGATCCGATCCTCATCGAAGAGGTCGACGAGCGCTCGGTGGTGCAGACCCGCTTCGCCACCACCACGCTGGCGATCCTGCGCTGGCATCTCGGCGAGGACCTCGGCCCGGCCGTCGAGCAGGCGCGCGCCGTGCTCGCCGAGGATCCGGCGCGGTCGCTGGCCGCGGTGCGCGGCGCGGAGCAGATCACCTTCGTCGGCATGGGATTCGCGGCCGCGCTGGCCGAGGAGGCCGGGCTGAAGCTGCGCGAGTCCTGCCAGTCCTGGGCCGAGTCCTACCTCGCGACGGAGTACCGGCACGGTCCGATCAGCATCGCCGCACCCGGCCGCGCGGTCTGGGCGCTCGGCCCGCTGGTGCCGGGCTTCGCCGCCGACGTCGCCGCCACCGGAGCCCACCTGGAACATCGCGCTGTCGATCCGATGGCGGAACTGGTCCGGGTGCATCGGCTCTGCATCCTCCGCGCCGCCGACCTCGGCCTCGATCCCGACCATCCGCGCAGCTTGAATCGGTCAGTTGTCCTGGACCAGTGACCGGTACACCGCCGTGTTCGCGCTCCCGCCCCGGTTCCCGGAGTCGCCGACGACAAGATTGCTCTCGGTAACTACGCTCCCGAAGATGGACACGCACCGCGTCGGCAGCAGCGCACCCGCGCCGACGTCGAGCGCGAACTCGTCCACGGGGTCGCCTGCGCCGGATGCGCGCGCAACGGTGTCGAATTCGCCGACGCCGAGGCCCAACAAGCCGACGCAGGGCCCGGATGCGCCGGCGCCGAGACGGAACGCACTGGCTACCCGTCCGCATGCGCTGCCTACGGGCCCGAACGCACTGATGCCGGGCGCGAGTGCGCCGACGCAGCGCCCAGATGAGCTGACACTGGGCGCTGATGCGCTCACCCTGGGCGTGGATGTCGGCGGCACCACCATCAAGGGCGAGATCGCCGACGCGTCCGGCGCGGTCATCGCGGCGGGAGCGGTGCCGACCCCGCGAGGTGCGGCGGCGTTCGAGGCTATGGAGGCTCTCGGTGACAGCTTGCTCGCCCAGGTGCCCGCGGATCGGCGCGGACGGCTCGGCCGGGCGGCGGTCCTGCTGCCCGGCATCGTCGACACGGCGCGATCGATCGCCGTCTTCAGCGGCAACGTCGGCTGGCGTGACGTGCACGTCGGCGATCGGTTCGCGCGACGCTGGGGCGTCCCGGTCTTGATCGAACACGATGTGGCCGTGGCGGGCTGGGCCGAATGGCGTTTCGGCGCGGGGCGCGACCACGACGACGTCGTGGTGATCGTGCTCGGCACCGGCGTGAGCGGCACGCTCGCCGCGGGCGGCCGCTTGGTGCGCAGCGGGTTCGGCCAAGCGGGCGAATACGGACACATCCCCGTGCGCCCCGCCGACGGGTTGCCGTGCCCCTGCGGCAATGTCGGCTGCGTGGAGACGCTGGCCTCGGCGGCCGCCATCGCACGCAACTACATTCGTCGGTCGGGCCGCGAAGTCAATGGCGCGGCAGATGTTTTCGCGCTCCTGCCCCGCGATTCCGATGCGGCGCGAGCGGTGGACGACGCCGTCGCCGCGCTCGCGGACGGACTGCTCGGCATCATCCACGCGGCCTGCCCCGAGCTCGTCGTGCTCGGCGGCGGCCTGGCCGGTGCGGGCGCCGCACTCAGCGACCCATTGCAGGCTGCGTTGGCGCGGCGCCTCCGCGTGGTCCCGGTCCCCGAGGTTGTGCTCGGCGAATTCGGCGCGCGCGCCGGACTCACCGGCGCGACGCTCTTCGCCAGGTACGGAGCCCTGCTATGAGCGCGCGCCGGGATGCACAGCGCCTGACGGAATCTCGATTCCACCGTGTCGGCGCGCGGCGAACGGCGACGCGATGACAGGCACTTCGATCGAGCTGGAAATCCGCGGCCGGATCATCTCCGCATCGTTCGACCTGACCGACGGCGTGATCTCGGTGCGCGGCGATCGGATCGTCGCGGTCCGGCCGATGGCCGAATGGCTTGCCTTCCACCCGGATTCGCCTCCGCCCAAGTTCGCCGGCGTGATACTCCCCGGCCTGGTGGACATCCACAACCACGGCGGCTTCGGCCACCGGTTCGACACCGTCGACGTGGCGGAGGCGAGCGCGGCCGCTCGGTTCCACCACGCGCACGGTTCGACGACGGTGCTCGCCAGTGTGGTGACCGGACCGGTGGACGACATGGTCGCGCAGATCGCGACGCTGCGCACGCTCGCCGCCGACGGCACGCTCGCGGGCATCCACGCGGAGGGCCCGTTTCTCGCGGCCGCCCGCTGCGGCGCCCAGGATCCGCGCTACCTGCTCGATCCCGACCCTGCCGTGATCGATCGGCTGCTGGCAGCGGCGGACGGCTGGCTGCGGGTCTGCACGATCGCGCCGGAGCTGCCCGGCTACGACGTGGTCGCGCGACGGCTCACCGACAACGACGTGGCGATCTCGCTCGGCCACAGCGACACCGATTTCGCGCGCTTCCGTCAGGCGCTCGCGCCGAGCGGCTCGGCGCGTCTGGTGACCCACCTCGCCAACGGCATGCCGCCGCTGCACCATCGCGAACCGGGTCCGGTCGCGGCCGCGCTCACCGCCGCCGCCTCGGGCCACGCGGTGGTCGAGCTGATCGGCGACGGTGTGCACGTCGACGCCGGTTTCGGCGCAATGGTTTTCGCGGCGGCACCGCGACAGGTCGCGCTGATCACCGACGCCATGCAGGCCGCGGGCATGCCGGACGGCGAGTATCGGCTTGGGCCGCAGGCCGTCCGGGTGGTCGACGGCGTGGCCAGGGTGGCCAACGGGTCGATCGCGGGCGGTACGGCGACTCTGGCGCAATGTCTTACGTGGGCGGTCCGGGATTGCGGCGTGCCGCTCGCCGACGCGGTGCGCGCCGCGACCGCCGTACCAGCCGCGGCCGCGGGCTTGACCGATGTCGGCGACCTCCGGACCGACCAGTACGCCGACCTGCTGGTTGTCGATGACGGCCTGCAGTTGCGCCGGGTGCTCAGACATGGACAGTGGTTGACGTGATCCTCACTGTGACAATGAATCCCGCCTACGACATGACCTATCGCGTAGAGCGTTTCGAGCGGGGTCAGGCGCACCGCGTTCGCTCCGTCGAGCAGCGCATCGGCGGTAAGGGCATCAACGTGACGCGGGTGCTGAACCAGCTCGGCAAGTACGCGCGGGCGACCGGGTTCGCCGACCACGCCTTCGCGGCCGCCGCCGAACTGGAGATGCCGGTCGATTTCGTGCACGCGCTGCCGTGGGTCCGGCGGACAGTGGTGATCAGCGAATCCCGCGACGGCACCGCGACGGCGCTGTGGGAGCCGGGCGCCCGCGTCTCCAACCCGCACGCCGCCGAGCAGCTCGCCATCCGGGTCTCGGGCCTGCTCCCCGATATCAACGGCCTCGTCATCTCTGGATCGCTGCCGGGCGGAGTAGACCCCGGCCTACCCGCCGAACTCGCCCGCTCCGCGGTCGCCGCGGGCGTACCCACCATCTGCGACGTGGACGGCGAGGCGCTGCGGCTGGCCTGCGCGGTCCCCGGGGTGGTGCTCATGCCGAATGCCGAAGAGCTGGAACGTCTTTCCGGACGGCCTCTGAATACGCCGGAGGAGGTGGTTGCGGCCGCCCGCCCGCTGATCGATCGCGGCGTGCGAGCCGTCGTCGCCACCCGTGGTCCGGACGGCATGATCGCGGTCACCGATGAGGGCGCGTGGTTCGCCGGGCTGCCCGAGCCGATGGCCGGAAACCCCACCGGCGCGGGCGATTCCGCCGCGGCGGCGGTGATCGCGGCGCTGTCCGCCCGCACCGAACCCGACTGGCCCGCGATCCTCACCGACGCCGTGGCCACCGCGGCGGCGGCCGTGGTCATCCCGGTGGCCGGGGAGATCGACCGCTGCCTACGCACCCGGCTCACGCCGACCGTCCGGGTCGACAAGCTCGCCGCCCCGGAGTCCGAAGAGACCACGCCATGATCGCGGAGGCCCGTCGATGCCCCTGACCCCTGTGCCCGATCTCATCGCCGCCGCGAGACCGGGCGGCCTCGGCGCCTTCAACGTGATCACCCTCGAACACGCCGAGGCCATCGCCGGTGCCGCCGAGACCACGAAACGTCCCGTGGTCCTGCAACTTTCCGAGAACACCGTCCGCTATCACGGAGCTCTCGCCCCGCTGGCGCTGGCCTGCCTGCGCATCGCCGCGGACAGCTCGGCCCCTGTCGCGGTGCACCTCGACCACGCCACCTCCTTCGACCTGGTGGCCGCCGCGGTCGAGCTCGGCATCCGGTCGATCATGTTCGACGCATCCGCCCTCGACTACACGGGCAATGTCGCCGCCACCGCCGAAGTCGCGCGGTGGTGCCGCGACCGCGGGGTGTTCGTCGAGGCCGAGCTCGGTGAGGTGGGCGGCAAGGACGGCGCGCACGCGCCCGGCGTCCGCACCGATCCGGACGAGGCCGTCGAGTTCGTCACCGCCACCGGCGTGGACGCGCTGGCCGTCGCGGTCGGTTCCGCGCACGCCATGCACGCACGCAACGCCGAGCTCGACCTCGAGCTCATCGCCCGGCTCGCCGCGAAAGTCCCTGTGCCGCTGGTGCTGCACGGCTCCTCCGGTGTGCCCGACGCGGGTCTGCGGGCCGCCGTCGAGCACGGCATGACCAAGGTCAATATCGCGACGCGGCTCAATGTCCTGCTGTCCGATGCGGTTCGCGCCGTTCTCGACGGCGACGCAGAGCTCTCCGATCCACGCAAATACCTCGCGCCCGGCCGCGCCGCGGTGCGCGCGGAGGTCGAGCGTTTCCTGCGCCTGCTGGCCAGTCAGCCCGAGAGCGCTCATCGGCACGGACCGCCGAGATAGGGCAGCCGCCGGACGCCCGCCGAGACCTCGAGCGCCAGATCCTGGTAGCCGAGCGCCAATTCGGCGAGGCGCTCCCAGTCGTCGTGCACTACCCAATCCGGTTCCGACGCCAGCGAGGCGAACGCGCGGGCGGAGAACTGGGCGAGGCGGTCGATCACCATGCCCACGGATTCGGTGTGCATGTGCGCGCCGCCGTGGGCGGGCGGCAGTTCGGTGGCGACCCAGCGGTCGATACCGAGCACCAGGCGCACCCGGTGCTGATCGATGTCCCCGGTCGCGTCGGTTTCGGTGTGCAACCGCTGCGCGTGCAGTCCGCCGAGCGAGTAGGCGGCTTGCAGCACCGGGTGTTCGTCGCTCGGCTTGGCGCGAAACGCCCTGAGCACTTGCTTTTTCGATGGCAGTGGTTCCACCGCGCATCCCCCTGTTCGGATCGTGTGGCAGGACAAGCTGTTACGAGACGCCCGAATCCGGCCGGGCAGGCGGCCGGAAGCATGCGCGGACCGGAGGCGCGAGGCAGCGAGCCGCGCGCCGACCGGCCGAATTCAGCGGCGGCGACCGGCGCGATCGCCGAAGAGCCGACGCGGTAGTGCCTTCTCCCAAGGCCTTTCGTTGACCGCGAGGCCGATGGCCTCCAGCGCGGTGAGACCCACGTGCGCGGCCAGATCGTCCATCAGCGCGACGGTGTCGGCCGCCTGCATCGCGGCGGCCGCCTGCTCGGTCGTCAGCATCCGGCCGCGCAGATAGGACACCACCCAGGCGTCGTCGCTGACCCGCCGCGCCTGGTGCGGCGTTCGATCGCCGACCATCCAGAAACTATCCACAACATGCACAGACATCCGACCCCTCGATCCCGCCGGGCGGGACCGGCCGGCGAACACCCGCGATGTGACATGAGACATACTGAGGCTAAGTGAGTATCGTGTTTTGAGTCAAGTTGACCACTTGACCGGGTTGTGCGGGCCGGTCATCGCAGGGAGTACGGTTCTCTGCACGCATCGCTAGAGCTGGAAGGACACCATCCAACGATGGCACCACTCTCGCCGACGGTCGCGCGTCGGGAACTGATGCTCCGCATCGGGCGGAGGCGCAAGCAGCACGATGTCAGTGTGTCCGCGATCGCCAAGGAACTAGGCTTTTCGATCTCCTACTGGTCGAAGGTGGAGAAGGAGCGCGTCCTCGCCGAATCGAAACTCGACGAGCTGATGAAGCTGCTCGATTTCGACGCGGCGGAACGCGAAGAGCTGCACGAACTTCGCGACATCGCCAGGCGGCGCGGGTGGTGGACGAACTACTCCGAACTGCTTTCCGACGAGATCAGCCGCCTGTACGGCCTCGAACACGGCGCCGACAGCGTGCGCACCTACGAAAGCATCCTGATTCCAGGCCTTTTGCAGACCGCCGACTACGCACGCGCGCTGATCGCGAACGATCGCGCCCGGATCCGCCAGGTCGAGATCGACCGGCTGGTCGAGATTCGGCTGCGCCGCCAGCAGCGGCTGAACGGCACGGAACCGTTGCGGCTCACCGCGATCGTCAACGAGGCCGCGCTCACCCAGCAGATCGGCGGCCCCGAGGTCATGTCGGACCAGGTCCGCCACCTCACCGCGCTGATCGAGGAACACGTCGAAACCTTGGACCTGCGCGTCATTCCGTTCGAGGCGACGGGCGGCGGATTACTCGGCGGCGCAACGTTCCACCTGCTCGGCTTCGACAAGTCGGTGCTGCCCGATGTCGCGTGGACCGAGACGCTGGTCCATCACGCCGTCATCGAGGAGACCGAGCCGGTGCGCCACCTCGACACGTTGTTCGCGAACGCCCTGGCCGAACAAGCACTTTCGCGCGAAGAGTCGCTGTCGGCGCTGGAACGCCGGATTTCCGGCACGTAGCATCGCGGTATGAACAGCATGTCGTCAGCCGGGACGGGCTGGTTCAAGTCGTCGTATTCCAGCGATTCCGTGGCCTGCGTGCAGGTCAAGTTCGAGTCGGGCCGGGTGCTGATCCGGGACACCAAGTACCGGGGCGCGCCGGACGAGCGGCCGATGCTCGCCTGCTCGCCCGCGGACTGGGCGGCGCTCACCGCGGGCATTCGCGCGGGCGAATTCGACCGCCGCTGAGCTCGGTTCACAGCCGACTCCCAGCCTCGCCACCGCCGATCTCGAGGTGAGCGGCCGAGGATCGACACCGTCGACGAACGGAAGGCCCCGCGGCGCTCCACGCGGGGGCCTCCACTTCCCTTCGCGACACGGTGGCTCACTGCCCTGAGCACCACACCGCCGGTCCGGCGGCGCCGCCCCCTCGCAGGCGCCGCTGGCCCGCACCCTGAGAGTCAGAGCTCGGGATCGGGCCACGCGTCGAGGTGGGCGCCCACCCGCGACGTCACCCGTCACTTTGGCTGCTCTCGGCTCAGTCGCTCTCGGGCAACGGCTCGGCCAGCGACCAGCCGCCCGCGGCGAGACGCGAGGCGACCCGGTCCACGTCGAGCTGATCCGGCTGTTCCTTGGCGATCTTGGCGATCGCGGCCACGATGTCGTCGCGGCCGATCTCGGAGTCGGGATTGCTATTCGCCAGTTCCTCGGCGATGGCGGCAACTTCGTAGTCGGTGAGGTGGCGGTGCAGCACCGCGAACAGTGCGACGTAATCCGACTGCGGAATGCCCTGCGGGTATCCGGCGCGCAGCCAGCCGAGGACGCGGCCGAGGACCTTGGGCCGGGAGGTGTGCGTGTGATCGGTCAATGCAGCGCCCTTCAGGACTGTCCGAACAGGTGAATGCCGAACTTGGCGGCCAGGAACGCCTTCGCGGTGTAGAGGATCCCGGTGACGATCGCCAGGACGATCAGCGCGAAACAGGCGTAGGCGCCGGCCAGCGCGGGATAGTTCCGTCGAGCGACGCTGCCGTCCTTGTCAACGGTATCGGCCGAGGACCACAGCCGAACTCCGACCGCGAAGACGATCGGCAGGCCGGCCCCGAGCACCAGGGACACCGCGACGACCTTCCACAGCGAGTTCAGGTTCGTGACGAGTGTGTGCACTGCTGCTCCTCTAGCGCTGGGCGGAACGGGTGGGCGGATGCGCGGGCGCGGGAGAACCGCCATTGCGCGGCTTGGCTTCGCGCGGGCGGTCCTCTGCCTGATGGGCGTCGTGCCGTCGGTCACCGCGCGATTGTTCGTCGTGCGGGTGATCGTCACTGCGTGGTTCGTCGCCGGGCTTCGCTACAGCGGAAGCACCCGTCGGCGTGTCCGAGGGTCCTGGGGCTTCGCCGCCCGGCCACTCGTTGACGTTGGTCGTGTCGACCGGGTTGCGACGGGACCGCAGCCACATCGCCGCCGCCAGCACGACGAGGATTCCGAACACCACCAGCACGCCGGGCAGGCCGCCGATGAAATGCGCGACGGCCCAGCAGATCGCGCCCGCCAGACCGGCCAGCGGCAGCGTGAGCAGCCACGCGACGACCATCCGTCCCATCACCGACCAGCGCACCTCGGCGCCCTTGCCGAGCCCGCTGCCCAGGATGGAACCCGTGGCCGTTTGGGTGGTCGAGAGCGGCAGCCCGAAGTGGGCCGAGGTGAGGATGATCGCGGCGGAGGAGGACTCGGCGGCCAGTCCCTGCGGCGAATCGATCTCCACCAGGCCCTTGCCGAGGGTGCGGATGATGCGCCAGCCGCCGAGATAGGTGCCCGCGGCGATAGCCACGGCGCACGCCGCCATCACCCACAGCGGCATCTCGTCGTTCTTGGTGAGCGTCCCGTGCGCGACCAGCGCGAGGAAGATGACGCCCATCGTCTTCTGCGCGTCGTTGGTGCCGTGCGCGAGCGACACCAGCGAGGCCGAACCGATCTGTCCCCAGCGGAAGCCCGTCTCGACCTTCCCCTTGTCGGACTTGGCGGTGATCCGGTAGACCGCGCGGGTGCCGACGGCCGAGACCAGTGCGGCGACCACCGGTGCGAGCACGGCGGGCAGCACGATCTTGGTGAGCACACCGTCGGAGCCGGACGCCCAGATCACCCCGCCCCAGCCGAGCGCGGCGATGGTGGCGCCGATGAGTCCGCCGAACAGCGCGTGCGATGAGCTCGACGGCAGGCCGAACAGCCAGGTCAACAGATTCCAGAGGATGCCGCCGACCAAACCGGCCAGGACGATGATCAGCAGATCGTGTCCGCTCACCGCACCCAGCTGCACGATGCCTTTGGCCACGGTGGCCGCCACCTCGACCGAGAGGAACGCGCCGATCAGGTTCAACACCGCCGAGACCGCGACGGCGACCCGCGGCCGCAGCGCACCGGTCGCGATCGACGTCGCCATGGCGTTCGCGGTGTCGTGGAAGCCATTGGTGAAATCGAAAGCGAGTGCCGTGACTATCACGATCAGCAGAACCAGTAATTCGACGGTCACGACTCCAGTGTGAGGCACCGCCGGTCCCGATTGCCATGCGGTAACCGCCTGCCGGACAGCCATCCGGATGCACTAGCGTGGACGCCCGAGGTGGCGCCCGTCGAGGTCAGTAACCCCGAAACTGGGAGCACCCGCTCGGCACGGGCTTGCCCGCGAGGCGATCATCGATCCAAGCGTTGGCGCCCGGAATACCGCTGGTCCCGACAATCACGTGCTCGCCGAGATAGACCTCGAACCGCACCGACGCCCCCTGCGCGCACCAGTCCTCGTAGAGATTCTGAGCACCCTCCAGCGGCACCCACAGCTCATGCGCACCGTGATACATGAACACCGGAATCCGCGGCGCCGCCGAGCCGAGCCGGTTCTCGGCGAGAATGCGCTGGATCATCGGTGTCCCGATCGGGTCGGGGACCTTGGCGAGCATCTCGACGGGCATCGGCGCGACCGCGCCGAGCAGCGCCTCGGCGGGATAGCACAGATCCCGCGCGAGCTTGGCCAGCCGCCAGCCGTTGTCGTTGAAAAGCCACATCATTTCCGGATATTCACGGGCCACACCGAGCGTCGCGGCGAGGAACACCCCGCCCGCGGCGTTGCGACCGTTCATCGTCTGCAAAAGCATCCCGAAATCCGCAGGGACGCCGCCGAACACGGCCCCGGCCAGATTCAGCTCCGGCGCGTACTCCGGCGCCAGCTCGGCGGCCCAGCCCGAGGCGATCGCGCCGCCGGAGTAGCCGGTCACGATGGTCGGCGACGCGGGGTCGAGGCCGAGATGCGGCGTATCGACCGCCGCGCGCACCGAATCGAGCACCGCGTGTCCGGCCATCCGGCCCGCCGCGTAGGCCTGCCGGGGTCCCTGGTGATCGGGCACCAGCACGGCGTAGTTCTTCGCCAACGGGATCTGCGCCGCGAGCAGGTCGATGAACTGGCCGTTCCGCAACGAGTGCGACGGCGCACAGCTGTGGCCGAGCGAGTCGATAGCCATGTTGTAGGAGATCAGCGGGCGCGGGCCGGGCCCGGTCCAGGCCGCGAGCGGCACCAGCAAAGTGGCGATCACCGCCGCCGGCCTGCCTTTGGCATCGGTGGAACGGATCAGCATTTCGGTGGAGTGCACCGGCGCGAGGGCCGGCCCGATGCCGCCGGCCCGGCTGGCGAGCAAGGTGCCGGGTTCGGTGCGCTCGTATCCGGGCGGGGGCAGATAGAAAGGATCGTCGATCGAGGTCGGCAACACCGTCGCCGGATCGCGCGAGGGGCGCAAGAGGTCGCCGAACAGGTCGGCGCGCGCCGGGCCCACGCCGACGCTCAACGCGCCGCACAGGCACCCGACGACAGTCAGCAGCGTGGCCCGCCGCATCGAGCGAGCGGCGTTCGAGGCCGACCGCGTCCACCGCTTCCGTTTCACGAATTCCGAACCATGCATCGAGTTTGGCTCCCGTCCGAGGGTGTACCGGACCATTCGGCCACCAAGTGTGGACCACCGCCGCGGCGGCGCGCGGGAACCTCGAAACGCGCGTCGGACCTGGTCAGGCGCTCAGTGACGGGCGGAGGACGAGGTCATGTCGGCGGGGAGGTGGCGGCGTAGCCTCGGGGCGATCGAATCGGCGGGGCGGTCACGGCAGCAGCGCGATCACAGCACCGGCAGCGGGATCACAGCAGCGCGGTCACGGCGGCAACGACAGCGGACTCGGCTGTCGACACGCCGCGGGCTCACGGCAGCAGCGCGCGGACGGCGTCGATGGTGTCGGCGTCGATGGGCTCCTTGTCGGGCCGGTACCGGACGACGCGAGCGAACCGAAGCGCCACGCCGCCGGGATAGCGGGGACTCACCTGGACGCCGTCCAGAGCGATCTCCACCACCAGCTCCGGCCAGAGGTAAACGGTGTGCTGGTCGCGGGAGCGCTCGTGGCGCGGGAACTCGGCGGTCTGCCACTGCAACAGCGCGTCGGTGAGGCCCTTGAAGGTCTTGCCGACCATGACGGGCTCGCCGCTCATCGGGTCGCGCGCGCCGAGATGCAGGTTGGACAGATAGCCGGTCCGGCGACCGTATCCCCACTCCGCGCCGAGCACGATCAGGTCCATGGTGTGCGTCGGCTTGATCTTCAGCCAGGCGCGGCCACGGCGACCAGCGGCGTACGGCGCGGTCAGCGACTTGACCATCACGCCCTCGTGCCCGGCGGCCAGCGCGCCGTCGAAATACTCGGCGGCGGCCTCGGCGTCAGGGCGGATCAACGCGGGGATGGTGTGCTCGCCCGCCACGTGCGACAGCGCGGCGCGGCGCTCGGAGAGCGGGGCGTCGAGCAGGTCCCGGCCGTCCAAATGCAGGCAGTCGAAGAAGTACGGGTGCAGCAACAGTTCCCTGGTCGAGCTCACCGCGGGAACCAACGGCCCCACGGCGGCGCCGGGCGGCAGCTTCGCCTCGCCGCTCGGATCCGCCGTGGCGAAGCGGCTCATGGTCTCCTGGAACGGCCGAGGCCGCCCGGAATCGGTGAGCGCCAACGTCTCTCCGTCCAGCACGACGCTGGTGCACCGCAGCCCCGCGACGAGCCGCACCAGTTCGGGGACGCCCGCGGTGATGTCGCGCAGGTTCCTGGTGAAGACGCGGACCTCGTCGCCGTCGCGGTGCACTTGGATCCGCGCGCCGTCGAGCTTGTGCTCGACGCTGACCTCGTCCTCGAACTCGGCCATCGCCTCGTCGAGCGCAGAACCCGGCGAGGCGAGCATCGGCTGGATCGGCCTGCCCACCTCGAGCCGGAACGCGGCGAGCGCCTCCGCCCCGCCGGTCAGCGCCGCGGCGGCGGTGACAGGCAGCTGCCCGGAGAGCATGTACGCGCGCCGGACCTGATCGACCGGCACCGCTGCGGCCGCCGCGACCGCCTCGGCGACGAGCGCGGTCAGCGCGCCCTGCCGGATCTCCCCGGTGAGCAAGCGCAACAGGAACGATTGCTCGGTGGCGGTGGCCGAAGCCCACAGTGTGGTCAGCAGCTCCTTGCGCCGGTTCGCCGATCCCTTTCCTGCGACGGTGGCCAGTTCGCCGAACACCGTGTCGACCGCCGAAACCGACAGTGTCGCAACTGGGGACGGCGTACCGTCCAGCCCCGTGAGGGTGCGCCAGCCGGTGCCGATGCGACCCTGGCGCAACTCGCCCGAGACCCACGCGACCACGGGCGCGAGCTCGTCCGGCGCGGACGCGCCGAGCAGCTCCGCCAGCGCGGCGACCTTCGTCTTCCGGGACCGAGTCGCGCGAACGGTCTCCGATGTCTGCACGACTTCCGAGAACAGCACCCCTCGACGGTAACCCGAGGCTGTGACATATAGCTCAGCTCCGCTGCTAATTTCCATTGGCAAGGCTGCAAAGCACCCCATATTCTGGACATATGGCCAAAACGTACGTCGGCGCGCGCCTCCGTCAGCTGCGTACCGAGCGAGGGTTGAGCCAGGTCTCGCTCGCACAGAAGCTGGAGATCTCGGCCAGCTACCTGAACCAGATCGAACACGATGTGCGCCCGCTTACCGTGCCGGTCCTGCTCAAGATCAGCGAGGTCTTCGGGGTCGACGCGACCTTCTTCTCCTCCGCCGACGACACCCGGCTCATCGCGGAGTTGCAAGAGGTCGTCATGGATCAGGAGCTCGGCATCGAGGCCGACACGCAGGAGATCGCCGACATGGTCTCCGCGCATCCGAGCCTGGCTCGCGCGATGGTCGCCATGCACAACCGTTACCGCAACACCAGCGCCCAGCTCGCGGCCGCCACCGAGGACCGCTTCGCCGACGGCGCCGGCAGCGCCACCATCAGCAAGCCGCACGAGGAAGTGCGCGACTACTTCTATCAACGGCAGAACTACATCCACGAATTGGATACCGCCGCAGAGGAACTCACGGCCCGCATTCGCTTCCACGGCGGCGACGTGCCCAGCGAGATCGCGAGCAGGCTGCGTTCGCACGACGTGAAGATCCTGGAGCGCATCGATCTCGGCGAGGGCGTGCTGCACCGCTACGACACCGAGGCAAGGGTGCTGGAGATCGCACCGCACCTGTCCGGCGGCCAGCGCACCTTCAAACTCGCCGCCGAACTCGCTTACTTCGAATGCGGCGACCTGCTCGAAAAGCTAGTGGAAGAGGGCAATTTCGCGTCCGAGGACACCCGCAAGCTGGCCATGCTCGGCTTGGCCAACTACTTCGCCGCGGCGACTGTCCTGCCCTACACGCACTTTCACGAGGTGGCCGAGGACTTCCGCTACGACATCGAGCGGCTCTCGGCGTTCTTCAGCCAGAGCTACGAGACCATCTGCCACCGGCTGTCCACCCTGCAACGGCCCAAGCTGCGAGGCGTCCCGTTCTCCTTCGTCCGGGTCGATCGGGCGGGCAATATGTCGAAGCGCCAGTCCGCCACCGGTTTCCACTTCTCCTCCAGCGGCGGCACCTGCCCGCTGTGGAACGTCTACGAGACTTTCGCCTACCCCGGCAAGATCATGACCCAGATCGCGCAGATGCCCGACGGACGCAAGTACCTCTGGATCGCCCGCACCGTCGAGCGGCGCGCCACCCGCTACGGCCAGCCGAGCAAGACCTTCGCGATCGGCCTCGGCTGCGAACTGCGGCATGCGGGCCGGGTCGTCTACGCGGACGGCATCGACCTCGACGAGGTGCAGCCGACCCCGATCGGCGCGGGCTGCCGGGTCTGCGAGCGGGCCAACTGCCCACAGCGCGCCTTCCCCCCGCTCGGCAAGGTTCTCGACATCAGCGAGCACCGCAGTTCGGTGTCGCCCTACGTGCTGAAGTGAATTCCGCCGCTTTGATCTGAAATGGGCGTGATCGCGGGGGGGTGCGATCGGCGCGGGGATCGGGGCGTCTGTTCCGGCTTCGGATCGGCCGGATCAGGGCCGCGCACAGTGACGATCAGGCGGGGTGGGAGTACACGCCTGAGTGCTGGCAGGGGTACCACCACACCTACTGCTCGTAAGCATGCGGCTCGCGGGCTCGTGTGCCCCGCGTGGTGGGCAGGGCGGCGCGCGCAGCCTTGGGTTGCGGTTGTCGCCGGTCGTAGGTCGCTACCCAGGTCTCGGCTGGGTTTCATGCGACGCGTGCGTGTGATCGCCGGTTCCCATTAGTCACAGTGCCGAAGCGGGTTCGCCCAGTTAGCGTTCGGTTGGGTGCGTGGCTGGGTTTCGTGCGGAGCGTCTGATTGGAGAACGGTGCCCCGTCGCTCACAGTTCGAAACGGGTCCGCCTACCCCGCATTAGATTTGATGGTTGGTCGCGTTTTCGTGCGGCGCTTGCTTGTGGTCGGTGGTGCCCAGTGTTCACCGTTCGCAGTGGGGATACCTACCCAGGTATTCCTCTAACGGTGCTGGGCACGTCGTCTGCCGTACCCGGCTTACCTCCCGCAGTAGGGGTGCGACGCTGCGGTTCCGGCCGGGTCGACCGGCTGTGGTTGCGTTCAGAGAACGCAAGCGGAAAGAGAGCTCGACCCTGTCAACCCACCAACCACCATTTGACTACCGTCGATAGAGAAATGGATTCGACGGTAGTCATTTGGTGGCATTTCAAGATCAACTAGCCGCCATTTGACTACCGTCGATTCGGCCACCATTTGGCTCCCGTCGATCTGCGCACCACCCCCGCACCCGTTCCCCCTGTAGGAGCAACTCCGCCCGCTCGGCACCACAACCCCAACCGCCCACCGCTGACGTTCCCACACATCGCGTGCACGCTTCGCATAGGCACCGCCTGTGTGAGGCGTACGAAAAGTGTGTGACGTCAGAAATGGCGCAGGGCCTTCCTCCGAAGAACGCAACCACGGCCGGTCGACCACGCTGGAAGCCGAGCGACGCGCGCCCGACTGCGGGAGGTAAGCCGGGTACGGCTCTCAACGCGCCCAGCACCGTTCGAGGAATACCTGGGACAACCGTGCGTGAATCGCAGGTTCACCTCCGGAATCACGTTCGCCAACGCACCCGCAGCACCCAACCGAACGAGACCACCCCGACCGCCCCTACCAGAAACGCAACCACAGCCGGTCGACCACGCTGGAACCGCACCAACGCGCACCCGACAGCGGGAGGTAAGCCGGGTACCCCACCCAACGCGCCCAGCACCGTTCGAGGAATACCTGGGACAACTGCGCGTGAATCGCAGGCCCGCCAACGGAACTCGTTTCCCGACGCAACTCACCGCCCAACCGAACGAACCCGCTCCACAGAGAAGGCCTGCAGCCGAAAGCCGGAACCCCAACACCGCGATCCTCAGCTCACCCGCGGTTGTCACCGCCCGCTGGATTGCGACGCCGAAAGCCGGAACCCCAACACCGCGACGCTCAGCTCACCCGAGGTTGTCACCGCCCGCTGGATTGCGACGCCGAAAGCCGGAACCCCAACACCGCGACTCTCAGCTCACCCGAGGTTGTCACCGCCCGCTGGATTGCGACGCCGAAAGCCGGAACCCCAACACCGCGACTCTCAGCTCACCCCGCGGCTGTCACCACCCGCTGGATTCGGATTCCGAGCAGGGTCAACCCGAGCGCGGCGAGCAACAGCGCCGCCAGCGTCCACGCCAGCGTCGAAAACCCGTGCGGCGCAGTAGCTGCCGCCACCACTGGACCCATCGTGGCGCCGACGTAGAAACTGAACATCGCCACCGATGACGCTGCGGCCCTGGATTCGCCGCCCAGCTCGCCCGCGCTCTGCAACACGGCGGGCGCAATGATGCCCAGTCCGCCGACCAGTACGGCGAGCAGCACGGTCAGTATCGCCGGGTGGGTGCCCTCGAAGATGGCCGTCACCATTGCCGCGGCCGCGATGAGTACGCCGAGCACGATCTGACCGTGTTTGGACAACCGGGACAGCGGGACGGCGAGCAGCGGAAGCGCGAACATCACCGGCAGTGCTCCCGCTCGCAGGGTCAGCAGTTCGGCGGAACCGTGCACTATGCCGACCAGTTCGATGCCGGTGTACACGCCCACCATCACGGCCATGCTCAACGCGCCCGCGCCGAGCATCGGCAACAGCGGACGAATCCGCAGCACCGCGGGGATGGCGGCGTAGCTGTGCCGCAGCGGTCGGTCGCGGCCGGTTGGCGCGTCATCGAGCATCACCATGCGCAGTGCACCGGCCAACACGACGAAAATCATTGCCGAGCCTAGGAATACGGCACGCCATGACAGCGACGCGACGAGAGACTGCGAGACGATCTGGGCGACCACCGTCGCGGCGAGAAACGAGGTCGCCACCGACATGGTGACCACCGCGCGATGCGCGGGCGCGACACGAGTCGCGACGTAGGCCATCAGCGCGGGCGGAATCGAGCCGACCACCAGCCCTTGCACGATGCGCAAGGCGACCGCCATCGGCGCGCTCACGGCCAAACCGGTCAACAGGGTGACCACCGCGGCGGCCAGCATGCCTGCGACCAGCACTTTGCGATGGCCGTACCGATCGGAGAGCGGGCCGAAGAGCACGAACCCGCCCGCGTATCCGAAGGCGAACGCGCTGATGAGCCAGGTCATCACGCCCGAGCCCACCTGCCACTCGGCCCGCATTGCCGTGAACAGCGGAATCGGTACGTACATCTGGCCGGTGGCCAGGAGTGCGGACAGGACGAAGACGGGCAGGATACGACCGGTGTGCGCCCCCGGCGAGGCTTCTCGCGAGGACGAGCGGACCGGAACGTCGGCCGCGGCGGGGATTGTCGGCGTTGCCATAGCGATGAAGGTACGACCGCTCACAACGAAATGTCAACCAAATAGTTGGTTTAGTGCGGTGGTAGAGTCATGGACCATGACGGTCACCACCAAGCGCAGCGACGCCACCCGGCAGGCGCTGCTGCGGGCCGCCCGCGCCGAATTCGCCGAGCACGGTCTCTCCGGAGCGCGCGTCGACCGGATCGCCGAGGCGGCCGGTGTGAACAAGGAGCGGATCTACGGCCTCTTCGGCAGCAAGGACAAGCTTTTCGACGTCATCATCGTCGACACCATGCGTGAGTTCATCGACGTGGTGCAGCCGCTCGCCGAATCCGATCCCGGTGAGTACGTGGGCAAACTGTTCGACTATCACCGCGCGAACCCCCAGTTCCTGCGCCTATTGCAGTGGGAAGCGCTGCACCGCGGCGCGGACGCGCACGACGTGAACGGCTGGCGCGCCGCACACTACGAGCGCAAGTTCGACTACGCCCAGAAGAATTTCACGGACGAGCCCGACCCGAGACTCGTGCTGCTGGCACTGTGCGGCCTCGCGAACTGGACCCACGCCGTCCCGCAGGTCACCCGGCTGCTGCTCGGGGCGGCGGCCGAGGACGCCGACGCCACCCGCGATTTCATGAAGCGGTTCGCCAAGTCCGCGCTCGGCAATGCCGTGGCGGAACGACCCACACAAGTGGTCAATACGTTGACCGCCACCGAATCGGCCATCGGCGCAACACCACGGTCCAACGCCGCGCTCACCGACACCTCGTCCGCCGAAACCACATACGCCCAGCACCCGCCCACCGAGACCAGAAACGCAACGCAAGCGCCCTCGACCGACGGTGCGCCCAACGAGGAGGGCGATCCGGTCGACCGCGCGGCCGCCCGGCTACGCGCGGCACAGGCCGCGGCCGAGAGCGCGCGCGAGGAACTCGCGGCGGCCCTGCGGTCGGCGCACGCCGAGGGTGCAGGCGCCAACCAACTCGCCAGGCAGGTCGCCGGAACCCTGTCCCGCCCGGTCGTGCTCAAACTCCTCGCCGACTGAGCACCGCAACAACGAAACGACCGAGTTCCCGCAACAGCGCGGCTCCCGCGACGCGAAGCGCTCGCAACGGCACGGCGCTCCGCATCGACAGGGCAAACCCGCAACAACGGACGCTCGAACGACCCTCAGAACGCCGCTTCGTCCAACTCCATGATGTCGTTGTCGATCGCCGCGAGGACCTTCCTGATCGCCGTCAGCTGCGGCAGCGCGTTCTTGGCGAAAAAGCTTGCCACCGCGACCTTTCCGGCATAGAACGCCCGATCCTTCGCGTCCGCGTCGCCGGCCAGCGCGGCGGCGGCGATCTCGGCCTGGACGAGCAGTCGCCAGCCGATGAGCAGGTCGCCGACGGCGAGCAGGAAGCGCACCGAACCGAGGCCGACCTTGTACAGCTCGGCGGGCGACTGCTGGGCCGCCATCACGAATCCGGTGAGCGTCGCGGCCATCGCTTGCACGTCGGCCTGTGCGGTGCGCAGCAGTTCGCGCTCGGTCTCGAAGCGGCCGGTCGGGACGTCGAGGAAGGCGGTGATCCGGCCGTCGACGTGGGCCAGCGCCGCGCCCTTGTCCCGAACAATCTTGCGGAAGAAGAAGTCCTGCGCCTGGATGGCGGTGGTGCCCTCGTACAACGAGTCGATCTTGGCGTCGCGGATGTACTGCTCGATCGGATAGTCCTGCAAGTACCCCGAACCGCCCAGCGTCTGAAGGGATTCCGTCAGCAACTGGTAGGCCCGCTCCGAGCCGACACCCTTCACGATGGGCAGCAGCAGATCGTCCACGCGATGCGCCAGGTCGGCGTCGGCACCCGAAACCAGCTGCGCCACATCGGCATTCTGGTGTGCGGCGGTGTAGAGGTACACCGCGCGCAGACCCTCGGCGTACGCCTTCTGCATCGCCAGCGAGCGGCGCACGTCCGGATGGCGGGCAATGGCGACGCGCGGCGCCGCCTTGTCCGCCATCTGGGTCAGGTCCGCGCCCTGCACGCGCTCCTTGGCGTAGTCCAGCGCGTTCAGGTATCCGGTCGAGAGGGTGCCGGAGGATTTGACGCCGACCATCATGCGGGCGTTCTCGATCACCTGGAACATCTGGGCGATGCCGTTGTGCACGTCGCCGACCAGCCAGCCCTTGGCCGGAACCGGGCCGCCGCCGAAGGTCAGCTCACAGGTCGGCGAGGACTTCAGGCCCATCTTGTGCTCGACGCCGGTCACGTAGACGCCGTTGCGGTCGCCCAACTCGAGCGTCTCGTGATCGAAAAGGAACTTCGGCACGTAGAACAGCGACAGCCCCTTGGTGCCCGGCCCAGCGCCTTCTGGACGGGCCAGCACCAGGTGGAAGACGTTCTCGGCCGTGTCGCCGACGTCGCCGCCGGAGATGAAGCGTTTGACGCCCTCGATGTGCCAGGAGCCGTCCTCCTGCGCGATCGCCTTGGTGCGGCCCGCGCCGACATCCGAGCCGGCGTCCGGCTCGGTCAGCACCATGGTGCCCTGCCAGCCCTTCTCGTAGCCGAGGGTGGCCCAGTGCTTCTGCTGCTCGTTGCCGACGTTGTACAGCACCGACGACATCACCGAGCCCATGCTGAAGAAGCTGGCCGACGGATTGGCGCAGGTGATCATCTCGTTGACCGCCCAGACCACCGCGTTGGGCGCGGGCGTGCCGCCCATACCCTCCGGCATGCCGAGCCTGCCCCAGTCCGCCTCGTGCACCGCCGCCACGGTTTTGCGCAGCGGCTCCGGTACGGAGATCTCGAAGGTGGTCGGGTCGTAGACAACGGGCTCACGGTCGGCCGCGGCGAAGGAATCCGCGATCGGGCCCTCGGCGAGGCGCTTCACCTCGGCGAGGATCTCGCGCACGGTGTCGGAGTCGAGGTCGCCGTAGGCGCCGGTATCGAGGAGTTTGTCGAGTCCGAGCACCTCGAAAAGGTTGAATTCGATGTCGCGTACGTTCGCCTTGTAGTGCCCCACCTGGTCCTCCTCGACTCGTGCGCCGTGGTCCGCCACTCCATGTTCCGGCGCTTCTGACGATGTACAAAACGCAGCCTGCCGCGCCGCGAATCGGCTACGCAACCGTAGGAAATCCGGAACGGGCCCAGCCGGACAAGCTTCCGCCGATGACCTCCGCCGCGACGAGCAACGGCGGAGCATCCACTACGGAGACGTAGCGAACTCGCCGGTATTACGATCCGGCTACGGACCTCACGCCAGCCGAACCGAGGGTTGCGAAAAGGTTTCACACAGGCGAAACATCGGCAACGGACTCGTCACCGAGAGATATTCCGGCGCAACAACTTCTGTCTACTCTTCGCACCACGAATACCCGTTGTATACACCCCGGTCGACAGCCGTGACCGGGGCAAACACGACGTATTCGGACGTGGCGCAGCCAGCGCCGCCGCACATTGGACGAAGTGAGAGGGTCCCGCCCGATGTCAGATTCCCGTGCCGCTCATCGGCATCGTTCCCGCCTGACCAGAGCACTGGTCGCCTCCACCGCGGTGGCGCTCGCCGGCCTGTTGCTGACCGCATGTGGCGCCAAGGACGACGCCGCGACCGGTTCCAACACCGCATCCTGCGTCGACACCTCGGCAAACACCATCAAGGTCGGTTCCCTGCACTCGCTGTCGGGGACCATGGCCATCTCCGAGGTCACCGTCGCCAACTCCACCAAGCTGGCCGTCGACCAGATCAACGCGACGGGCGGCGTGCTCGGCAAGAGGATCGAGCTGGTACTGGAGGACGGCGCTTCGGACCCGAAGACCTTCGCGGAGAAGGCCGAAAAACTCATCAGCTCCGACTGTGTCGCCGCGGTGTTCGGCGGCTGGACCTCGTCGAGCCGAAAGGCCATGAAGCCCAAGTTCGAAAACCTCAACTCGCTGCTCTACTACCCCGTCCAGTACGAGGGGCTGGAGGACAGCAAGAACATCTTCTACACCGGCGCCACCACCAACCAGCAGATCGTGCCCGCGCTGGA
This sequence comes from Nocardia sp. NPDC050793, assembly GCF_040654065.1. Classification (NCBI taxonomy): domain Bacteria; kingdom Bacillati; phylum Actinomycetota; class Actinomycetes; order Mycobacteriales; family Nocardiaceae; genus Nocardia; species Nocardia sp. NPDC050793. The sequence continues at coordinate 89,886 of NZ_JBFAHG010000002.1, forward strand.
TTACCTGAAGCAGAAGGGCATCACGTCCCTGTACCTGGTCGGCTCCGACTACGTCTTCCCGCAGACCGCCAACCGCGAGATCAAGGCGTACGCCGCGGCCAACGGCATCGAGATCAAGGGCGAGGACTACACGCCGCTCGGCTCCACCGACTTCTCGACCATCGTCAACAAGGTGCGAAACGCCAAGGCGGGCGCGGTCTTCAACACGCTCAACGGCGATTCGAACGTGGCGTTCTTCCGCGAGTACACCAACGCCGGACTGAAAGCCGCTGACATGCCGGTGGTTTCGGTGTCCATCGCCGAGGAAGAAGTCGCCGGCATCGGCGCACAGTACATCGCGGGCCAGCTGACGGCGTGGAACTACTACCAGACGGTCGACACCCCGCAGAACAAGGCGTTCGTCGACGCGTACAAGGCCGCCTTCGGTGCGGACAAGCCCACCTCGGACCCGATGGAGGCCGCCTACGCCTCGGTCTACCTGTGGAAGAACACCGTCGAGAAGGCCGGCTCGTTCAAGACCGAGGACGTGCAGGCCGCGGCCGACGGCGTCAGCTTCGACGCGCCGGAGGGCCTGGTCACCATCGACGGCTCCAACCACCACATCACCAAGACCGCCCGCATCGGCGAAATCCGCGCCGACGGCCTGATCTACACGGTGTGGGACTCCGGCAAGCCCATCCAGCCCGACCCGTACCTGAAGTCCTACGGCTGGGCCAAAGACCTGTAACGACATCACCCGCTGCCGCGGCGCTGACAGGTGCGAACGCACCACCCGCGCACTGCCAGCTACCCCGAGGGCGAGTCTTACGAGCCCGTTCGCGGCCGTCTCGCTTCCGAGCGGTCGAAGCGCATGCGACGAAGTCGCGAGTCTCGACCGCTCGGAAGCGAGACATAAAAGGCCGCGAACCCGCGCGCGCCAGCGCGCCAACAACACAGGAGCTACTTCATGGACGTGTTGATCGGCCAGCTCTTCACCGGGTTGAGCCTGGGATCGATTCTGCTGCTCGCCGCCCTCGGCCTTTCGCTCACCTTCGGCCAGATGGGCGTGATCAACATGGCGCACGGCGAATTCATCATGGCAGGCTGCTACACCACCTACGTCGTGCAGAAGGTGATCTCCTCGGCGGGGGTTTCGCTGCTGGTGTCGCTGGTGGTCGGGTTCCTTGTGGGCGGCGCGCTCGGCGCGGCGCTGGAGATGGGCCTGATCCGCTGGATGTACGACCGCCCGCTGGACACCCTGCTCGTCACGTTCGGCGTCGGCCTGGTGTTGCAGCAGTTCGCGCGCGACATCTTCGGCGCGCCCGCCAAGAACGTGCTCGCTCCCGAATGGCTCAGCGGCGGCGTCACCATCATCGGCGCGGTCGTGCCCAAGGCGCGCATCTTCATCCTGGTCCTCGCGGTTCTCGCGGTGACCGTGCTGGCGGCCGTGCTGAAGGCGACGCCACTCGGTAGGCGCATCCGCGCGGTGGTGCAGAACCGCGGCCTGGCCGAAACCAGCGGCATCTCCAGCCGTTTCACCGATATCAGCACCTTCTTCATCGGCTCCGGTCTGGCCGGCGTCGCTGGCGTCGCGCTGACCCTGATCGGCTCGACCAGCCCCACCATCGGCCAGAGCTATCTGATCGACGCGTTCCTCGTGGTGGTGATCGGTGGGCTCGGTCAGATCAAGGGCACGGTGATCGCGGCCTTCGCGCTCGGGCTGCTCAATTCCTACATCGAATACGAAACCACCGCGTCCATCGCGAAGGTCGTCGTCTTCGTGCTGATCGTCGTCTTCCTGCAGATCCGTCCGCAGGGCCTGTTCACCGTCCGGACAAGGAGTTTGGCATGACCACGCTGACCAGACGCAGGCGTGAGCGCTCCGCACTGACCACGCTCGGCGGCTTTGCCCTCGCGGCGATCCTGTTGTTCGCGGTGGCGCCCGCGGTGCTCAGCGACTTCCGGCTGAACCTGCTCGCGAAGTTCCTGTGCTTCGCGATCGTGGCCGCAGGCATCGGCTTGGCGTGGGGACGCGGCGGCATGCTGACACTCGGCCAGGGCGTGTTCTTCGGCATCGGCGCGTATCTCATGGCGATGCACCTGCAGATGGCCGACGCCGCGCGGCTCGGCAACGACGTGCCGGAGTTCATGGAGATCGCGGGTATTCGCGAATTACCGGGATTCTGGCAGCCTTTCGCGTCCGCGCCGGTGGCGATCATCAGCATTCTGGTGCTGCCCGCCGCGGTCGCGGCCCTGCTCGGCTACGGCGTGTTCAAGCGACGGGTCAAAGGCGCCTACTTCGCCATCCTGAGCCAGGCGCTGGCCGCCGCGCTGGCCATCCTGCTCACCGGGCAGCAGGCGCTCGGCGGGTTCACCGGGCTCTCGGACTTCCGCGCCTTCTTCGGATTCAAGCTCTCCGACCCGGTCAACCGGCAGATGCTCTTCTTCATCGCGGCGGGCACGCTGCTGGTGGTGGTCGCGCTGGTTCGCCAGTTGACGCGCAGCCGCTACGGCGAATTGCTCGTCGCGGTGCGCGATCAGGAGGAGCGGGTGCGCTTCCTCGGCTACGACCCGGCCAATATCAAGATCGTCGCGTATGTCGTCGCCGCACTCTTCGCCGGCATCGCGGGCGCGCTGTTCACGCCGATCGTCGGCATCATCTCCCCCGCCGATATCGGGGTGGTGCCCTCCATTGCCTTCCTGATCGGCGTCGCCATCGGCGGACGCACGACCTTGCTCGGTCCGGTGCTCGGCGCGATCGGCGTCGCTTGGGCGCAGACCGCGTTCTCCGAACAGTTCCCGTCCGGCTGGACCTATCTGCAAGGCGTGTTGTTCATCGTGGTCGTCGGATTCGTCCCGGCCGGTCTCGCGGGTGTGTGGCCGATGCTGAAGGAACTGCTGGAGAGCAGGTTCCGTCGCCTCGGCTCGGGCACGTCGGCCACGGTTCGCGAGAGTGCGCCGGACGCCGTACCCGTCGAACCACAGGTCGCCGAGGAGAAGGTGGAATCCCGATGACGACATCGACCAATGAACCGAAGCTCGGCGGCAACGCCGGCATGGCCAGCGAGTACCTCGAAATCCGCGGGCTCTCGGTCAGTTTCGACGGCTTCAAAGCGGTCACCGATGTGGATCTGACGGTGCTGCAAGGCGATCTGCGGTTCCTGATCGGACCCAACGGTGCGGGCAAGACGACGCTCATCGACGCGATCACCGGCCTCGTCCCCGCGACGGGCTCGGCGCAGAAGTCCGGCACCGAACTGCTCGGCAAGAAGGTGCACCAGATCGCCCGCCTCGGTGTCGGGCGAACCTTCCAGACTGCGAGCGTGTTCGAGCAGCTCAGCGTGTTGCAGAACCTCGACATCGCAGCGGGCGCGGGCCGTTCGCCGCTGAGCTTGTTGCGCAGGCGCAAGTCCGTGCTGCCGAGTATCGAAGAGGCGCTGGAGATCACCGGGCTCGCCGCCCTGCGCGACCGACCCGCCGGCGTGCTCGCGCACGGCCAGAAGCAGTGGCTGGAGATCGGCATGCTGCTGGTGCAGAACGCAGCCGTGCTACTGCTCGACGAACCGGTCGCCGGCATGAGCGCCGAGGAGCGCGAGGAGACCGGAAACCTGTTGCGCCGCATCGGAGCCGAACGTGTCGTGGTGGTGGTCGAGCACGACATGGAGTTCATGCGCTCGTTCGCCACCTCGGTGACCGTCCTCGCGGGCGGCCGGGTGCTCAGCGAGGGCAGCGTCGAACAGGTACAAGCCGATCCGCGGGTGCAGGAGGTCTACCTCGGGACCGCGGCGGCCATCGGTACCGAGCTCGAAGACGAAACCACCGCGCGCAGCGTCGAAGCCCCCGCGCAGAACAAGGAGTCCGCCGATGCTTGACCTGGTCGACGTCCACTCCGGCTACGGCCGGACCGAGGTGATTCACGGTGTGTCGGTGACGGTTCCGGACGACAGCGTGGTGGCGATCATGGGCCACAACGGCGCGGGCAAGACCACGCTTCTGCGTACCGCGGTCGGCTTGGTCGCCACCAAGTCCGGGCGGATCACCTTCGACGGCGAGGCGATCACCAAACTCTCGCCCTCGCGCCGGGTCGAACGCGGCATCGCGTACGTGCCGCAGGGCCAGCAGAGTTTTCCACAGCTCACCACAGCGGAGAACCTCCAGGTGGTGGCCGACGGCCGCAAGCGCGGCAAGTCGCTGATCGACGAGTCGCTCGATCTGTTCCCGGCGCTGCGAGAGCTGTTGAGCCGCAAGGCCGGTCTGCTCTCCGGTGGCCAGCGTCAGCAGCTGGCCATCGCGCGCGCCCTCATCACCGAGCCCAAGCTGCTCATCCTCGACGAGCCGACCGAGGGCATCCAGCCGTCGGTGGTGGCCGAGATCGAACGCACCATCATCGAATTGACGGCGCGGGGCGGGTTGAGCGTGCTGCTGGTGGAGCAGCACATCGGTTTCGCTCTGCAAGCGGCGCAGCGGTATTACGTGCTGCAATCCGGCCGGGTCACCTCCACTGGCGACGGCGGGGCGAGCGCGGAGACCGAAGTCCGCTCGGCGATGGCGATCTGAGGCCGTTCAGCAGTCGGTCTGGAACGGATAGCAGTCGCGCGGCCGATAGGGCGGCGGGGACGGAGCCACCGTACTGGACGTGGCTTCCGGTTCCGAACCGGGATGCGGCTCGTCGCGCGCCACCGCCGTGGCGACCACGCCGAACACCACCAGCATGCCGATCACGGCCACCGCGACGACCGCCCAGGTCACCGCGTGCTGGGAGCGGGTCGGCGGACTCGGCGGCGGCGGAGCGGGCGGCGGGGGCGCGAGGGCGGCGGGCAGGTGCGAATGCGCCGCCTGTTCATCGAATCCGTCGGCGATCAGTTCGGCCCGGGACGGCGCGGTCACACCGAGCGCCGAGGCCGCCGAGATCACCCGGTCCGCGCTCCAGCTGCGCGGCCCGGCCGCGAAACCCTCCAGGTAGATGCGCAATTCGGTGGCATCGGGGACGTTGGCCACGATGACGTCGATACCGGAGCGCACGTTCGTCCGCGCGGGGCGCACCACCACGCCGCGGAACGGAATCAGCGCGACCACGCCGCACACGTGGCCCGGATCGATCAGCGCCCGTTCGAGTTTGCTCTTCACCGCGAACACGGCCTGCTCCAGGCGTTCGATCGGGTTCGCGACGTTCTCGTCGTCGAAATCGGCTGGGGTGCCACTGATGGTGAACGGTTCGTCGTCCGAGACGCCGAGAATGCCGCTCTGGCGCCGCCGGAATCCTCTGACCTCGACCACCGTGACACCGCGCGGCGTGATCACCACCGCATCGATCTGACGAGTTCCGTTGTCTCCCACCTGCGCGTCGACCGCGGCGAAAGCGGTCGACGGAAGGGCCCGCAGGCAGTCCACGAATTCCTGCTCTGCACCGGAGAGCTGCGCTCCGGGCCTGATCTTCACCAACATGTGCCTCGACCCCTGATCGACCTGTTCGCACCCGAGGCGCAGCCCGCCCACGGCCCCGGCGGTCCGCACCGGTACTGATGATGCCGGTCCGCACCCGCGAAAACCACTGGAAAGCGGAAAGCGCGGGTAGGCTCGGCTCTCGGTCCGGCGCGAGGCGACCGGACCGAACACGACGGCGGGGAGGCCCTCACCGCGGAAGGCGGAAGCATGGTTTCGATGTCGCAACCACGAATCGCACCGGGACGTCTCAAGGAGCTCGGGCCGGTGAATTGGGCTGTCTGGCAGGTGCTCTCGCGCGCCGCTGGCACGTCCGACGCGCACCTGTTCAGCACGCTCGGCCGCACCAAGGGACTGTTCCGCGGCTGGCTGCACTACTCAGGGCGACTGATGCCGGGCGGACGACTGCCGCGACACGAATCCGAGCTGGTCATCATTCGCGTCGCCCACCTGCGCGGCTGCGAATACGAGATGGACCATCACATCCGGCTCGGCCGCCGCGCCGGCGTCACGCCCGAGATCCTGGAGCGGCTGCGCACCGGACCCGCCGATCCCTACTGGACGGACAAACATCGCGCGCTGCTCGAGGCGGTCGACCAGCTCGTGGCGACCCGCGACATCGACGACGCCACCTGGGCGCGGCTGGCCGCCTACTACGACGAGCGCAGCCTCATCGAGATCGTGCTGCTGATCAACCAGTACGAGGGGCTGGCCTCGACCATCACCGCCTTGCGCATCCAGCGCGACGGGCTCTGAGCGCACACCTTTTTCGATCGGCCGCGTCGAAGCGGCAGGTCGTAGGCGCGGCAACGCCACCGGAGCCGCCGGTTCCCAGCACGGTCGATCGGTAAGCCACCGATGGATGCCTGGCCAGGCGCATCCAGTTCTCTTTGCGATCATCGCGACCCGCTCGCCCGGCAGGCGTGGCAGCTCGGCGCGCGGCATCTCGCGGTAGACCGGTCGCCAGCACGAGGTCGATCACCTCGGCTTGCGGCGTCGGTGGCGCGAGGCCGAGCTCCGCGTCCCAGGTCGATTCCCCGCTCCGCCGCCCGGCGTGATCCAGCTCATAGTGCACGCTTCCGGAAATTTCCCTACAACGTATAGCGTACTAAGTATAGAGTTATTTCACCGCCCCGAGGAGGACCCATGCGCATCACCGCTTCCGCCATCTCGCTCAACGTCGCCGACCCCCAGGCCTCGGCGAAGTTCGTCATCGACCATCTCGGGTTCACCGAGCAGATGTCCGCCGACGGGTTCGTCTCGTTGGAGCGGCCGGACGCCGGGATGAACCTCATCTACCTGCGCACCGGGCTGCCGACCTTCAAGCCGGCGAGCGCGGCGGGCAGCGCGGGCGACGGGCTGCTCGTGGTGTTCGTGGTCGACGACATCGACGCCGAGTACGCCCGCCTCCAGGCCGAGGGGGTGCCGATCGTGACGCCCATCGAGACGGAGGAGTGGGGCGAGCGGTACTTCCAGATGTCGGACCCGAACGGGATCGTCATCCAGCTCGTGCAGTGGGTATGACGACGAACGCCGGTGCGCGGTCCACGAGCGCGGATCGCGCACCGGCGCAAGAGTTCTCAGGTCAGGAGAGGGCGGCGCGGAAGACCTCGACCGCCGGAGTCGACGGACGGCCGAGCAGCTTCTGCAGGTCGCCCGAGTCGACGTCGAGCACACCTGCGGCGATGCCGGTGTCGGCGTCGGCCAGCGCCTTCGCGTATCCGGCGGGCAGCCCGGCCTTTTCGAGCACGGCCGCGTAGTCCGCCTCGGCAAGATTCTCGTACCGCACCGGCTTGCCCGCCGCCTCCGAAATAGCGTGCGCCAGTTCGGCATAGGTGAGCCGATCGTCGCCGCCGAGTTCGTAGACCCGGCCCTCGTGACCGTCGGTGATGAGCACGCGCGCGGCGGCCGCGGCGTAGTCCGCGCGGGACGCACCGGCTACCCGGCCCTGCCCCGCCGCACCGTGCAGCACACCGGATTCCACCGCGTGCGCCAGGCCACCGAGGTAGTTCTCCCAGTACCAGCTGTTGCGCAGCAGCGTGTACGGCACGGTGGACTCGGCCAATACCGCCTCGGTGCCGCGGTGTTCCTGTGCCAGGATCAGCGGGTTCTCGGTGGCGCCGGGAATGCTGGTGTAGGCGAGCAGCTCGACGCCCGCGCGCTCGGCGGCGCGAATCACGTTGGTGTGTTGCGCGACTCGCTCACCGAACTCGTTGCCGGAGATCAGCAGCAACCGGTCGACGCCCGCCAGCGCGCGATCGAGCGCGGTGGTGTCACCGTAGTCGGCCTGCCGCACCTCGACGCCACGCTCGGTCAAGTCGGCGACCTTCCGCGGATCGCGCACGATCGCGACGGGCGCTTCGCCCGCGCGCAGCAGTTCCTCGACGACTAGCCGGCCCAGCTGTCCGCTTGCTCCCGCGATGGCGACGGTCATGACTTCCTCCAAGGTTGTGCACTGAACTGCTTGTACTAACTATTAGTAAGCACTATTCCTTTTGTCGACGCTTTGGTCAAGTCGGGTACTATCGAGAACCATGACCACCCAGCGAACCTCGTCGGAGGACACCGACGATCCCACGCTGGAAGCCGACGTCTTCGCGCGGAATTGCACGTCGCGGCCGGTTTTGCAGAATGTGGCGAGCCGGTGGGGCATCCTGGCCATGGTGGCGCTGCGGGAGGGGCCGTACCGCTTCAGCGCGCTTCGCAGGCGGGTCGACGGCGTGAGCGAACGCATGCTCTCGCAGACACTGCAAGCACTGGAACGCGACGGCATGGTGCATCGCGAGGTCCAGGAGACCATCCCGCCGCGCGTGGAATACACCCTCACCGAACTCGGCGCCGAGGTGGCGGACCAGCTCGAGGCACTCATTCAGGTGGTGGAGAAGAACATGCCACGGGTCAACGAGGCCCAGGCCGCCTATCACCGCGATTGATCTCGCCCGCCGGGAACGACCGCGCCCGGCGATCGGTTGCAGGTGACATGGAACTCTCCGAAGCCGTCGATTTCGCCCGCTCCGCCCGCCGTTCCGTGCTGACCACCATCCGCCGCAACGGCAGGCCGCAACTGTCCAACGTGCTGCACGTCGTCGGAGACGACGACATCATCCGCATCTCCATCACCGCCGACCGCGCCAAGTACCACAATCTGCGCCGCGACCCGTGGGCCGCGCTGCACGTCACCCGCGACGATTTCTTCGCCTATGCCGTCCTCGAAGGAACCGTCGAACTCACCCCCGTCGCCGCCGACCCCGACGACCCCACCGTCGAAGAGCTCGTCGCCTACTACCGCGCGGCCTCCGGCGAACACCCCGACTGGTCCGACTACCGACGCTCCATGGTCGAAGAACACCGCGTCCTCGCCCGCTTCACCCCCGACAACGCCTACGGCATGCTCTGATCCACTCGATCGCACGGTGCGACGAAACATTTACCGGCCGAGCGCAATCCGATGACTGTGCCTCGCCGGGTTCGAACACGCCTCGGCCCGGTCGTCGGCCGCTCAGCGGGTGAGGAGTTGCGAGATCGGTAGGAAGGTGTAGCCGTCGGCACGCAGTTGGGCGACTATGCGGGGGATGGCGGCGAGGGAGTCCGGGTTGCTCATGACGTGCAGCAGGACGATGGAGCCGGGGCGGACCTCGGCGACGGTTTCGCGGACGATCTCGTCGGTGGTGGCCACTTTTCCGGAGTCCGGTTCGACGTCCCACATGACGGTGGTGCGGTCGTGGTCGGCGAGATATTCGGGCAGCGACCAGAGTTTCTTACCGTAGGGTGGGCGGAAGGTGATGGGGCCGCGGTAGCCGGTTTTCGCGATCTCGGCGTCGGTGTCCTCGATCTCGGCGCGCACGGTCTCGTCGGAGACGAACACCATGCGGCGGTGGTTGTAGGTGTGGTTACCGATCTCGTGGCCCGCGGCGGCGATCGCCCTGCCCGCCTCGGGTCGCGCGGCGAGATCGCGCCCGTTCAGGTAGAAGGTGGCCGTAATGCCCGCGTCGGCAAGGACTTTCAGCACCTCGGGTGCGTTGTCGGAAGGTCCGTCGTCGAGCGTCAACGCGACCACCTTGTCCGCGGTGTCGACTCGATCCACCAGCCGCCCCGCCACCTGATAGGTGCGCGAGTTCATCAGGAAATAGGTGCCGATCCCAACCAGCACAACGAGCACGAGGGCGAGCGCGAACCCGATCGACAACCGGCGAAGCATCTTCGCTGTATATCAGAAGTCGCGACCGAACCCCCTCGGCGAGAACCATATTCGGGCGAACGCATCCTCCGCGCCCTACCAGCCACCCCGAGGGCGAGTCTTACGAGCCCGTTCGCGGCCCGTCTCGCTTCCGAGCGTTCGAGACGCATGCACCGAAGGTGCGAGACTCGAACGCTCGGAAGGGAGTCACCAGGGGGGCGGGAACCCCCGCGGGCCCGCCCGCCGCACTCATCCCCCCATCGACGCCCACACCACGAACCAGTAGGGCTCTGACTCGAACGCTCGGAAGCGAGACACCAGGGGGCCGCGAACCCGCGCGCGCCAGCGCGCCGAAAACACCGCTCAGAAGTTGATCATGTGGCCCGCGAGGCCGTGGATGGCCTCCTGCAGCGCCTCGCTGAGCGTCGGGTGGGTGTGCACGTTGCGCGCGAGCTCGTTGACCGTGAGGTCCCACTTCTGGGCCAGGGTCAGCTCGGGCAGCAGCTCCGAGACGTCGGGTCCGATCAGGTGGCCGCCGATCAGCTCGCCGTACTTGGCGTCGGAGATCAGCTTCACGAAACCGGTCGCGTCGCCGAGACCGTGCGCCTTGCCGTTGGCGGTGAACGGGAAGGTCGCGACCTTCACGTCGTAGCCCTCGGCGCGCGCCTGCTCCTCGGTCAGCCCGAAGCTGGCCACCTGCGGCTGGCAGAAGGTGGCGCGCGGCATCATCCGGTAGTCACCCAGGGTGAGGGTCTCCGCACCGCCGATGGTCTCGGCGGCGACCACGCCCTGCGCCTCCGCGACGTGCGCGAGCTGCAGCTTCCCGGTGACGTCACCGATGGCGTAGATATGCGGCACGTTGGTGCGCATGTAGTCGTCGATCGCGATGGCGCCGCGCTCCAGCTGCACGCCGGTGTTCTCCAGGCCGTAGCCCTCCACCCGCGGCGCGAAGCCGACGGCCTGCAGCACCTTGTCGACGGTGACGGTCTCCAGCGCGCCGGTCTTGTTGTCCTTGATCGAGACGGTGACCTTGGCACCGTCGTCGTCGATGGACTGCACGGCCGCACCGGTGGTGATGGTGATGCCGAGCTTCTTGTACGCCTTGGTGATCTCCTTGGAGACGTCGGCGTCCTCGTTGGGCAGCGCGCGGTCGAGGAACTCCACGATGCGCACATCGACGCCGTAGTTCTTCAGGACGTAGCCGAACTCCATGCCGATCGCGCCCGCGCCGACGATCAGGACCGAACCGGGCAGCTCCCGGGTCATGATCTGCTCTTCGTAGGTGACGACGTTGGCGCTGAGCTGGGTGCCGGGCAGCATCTTGGTGACGGTGCCCGTCGCGATGATCACGTTGTCGAACGTGACGGTCTCGGTGCCGCCCTTGGACAGCTCGACCGAGAGCGTGTTCGCGTCGACGAAGCTGCCCTTGCCGTCGAACTCGTCGATCTTGTTCTTCTTCATCAGGAAGTGGACGCCCTTGACCCGGCCGTCCGCCACCTTGCGGCTGCGGTCGAACGCCGCGCCGAAGTCGAAGCTAGCCTCACCGGTGATGCCGAAGGTCTTGGCTTCTTTGGTGAAAATGTGCGCGAGCTCGGCATTGCGCAGCAACGCCTTCGACGGGATGCAGCCCACGTTCAGGCACACACCGCCCCAGTATTTCTGCTCGACGATCGCTGTTCGCAGGCCGAGTTGAGCGGCGCGGATCGCGGCGACATAACCGCCGGGACCAGCGCCGAGAACGACGACATCGTAGTGGGAAGTCACGTCACCGAGCCTAACTCCGCCGCGCGGAGTTCACCCATCGTGCCCCCGCTTCGGTGAGATGCCGAGCACTCGAGGTCGGAGCGGCGCGAGACGAGGGGCGCCGAGCCTGCGACGAGCTGGGCGTCAGCGGCCTCGACCGGGCTCCGCCGTGCGTCGTTCACCCATCGTCCCCCGCTTCGGTGAGATGCCTAGCACTCAGGGTCGGATCGGCGCGAGACGAGAGCAGGCGAGGCCTCGGCGAGCTGGGTGTGAGCGGCCTGGGCCAGGCTCCGCCGTGCGTAGTCCACCCAGCGCCGCCCGCGCCGGTGACATGCCGGCCTCCCGCGTCGAATCGGCATCGAACGGGCACCACCGAGCCCGACGTGAGCGGCTTCGGTGGCACTACTGTGAGCTCGTGACGAACAGCGGATCGAGCGGCGCGAGGCCGTCCCGTCCGCTCGATGCGATCGACGGCACCACCTCGACTCATCTCGTTCGCCTGGTCCGTGATGTCGTCCGGCTATCGAACGTCGACCCCGCGCGGCTGGCCCGTATTCCCGCGATCGACGACGCCGCGCTGACCAGCGAGCTCAATCGGATTCCGCTGCGCTCCCTGGTCGATCTGTGGGAGCTACTCGCGCAGGCGAGGCCGGGGCCTGGCGCCGGTCTCGCGGTGGCGGCGGCCGCACCGCTCGGCACTCTGACGACGTGGGACTACCTCGTCACCAACGGTCCGACGCTGGCCGAGGCGCTGCGGGCGGCCCAGCCCTATCACCGGCTGGTGACGGCCGCCGAGGAGGGCTTCGAGCTGGAACATCCCGGCGAACTCACCGTCGGCTATCGCACCTCGGCGGGCGACCCCGCGGTCGCCGCGGTGGTCAACGAGTACGTTCTCGCCTACTACCTGCGGCGCGCCCGCGAGGCGATCGGCCGCCCGGTGATCCCCGTCCGCCTCACCCTGAGCCGGTCCGCTCCCGCCACCCACGACGCACTGACCGCCGCCTTCGGCACCGATCGCATCGAATTCGACGCGCCCGCCGACTCCATCACCTTCACCGAGGCCGACGCCGCCGCCCCGCTGCCGCGCGCCGACCCGATGCTCGCCGACCTGCTCCGCAACCACGCCGACCTGGTGCTTGCGACGGCCAAGCCGCTCCCCGGCCCGCTGGAAGCCTTCCGCCTGGCCCTGAACACGACCCTCGACGATGGCCAACCATCACTCGCATCGGTCGCCCACCGCTTGGCCGTGAGCCCACGCACCTTGCAGCGTCAACTGGCCGAACACGACACCGGCTGGCGCCACGAGCTCGACCTCGCCCGCTACGAACGCGCGAAATCCCTTCTCGACCAAGGATTCACCACCGCCACCGTGGCAGACCGCCTCGGCTTCGCCGACGACCGCGCCCTCCGCAAAGCCTTCCACCGCTGGACCGGCACACCCCCTTCCACCCGCCGCCCCGCCTGACACCTCCCACCCCTGCGGCACCGATGCTCCATGCACCTCGCAGACCTTCCATACGCTTCGCAGACCGCACAACCTCTGCGAAGCGTGCGAAACCTCTGTGAGGAAGCGGCCGGTGGCGCGTTTGGACCGGGTGGTGGCGTTGCGGGACCTGGGAAGGGGGCGTGGGCGCTCATAACGTCGGAGGCGCCGGATGGAACGGTCCGGAAGGTTCTCGGAGAAAGCGCGAAACAGATGAGTACTCAATCCATTTCGACGACAGCATTGCCGGTCGGCACCCGCGGGATTCAGCTGGCGTCGCGTCCTGATGGTGTGCCGGGCGCGGCGAACTTCGCGTTGGTGAGCCGCCCGATTCCCGAACTCGCGGACGGGCAGATTCTGGTGCGCAACACCTGGATGTCGGTCGATCCGTACATGCGTGGGCGGATGGACGATCGCCCGTCTTATATCGCACCGTTTCAGGTGGGCGAGGTCATGGAGGGTTCGGCGGTCGGGGAGGTGATCGCGTCGCGGTCGGCACGGATTGCGGTGGGTGCTCAGGTGACCCACTTCGCGGGGTGGCGTGAGCACGCGGTGCTCGACGCGGAGCTCGCGACGCCGATCGACGCAACCGTGGCCGCGCCGCAGCATTACCTCGGTGCGCTGGGGACCACCGGTCTCACCGCGTATGCCGCGCTGACCGACGTGTCGCCGGTCCGGCCCGGCGACACCGTCTTCGTTTCGGCGGCTGCGGGCGCGGTGGGCAGCGTCGCCGGACAGCTCGCCAAGGCGCTGGGGGCGGGACGAGTCGTCGGCTCGGCGGGCGGACCCGCGAAAACCGACCTACTGCTGGACGAATTCGGATTCGACGCCGCCATCGACTACCGCGCGGGCGATCTCGCCGGACAGCTCGCCGCGGCGGCGCCGGAGGGCATCGATGTCTACTTGGACAGCGTCGGCGGCGAGCACCTGCGCGTCGCCGTGGCGGCCATGCGACCGAAGGGACGCATCGCGCTGGTGGGCGCGATCAGCGGCTACAACGGCGCGACCGGCGAGCCTGGTCCCGACCTGTATCTTGCTGCCACCAAGGAGGTTTCGCTACGCGGCATGCTGGTGACCAGTTACCTTCCGATCTTCGGCGAGTACATCGCGAAAGCCGCCCCCTGGCTCGCCGACGGAACCCTGCGCACCAGGGAAACGGTCTACGAAGGGCTCGAGCAGGCACCCGCCGCATTCCTCGGCGTACTGGCCGGCGCCAACACCGGCAAGATGCTCGTGCGCCTGGGATGACGACGGGCTCGAGCCCGCCCAGACCGTGCTCGGCGGACCCCGCGGAGATCCCTACCGAAGGTCTCGGGGCCCGCCGACGGGCACGAGCAGTACGAGCCCGCCACACCCTCCTCGGCGGACCCACGGGCGGACCCACGCGGAGATTCCCGCCGAAGGTCTCGGGACCCGCCGACGGGCACGAGCAGCACGAGCCCGCCGGACCCCCTCGGCAGCGATGGACATGCGCAAGATCCCGCGGGCCCGGCCAAGGGTGGAGCCCGCCAGACCCACTCGACAACCCCACAGAGAATCCGCCGACATCGCGGGCCCACTCCTCCGCGGTAAGCCGATTCAGTCCCGCCACACCTGCTCGGCAACCCGGCGGAAGTTCCCGCCGAACACCGCGATCCGCTCCTCCTCGGTGAACCCGCGCGCGGCGAGTTCCGCGTCCAAGCCGGCTCCCACTCCGACGCCGAGCAGGTCTTCCGGTGGAACCCATTGCAGTGGACCCCATTTGGTGTAGGACTCGGAGAACGCCTCGGGATTCGCGAACAGCTCGGCATTGAAGTCCTCGGCGTCGAACGAGTAGTCGGAGCCGATGCCGATGTGTTCGACGCCGACCAGGTCCGCGCCGTAGCGAATGTGGTCGGCCATCGCCGCGACGCGCTCGGCTCGCTCGTCGGCCGCGTTGTGGCCCAGGAAGATTCCGACGCCGTTGATGCCGATGACGCCGCCGGTCTCGGCGCACGCCCTGGCCTGGTCGTCGGAGATGTTGCGCGGGTGATCCCAGAGCGCTGCGAAATTGGCGTGGCTGTAGATCATCGGCACGGCGGTGCACGCGGCGAGGTCGAGACCCGTGCGCCGGGAACAGTGCGAGCCGTCGACGAACACCCCGACCTCGTTGAGCTTGCGCACCAGGTCCCTGCCGTAGGCGGTGAGGCCGGTGTCCTCGGTGTCCAGGCAACCGCAGCCGGCCTCGTTGGCGTAGTTGTAGGTCGGCAGCAGCGAGCGCACGCCGAGTTCGTGGAACACCTCGACATTGTCCAGGTCGCCGCCGAGCGGACCGGCGTCTTCGAGATCGAAGGAGAGCGCGATCCGCTCCGGATCTCCGATGTCGTCCAGACCGGCGACCAGCCGGAATCGCCCGTCCGCCAGCGTATCCCGGCGGAACTTGTGCACCAGTGCCAGCGCGTCGGCGGTGTGCTGCGGCGAGTATCCGATGTTCACCGACAGGTGGGAGCCGAGCGGATACCTGGCCAGCTCGGTGATGTCCGCGGAGGGCAGCAGCGGCAGGCAGCAGTGCTGTTCCCACAGGAAGGGGGGCAAATCGGACTCCTGTCGCTCGGTACGGGATTCCGATCCTAGAAGCAGAGCCGAACGGAACCCGTCCGCGCGTGCGCAGGGTGAAGGGCGGTGCGAATTCGAGACGGTTTCGCGACCCGACTGCGGCTAACGGACCACCCGATTCGACCGATTTCCAAGTTGTTTCAATCCCCCACCTGCCCAAGGCGGTGCGACGTGCGTCGATTCCTCGTACTGATTTCCGCGCTGGTCGCCGGAATCGGACTCATGATCATTCCCGGCCCCGCTCTCGCGACTCCCTCCTACTGCGGTTTGGACTGGGGTTCGCTGGAGGAGGCGAACCCCAATCACTCGACCGCTCCGATCACGAATGTGCGCTCCGGTCGTCACCAGTGTTTCGACCGGCTCGTCATCGACGTCGCGGGCCCGGTCACCGGCTACCGGGCCGGTTACGTCGGCTCGGTGACGATGGACGCGTCGGGCGCGCCGGTGCCGCTGCGCGGCGACGCGTTCCTCAGCGTGACGGTGCACGCACCCGCCTACGACGACGCGGGCAACGGCACCTACCATCCGGACGATCGCGGCGAACTGGCCAGAGTCGGCGGCTATCAGACCTTCCGCCAGGTCGCCTGGGCAGGTTCGTTCGAAGGCCAGACCACCTTCGGCGTCGGCGTGCGCGCGCGGCTGCCGTTTCGGGTGTACACGCTGGACGGACCCGGCGCAGGATCGCGGGTAGTGCTCGACGTCGCACACTTCTGGTAACCGCGCACGCAGGGACGACGCCGCTCAGCAACAATATTGGTATGAGGGAACGCAGTAACCGAATCATGTGCCAGCGCGCTTCACGCATGCCGGAGCCGAGTGCCAGCGAGGTGGAGGCATGAGCGGCGTTGAGCAGAACGTGACGGATCGATACCTCTGGCTCGAGGAAGTGACGGGCGAGCGACCCCTGACCTGGGCGCGCGCGCACAACGAGGTGGTCGGTCAGCGCTTCGCCTCGACCGAGCGGTTCGCCGACCTCGAGCACCGCATCCTGGACATGCTCGACACCGACACCAAGATCGCCTACCCGGGCCGTCGCGGGCGCTGGCTGTACAACTTCTGGCGCGACGCCGAGCACCCGCGCGGCCTGTGGCGCCGCACCACGTTCGCCGAATACGCCAAGGAATCGCCCGACTGGGACGTCCTGATCGACCTGGACGCGCTGGCCGGCGCCGAGGACGAGAACTGGGTGTGGGGCGGCGCCGCGGTGCTGCGTCCCGAGCAGTCGCGCGCGCTCATCAGCCTGTCGCGGGGCGGCGCCGACGCCAAGGTCGTTCGCGAATTCGACATCGAGCGAAGGGAATTCATCGACGCGGCGGACGGCGGCTACTTCCTACCCGAGGCGAAATCGGAGATCAGGTGGATCGACGTCGACTCGGTGTACGTCGGCACCGATTTCGGCCCTGGTTCGCTGACCGAATCCGGGTACCCGCGCATCGCCAAGCGCTGGCGGCGCGGCACCGAACTCGCCGACGCCGAAGCGGTTTTCGAAGGCACCGTGGACGACGTCGCGGTGTCGGCGGGCTACGACCGCACCCCCGGCTACGAACGCCATTTCGTCGGCCGCGCCACCGACTTCTTCAACGAAGAGGTGCACCTCATCGAGCCGGACGGCACGCTGCGCCACATCGATGTGCCCAGCGACGCGAGCGAATCCTGGTACAAGGACTGGCTACTGGTCCGGCTGAAGTCGCCGTGGGAGGTGGGCGGCGTGACCTATCCGGCGGGCGCCCTGCTCGCCACTGACTTCGAGAGTTTCCTCTCCGGCGCAAGGGATTTCGAGGTGCTCTTCATGCCCGACGCGCACACCTCGCTGCACGGCTACGGCTGGACCGAGAACCACCTGCTGCTCATCACTCTGCAAGACGTGCAGACCAAGCTGCACGTGCTGACCCCGGGATCGGACGGATGGACCGTCGAGCCGCTGGCCGACACCCCGCCGATGGCGACGACCAGCGTCATGAACCTGGACCCGCTGGAGGGCGGCGACGAGTTCATGCTCACCACAAGCGGATTCACCACGCCCGCCACGTTGCTGGCCAGCGCGGTCGGCGGTAGCACCGAGCAGCTCAAGCAGGAGCCGGCCTTCTTCGACGCGGACGGTGTGGAGACCGAGCAGTTCTTCGCCCGCTCCGACGACGGAACGATGGTGCCGTACTTCGTGATTCGGCATCGCGACCGCAAGGACGTCCCCGGTCCAACGGTCATGTCCGGCTACGGCGGCTTCGAGGTCTCCCGCACGCCCGCCTACAGCGGCGCCTCCGGCATGGGCTGGCTGGAGCGCGGCGGCACCTGGGTGATGACCAACATCCGCGGCGGCGGCGAGTACGGCCCGGAATGGCACACCTCGGTGCAGAAGGCCAACCGCCACAAGGTGTACGAGGATTTCGCGGCCATCGCAAGAGATCTGGTCGACCGGGGCATCACCACGCCCGCACAGCTCGGCGCGGTGGGCGGCAGCAACGGCGGTCTGCTGATGGGCGTGATGCTGACCCGGTATCCGGAGCTGTTCGGCGCCATCGTCTGCCAGGTCCCGCTGCTCGACATGAAGCGCTACCACCTGCTGCTGGCGGGCGCCTCGTGGATGGCGGAGTACGGCGACCCGGACAAGCCGGAGGAATGGGAGTACATCGGCAAGTACTCGCCGTACCAGAACACCAGCGCCGACGCCGACTACCCGCCGATCCTGATCACCACCTCCACCCGCGACGACCGCGTGCATCCCGGCCACGCCCGCAAGATGGCGGCGCTGCTGGAGGAGCAGGGCCACACGTTCTGGTACCACGAGAACATCGAAGGCGGACACGGCGGCGCCGCGGACAACAAGCAGATGGCGTTCCAGGCCGCGCTCATCTACGAGTTCTTCACCCAGATGCTCATGGAGGGCGGCGGACAGCAGGCCGGCTGAACTACGCCGTGACGCGCTCGGCCAGCCCCTCCTCCAGGTGCCGGAGGAGGGGCACAGGGCGGCGGGTAGCCGACCACCTTCGGCAGCTGCGCGAACCACCCCGGAAAACCTGCCGTGGCAGGAGGATCGGCATGACTACGCGATCACGGGCCGGCTGGCGATCCGCCGCTGAGCCCGCCGCGCGATCACCGGTCGCGCAACCACTTCTCGATGCGGTCGACGGTGGAGTTCGGATCCGGGATCCAGCCGTTGTGTCCCAACGGTTCCGGCTGATACCAGGTGGTCAGCTCGGCATCGGGCATCTTGCCGACCAAGTGCTCGGCCGACCCGCGCGGGGTGAGTTCGTCACCCGCGATGGTGACCGACAGGACCGGCAGCTTCAGCCGGGCGATGCGTTCCTCGTAGTCGATATCGGCGCCGACCGGCACGAATCGGCCGGTGCGCGCCAGCCGCGCCCAGTCGGAGATGAGCACCTTCGACTGCGGACCGAAGCCGCCGACCGTGATCCGATCGCCCGGCCAGAAACCGGCGAGGCTGGCGGTCAGCGAGGCCGCCGCGGTGCCGAACAGCATGCCGGGACTGAACAATCCGCGATAGCCCCGGTAGTACGGCGTGCCCGAGGCGACGAGGATCAGCCCACCCAGCCTGCCGCGAATCCGCGCCGCGTACATCACGGCGAGCTGACCGCCCATGCTGTGCCCGAGCAGATACGGCGTGCTGGCCGGGAACCGGTCGCGCACCACCTGGAAGATCGCGGGGAAGTCCACCGACACCAGCTCGTGGTAGCCGTAGGTGCTGGTCGGACTCGGCCGGGGGCGGCTGTCGCCGTTGCCGCGCAGTTCACCGATAGCGGCGTCGAATCCGCGCGCGGCGAGCTGCTGGGCGACCAGTTCGTAGTAGGCGCCGGGCACGCCGAGCCCCGGCACGATCACCACGACCGGGCGCGGCGCGTCGGGCGTGACCGCATGCCGGTGCTGACCCCCGGCCGGTATCAACCGCACCGGAATGGTGCTGCCGTCCGGCACCTGGATCGGAACTGTCTCCATGCAGCGCACGCTACCGCGCGGCATCGCACATCGCCGCGCGGGCAGCCCGACCACCCGGTCCGCTACGCGCCGACCGCGCCCATGATCACTCGGCTGAGCACGTGGATCACGTCGTCCAGCGGCGGGCGGGGATCCGAACCGCTCCACGAATCCACCACGTAGTTGACCGCGCCGATGATCGCCAGCACCCGCATTTCGTAGTCGCCGGGCGGGATTTCGCCTTGCATGGCCGCGTCCTCGGCCGCGCTGGCCAGCAGCGAACCCCACACGCGACGTAGCTCGAGGCGGAACTTCTCCACCTTGGGTCCGGCGCCGACCACCTCGACGAGCGCCACTCGCGCCTTGCGCGGATCCGACCCGATGGACTGGACGTAGGCGCGCACCGCGGCGTCGATGAGGTCGAGCGCTGAAGCGTCGGTCTTCTTCTCCAGCGCGGCCGTCACCGCTTCGCGCGACTCCTTGTCGATTTGCTCGTAGAGCTCGAGTAGGAGCGACTCGCGTCCGGTGAACTCCTCGTAGAACTGTCGTGAGGAGAGTCCGGCGTCTTTACAGATGGCGCCCACCGAACTATTGGCGTATCCGTCGCGCGCAAAGACCGTCAGGCCTGATTCCAGAAAACGCGCACGCCGCTGGCGTTGCCGGTCCTCTACGGGTTGCCCGGCATACATTCGTCCCGTATTCGCATCCTGTGACATTGCGCCAGACAATACCGAAGGGCCCGATCCCCTCGTCATGGATCGGGCCCTTCGTCTCAACCTTCGACCGACCGCGCGTTAGCCGAAAGTTGGCAGCCTGGTAGCTAGATCAACCATTCCTCCGATCCGACCATCGCGACTCCGTCGTCACTGGCTGTTTGCCGAAACGGACGATACCCAGTGATGCGCCGCGCGGGAAGGCTTTTGGAGGAATTTAGTAGAACTTTTTTCGAACGAACCGGTCCCTCTCGTTCACCCGGCGTCGCCGCTGGTCGGCAGCAGTTCCGGCAGGACGGCGACGGAGTCGATCACGTGGTCCGGCGCCGTGGTGGCCGCCGCGAGCACGCCGGGCCGGAATTTGCCGGTACGGACCAGCACCCCGGACATGCCGACGGCCTGTCCGGCCAGCACATCGGAATGCAGGTCGTCGCCGACCATCACGACCTCGCAGGGCTCCAGACCCATGAGTTGCGCGCAGGTGCGAAACCCCGTCGGAGCCGGCTTGCCGATCACCTCGATCTCCGCGTTGCCCGCCGCCGAAAGTCCCGGTAGATACGCGCCCGCGTCGATGCGCAGTCCGTCGTCGGTGGCCCAGGTGAGGCCGCCCTGCATCGCCACCGCGGGCACCCCGTCCAGCATGAGCTCGGCGACCCGGCTGAGCGCGCGATGCGTGAATTCCGTTCCGGCGCCGCCGATCACGACCACGTCGGGACGGTCCTCGACAAGCTCCAGCCCGGCGAGATCGTCGGCGATGTCGCCGTGATTCAACACCCAGACCCGCGCACCCGGATAGCGGCGCCGCAAAAATTCGGCCGTCAACCGGCCCGCCGTGACGATTTCCCCGGAATCGATCTCGAATCCAGCCGTCTGTAAACGCTCGCCGATCTCGGCGCAGGTGCGTGATGTGGTATTGGTGAGAAATGCTCGGCGCAAACCTCTTTCGCGCAATTCACGCACGGCGTCGCGCGCTCCGTCGATCGGCCGCCAGGAAGTAACCAGCACGCCGTCGATGTCGTAGAGCACGCCTCTGATCTCGCCGCTCGACATGAATTCAGCCTACGACCGCATGGGGTATCCCGCGCCAGGAACGCCCGGACCGGGCGCACGCCACAGACGAAGAACGCCGCACTCGCCACCAACTGCGCCAGCGCGCGAGTCGATGCCGCCTTGCGGCCGACAACGTTGCGCGCCAGCGGTTCTCGCGTAACAGGACTATTCCGTCGGCGTCGGCGCTTCGTTCGTGCGGGTCGCGTCGTAGGCGTCGGCGCAGCGGGTGAGCAGGTCGCGGAGGGTCTCGCGTTCGGCGGCGGTGAACGCGGCGTCCACCGCCCGCTCCACCCGGATCGCGCGCGCGTCGGCGTCTTCCATGACCGCTTCGCCGCGTTCGGTCAGGCGGGTCTCCAGCACGTTCTTGTGCCAGGCGTGCGGGGTCCGTTCGATGAACCCCCGCTCCTGCAAGTTGCCGAGCACGGTGTTCATGGTCGGCGGCGTGACGCCGCAGAGCCGGGCGAGGGCGGCGGCGGAGATCCCCGGGTTCTCGGCGAGGTGCAGCAGCGCGGCGTACTGGGCCACCGTGACGCCAGCGGGCTTGAGCGCGGCGTTCTTCGCTGTGTTCAGCGCCTGCTCCGCGCGCTTGACATAGGAGCCGATGCGTTCGGAGGCGGGCATGGACGTCATGCCTGGCATCGTATCCGTCCGCCACTTCATTAGAATCTTGACGGATATTAGAACCCTAATCTATGTTCGTGCTCGATCTACAACGGATACGAAAGGCTCGAGCATGCCAACCACACGCCCCCTGGCGATCGCAGCCCTCGCGCTGGCCGCCGCGATCTCCGCGTGCGACTCCCCCGACGACGGCCCCCGCGTCACCACCGCGTACGAACTCCCTGGCGATCGCGTCTATCCCGAGGGAATCGCGCGCGATGCCCGCACCGGAGACACCTACGTCGGCTCGTACACCACCGGCGCCGTCTACCGCGCCACCCCGGGCGCGCAGAAGGCGGAGGTCTTCCTGCCCGAGGGTGCCGACGGACGAAAGACCGCGAACGGAATGAAAGTCGACGGCGCAGGCCGACTCTGGGTGACCGACTCGACCGCCGGTGTCGCGGTGTACGACACCGCGACCCGCGCGCTGATCGCGCGCTTCGATGTCCCCGGCGCCGACCCGCGCTTCGTCAACGACGTCGTCATTACCCCGGACGGCGCCGCCTACCTCACCGACAGCCTCCGCGCCGTGGTCTACCGGGTCACGCCCGATCAGGTGAGCGCGGCCGTCGCTCAGGGCGGGCGCGGGGAACTGACACCGCGATTCGAGCTGGTGAGTGTCATCGAGCCGCGCGAGCAAGGGGGATTCAACCTCAACGGCTTGGTCGCGGACTCCTCCGGCCGGTACCTGCTGGTCGTCGACATGGTCGGCGGCGACCTCTACCGCGTCGACCTCACCGCCGACGCACCGATCCGCAAGGTCGACCTGCGCGGCGGCGACCTGACCCATGCCGACGGCCTCGACCTGCACGGCGACACACTGTGGGTGGCGCACAACAGGACCAACACGATCTCGCGCTGGACACTGACCGATGAGGGCGCGTCCGCTCGGCTGGACGAAACCCTCACCGACGAGACACTGAGCATTCCAACCACTTTGGTGCGCGACGGCGAGCGCACGCTGGTGGTCGCCTCGCAGTTCGACAAAGGCGGGCCGATGAGTCCCGGCACGCCGAGCGCCTTCCGCGTCGTCTCGGTCAGCGGCATCTGAGCGAGTTGTCTTGTCCGGGCGCTCAACTGGCAGTCGCACGTCCCCTCCGGCCGTGGACCGACGACGGACCTCGTCCCGCTGCGGCCGAGTTGCCGCAGCCCCGCGCGGGGCCTGAGCCTGAACCGCGGTTTCGCCTCGGCGTACCTCCGCCTTCGCTTCGGCCATGCGCAGGCTGACGACGGGACTTCGCCCGGCAGCGCCCATTAGGGTGAGCCGCATGCTGAAGGCACTGCTCTACGGTCTCGGCACCGCGGTGCCGCTGCTGGTCGGCGCGGCCATCGGCCTGCGCTGGTCGCTGCCGCGGCCGCTGCTCGCCTCGCTGATGGCGTTCGGCGCGGGCACCATGATCGCGGCGGTGTCCTCGGAACTGTTCGAACCGGCCTTTCATCAGGCGGGCGCGCTGATCGCCGGGGCGGCGCTGTTCGCGGGCGCTGGGGTCTACGTGGTCGCCAACCATCTGATCGAGACCAAGCTGGGCCCCGCCGCCATCGGCTGGGCTCTGATGCTCGGCACCATCCTGGACGGCGTGCCGGAGAACACCGCGCTCGGCGTCTCGCTGACTTCGGGCGGCGGGCTGGTGCTGCTGGTGGCGGTGGCCGTCGGCAACGTGCCCGAGGCCATCGGCGGCGCGGCGCTGATGCGCAGCCAGCACGGATTCGAGCGGGCTCGCGCCTTCGGGCTGTGGGCGGCGACCGGCGCGGTTCTCGTGCTTGTCACGGTGCTGGGAAACAATCTCTCGGACAATCTCTCCGACACCCATATCAGCACCGTGCAGGCTTTCGCGGGCGGCGCGACCATCGCGGTATTGGCCGATTCGCTCATGCCGGAGGCCTATCGCGAGGGCGGCTGGTGGGTCGGAATGGCCACGGCGGCAGGTTTTCTGGTCGCCTTCGTCCTACAGGGCTGAAAACCCGCGATGGCACCGGCACTACTTCCGGGGGTTGCGGTAGCGATATTCGGTCCGGTGGAATACGCTTCGCGCGGATGAAAACCGCCTCATGGAGGGACTATTGACCACTCCGAGCATGCCGGAGGACGGTGAAGGCGGAACCCGCGTCCGGCGAACCATACCGTTATCGCAGCTGATACACCTGATGGCCGAGTACGAAAAGCTCGGCACACACCGCCAAACATTTCTCCCCGCACCGGTGAGCGACGCCTTCGTGCGCGGATGCGGGATCGTCGCGGGCGGACTCGCGGCCGTCGGTGTGATCTGCGCCGCGGTGGGCTCGATCGCAGGCGGTATCGCGGTGGGCGTCGTCGCGCTGCTGCCCGCCACGCTGGCCTCGGTGCGCGGCCGACAGAACCGCCAGAACCGTTCGGCCCGACTGGATCTGTTCGACCACGGCATGACCGTGTATCGGACCGGCGAGCAGATCGCCGGGTTCCGCTGGGACACGGCCGAAGTCAGGCAGCAGGTCATTCCGTTCCAGAACACCGCGCACGCCGAATACTCGCTGGAGATGAGCGGTCCGGACGGGGCGCAGGCATCTTTCGACGACACCGAGTTCGCCGACGCACGCGAATGGGGTAGGGCGATCCAGTCGGCCATCACCGGAACCCAGCTGCCGCGCGCGGTCCTGAAAATCGACACCGGCGAAATCGTCCACTTCGGCGATATCGGCCTGGACCTGATCGCCCTCAGCTTCCGCAATCAGGTCTATCCCTGGGACCGTATCCAGCTCATCGACGCCCGCAGCGGCCTGGTCCGCATCAAGGTCGACGGCAACTGGATCTCCCTCGCCCCCGTCGCCGCCATCCCCAACTTCTACATCTTCAACGAACTCGCCGAACGCCTCCGCCTCCCGGCCACTGCCTGAAAGGTGCTGTCGGGGGCGTTCGTCCTCGCGCGTTCTGTTGGTCTTCTTCCGGCAGTGCCTCGCAGGTGGTCAGCGCTCTAAACTTGCGACCATGACATCCGCACACGACTACGACGAACTCCATCACCTCGTCGACCGACTGACGCCCGCCCAAGCACGTCATCTACGGTTGCTCGTGTCGGAAGACCCCGACCTACCCCAGGTTTCCGCCCCGGACGATGAAACCGATGCCGCAAAGACGTCCGAAGTACTGACGTCGCTGACCGGCATCTGGGCGTCCGGACGAACGGATAGCGCCGAATCCCACGACGATTACATCCGTGAGCGCCTGCGGCGGCGACGGTCCGAATGGCAATGACGACAACGGTGCTGGACACCGGCCCCCTCGTCGCGATGATGGATCGCAGCGACAATCGACATACAGAGTGCGCAGCGTTCTTCGCCGGTCTCAGGGGAAGACTCTTGCTCCCGGTCCCCGTCATGGTCGAAGTCTGCTGGTTGCTGGAGGAGCGACCCGATATCGAAGCGGCATTTCTCGACAGTGTCGAGCAGGATGTTTTCGAGTTGGTGTCTATCACCAAACCTGATGTCGGCCGAATTGCCGACTTGGTACGGCAGTACGCCGACTTCCCACTCGGAGCAGTCGACGCGTCCGTCCTCACGATAGCCGAGCGATTCGGCACCGATCGAGTTGCCACACTCGACCGCAAACACTTCGGCGTGGTCCGCCCTCGACACGTGCAGTCGCTGACTCTGCTGCCGTAGCACGGCACCAGCGCACCGAACGCAAAGGCCGGTCCACTCGATGGTGGACCGGCCTTCGTGACTAGCGAGAACTCGCTGATCCGGGGATCAGAAGTCCATGCCGCCCATGCCACCGGTCGGGTCGCCGGCGGGAGCGGCGGCCTTCTCCGGCTTGTCGGCGACGACGGCCTCGGTGGTGAGGAACAGGGCCGCGATGGAGGCCGCGTTCTGCAGCGCCGAGCGGGTGACCTTGACCGGGTCGGCAACGCCGGCGGCCAGCAGGTCCTCGTACTCGCCGGAGTCGGCGTTCAGGCCGCTGCCCGCGGGCAGGTTGGCGACCTTCTCGGCGACCACGCCGGGCTCGAGGCCGGCGTTGAAGGCGATCTGCTTCAGCGGAGCCGACAGCGCGACCTTCACGATGTTCGCGCCGGTGGCCTCGTCACCGGTCAGGTTCAGCGCGTCCAGCGCGGGAGCCGACTGCAGCAGGGCCACGCCACCACCGGCGACGATGCCCTCTTCGACGGCAGCCTTCGCGTTGCGGACGGCGTCCTCGATGCGGTGCTTGCGCTCCTTGAGCTCGACCTCGGTGGCCGCGCCCGCCTTGATCACCGCGACACCGCCGGCCAGCTTGGCCAGACGCTCCTGCAGCTTCTCACGGTCGTAGTCCGAGTCGGAGTTCTCGATCTCGGCGCGGATCTGCGCAACGCGGCCCTTGATGGCCTCCGCGTCGCCCGCACCCTCGACGATGGTGGTCTCGTCCTTGGTGACGACGACCTTGCGGGCGGTACCGAGCAGCTCGACACCCGCGGTCTCCAGGTTCAGACCGACCTCTTCGCTGATGACCTCGCCACCGGTCAGGATGGCGATGTCGGCGAGCTGAGCCTTGCGGCGGTCACCGAAGCCGGGAGCCTTGACGGCGACGGACTTGAAGGTGCCGCGGATCTTGTTGACCACCAGGGTCGACAGGGCCTCGCCCTCGACGTCCTCGGCGATGATCAGCAGCGGCTTGCCGGCCTGGATGACCTTCTCCAGCAGCGGCAGCAGGTCCTTGACGGTCGAGACCTTCGAGCCGACCAGCAGGATGTACGGGTCCTCGAGGACCGCTTCCTGACGCTCAGGGTCGGTCACGAAGTAACCGGAGATGTAGCCCTTGTCGAAGCGCATGCCCTCGGTCAGCTCCAGCTGGAGGCCGAAGGTGTTGCTCTCCTCGACGGTGATGACGCCTTCCTTGCCGACCTTGTCCATGGCCTCGGCGATCAGCTCACCGATGGACGCGTCGCCGGCCGAGATACCGGCGGTGGCGGCGATCTGCTCCTTGGTCTCGACCTCCTTGGCGGTGTCGAGCAGCTTGGCGGTGACGGCCTCGACGGCCTTCTCGATGCCGCGCTTCAGACCCAGCGGGTTCGCGCCGGCCGCGACGTTGCGCAGGCCCTCGCGCACCAGCGCCTGAGCCAGGACGGTGGCGGTGGTGGTGCCGTCGCCCGCGACGTCGTCGGTCTTCTTGGCGACTTCCTTGACCAGCTCGGCGCCGATCTTCTCGTACGGGTCCTCCAGCTCGATCTCCTTGGCGATGGACACACCATCGTTGGTGATCGTGGGGGCGCCCCACTTCTTCTCCAGGACAACGTTGCGACCCTTGGGGCCCAGCGTCACCTTGACCGCGTCGGCGAGGCTGTTCAGACCCCGCTCGAGGCCGCGACGGGCCTCTTCGTCGTACGCAATTGTCTTGGCCATTGCGTTGAGATCCTCCATTAGTAATGGGGCTGACACACAGGACGACCCCTTTCGGATCGCCCCATTTACGCTGGCCAGGTTCGGTGCCCGCGACGGACGACCGAGGGTGTCGATGAAACCCGGTCTCACCGTCCCGACCCTGGCACTCACAGGTCGAGAGTGCCAAAGCCATTTCTAGCACTCGGGGGTGGCGAGTGCAAGGTCCGGGGCGGACCGGGCGTTGCCGGTCCGCGAGGAGACTCGGGTCTCAGCGCCGGTCGTCGATGCGCAGAACCAGCGCGACGAACGCGTCGGTGCGGCGCTCTTCCGGGGTCCTCGGTTCCTCGTTGTCCACGGTGACGAGCTCGGCGTCGTGCAGCAGGAGTTCGGCCTCGACGCGCATGATGGCACGGATGAAGGGCGGCGCCACCTCGGGCGGCAGATCGCCGTTCACAATGTATTCGCCGTCCGGCCCGGCTTCGGTGTGCACATACGACAGGGCGTGCAACAGATCGGTGCGACGTTCACCCGCAACTAGGTCGGAATCCGTTTCTGCCGATTCATCCGCCATCGCTATAGCTTAGCGGTCGGCGGTGACGACACCCTGCCGAGCAACCCACAGGCACGCTCCGTGACCTCCCGCATGCCGCGACCCGGACCCGAATCAGCGGCTGACGGCGGAGTCTGCGGAAATTCGCGCCCGCGCCGACCCCCTACAGTGACCGGGTGAGTGTTGGACCCGGCCGGGATGCGATCGATGACGTCCTGGCACAGCTGTACGGCGAGCTACAACCGGTGCACTGGACGGTTGGGCACCCCTGGTCGCTGGGCGGACCCGACCCGCTGGAGGGCGTCAGCGCGTACCCGAGGACCGACCCGGTGCCGCACTGGCACTACATCGGGTACGGCATGAGCGAGCTCGGCGAGAAGGAATGGGACGACCCGGCGGTCTCCGGGTGGGGGTTCGAGTTCACGTTCCGGCTCGCGGGCGACCCGGAGGCAGCGCAGGCGCCGATCTGGCCCGCGCATTTCCTGCAGAACCTCGCCAGGTACGTCTTCCAATCGGGCAAGTGGTTCGAACCAGGCCACACCATCAAGGCGAACGGCCCGCTCGCCGCCGACCGGCCCGATTCGGCGATCCAGGCCGTCGGCTTCGTCACCGACCCCGAGTTGGGCGCCATCCCGACCCCCAACGGCCGGGTCGCGTTCCTCCAGATCGTCGGCCTGACGATGACCGAGTACCAGGCGTCGCTCGGCGGAAAACTGCTCGCCCTGTTGGACGGCCTCGCGCCGCGACTGCCGCTTTTCGTCACCGATATCGACCGGGAATCGCTGGTCGCCGCACCCAAGCCGCAGGCGCAGTGGCCGCGCTGGGGCGGCGGATTGCGCGGGCGCGCGTAGATTTCGCGGTGGAACACGATCGCGTTCGATCCCGAAAGGGGACGAGATGGGCGGACTTCCGTTCGATTCGCTGTACCGGCACGGATTCGCCCGGGTCGCGGTCGCGGTGCCGCGTGTACGAGTCGCCGATCCGGCCTACAACGTCGAGGAGACGCTGAGTCTGGCACGGGAAGCAGCCGCCGACGGCGCGGTGCTGACCGTGTTTCCCGAGCTCGGCCTCTCCGCCTACACCTCCGACGACCTGTTCCATCAGGACGCGCTGGACGACGCGGTGGACGCGGCGCTGACCAGGGTGGTCGCCGAGAGCGCCGACATCGACACGGTGCTCCTCGTCGGCGCGCCGGTGCGCTCCCAGGGGCGGCTGTTCAACTGCGGCATCGCCGTCTGCCGCGGACGGGTGCTCGGCGCCGTGCCCAAGAGCTATCTGCCGAACTATCGCGAGTTCTACGAGAAGCGTCAATTCGCCGCCGCCAGAGAGAATCTCGCGGGCCACATCACGATCGCCGGGCAGCGCGCGCCGTTCGGCGCGGATCTGCTGTTCACCGCCACCAACCTGGCGGCCTTCACTTTTCACCTCGAGATCTGCGAGGACGGCTGGGTGCCGCTGCCGCCGAGCGGCTACGCCGCGCTGGCCGGTGCGACCGTGCTGGTGAATCTCTCGGCCAGCAATATCGTGATAGGCAAGGCCGACTACCGCAGGGCGCTGTGCACGTCGCATTCGGCGCGATTCCTCGCCGCCTATCTGTATTCGGCTGCGGGAAACGGGGAATCGACCACCGACATGGCCTGGGACGGGCAGGCGCTGGTCTGCGAGAACGGCGATCTGCTCGCCGAAGGCGAACGCTTCGCCGACCACCCGCAGCTGGTGACAGCCGATCTCGATCTGCAACGACTGGCCGCCGACCGGCTCCGCACCACCAGCTTCGCCGACAACGTGCACGACCACCGCGAGCGATTGAGCGCCATGCGCCGCGTCGAATTCGACCTGCCCGTGCCGCAGGCGGCGGTGCGGCTACGCCGCGAGATCCAGCGCTTCCCTTACGTTCCCGCCGACCCGGCCGCGCGCAACGAACGCTGCGCCGAGGTGCACCACATCCAGGTGGAGGGTCTGAGCACCCGGCTGCGCGCGACCGGCTCTGGGCGACTGGTGATCGGCGTCTCCGGCGGATTGGACTCGACCCAGGCACTGATCGTGGCGGCCAAGACCATGGACCGGCTCGGACTGCCTCGCGCGAACGTGCTGGCCTACACCATGCCCGGATTCGCCACGAGCGCACGGACCCGCACCGACGCGCACCGGCTGATGGCGGCGCTCGGGGTGACCGCGGCGGAGATCGACATCCGCCCCTCGGCGACGCAGATGTTGCGCGATCTGAATCATCCTGCCGCCGAGGGTGTTCCGCAGTACGACGTCACCTACGAGAATGTGCAGGCGGGCGAGCGCACCTCGCATCTGTTCCGGCTGGCCAACCAGCACGGGGCGCTGGTGGTCGGCACCGGCGACCTCAGCGAACTCGCCCTCGGCTGGTGCACCTTCGGCGTCGGCGACCACATGGCCCACTACAGCGTGAACGCCTCGGTGCCCAAGACCTTGATCAAATACCTGATCGCGTGGTCCGCCGACACAGGGCAGTTCGGCCCCGAGGCGTCGGAGGTCTTGAAATCCATTCTGCGGACCGAGATCTCACCCGAACTCGTGCCTGGCGCCGATGCCGACGGGCCGAGTCAGAGTTCCGAGGCCACGGTCGGCCCGTACGAACTCCAGGACTTCCACCTGTACTACCTGCTGCGCTTCGGTTATCGGCCGAGCCGGGTGGCGTACCTGGCCAGGCACGCCTGGTCGGACCCGGAGCGCGGGCCGTGGCCCGACCTGATCCCGGCGGATCAGCGCAACGCCTACGATCTGCCGACCATCAAGCGCTGGCTCGCCGAATTCCTGCGGCGGTTCGTCCAGACCAGCCAGTTCAAGCGGTCGACCCTGCCCAACGCGCCGAAAGTCGGCTCCGGCGGCTCGCTCTCGCCGCGCGGGGACTGGCGCGCACCGAGCGACGCCTCGGCCGCCGCATGGCTGGACGAGCTCGAGCGCAACGTGCCCTGATCACCGCGACGCGCGGCCCGCACGATTCGGCGACGCCGCGCGCATTCGGCATACGCGTAACGAACACCGGTAAGCGGCAACACTATCCGTCCATCGCTGAGGCGCCGACGCGTTCTGGCGGCCGACCGGAGTGCCACGGCGACGAGGGCGGCGGCGAACGCCACCCGAACGCCGCGACGCCCCTTCTTCATGGCTTCTGAGCGGCGATCACCGAAAGCAGTTCCACCAAGTGCGCTTCGGTTTTCGCCTTGTCCATGCCGAGGCCGGTCAGCAGGCCCGCACCGTTCTCCTGTTCGAGCAGGGCGAGCAGGATGTGCTCGGTGCCGATGTAGTTGTGGCCCAGGCGAAGCGCCTCGCGGAAGGTCAGCTCGAGCGCCTTCTTGGCCTCGGCATCGAAGGGCACCAGAGCGGCGGGGCCGCCCTCTCCGTCGGACTCGGTGGGCGGAAGCGCGGCGGTCGCGGCGGCGCGCACCTCCTCCAGGTCGAGGCCCGCGGTGAGAATCTCCTTGGCGGCGAGGCCTGCGGGCTCGGTCAGCAGTCCGAGCACCAGGTGGACGGGCCCGATGAGCTTGTTGCCCGCGGCCTGCGCGGCTTGCTGGGAGGCCATCACCACCGCGCGGGCGCGCGGGGTGAACTTGGCGAATCCGGCGTTCGGATCCATCGCCGCGGCCTCGGCCGGGTCGCCGGGCCCCTTGGCCACGAACCGCTTCTGGGCGGCCTGCTTGGTGACGCCCATGCTGGCGCCGATGTCGGTCCAGGACGCGCCGGAGCGGCGGGCTTGGTCCACGAAGTGGCCGATCAGGTGATCGGCCACTTCGTCGAGGTGACCCGCGGCGATGACCGCGTCGGAGAGCTGCTCGAGCACGCTGTCCGGCCGAGCCTTCTTGATGGCGGAGATGAGGTCGTCGAGACGAACGGAAGAAGTCATGCGTCAACCATAAGTTGACGCATGAGCGTCGTCAACCATTAGTTGACGATCTTGATCGACGCCCGATCGCTACTATCGCAATCCCGCTGCGGCCGCCGCGCCACGCACGATGAGTTCCTTGACGCGGGCACCGAGACGCCCGCGCAGCACAGTCCGGGCCGGGGTGTCGTCGGCGTGCAGCAGCTGGACGACGGCGTCGCGGCGGCCGAGGCTGATGCACTGCAGGACGTACCGGAACCGCAGGTCACGCGGCTCCTGCCCGCGCAGCCGCGCCACGACCACATCGGCCGCGTACTTGCCGGTGGGCAGCGCCGTCGCGCACGCCATCCGCAGCGACCGCTCGCCGGGACCGGCGACCACCGCGCTGTCGCCCGCGGCGTAGATCTCCGGGTGCGAGATCGAGCGCAGGGATTCGTCGGTCAGCACCCGGCCAGCGCCGTCCACCGCAAGACCGGCGCGGGCCGCGAGATCGGGGACGGCGAACCCGGTTGTCCAGACCGTGGTCTCGGCCGCGACGAACTCACCGCCCGCGAGCCGGACACCGTCCGCGGTCACCTCGACCACCTTCACGTCCGCGCGGATCTCGACGCCGAGCTTCTCCAGCACCGCCCGGATGTGCGCGACGGCCTTCGCCGAGAGCCAAGCACCGGGTTCGTCGGCGCTGAGCAGGATGACGCGCGAATCCTGCTCGGCCTCGGCGATTTCTGCGGCCAGCTCGATGCCGGTGGCGCCTGCGCCGACGACGGCGACGGTTCCGCCGGTCGCCGTCCAAGACGAATATTCCGGCGTGGCAACGGATCTGGCGAATTCGGCGGCGCCGGGCACGCCACCGGGATCGGCGAGGCTGCCCAGCGCGTAGATCAGCACGTCGTAGCCGACGGAATCGCCGCCGTCCAGCTCGATCCGCTTACCCGCGGCATCGATGCGCGTCACCCGCGCTTGGACGAATCGAACACCCTTGCGCTCCAGCACCTCCGCCAAGTTCCACCGGCGCAGCCGTTGCCCGGCGACCTGCTGGTGCAACCGCACCCGCTCCACGAATTCGGCGCGGGCGTCGACAACGGTGATCCGCGCGGTCCCCGCCCGCCCGGCCAGTCGCCGCGCCGCGGCCAGACCCGCGTATCCGGCGCCAAGAACGACGATGTGCTGCTTCCCGGTCATGATGGTGGCTCCTCTCGTTGGCCGATATCCCTCAGACTGGATCGGCCCACGATCCCTGACAGCCCGCGGCATGAGCCGCGTCACACCGGCTACGACGCCCGGTCGGCGGCAGCGAAATAGGCCAGCTTGTCGGGATTGACGATGAGGTGCAGTGCGCGCGCCCGATCGCCGTCGAGCTCGACGCCGACTATCAGCATGGGTGTTTCGGTGACCCGCACGACCACAGCGAGAGCGCCGTTGACCTCCTCGACGGCGATCGCCATGCCGGGGACCTCCCAGCGGAACAGGCCGACGAGGTAGCGGGCCACCCGGTCGGCGCCGTGCACCGGCCGCCGCGCGGCGTTGATCCGGCCGCCGCCGTCCGCGGTGGCGGTGACGTCGGCCGCGAGCATCCGGCCGAGCGTGTCCACATCGCCGGAGCGCGCGGCCGCGAGGAAACGCTCGATCAGCGCCCTGGCATGTCCGGGTTCGACGTCGAAGCGCGGCCTGCCCTCGCGCACGCGCTGACCGGCCCTCCGGTAGGTCTGCTGCGAGCTCGCCTCGGTGAGGTCGAGCATGTCGGCGATCTCACGGTGGGCGTAACCGAACGCCTCGCGCAGCACGAAGACGGCGCGTTCCACCGGGCTCAGCCGCTCCAGCGCGGTGAGCAGCGCCAGCGAGACCAGCTCGCGTTCCTCGACGGTCTCCAGCGGCCCGAGTTCGCCGTTCGCGGTGGCGACCGGCTCCGGCAGCCACGGACCGACGTAGGTCTCGCGCCGCGCCCGCGCCGAAACGAGCCAGGTGCGGCAGAGGTTCACCACGGCGGTGGTGAGCCAAGCTTCCGCGGACCGGATGGTGGCCCGGTCGGTGCCGTCCCAGCGCAGGTAGGCCTCCTGCACCGCGTCCTCGGCCTCGGCCGCCGAGCCGAGCATGCGGTAGGCGAGCGCGAACAACCGCGGCCGATGCGCCTGGAATTCGCGCAGTCCGTCGGGTTCCACCGTCATCTTTCTCCGCGCTCGAAGGCCGCGTTCGTTCGTATCAGCGAACTACGTCCTCCGCCTGTTCTTTCCGGCCGCCCGGCCTGCGCAGCCGCAGTCGCGCGCTCGAGCTGCGGATGCCGGATCGGATGGCGGGCCTGCGCCGCTGCGCCTTGCGCTGCGCCCTGCGTTCGGCGGGCTTGTGCTCCCAGGTCTCCGGCCGAGCCGCCACCCAGCGCTGCGAATACCAGGCGAACGGAATGTGGCCCAGGTAGAGCGCGACGAGCACCAGCAGCAGCACGATCGGATAGGTCACCAGCAGGGCCGCCGCCACCGCGACCAGCACCAGCAGCCCGGCCGCGGCCTGCGGCGCCACCGAAACCGACTTCATCGCCAGCGTCGGAATCGTGCTGACGCACAGCGCCGCCGCGAACACCGTCCATGCCGCGACCTCGTAGAAGCCGACCCACCAGCCGTCGCCGAACTGCACGTACAGCCCGATCGGCACGAGCGCGATCAGCGCGCCCGCCGGCGCGGGCACACCGACGAAATAGTCACGCGACCAATCGGGTCGGGTGTCGTCGTCCATCAGGGTGTTGAACCTGGCCAGACGCAGCACGATGCTCACCGCGAACAACAGCGCGATGATCCAGCCCGCGCTGTTCTGGTCGAGCAGCGCGATGTACAGCACCAGCGCGGGCGCGACGCCGAAGGAGATCGCGTCGGACAGCGAATCGAGCTCAGCACCCATCTTGGTGGTGGCGTCGAGCATGCGGGCCAAGCGGCCGTCGAGGGTGTCGAGCACCGCGGCGGCGCCGACCATGGCCAGCGCGATGTCGAGCTCGCCGTCCAGCGCGAACTTCACCGCGGACAGGCCGGAGGCCAGCGCCAGGATGGTCACGATGCTCGGAAGCAGACGGACGGTGCGGCGCCTGCGCCGTTGGGTGGGCACAGCCGCTTCCATCATGACAACACGGCCAGGACTGTCTCGCCCCCGATGGTGCGCTGCCCCGGCTGCACGAGCAGCTCGGTGCCCGCGGGGAAGTAGGTGTCGACCCGGGAGCCGAAGCGGATCAAACCGTAGGTGTCGCCAATGGTCAGGACGTCGCCGACCTGCGCGTCGCAGACGATGCGCCGGGCGAGCAGGCCCGCGATCTGCACCACGACGAGCCGCTCGCCCGCCGGGGTCTCCAGCACCATGCTGTTGCGCTCGTTCACCGAGCTGGCCTCGGGCAGATCGGCCGAGCGGAACTGGCCCGCCTGGTGGTGCACCGCGCGGACGACGCCGGAGACCGGGGTGCGCTGCACGTGCACGTCCAGCACGGAGAGGAAGATGCTGACCCGGGGCAGCGGCTGGTCGCCGAGCCCGAGCTCCGCGGGCGGCGCTGCCGTGTCGACCAGGGCGATCTCTCCGTCGGCGGGGGCGACGACGGCGCCTGCCCGGTTCGGCGGGACCCGCGTCGGGTGACGGAAGAAGGTGGCGCAGACCGCCGCGGCAAGCAGACCCGTCCGGCGCACCCATTTGCGCTTGCCGCCGAGCACCGCGACCGCGAGCGGCGCGGCGACGAACGGCAGCCCGGCGGGATGCAGCGGGGGAACGGCGGCCCTGACCAGGTCGACGACGTGGCCGACGCCGGTCGTTTCGGGCGTGCCGGGCGGGGTGGGACGGCGTGCCACAGGCTCCTCTTTCGTGCTAGATGCAGTCGGTTGCGCCCTTCAACGATAGGTCCGGCGCAAGCGATCACACCTTACGGGAGGAGCCGGTGACGCGTCCGGTCAGCGCAATGCCCTGCGGCCGGTGACCAGGCCGACGAGGAACAGCAGGACGATCGCCCCGCCGAGGCAGGTGAAGAAGCTGAACCACAGTCCGCCACCCTCGACGTCCACGCCGAACAGCTTGAGCAGGAATCCGCCGAGCAGACCGCCGACGACGCCGACGACGATGTTCAGCAGGATGCCCTGTTGGGCGTCCGTTTTCATGATCTTGCTGGCGATCCAACCGGCGAGACCGCCGATGATGATCCAGCCAATGATCCCGAGACCGAGCATGGTGACCTCGCATCGAGTAGTTGGGCAGGCACGCCTAGTGCTCAGTGGCGTGCTGCCGCAGACATACCCGGCGATTGTGAGAATAAGCACTTCCCGTGGCAACCCTCGGGTAATATGAGGGAGCCTCATGTCTACGCAATCGTAGCGAGTGGCGAATTGATGAGGAGTTCGAGGCTCCGCCGGATCCCCGGCAGCAGCGCCGCAGGTATTAGGAGATCCATCATGTCTGCTCGAATCGCCCAGACCACCGGGGCTGAGCACACCGCGATCCTCGGGCTCGGCGTCTATCGCCCGGCCCGAGTGGTTACCAATGACGAAGTAGCGGGACCGATCAACTCCAGCGACGAGTGGATCCAGACCCGGTCGGGCATCAAGACCCGGCGTTTCGCCTCCGAGGACGAGACGATCCAGAGCATGAGCGTGGCCGCAGCGCAGAACGCGCTGGCAGCGGCGGGCGTGGATTACGACGAGATCGACTGCGTCATCGTCGCCACCTCGACGCATCTGCTGCTGACACCCGCCGCCGCACCGCGCATCGCCACCGAGCTCGGCATGAACGGCGTTGCCGCGTTCGACGTCTCCGCGGGCTGCGCGGGGTTCTGTCACGCGCTGGCGATGGCGTCGGACCTCGTGCGGTGCGGCACGTCCAAGAACGTGCTGGTGATCGGTGTGGAGAAGCTGACCAACACCATCAACATGAGCGACCGCTCCACCGCGTTCCTGTTCGCCGACGGCGCGGGCGCCGTGGTGGTCGGCCCCTCCGAGGAGACGGGCATCGGCCCGACCGTGTGGGGCTCGGATGGCACCCAGCACCACGCGATCCGCCAGGACAAGGACTGGATGGAGTACTTCGCCGAGATCGACGAGAAGGGTCTCGACGCGGTCCGGCCGTACCTGACCATGGAGGGCACCGCCGTCTTCCGTTGGGCCGCCCACTCGTTGGAGAAGGTGTGCCGCGACGCGATCGATCGCGCCGGACTCACCACCGACGACCTACAGGCGATGATCCCGCACCAGGCCAACGGCCGGATCATCGAGATCATGGCGCGCGTGCTCAAGCTGCCGGAGAACTGCGCGCTCGCGCACGACATCGAGGAGACCGGCAACACCTCGGCCGCGTCCATCCCGCTGGCCATGGAAGCGCTGCTCCGCAACGGCGAGTCGAAGCCGGGCGACACCGCGCTGCTCATCGCCTTCGGCGCGGGTCTGTCCTACGCGGCGCAGGTCGTCACCCTGCCGAACTGGAAGTAGTCGGTTCCGCGATTGCGCCCTCGCCCCGCCCGGGGCGAGGGCGCAATCGCGTCAGGCGCCCGTCTCGGCCGCAGACTTGATCTTGGCGAGCGTCTCGTTCATGCCGCGGACCAGGTTGGCCTCGAAGGCCTGCTCGCCGCCGAGCATGGCGTCGATGGTCTTGCGGATCACCCAGGTGACGCCGTTGGACACGTCGCGTCGCTCGACCAGCCGGGTGCCGGTCGCGGTGGGCTCCAGCGTGTAGCTCCACACCGTGTTGTTCTCGTTCATCCGGAACGCGAAGGCCCGATTGGGCTCGAACCGCACGATGCGCGAGGTCGTCGGCCAGCGCTTCCCGCCATCCTTGTTCCAGTTCACGGTCCAGGTACCCGCCTTCGGCGTGCCGAGCGGGATCATCCGGACGGTCATCGGACTGAACTCGGGCATCCGCTTCAGATCGGAGACGATCTGCCAGACGCGCTCCGGGGGCGCGGCGATGTCGACGGTCGCTTCGAGATGATTGGGCAACGCTGCCTCCGGTAATGCGCGGTCCGGACAATCCAGACACATGTGTACGACAAGTTACAGACATCCTGAACGGGCGCCCCTGGAAGACAACTGTGTCACATTTTGGCTTCTTGGTCGGCTCCGCTCGTAATGGTCCGCGCACAATTGCGGATAGACGAAGCACAAGCCACAGCCACGAGCTTTTCCGTCCAGCGTGAGGTGATCGGCCGTGAAACTCAGCTCGCTTCTTCATCGTCGGCAAGCGGACCAGCTTCCGCTGCTTCCCTCCGCAGAACCCGATGACGGTGCCGCGGACGGTGGTGCGCTCACGCGGCGGGCCGAGAAGGCGCTCGCCCAAGAAGAACGGCTGGAGCGATTACTCACGCCGAGCGAACTCGAAATGGTGCTCGAGCACCGCGTGTGAACCGGGTCGCGCATCGCGCGGCGATGCCCCTGCGGGGGCGCGGGGGATGACTCGAGGGGCGGGAAACTCCGGCGACACTCCCGACGCCGAAGCGACATACTTTTGTGGTGACTGCACCCGCTGCTACGAAACCGGCAATCCTGAGCGTCGACGACGATCCGGGCGTCTCCCGGGCTGTCGTGCGCGATCTGCGCCGCCGCTATGGCGCCGACTACCGGATTCTGCGCGCGGAATCCGGCCCGCAGGCGCTCGAGGCGCTGCGCGAAATGAAGCTGCGCGGCCAGCCGGTCGCCGTGCTGATCGCCGACTACCGGATGCCGGGCATGGACGGCATCGAATTCCTGGAGCAGGCCATGGACCTGCACCCGTACGCGCGCCGCGTGCTGCTGACCGCCTACGCCGACACCAACGCCGCGATCGACGCGATCAACGTAATCGATCTGGACCACTACCTGCTCAAGCCGTGGGACCCGCCGGAGGAGAAGCTCTATCCGGTGCTGGACGGCCTGCTCGACGCCTGGCGCAGCAGTGAACACCGGCCGGTGACCGAGACCAAGGTGGTCGGCAACCGCTGGTCCCCGCGCTCCTCGCAGGTGCGTGAATTCTTGGCCCGCAACCAGTTGCCCTACCGGTGGTACCTGGCCGACGAACCGGAAGGCCTCCGGCTGCTGGAGGCGGCGGGCGCCGACCCGAACCGATGTCCGGTGGTGATCACGGCCTCCGGTGACGCGCTGGTCCAGCCGTCCGACAGCGCACTGGCCGAGAGCGTCGGGCTGAACGTCACCCCCACCGGCGATTTCTACGACCTGATCGTGGTCGGCGGCGGCCCCGCCGGGCTGGGCGCCGCGGTGTACGGCGCGTCCGAGGGCCTGCGCACGGTGCTCGTCGAACGCACCGCGACCGGAGGCCAGGCGGGGCAGAGCTCTCGCATCGAGAACTATCTCGGCTTCCCCGACGGGCTTTCGGGCGCGCAGCTGGCCGACCGTGCGCGACGGCAGGCCGCCAAGTTCGGGGCCGAGGTGATCACCACCCGCGAGGTTGTCGGACTCGAGGTCAACGGTTCGGCGCGCACCGTGCGTTTCGCCGACGGCGGGACGCTGTGCGGGCACACCGTGATCATCGCGACCGGCGTGGACTATCGGCGTCATCCCGCGCCGGGCGTCGACGAATTCACCGGTCGCGGAGTGTATTACGGCTCGGCGATGACCGAGGCGTCCGAGTGCGCCGATCACGAGGTCTACATCGTCGGCGGCGCGAACTCGGCCGGGCAGGCGGCGGTATTCCTTTCCCGCAACGCTCGCACCGTGCACCTGGTGGTGCGCGCGGACTCACTGGAGAAGTCCATGTCGCACTATCTGATTCAGCAGATCGCGCAGGTCTCGAATATCAAGGTGCACACCAACACCGAGGTCACCGCCGCCGACGGCAACGATCACCTGGAGCGAATCGTGTTGCGCGACAATGTCACAGGCTCGGAACAGAAGGCGGAGGCCGAGCGGCTGTTCCTGTTCATCGGTGCGGCGCCGCAGACGGACTGGCTCGACGGCGTCGTCAAGCGCGACGACGCCGGGTACGTGCTCGCCGGACCGGATCTGATGGTCGACGGCGCCCGTCCGGCGGGCTGGGAATTGCCGCGCCCGCCACACCATTTGGAAACAAGCGTGCCCGGCGTGTTCGTCGCGGGCGACGTGCACGCCGAATCCGCCAAGCGGGTCGCCTCGGCGGTCGGCGAGGGCGCGATGGCGGTCATGCTCGTGCACCGGTACCTGGCGTGAAATCAGGAGGGCAGTAGTGACACTCGAAAACGCCGCTCGCCATTCGCATCTGGTCTGCGATCCGGCGGAACTGCGCACCCTGTTCCTGTTCGAGAAACTCGACGACGACCAGCTGGCCTGGTTGTGCGCCGACGGACGCATCGAGTACATCGAGCCCGGACTCGTCTTCCGGGAAGGCGATCCGGCCACCTGTTTCTACGTCCTGATGGACGGCGAGGTGCGGCTGACCAAGCTGTCCGGCGGCACCGAGATCGAACTGAACCGCACCGATCACCAGGGCGCCTACGCGGGCGCGTGGAGCGCGTACCTCGGCGACAAGGCCGATTCGAACTACACCGGTTCGATGTACGTCACCCGCAAGTCCCGGTTCTACGTGCTCGACGCGGGCACCTTCGCGCGCATGATGCACGAGTGGTTCCCGATGGCGGTGCACCTGCTGGAAGGCGCGTTCTTCGGCAACCGCAACACCAGCCAACGCGTCGCGGAGCGGGAGCGCCTGCTTGCGCTCGGCTCGCTGTCGGCGGGTCTCACCCACGAGCTGAACAACCCGGCCGCCGCCGCGGTGCGCGCCACCTCGGGCCTGCGCGAGCGGGTCGCGGGGATGCGGCACAAGCTGGCCATGATGGCCGACGGGAAGTTCCAGCCGGATGTGCTCGTCACCCTGGTTCGGCTGCAAGAGGAGGCGGCTGCCCAGGTCGCCAAGGCGCCCGAACTGACCCCGATGGAGGCCGCCGACCGGGAGGACATACTCGGCGAGTGGCTCGAGGAGCACGAGATCGGCGACGGCTGGGCGCTTGCGCCCAACTTCGTTCAGGCCGGATTCGACGTGGACTGGCTGGAGCGCGTGTGGGGCACCCTGGAGAGCTGCCCGAACAAGGTGTTCGAGGGCGCGATTCGCTGGCTCAACTACACGATCGAGACCGAGTTGCTGATGAACGAGATCGCGGATTCGACCGCGCGGATCTCCACGCTGGTCGGCGCCGCCAAGCAGTACTCGCAGATGGACCGTGCCCCGTTCCAGGTGGTCGATATCCACGAGCTGCTCGACAGCACCCTCGTCATGCTGAACAGGAAGCTCGGCGACGGCGTGCGCGTGGTCAAGGAGTACGACCGCACCCTGCCGCTGCTGCCCTGCTACGCCGCCGAGCTCAACCAGGTGTGGACGAACCTGATCGACAACGCGGTGTACGCGATGCGCGGCGAAGGCACCCTCACAGTGCGGACCTACAAGGAGAACGACTGCGCCGTCATCGAGATCGGCGACACCGGCCCCGGCATCCCCGACGACGTGCGCCGCCGCGTCTTCGAACCGTTCTTCACCACCAAACCGGTCGGCGAAGGCACCGGCCTCGGCCTGGACATCTCCTTCCGCATCGTCGTCAACAAGCACAACGGCGACATCCGCGTCGATTCCGAACCCGGCGACACCCGCTTCATCGTCCGCCTCCCCTTGCACCGCCCGGAGCAAAATGAAGAGGGCGCATTAGAAACCCAGTAACGCTATAGAACCCAGGCACAAGCAAACAAAATCTGAACGCACCACCCGAACACTCCCAACCACCCCCAGGGCGAGTCTTACGAGCCCGTTCGCGGCCCGTCTCGCGTCCGAGCGTTCGCGACGCATGCGCCGCAGGCGCGAGACGTGAACGCTCGGACGCGAGACACCAGGGGGCCGCGAACCCGCGCGCGCCAGCGCGCCGAAAACACAGGAGGCACCCGAATGACGGAAGCCATCGAAGGCATCAACCCGGCCGTCCCGCCGAGCGGCTCCGGCTGTCTCGAATGCGAAGCCGAGCAGGGCTGGTGGGTCCACCTCCGCCGTTGCGCCGAGTGCGGCCACGTCGGCTGCTGCGACACCTCCCCCGCCCAGCACGCCTCCAAGCACGCCAAGGACACCGGCCACCCGTTCATCCAGAGCTTCGAGCCCGGCGAGGACTGGTTCTGGGATTTCCGCAGCGAGGAGATGTACGGCGGCGGCCCCGAACTCGCGCCTCCGCACAGCCATCCGGCCGATCAAGGCGTGCCGGGCCCGCGCGAGCGGGTGCCTGCCGACTGGCAAACGCACATCCACTGATATCCCTGCACTACACTCCCCCACGCGCCGGAGGCTCCGGCGCCGTGTGGTATCCGGGAAGCACCAAATGAAGCGAATTTCCGTCATCGTCCTGGCCGTGGGCACGGTGGCACTGGCGGCGACCGGCTGCGGCGGGTCGGACGAGTCCAGCGACGCGAGCGGCCTACGCAAGGGCACTCCTGGCACGAGCGCGAGCGCGACGCACGCGCCGACCACGACAGCTTCGGCGCCTGTCACGAGCAATAGCGCCGCAGCCACCGCGCAGGCCGACACGTCCGGCCTCGGCCCGGCCTCGCGCACCACGTGCGGCGAGTTCAAGTGGCTCGACGCCGACGCCGAGAAGCGGGTCATCGAGGAGATCCTCGCCGAGAATCCGGACAGCGCGTTCGCAGGCAGCCCGAATGTCGCGCTCGGCACGGCCAAGCTGGTGTGCTTGTCGCCGAGCAACGCCGACAAGCCGGTGGCCGTGGCCGCCCGGATCATCGCACCCGCGTGAACTAGGTCTGTTTCCGTCCTCGCGACGGCCGTACGCGGCATCGCGGACGGCCGCGCCGACGACTTCACCTGCGTCTCGACCCACACGCGCGCAGACGCGGGCAGAATGGCACAGTGGCTGAACTGGCGCTCACCGCTCGACTGAATCCATCCGCCGCCGACGCGCGACGCGGGGTGGTGCGGCTGCATCCGGAGGCACTGACGGCGCTCGGCCTGCGGGAATGGGATGGGGTCGCGCTGGCGGGGTCGCGCCGTACCGCGGCGGTGGTTGGCATCGCGCCAGCGGGCACACCGGCGGGCGTCGCGCTGCTGGACGACGTGACGCTGTCGAACGCGGGCCTGCGCGAGAACGCGACGGTGGTGGTCTCCCCGGCAAGCGTGTTCGGCGCCAAGCAGATCTCGGTGAGCGGTTCGGTGCACGCCACCCGCAGCATTCCGGCCGCCACGCTGCGTCAGGCGCTGCTCGGCAAGGTCGTCACGGTGGGTGACGCGGTGTCGCTGCTGCCGCGCGATCTGGGACCGGACATTCCGTCGTCGGCGGCGAGCCAGGCGCTGTCGCGCACCTTCGGTATCGCGTGGACCACCGAACTGCTGACCGTCACGGCCACCGATCCGGTGCGCGGAGCGGTGAGCGTGCAGCCCAATACGGCCGTCGTCTGGGGTCCGGGCGCGGTCGCGGCGCTGGACGCCGCCGACCGCGCGGCTGCGGGTTACCCGACCCCGATGCACGGAGCAACCGAAGCGGCCGCGTTGGCGTCCGCCGCGGGCACCAACGGCGCGACCCTGGTGCGCGGTGCGCCGCCGCGGGTGCCCGTGGAGGAACTCGTCGGCGTGCACGCGCAGGCCGCGAAGCTCACCGAATGGCTCAGCCTCGCGCTCGACGAACCCGAGCTGCTCAGAACCCTCGGCGCCACACCGCATCTCGGGGTGCTGATCACCGGGCCCGCCGGCGTCGGCAAGGCCACCTTGGCCCGGTCGGTGACCGCCCCGCGGCGCATCGTCGAATTGGACGGACCCTCGGTCGGCGCGGCGGAGGGCGGCGCCCGGTTGCGCGAGGT
The DNA here is from genome assembly GCF_040654065.1 of Nocardia sp. NPDC050793. NCBI lineage: Bacteria > Bacillati > Actinomycetota > Actinomycetes > Mycobacteriales > Nocardiaceae > Nocardia > Nocardia sp. NPDC050793. The sequence goes on from NZ_JBFAHG010000002.1 coordinate 133,121, forward strand.
GGCGGCCGCGGTGGCCGACGTGGGCTCCGGACGGGGCGGCATCCTGCTCATCGCCGATATCGATGCGCTGCTGCCCGCCGACCCCGAGCCGGTCGCGACGCTGATTCTGGACCAGTTGCGCGCGGCGATGGCCGAGACCGCCGTGGCTTTCATCGCGACGACAGCGCATCCGGCCGGTGTGGACGCAAGGCTGCGCGCGCCGGATCTGTGCGACCGGGAGCTCGCGCTTCCGCTGCCCACCGCGGCGATGCGCAAGGCGCTGCTGGAGCAAAGGCTGCGCAAGGTGCCGACCGGCGACGTGAAACTCGACGAGATCGCCGCGCGCACACCGGGTTTCGTGGTGTCCGATCTCGCGGCGTTGTGCCGGGAGGCGGCCCTGCGCGCGGCGTCGCGGGTGAGCAAGGAGCAGGCCGACGCGCGCCTGACGCAGGAGGACCTGGTCGGCGCGCTGGAGGTGATCCGACCGCTGTCCCGTTCCGGCATGGAGGAATTGGCCATCGGCAGCCTCGGCCTGAACGACGTGGGCGACATGGTCGAGACCAAGCAGGCGCTCACCGAGGCGGTGCTCTGGCCGCTGCGTCATCCGGATTCCTTCGCCAGGCTCGGCATCGAACCGCCGCGCGGCGTACTGCTCTACGGCCCGCCCGGCTGCGGCAAGACGTTCCTGGTACGCGCCTTGGCAGGCTCGGGCCAGCTCAGCGTGCACGTGGTCAAGGGCGCGGAGCTGTTGGACAAGTGGGTCGGCGCGTCCGAGCGCGCGGTACGCGAATTGTTCCAGCGGGCAAGGGATTCCGCGCCATCGCTGATCTTCCTCGACGAAGTGGACGCGCTCGCGCCGCGGCGCGGGCAGAGCACCGATTCCGGCGTCGGCGACCGGGTGGTCGCGGCGCTGCTCACCGAACTCGACGGGGTGGAGCCGCTGCGTGACGTGGTGGTGCTCGGCGCGACGAACCGGCCCGAGCTGATCGATCCCGCGCTGCTGCGGCCCGGACGGCTGGAGCGGCTGGTGTTCGTCCCGCCGCCGGACGGCGCGGCGCGGCTGGAGATCCTGCGGACCGCTAGCCGTTCGGTACCGCTGGCCGCCGACGTCGACCTCACCGCGCTGGCCGCGGACCTGGACGGCTACTCCGCCGCCGACTGCGCCGCGCTCCTGCGCGAGGCCGCGCTGGCGGCGATGCGCCGCGACGTGGACGCCGCCGACGTCACCGCCGCGGACCTCGCCGCCGCCCGCGCCGTTGTGCGTCCTTCGCTGGACCCGGATCAGGTCGAAGCACTGCGCCGGTACGCGGAAAACCGCAGCTGACCGATATTCGACATGCGGCCGACGAGCAATCACCGATTCGGCGCCGCGGCGCGGGTATGTTGCCCACGTGCGGCGATGGATCGGCGACGGAGTCGACGTGGTCACGGCCTTCATCGGGGCCGCGGTCGCGGGGATCGCGCTGTTCCTGCCGATCACCTTCAGCTGGACCGCGCAGAGCACGCCCTACCGGATCGCCAGCCTGATCAACAGCGCGCCGCGCGGCGCGACGATCGGGATGGTCGTCGCAGTCACCGTAGCGGTGCTGATCAGCACCTTCGCCAAGCCGTTCACCGGCTGGGTGGTGGCGTTCGGCGCGGCGTTCGGTCTCCTCGTCAACCACTTCGCCGGCCGCAACGTCACCTCCGCCGACCTGCTCACCACACAGAACTACATCGACTCGGTATGCGGCGGAATCCTGTTGGGCGCGTTGGGTATCGCCGCGCTACGCAAGCCCGCCCCGGCGATCGGCTACGTGCTCGGCACGGCGACGTTCTTCGTCTTCGGTGACCTCGCCGACTGGCTCGATGTGCCCGCTCAGGACCCGTTGGCGGTGCTGGAGACACCGCCGCGCTGGATGATCGGCATCTCGGTAGTTCTGCTCTTCCTCGCCGTCGCCCGCCATCGCACCCGGATCGGGCGGCAGCGCGAGTCGACCGTGCCCATCGATCTGCCCATCACACCGATTCTCGCGGCCACCGTGCTCGGCCTGATCGTCCTCGCGGCCACCGAATGGCTGGCGGGCCAGTACAACAACGTCTCCGCCCCGAGCGACAACCGCCTGGAGATCGCGATCGCCGTCGCGGCCACCATCATCGCCGCGCTGATCGCGGCCATGCTGCTGCCGGGCCGCGACGGCATCGGCGTGCTGCTCGCGGTGAGTCTGGTGGCGACCGCCGACGCGCTCGGTTTCGCGCCGCGGCCCTGGTGGAGCGTCATCGCGGTGCTCGCGCTCACCGCACTCGGGTTGTTCGCCGGTCTCCGCGCGCCGTCGCCGTTCCTGGCGCTGCTGGCCCTCATGGGCGTCACCGTGTTCGCGTTTCTCGACGCGCACGGCGACGACGCCGTGTACTACTCCGTCGCGACGGCGCTGCTCGCGTTGACGGCCGGGTACAGCTGCGGCGCCGCCCGGCCGCGCTACGGCCCGAGCGCCGTGCTCGCCCTCGGCGCGCTCTACCTGCCGAGCATCGTCACCGCGCTTCCGGTGGAGAACGAGACCTGGCCGCCGCGGGACAACATGGCCGACGCCGCGACCCCGGGCCGAGTGGCACTGATGATCGTGATCGGCTGCGCGATCGCCCTGCTCCTGGTGTACCGGTTACGGCCGCGCAGCTACCGCAAACCCGCGGCTCCCGCGTCGCAGAACAAGGTAGCGGACATATAGCCGAAGCGCTTCGACATGGTTGACGCCATAGCGGGCGGTCCCGCGAAAAACCCTGGCTCCACGTAGGCTGGAACCGCACCACCGCCCGCTACGAACTGACGGAGTGCAGTTTGCTCGTAATCCTGCTCGCGCATGCGCTAGCCGCACTGGCCGCGCCGCTGTGCGTACGGGTGTTGGGCCGCAACGCGTTCGCGGTGCTCGCGCTGGCGCCGCTGGCCGGATTCGGCTGGGTGATCGCGAATTGGGATAGCACACAGCAGGTTCGGCTGAGCTGGGCGCCCGGCATCGCGATGAACATCGATCTTCGCTTCGATTCGCTCGCGGCCGTCATGGCCGCGCTCGTACTCGGCGTCGGCACGCTGATCCTGCTCTACTGCACCCGTTATTTCGAGGACGACGAACCAAGGCTCGGCGTGTTCGCCGCCCAGTTCGTCGGCTTCGCCGGTGCCATGTTCGAGCTGGTCACCAGCGACAATATGCTGCTGCTCTACGTCTTCTGGGAGGCGACGACGGTGCTGTCGTTCCTCCTGGTCGGCCACCACGCCGAGCGCGCGACCAGCAGGCGCGCCGCCTTGCAGGCACTGCTGGTCACCGGGGCGGGCGGGCTGGCCATGCTGGTCGGCATCGTCATCCTGGGGCAGACCTACGGCACCTACCTGCTGTCGGACCTGCTGGCCACGGCGAGCCCGCCGGGCGGCGTCGCGGTATCGGTTGCCGTTGCGCTGCTGCTCGTCGGCGCGCTCAGCAAGTCCGCGATCGTTCCGCTGCACTTCTGGCTTCCCGGCGCGATGGCCGCGCCGACTCCGGTCAGCGCGTACCTGCACGCCGCGGCCATGGTGAAGGCGGGCGTGTACCTGGTGGCGCGGCTCGCGCCGGTCTTCGCGAACACCCCGCCGTGGCAGCCGATGGTGCTCGTCCTCGGCGCGGTGACCATGCTGCTCGCGGGCATTCGCGCGCTGCGCGTGACCGATCTGAAGCTGCTGCTCGCCTTCGGCACCGTGAGCCAGCTGGGTTTCCTGATCGTGCTGCTCGGGCTCGGCACACCGGACGCCGCGCTGGCCGGAACGACGCTGATCGTGGCGCACGCACTGTTCAAGGCGTGCCTGTTCATGGTGGTCGGGATCGTGGATCACGGTGCAGGGACCCGAGATTTGCGCGAGTTGTCCGGGCTCGGACGACGTGCTCCCGTGCTGTGCGGCGTGGCGGTGCTCGCGGCGCTGAGCATGGCGGGCATTCCGTTGCTGCTCGGGTTCGTCGGCAAGGAGAGTGCGCTCGGCGCGATCCTGGACGCCGACACCATTGCCACGCCCGCGCGCACGGCACTGTGCGCGGCGATCGTGCTCGGTTCCATGCTGACCGTCGGTTACAGCGCCCGCTTCGTCTGGGGCGCCTTCGGCGACAGGCCGCTCGACGAGGAGCTGTCGTGGCACCCGCCGGGGTGGCTGTTCCTCGCGCCGCCCGCCATGCTCGCCGTGGCCGGCCTCGCGGCGGGAGTCGGCGCGCAATGGCTGGACGAGCTGCTGCGCGGATACGCGGAAACGCTTCCGGGAGAACTCGTTTCGCATCTGTCGCTGTGGCACGGGCTCACCCTGCCGCTGGCTCTGTCGGTGCTGATCGTCGTCGCGGGTTCCGCGCTTTTCCTGGTGCGCAACCGATTCGGCGAGTCCGCGCATCCGCGTCTCGGCAACGCCGACCGGGCCTACGACGCCACGCTGCGCGCGATGGACCGGCTCTCGCTCCGGATGACCGGATCGGTGCAGCGCGGCTCGCTGCCGCTGACCCAGGCCACCATCCTCGGCACCCTGATCATCCTGCCCTCCGCCCTGCTCGCACTGGGCACCAGGACAGGAGTCGAACTGCGCCTGTGGGATTCGCCGCTGCAACTGGCGATCGCCGGAATCATGGCGGCCATGGCGTTCGCGGCCACCGTGCTGCGCAACCGGCTCGCCAGCGTGCTGGTTGTCGGCGTCACCGGCTACGGCTGCGGCGTCGTCTTCGCGCTGCACGGCGCACCCGACCTCGCACTCACCCAGTTCCTCGTGGAGACGCTGACGCTGGTCGTCTTCGTGCTGGTGCTGCGCGCCTTCCCCGCCGAGATCGAGGCGAGCAGGACCGCCGCGTTCAAGACTCGCCGCGCCGTGCTTGCCGCGGCGGTGGGCGCGACCGTGACGGTGCTCGCCGCCTTCGCCACCGCCGCGCGCGGCGCCGAACCGATCTGGCGCCGCATCCCGGAGGCCGCTTACCGGATCGGCGGCGGCAAGAACGCGGTCAACGTCCTGCTCATCGACATCAGGGCGTGGGACACGCTCGGCGAGATCTCGGTGCTCATCGTCGCCGCCACCGGCGTGGCTTCGCTGGTGTTCCGCACCAGGCGATTCGGCGCGGCGCCGCGCGCCGCCGACGCACCGAACTACAACCCGGACCTGGTCAGCTGGCTACCCGCGGGGCGGCTGGTCGATCGCCGGGAACGCTCGATGGTCCTGCAGATCACCACCCGCCTGCTCTTCCCGACGATCATGGTGCTCTCGATCTACTTCTTCTTCGCGGGCCACAACGCCCCCGGCGGCGGTTTCGCGGGCGGGCTCACCGCGGGCCTGGCGCTGACCCTGCGCTACCTCGCCGGCGGCCGCTACGAACTCGGCGAGGCGCTGCCGCTGGAGGCGGGCCACGTGCTCGGCGCCGGGCTCACGCTGGCGGCGGGCACCGCGGCCACCTCGCTGCTGCTCGGCGCGCCGCCGCTGTCCTCGGCGATCGTCGAGGTGACGCTGCCGCTGTTCGGGCACGTCAAGCTGGTCACTTCGCTGCTCTTCGACCTCGGCGTCTACCTGATCGTGGTCGGCCTCGTCCTCGACGTGCTGCGCAGTCTCGGCGCCCGCTTGGACAGCGAACTCGGCGACACCACCGACGAGCCCGCCCAAACCTGGCGAGGCGGCGCATGAGTGCGAATCTGACCCTGCTCGTCCTCATCGGCGTCCTGACCGCCTGCGGGGTGTACCTGATCCTGGAGCGCGCCGTCTCCAAGATGCTGCTCGGCATGATCCTGTTCGGCAACGCGGTGAACCTGCTGATCCTCACCGTCGGCGGCCCGGACGGCGAGCCGCCCATCGGCGACGGCGAGGACGCCGAGGGCATGGCGGACCCGCTGGCCCAGGCGATGGTGCTCACCGCGATCGTCATCACGATGGGCCTCGCGGCGTTCGTGCTGTCCCTCGCCTATCGGTCCTACATGCTCACCACCACCGACGACGTCCAGAACGATCCCGGCGACGCTGAGGTGGCGACCCAGCGCGACCGAGAGGATCCGGAAGATTGACCCTCTCCCCGGACCTATTGCCCGCGCTGACGCCGCTGCCAGTGCTCATCCCGCTGCTCGGCGCGGCGGCCACCCTGGTGTTCGGACGCAGGCCGCGCATCCAGCGCACCGTCACTTTGGGGGCGCTCACCGCGGTCGTTGTCATCACCGGCCTGCTGCTGTACCTGGCCGACCGGGACGGCACCACCGCGGTGCAGGTCGGCGGATGGGAAACCCCGATCGGCATCACGCTGGTGGTGGACCGGCTCTCCTCCGCCATGCTGCTGGTCTCGGCCATCGTGCTGCTCGCCGTCTCGATCTACGGCGCGGGCCAGAACATCCGCGACGGCGACCAGCGCCAGCCGACCTCCATCTACCGTCCCACGTATCTCGTTCTGACAGCGGGCGTTTCGGCGGCCTTCCTGGCCGGCGACCTGTTCAACCTGTTCGTCGGCTTCGAGATGCTGCTCGCCGCGTCGTTCGTCTTGCTGACCGTTGGCGCGACCACCGAACGCATCCGAGCGGGCGTGGGATACGTGATGGTGTCGATGCTCTCGTCACTGATCTTCCTGACCGGCATCGGCTTGGTCTACGCGACAACGGGGACACTGAATCTGGCGCAGCTCGCCGTTCGTCTCGGCGCGGCCCCGGACGGCGTGCGCGCGGCGATCTACGCGGTGCTGCTGGTGGCCTTCGGTATCAAGGCGGCGGTGTTCCCGCTCTCGAACTGGCTGCCCGACTCCTACCCGTCCGCGCCCGCGCCGGTGACCGCCGTCTTCGCCGGCTTGCTGACGAAAGTCGGTGTGTACTCGATCATCCGGACGCACACGCTGCTGTTCCCCGACGGCGGCTTCGACACCGTCCTGCTGATCTGCGGCCTGCTCACCATGGTGATCGGCATCCTCGGCGCGATCGCCCAGCACGACATCCGACGGCTGCTCTCGTTCACGCTGGTCAGCCACATCGGGTACATGATCTTCGGTGTCGGGCTCGCCACCACGGCGGGACTGGCGGGCGCGGTTTTCTATGTGGCGCATCACATTCTGGTGCAGACCACCCTGTTCCTCGTGGTCGGCCTGATCGAGCGGCAGGCCGGATCCACCTCGCTGCGCAGGCTCGGCGGGCTGGCTGCGGCGAGTCCGGTGCTCGGCGTGCTGTTCCTGGTGCCCGCGCTGAATCTCGGTGGCATACCGCCCTTTTCGGGGTTCATCGGTAAGGTGGCGCTACTCCAGGCCGGCGCGTCCGACGGCAGCGTGCTGGCCTGGGTGTTGGTCGCGGGCGCCGTGCTCACCAGCCTGCTGACGCTCTACGCGATCGCGCGGGTCTGGGCCAAAGTGTTCTGGCGGCCGCGCACCGAAGCGCCGGAAGGACACCTCGCGGCGGCGAATCCGCCCACCCTGATCGAGGATTCGACCGACGTGCTCTACGACGAGCGCACCGATCCCGGCCGCATCCCGCCGCTGATGCTGCTGTCGACCATGGCGCTGGCCGCGGTCGGCCTCGGCCTCACCGTGCTGGCGGGCCCGATCCTCGGCATCGCCGACCGCGCCGCCGCCGACCTGCACGATCCCGCGGTGTACGTCGGCGCGGTACTCGGCGAACCGGAGGCGCACCGATGAGAAGCTCGTGTGGGCGCGCAACGCGTACGCCGGAGTCGAACGTGGGCGAGGAGCCGGCATGAGCGAACGCAGTGAGCGAATCATGTGCCAGCGCGCCTCGCGCATGACGGAGCCGAGCGCCAGCGAGGAGCCGACATGAGCGAACGCAGTGAGCGAATCATGTGCCAGCGCGCCTCGCGCATGACGGAGCCGAGCGCCAGCGAGGAGCCGACATGAGCGAACGCAGTGA
>NZ_JBFAHG010000002.1:141042-297919 GCF_040654065.1 Nocardia sp. NPDC050793
GAGCGAATCATGTGCCAGCGCGCCTCGCGCATGACGGAGCCGAGCGTCAGCGAGGCGCAGGCATGAGCGCGGGCGACGAGATCCGCGAACCGTCCGACGAGACCGGCACGCGGCGGATCGGTAGGGACAGCGTGGTCCGCGTCGGAGTACTGCTCTGGCTGGCCGCGGTCTATATGGCGCTGTGGGGCGACCTGAGCGTCGGCAACCTGGTGGGCGGGCTGGTGGTGGGCGCGCTGATCATGGTGGCGCTGCCGCTGCCCAGGATCCCGGTGAGCGGTCGGCTCAATCTGCTCGCCATGGCCGAGGCCACCGTGGTGTGCGCCTATTACGCGCTCGAATCCAGCCTCCAGATCGCATGGTTCGCGATCCGCCCCGCGCCGCCGCCGGTTTCCGGCGTGCTGCGGGTCGGCCTGAGCACGAAGTCGGACCTGGTGCTCGTGCTCACCACCGACCTGCTGAACCTGATCCCCGGCACCATGGTGCTGGAGATCGACCGGAACCGCTGCCTGGTCTACGTGCACGTGCTCGACGTCGGCAGCGACGCCGCGGTGGCGCGGTTCTACCACCAGACCCGCCGCCTGGAGCGGCTGCTGATATCCGCTTTCGAGCGGCCCGTCCTGAAATCCGACCGGAGGTGAACGCGTGACCGTTGTCGCCGTGCTCGCGGGCGTCCTGCTCGCGGCCGCCGCCGTCATCACCAGCTACCGCATCCTGGCCGGGCCGAGCACGCTCGACCGGGTTGTCGGGATCGACTCGCTGATGGCCATCGCGGCGTCCGGGCTCGCCGTGTGGGCCGCCTACACCGGCGACACCACGGTGCTGCCCGCCATCGTCGCGCTGGCGCTCGTCGGCTTCCTCGGTTCGGTTGCCGTCTCCCGCTTCCGCGTCAGGGACGACCGATGACGGCCTGGCAGTGGCTCGCGGCCGCGCTGATCCTGAGCGGCGCCGCGCTGGCCTGCACCGCCGCGATCGCCATCGTCCGCTTCCCCGACACCCTCACCCGCATGCACGCCGCGACCAAACCGCAGGTAGTTGGGCTGCTCCTGGTGCTCATGGGCGCGGCCATCGAGCTGCGCGGCAAGGGCAACGTGTGGTTGCTCGCACTGGTCGGCCTGTTCACGCTGCTCACCGCCCCGGTGATCGCGCACCTCATCGGCCGCACCGCCTACCGCGAGCAGCGGCACCGCGACGGACTGCTGCGCGTCAACGAACTCGGCGACGAGCTCGACTGAGAGGACACGGCCGCGCACTCCCTGAGGCCTCGTCAGCGCAAAGCCTGCGCTCAGCGACCGTCAGGCGAGGACGTCGTCGAGAGTGGTGGCCGTGATGATGCTTGCGGACGATGGATTCGGCAGGTCGGCGGCGCTATGGCTCGGCGATGAACAGTTTCCGCTCACCCGGTGTTGATCAGGCGAGGACGTCTTTGAGGGTGTCTGCGGTGAGGATGCGGCTGGTCCAGGTTCGTAGCTGGGTGGAGTTGCCGGCGTGGACGGTCTCGATGATCTCGGCGGGTAGCGACCCGAACTTGACGGTCAGCTGTTCGATCAAGGTTTCGACGCGCCCTTCGGCGCGGCCTTCGGCGCGAAGCCGTTCGGCGGTGGTCATGATGGCCTCCTTGGCTCGGGGACCGAGTCGATCGAAGGTGTTCTCGACGGTCTACGAGCCGGTCTGCTCCTTGCGCACGATGGATTCGGCAGGACGGCGGCGCTATGGCTCGGCGATGAACAGTTTCCGCTCACCCCGGTGTTGATCAGGCGAGGACGTCTTCGAGGGTGTCGGCGGTGAGGATGCGGCTGGTCCAGGTTCGTAGCTGGGTGGAGTTGCCGGCGTGGACGGTCTCGATGATCTCGGCTGGTAGCGACCCGAACTTGACGGTCAGCTGTTCGATCAAGGTTTCGACGCGCCCTTCGGCGCGAAGCCGTTCGGCGGTGGTCATGATGGCCTCCTTGGCTCGGGGACCGAGTCGATCGATGAGCGGTTCCAGGTCGGCTTCCTGGGTGTCGCCGACAAGAAGAATGTACGACGTGACGCACTGAAATTCATCTGTGCCGCCGGGACCGTCCAGGATGGCGTGCAGGTCCTCGATCAACGGCAACAACTCCACACCCAGGTCAGTGTTGCCGGGGACGATCTTGTGCAGGGCCAGCATCACGCGGGCGGCGGGGTCAGGTCGCGGGCGCGCAATGCGGGCAGGTCGAGGGCGGCTACGTCGTCCAAGAGGAATCGGAAGCGCGGCAGATGCGGACCCAGCGCCTCCCGGGCGGGCGGATCCAGATCGATGAGCTCGGCCAGCTCTGTCGGCGCAGTCCACCGGCGGCCGGTGTGGTTGCTGTGGACCACCAGCGGTACCACCGCGGGCAGGGTGCGGGTGTCGGGGTGCTCGCGCAGGTAGTGGTTCCAGATGCTGACCAGATAGTCCAGCATCCGAAACGGCATGAGCGGGTCGCTGCGGCTTTGGTGTTCGATCAGCAGGTAGATATAGGCGGTATACCCGTCCAGACGGGTCCGGAACAGCAGATCGCTGTAGCGGGAGCGCAGTTGCTTGGACACGAAACTGCCCGACTGCAGCTCGAGCCCCTCCCAATCCACCCGCGCGGCAACGGCTTCCGGCAGCACCGCACGCAACTCCGACGCCGCGTCGGTGGGTCGGCCCAGGACGTGCCGGAAATACGCGTCGTGCGAGTTCGAGGGCGGCGTGGCGGACATGCCCGCGAACCTACTCGCAACCGCTATCGCCAGGTGCGGGCATGACCGCAGTTCTATTGCGCTCACAGCGAATTCGGACATCCAGTGTCGCCCGATTCCGGGCTCCGCCCTCGGACGACACCCTCGTGGTTTGGTCCGCTTAATGCTGGAAGCGGAGAGCCTCGTGTTCGGTGGATCGACGCTCAGCGCAGCAGCCTCAGCGATCCACGAACCCAACGCCCGCCGGGATTCGCAAATCCACGGCTCAGCGCTCGACCGGCTCGACCTCACGCACCACGACCACATACTCCCGCTGCCCCGCGAACCACGTCGCGTGGAACGCCGCCGCCATACCGGCCAGCAGCGCCAGCACGATGGTCCCGGCGGGCACCGCGTATTCCGCCATCGGCACCGCCAGATAGCGATAGGACAGCAGCAGCACGGCCAGCACCGCCGCCCCGAGCGCAACGAGGCGGATACGGAACCACCCCCAGCCGCGCTCCGGCTCGCGCAGCGCGGATTCCACGGTCAGGCACAACACCGCGCCCGCGACCAGGTCGACGCCGTAGTGGTAGCCGAAGCCAAGGGTGGCGGCCAGCGTCGCGAGCAACCAGAAGGCGCCGCCCCAGCGCAGCCAGCGCGGCGCGGGCGACCCGTCGGCGTCACGGCGGGTGTGCAGGAAGACCGACAGCGCCCACGCGGTGTGCATGGAAGGCATGCAGTTGCGTGGAGTCGCCGCGTCGAAGGGCAGCGGCGCGGGATTGCGGTCGATCGGCGGGAGCACGCCAGGCCAGTAGTTGCCGACCTGGAGTCCGTTGCCGTCCGCCCCGAAGGCGAACATCGGCCCGACCACCGGAAAGAGCACGTAGACGATCGGTCCGATCAGCCCGAGCACCAGGAAGGTGCGAACCAGGTAGTGGCCCGGCCACCGCCCGGAGTCGACCACGCGCCGCAGCTGCCACACCGCGACCACGATCGCGGCCACCGGCAGCTCGATGTAGACCCAGTGCAGCACGGCGTAGACGACCGGTCCGAGCGTGTCGACGACCCGGCCCATCACCCAGGACGGATCGCCGAGCGCGTGATCGGCCAGCATCACGTACTCGTCCAGCACGTCCGGACTGCTCATCACGGTGATGTGCAGCCAGACGTCGCCGACCTTGGTGGCCAGGATCAGCAACGCGCCGAGGGCGGCGGCGTGCAGCGCGTTGCGCCGCTCGACGCCGGTCCAGCGCAGCCAGGCGATCAGGGCCAGTGCGGTGAGCACGATCACCGGACCGTTGCCCACCGTGGGCGCGTCACCGGAAAGCAGACGCGCGCCCGCGCACACCAGGTCGATGATCACCGCCGCACCGAGCGCGACGAGCCTGCGCTGCATCGAGATACCGACCAGCGCGAGGATCAACCCGGCCCACGGCAGCGACATCGATTTCGGCGTGCCCGCGTAATCGCGCCACAGGCTTTCCAGCGGACCCTCGAATCCCCGCTGAAAGGCGACGATCTGGAGCACGATCAGCAACGTGGGCACCGACGCGACAGCCGCTGTCACCCAGACCCGGGACGGCGGTATCTTCAACCGCCGCACCACACTTCCTACGCTGGAACCCGGGTCTTCGACAAGCACGTCGACCATAGTAAACGGGGGATGAACGCCGTCCCCCTGACCAGCTGAACGTCAGACGACCGCTCGCAGTAGCGAAACGCTACTTGTCGAGCTCCTTGACGAGCGCGTCCACCACCGCGATCAGGTCTCCCTGGGTCGCGGCGGCCACCTTGCGCTGGCGCTGATAGGACGCTCCACGCTGGGGTATCTCCGCGACATAAGACAATTCGTCGGAGCAGCCGAGCCGCTTGGCCGTCGGTTCCAGCCGGTTGAGCACGTCCGTCAGGTCGTCGGTGACCAGCCGCTCGGTGTTGTCGGAATCTGTGATGACAATCGCATCGAGGCCGTAACGCGCTGCCCGCCACTTGTTCTCCTGAACATGCCATGGCGGTAGCGATCCGAGGTCCTCGCCCTCTTCGACGCGGCGGTCGAGATCCACGATCAGGCAGTGGATGAACGCTGCGAGCGAGGCCAATTCGGCCCTGGTGGAGATGCCGTCGCAGATTCGCACCTCGATGGTGCCCCATTTGGGTGCAGGCCTGATGTCCCAGTGCATGCCGCCCAGCTGCTCGATGACACCCGTCTGCATCTGGTCGTGCACGAAATGCTCGAACTGCGTCCAGTTCTCGAACTGGAACGGCAGTCCCGCGGTAGGCAGCTGCTGGAACATCAGTGTGCGGTTGCTCGCGTATCCGGTGTCGGAACCGGCCCACATCGGCGAGGATGCCGAGAGCGCGAGCAGATGCGGGTAGGTGAGCAGCAGCGAGTTCAGGATCGGAAAGACCTTCTCCCGGTGCGAGACTCCCACGTGCACGTGTACGCCCCAGATCATCATCTGGCGGCCCCACCACTGGGTGCGCTCGATCAGCTCGTCGTAATGCGGCGAACGGGTCAGCTGCTGCGCCGACCACTGGGCGAACGGGTGGGTGCCCGCGCAGAACAGATCGACGCCGAGCGGGTCGGCGGCGCGGCGCACCGTGTCCATCGTGCCGCTCAGATCGTCCACCGCGGCGCCGACGGTGTCGTGCACGCCGGTGACGATCTCCACGGTGTTGCGCAGCAGCTCCTTGGTGACCTGCGGAGTGCCGTCCCAGGCCCGCAGGTCACCGACGGCATCGAAGACCGCTGCCGCGGTGTTGGACAGGTCGCGCGTCACCTTGTCGACGAGCGCGACCTCCCATTCGATGCCGATGGTCGGCCGGGGCGAACCTGGAAATGGAACTTTCTCGATTGCCCCGCCCATAACGACACCTTGTCTACTGGACTACACCGCACGCAACGCGGCCGCCCGCGTCACCGGTCGCCAGTGTGTTGTCGTCCGGGCCTGCCACGCCGTCGGCACGGACGTAACGATTGGGAATGTTGCCGAAGTTGTCGGCATCGGCGTGGATGATCAACGCCCGATTCTTCAGATCGTCGAGGGTCACCGTGTCGGTGGTGGTGACGAGCTTGCCCTGGCCGTCCGAGCGGACCTGCAGCGAGGTCAGATCGCCGCTGGCCGGGTGGGCGTTGGCGCTGCCCACCTGGAGGTGGCCGCCCGCCGAGAGGAAGTCACCGGCCGCGCCGCCCGTGGGCGCCACCGAGTTGGCCTCGCACTTACCGACCTGGTGGAAGTGCAGGCCGTGGAAACCCGGCTTGAGGCCGTGCGCCTCGACGGTGACCACGAGGTGGTTGCCGTCCTTGGCGATGTTCGCGGTGGCGACCGAGCTGCCGGAGGCGTCCTTCAGCTCGACCTTGGTGCCCGGGTCGGTGGCCGGGCTGCCGTGCTCGGTTCCGGTCCCCTGCCCCTCGGCCGGGGCGGAGGCACCGGTCCACATCGGCGGAGTGGTTCCCTTGACGTCGCTCGACTCCTGGCTGTTCGTGCAGGCAGCGAGGCCGAAGACCGCGACCGCAAGCACCGGGGTCACAGTCCGCCAGGACGGGCGACGAGTTGTGGACGGGGCCATCGGGGAACTCCTTTACGAGTACCGAGTTTACGAGTAAAGCTGGGTGAACACTGTCGTTACCGGACAAGATGATGCCACGCCCGCCGTGTCGCGCCTCGAAGGGGCCGGGCGCGCCGCGCTCCTGTCTCAGTTACCCGTCAAAATGACGAGGACACCCGGAGAACCGTCTCCGATTCCCGCCGACTTGGGCGCGGCGGTCGCGCCGAGCTGCGTGGCGATCACCATCGCAGCCTCCCGTTCGCCAGCCGTATTCCCGTAGTACACAGTCGTTTTCGCGATATTGCCGCCCGCGTAGTTGCCCGGCGAGACATTGGTCCAGCCGCTCGCCGACAACTCCTCGGCGGTACGGGCGGCCAGACCGGGGACCAGACTGTTGTTCAGTACGCGCACCGGCACGGCCCGATCGGCCGTCGCCGCGGGCGCGCCAGCGGTCGTCGTCGGGGCGGCCGACGTGGTGGGCGCGTCGGTCGTCGGCGCCACCGTGGTCGACGCCACCGTGGTCGGCGCGGCCGTCGGCGCGGGCGCGGCCGAGGTGACCTGCTGGGCCGCGGTGGCCGAGGACGACTCCTCGGCGTTCGTGCCGTCGGAATCGGAACTCGACAGCGACATCGCGCCGAGACCCGCGAAGACGATGGCCAGCGCGATCAACACCATCGCCAGCGCGCGCAACGGTGGCCCGCCGGAGGTGGGATTGGTTTGACTCACGCTGTCGACCCTAGTCGCATATCGGGTCCCACTGCCTGCATCACGACCCGAAGACGTGTCATACCTGGAAACCGAGACGCCGTGCGGCTCTGGCCTTCTGCCTGCTCGCGCGAAGCCTGCGCAGCCGCTTCACCAGCATCGGATCGACGGCCAGCGCTTCCTGCCGGTCCACGACGGCGTTGAGCACCTGGTAGTACCGGGTCGGTGACATACCGAACAGTTCGCGGATGGCCTCTTCCTTGGCGCCCGCGTACTTCCACCACTGCCGCTCGAAGGCCAGGATCTCGTGTTCGCGGCGGCTGAGGCCGCTGCCGTCGTCCTCGGCCTTGGCCGAAGCGCCCGCCGTCGTCTCCTCACTCGCGGAAGAGCTGTCCTGGATCGCGGAAAGATTCCGAGCCGCTGCGCCGTCCATCTCGCTCCCTCGCCGAGTTACCACCAGACGAAAAATGGTGCTTGTACGTCGCGGATCATTCAACCACGCGCCAACGGGGATGCTCCCCTTCGTCCCGGCGTGTTGACAACGCCCAGGTAGGCGTACCTCCGCATGCGCTCCGGCCATGCGCAGTCCGAGGACGGACCTCGTCCAGCAGCGCCTGTCGGGCGTAACCTTCGCTCCGGCCATGCGCAGGGCTGTCGACGGACTGCGTCCGGCAGCGCAGGTAGGCGTACCTCCGCATGCGCCCCGGCCATGCGCAGGACTGTCGACGGACCGCGTCCGGCGGTGTAGGTAGGCTTCGTTCCCATGGCAATCCTCCCCATCGTGATCGTCGGTGACCCCGTGCTGCACAACCCGACCGAGCCGGTCACCAAATCACCGGAGGACCTTGCCCCGCTGATCTCGGACATGTACGAGACCCTGGACGCCGCGAACGGCGTCGGGCTCGCCGCCAACCAGGTCGGGGTGTCGCTACGCCTGTTCGTCTACGACTGCCCGGACGTCGGTGCCGACGGCGAGACCTACCGGCGCCGCGGCGCGGTGATCAACCCCGTGCTGGAGACCTCCGAGATTCCGGAGACCATGCCGGACCCCGACCACGACGAAGAGGGCTGCCTCTCGGTGCCCGGCGAGCAGTTCCCCACCGGCCGGGCCGACTGGGCGCGGGTCACCGGCACCGACGAGCACGGCGAGCCGGTGTCGATCGAGGGCAACGGCTTCTTCGCCCGCATGCTCCAGCACGAGGTGGGCCACCTCGACGGCTTCCTCTACGTGGACGTGCTGATCGGCCGCAACGCGCGCGCCGCGAAGAAGTCGATCAAACGAAACGGCTGGGGCACACCGGGTCTCAGCTGGATTCCGGGTACCGTTCCCGATCCCTTCGGACATGACGACTGAGCCCGCCCCCGCGCAGATCCCGCTCGGCCGCCGGGTGGTGATGCGCTACGAACTGCCCGCCGGGTATCCCCAACCGCTGACCGACGTGATCGGCGAACTCGTTTCGCTGGATCCGCCGACGGTGCGCGGCGCCGACGGCCGGGTGGTCTCGGTGTCGCCAGACCGGGTGGTCGCACTGAAAGCCATCGGGCCGAGGCCGATTCGGACCAGAGAGATCAGAGCGCTCGAGGCGGCCGCGGCGGACGCGTGGCCTGGCGTCGAGAGCGCATGGCTCGACGGCTGGCTGCTGCGCGCCGGGCACGGCTACACCAATCGCGCCAATGCGGCTGTGCCGCTGGGGGATTCCGGACAACCCGCAGAACTCTCCACCGACACCCTGCATCGCATCGGCGAGTGGTACACCGCGCACGGCCTGCCGTTGCAGCTGCTGCTGCCCGATCGGCTCGCCCCGGTGCCGCCCGGCTGGCGCACCTGGAACGAAACCCTCGTGCTCGGCATCGACATCACCAATTTCGTACTGCCGCAAGGCCCGCCGATGGTGCGGATCGCGCAGCACCCCGACGAGGCGTGGCTCAGGCTGCACCGCTATCGCGGCGAAGAGCCTGCGGCGCAGCATGTTCCGGAGCCGGTGACCGAGGTGCTGACCGCCGTGCACGAGGGCGAGCTCGGTTTCGCCTCGCTCGGACTGCCGAGCCCCATCGCCATCGGACGCGGCGCGCGCACCACCGCGCCGGACGGTCGCCGCTGGATCGGGCTCACCTGCGTCGCGGTGGCCGCCGAACACCGCAGGCACGGCTTGGCCACCCTGGTCTGCGCCGAGCTGATCCGCTGGGGGCACGAGCGCGGGGCCACCCACGCCTACGTCCAGGTGTCGGCCGATAACGCGAGCGCGCTCGAGCTCTACCGCGGCCTCGGTTTCCTGGACCATCACGGCTATCGCTACGCGGCTCCGCACGGCGGAGAATAAGACTCGACGGCAAGAGGAAGGCATTTCGTGCGTCTGGCGACTTGGAACGTCAATTCGATCCGCTCCCGTCTCGACCGGGTGGCGGCCTGGCTGGACCGCCAGGACATCGACGTGCTCGCCATGCAGGAAACCAAGTGCCGCGACGACCAGTTCCCGTTCGAACGCTTCGAGGAACTCGGCTACGAGGTGGCCCACCTGGGCATCAACCAGTGGAACGGTGTGGCCATCGCGTCGAGGGTCGGCCTGGATGACGTGGAACTCGGCTTCCCCCATCAACCCGGTTTCGACAAGGACGCGGGCGAATCCCTCATCAGCACACCGGTCGTCGAGTCGCGTGCGCTCGGCGCGACCTGCGGCGGCGTGCGGGTATGGAGCCTGTACGTGCCCAACGGCCGCACCCTCACCGACCCGCACTACACCTACAAGCTCGAATGGCTGGAGACGCTGCGCGACAACGCGGCCGCCTGGCTGACCGATGACCCGCAGGCCAAGATCGCGCTCGTCGGCGACTGGAACATCGCGCCGACCGACGACGACGTGTGGTCGCCCGCGTTCTTCGAGGGCAAGACGCACACCTCCCAGCCCGAGCGCGACGCGTTCACCGCCATCGTGGACACCGGTTTCGCCGACGTCATGCGGCCATTCGCACCTGGACCAGGCGTCTACACCTACTGGGACTACACCCAGCTGCGCTTCCCGCGTAAAGAAGGCATGCGCATCGATTTCGTGCTCGCCTCCCCCGCCCTCGCCGCCGCCACCACGGACGCGGGCGTCGATCGCGAGGAGCGAAAAGGCAAGGGCGCCAGCGATCACGCCCCGGTCATCGCCGAATTCGACATTCCCCTAGAGCGCCGCTGACGGCGGCGGGGAGGGTGCTGCGTCAGCCCGCCGACGCGTTGCCGCGAGTGGCGCGGCCGTAGCGTTCGCGGGCCTGTCGGGGGGTGACCGTGACGGGGTGCTGCGGCACCCCGGCGGCGAGGTGTTCCCGGTAGAGGCGCGCGGTCATCGGGCCGAGGAAGCTGCCGAGTACGGCGAGTTTCGCCCGCTCGTTGCCGAGCACCTCGATCGCGGCTCGCATCGGCAGCCGGTAGGCCGCGTCGACCAGGGCGGGTTGATCGAAACCACCGGTCGACCGCATCCAGGCGGGCAGCGTGGCGATGGCGGCCGGTGCGACAAGCCGGCTGCCCGCCCATAGCTTGAAGCCGCGGTCGCGCGGGGTGTGCAGCAGGTAGTGCATGCCGCGGTGCGCGCGTTCGGAGCTGCACAGCGTCGGCCGGACGGCGGCGAAGTACTCGCGGACCTCAGCGCGCGAGGACGGCACGTCGGCGGCCTTGCAGGTCTGCAACTCCGCGGCGATCACGCATTCGGCCCAGTAGCGCCGCTCCTCCTCCGGCGAAAGCGGCCCGGGTCCGTAGA
This sequence comes from Nocardia sp. NPDC050793, assembly GCF_040654065.1. NCBI lineage: Bacteria > Bacillati > Actinomycetota > Actinomycetes > Mycobacteriales > Nocardiaceae > Nocardia > Nocardia sp. NPDC050793. Next base: position 151,698 of record NZ_JBFAHG010000002.1, read on the forward strand.
CCTCGTAGCACTCGAGCACCGAATGCCAGCCGGTCACGTGGATCCACAGCTGCGACGCGGGATTGTTCGCGCTGTAACGCTTTCCGGTGATCGGCTCGATGCCGATCGCCTGCGCGTGCACTGCCATCAGGTGCTCGGACGCCTCGATGGCCATCCGGCTGTCGGCGACGGCCGCGATGAGGAAGTAGGCGAAGGTGTGGTCGAGCCTGCCGGTCGGATCCTTGTAGATGCCCTCGACGTCGGCGACCGCCGCGGTCAACGCCGGGTCGAAATGCTCGAGAACCACCGAGCGCTGGAAGCCGATGACCGCGGTCGGCGCGGTCCAAACCTTCCACGTCGGCGAATCCGGGCCGAAGAATCCGTAGTCGACCTCCCGGATAGTCCGGGCGGGCGCGTCGAATTGCGGCCGCGTTGCGGTAGCGGTCATCGTCTGCTCCCTTGCATGCGATGCTCCGGCTTTGCCGGAGATTCGTTCCTGGTGGTGATCGGGGCCATGCGCCTACGGGTTCATGGCGTAGGTGCCCGCGTGCGCGCGAGCCTCGGCGAGCACCTTGTCGAAGCGGGCGGCATCGGTTGCCGGGCGGCGAACCAAGTCCAGTGCCCGTGCCTGCTGCGCTTTCGTCGCGTTCGGCTTGCTGTGCAGGGCGAGCGCGTTCTTGGCGAACTCCCGCACGAAGACGTCGAAGAGCTGATCGAGCACGGCGGCGTCGGCGCCATCGATCGCGGCCTGTTCGAGGATCAGCTGCGCGTACGGGATCGCCGTGAACAGCTCACCGATCGCAAAAAGGAAGTCCACGTCGCGCTGCTGTTCGGCGGTGGGCTCGGCCACCGTCAGCAGCGTCTGGAAGGCGAGCGCCTGCTCCAGGAACACCGCGACGTTGGGCACGTGGGCGAACTTCTCGAAGACCGGACGCCAGTCGGCGAAGCGGATGCGGCCCAGACCCGCGCTCGGCCCCTGCCGGAACAGGAATTCGTCGTCCGTGGCGTCGCGGCGGGTCGGCACCTCGGGATACTCCGCGGCCGCCAGTTCCGCGCGCAGCTTGGGCACCGCCGCGCCCGCCCGCGGTGCGAGTCTGCGACTGGACCAGCTCAGCGCCGAGGACACCACCCGCACAGCGACTTTGGGTGCTACCGCGGCCCCGGGCAGCACGCGCAACGCGGCCAGCCCGGCATCGGACGGATGGAACATGTAGTTGGCCAAGAACTTCAGCGACAGCGCCATGTTCACGTGTACCGTGCCCTCCAGGCGCGGCAATCCGAACAGGCCGAGCATGGCCATCGGAAAGTACATGTCGTTCTCGAAGCCGCGGGCGGCGATCACGTCGGCGAGATCCTCGATGACGCGCTGACCCTGGCGCGTCACGGTCATCTTCTCGATCGCGTTGAACAGCAGGTAACGCCGGTCTTCGGGGTACGCGGAGCGCAGGTAGTCGATGGCGCGCTCGCTGTAGAGCTTCATGCCGATCAGCCGCGCGTATGAGTCGGTCAGCAGCGAGCGCACCTGCGGGAACTCGGTCACCCGGTGCCCGAACAGGATTCGGTTCTCCGCGTGCGTGATCGACTCGTAGAAGGCGTGTTCGCAGGCGCCGACCGCGCCGAAGCCGAGGTTGAACTTGCCGACGTTGACGGTGTTCATCGCGGCGTGGAATGCGGCCTCGCCGCGATGCAGCACGTCCTCCTCGGCCACCGGATAGTTCTCCAGATCGAAAGCGGCCACGTACATCTGACTGTCCACCACATTGCGGCGCAGCTTGTAGTTCTTGTGCTTGCTGTCTGCGACGAAGAACAGATACCCCTCGTAATCCTCCTGCGCCGGTTTGACATTCAGCGCCTGTGCGCTGTCGATGATCGGCTTGTCGGCGCGCCGGCCGAACACCGAGACCATGCCCGCCAGGTTGCCGTTGCCGATGTAGTGCTTGCCGCCGGTCGCGGTGAAGCCGCCGCCGCGCTTCGGCTTCAGCACCATGTCGGTGGAGTACACGTCGGCGCCGTGCTCCTTCTCCGACAGGCCGAACGCGAAGATCTCGCCGGAGTCGAGCAGCGCAGCGGCGCGCTGCTTGGCGGCCTTGTTGTCGCTCTGCCAGATCGGGCCGAGCCCGAGGATGGTGACCTGCCAGACGTACCAGTAGGACATGCCGTAAAAGCCGAGGATCTTGCTCATCATCGCGATCCGGCCGGTGTCCCAGCGCTTGTTCGGATCGCCGTTGGCCTCGGCCGCCGGGGTGAGGAAGGTCGCGAAGACCCGCTCACGCTTGACGAAGTCGAGGAAGTCGGAATACCAGACGCGCTCGCGGTCGTCCCGCTTCAGCGCCGCCTTGCCGCGCCTTTCGAACCAGTCGACCGTGGCGCGCAGCAGTCGCCGGGTCTCGGCGTCGAACTCGGCGAACTCGCAGGTCTTCGGGTTGAACAGGGTGCCGGTCATCGGTGACTCCTCGGCCGTCTCGGCGGCGCCCGGCATCCGACCGGGCCACTTCATTCGCGACCGTAGCATTATTATTCACAAATGTAGGAAACTGGCGAGGGCCTGCCCCGTCACCTGCCCCTGGCAGGTACTCTTGTGCGGAGTCGGCGCACGAGCGGCCCCTGCGTTCCCGTTGCAGGTACTCAGCCAGAGAACCACGCCAGAGCAGGTACACCTGCTCACGCTATGTTGGTGCCCATGGGTACCGAGCAAGCCGTGCGAACGCGTCAGCGCGCGCGGCACCTCGGACCGGAACGCCGCCGCCCGCAGGTGCTCGACACGGCGCTGGCCATCGCCGTCGAGCACGGCGTCGCGTCGGTCACCATCGCCGCCGTCGCCGAGCGGATGAACGTCACCAGGCCGGTGGTCTACGCCTGCTTCGCCGATCGCGTCGCACTCATCCAGGAACTGATCCGCCGCGAGGAGGGCCGCCTCCTCGAAGGCCTGCTCGAGGCCACCCCGCGCCGCGCGGTCGACGCGGGCGAGACCGTCTTCGTCGAGGGCTTCCAGACGCTGCTCGAGATCGCCGCGGCCCGGCCGGATTCGTGGCGGCTGCTCTACGGCAATCCCGATCCCGCCGTTGCGGATTCGTTCGGCCGTGGCCGCAAGCTCGCGGTCGAGCGGTGCACCCAGCTGCTGCGTCCCACACTGCGCGCGTGGGGCACCGAGGACGCCGAACGGAAGCTGCCGATCCTGGTGGAACAGTGGGTCTCGGCGGGCGAGGGCGCGGTGCGCTCACTCCTGGCCGACGAGGGCGACTGGACGCCGCAGACGCTCGGTGCGTTCGTCGGCGCCGCGGTCTATCGCGCGTTGCGCCAGGCGTAGCGCGATTTCGGACGCGGCTCGCTCGTCCGATATTTCTCCGACTGTTCCGTCCTGGTGTCGTCGAAATGCCATCAATCAGCGCGATACATCGACGGATTTGTGGCACGGGCGGGCGCGTTTCCCGATCGGCGCGGGCGTCGGCTCACTACGATGGAGATCGACTGATCCGACCAGCGATCTGGCGGGAGGTGCGAGCATGGCGTTCTATCGGCAGGTCGGCGCGGTGCCGCCGAAGCGGCACACCCAGCACCGCGACGAGCACGGCAAGCTCTACTACGAGGAGCTGATGGGCGAGGAGGGCTTCTCCGGCGATTCCGCGTTGCTCTACCACCGCGGACTGCCGCCCGCCATCGTCGACGCCACGGTCTGGGAGCTGCCGGACCAGACGACGACGCCCAACCATCCGCTGCGCCACCGGCATCTGCGCCTGCACGATCTGTTCCCCGGCGACGTCGCGGCCGAGACCGACCCGGTGACCGGCAGACGCCTGCTGCTCGGCAACGCCGACGTGCGGATCTCCTACGTCGCGGCCAAGGGCGCATCGCCCTTGTACCGCAACGCGATCGGCGACGAATTGGTGTACGTGGAAGCGGGCGAGGCTACCCTGGAGACTGTCTTCGGCACGCTGCCGGTCCGCCAGGGCGACCAGGTTCTCATCCCGCGCGCCACCACCCACCGCTGGCTGCCCGCCGGAACGGAGCCACTGCGTGGGTATGCGATCGAGGCCGCGAGCCACATCACGCCACCCAAGCGCTACCTGTCGAAATTCGGTCAGCTGCTGGAGAATTCACCGTACTGCGAGCGCGACCTGCACGGCCCGGACACTCCGCTGCTCGAATCCGGCACCGACGTCGAGGTCCTGGTGAAGCATCGGGCGAGCGGCCGGGTGGTCGGCACCCGCATGGTCTACGCGACACACCCGTTCGACGTGGTGGGCTGGGACGGGTGCCTGTACCCGCTCACATTCAACATCGCCGACTTCGAGCCGATCACCGGACGGGTGCACCAACCGCCGCCGGTGCACCAAGCGTTCGAGGGGATCAACTTCGTGGTGTGCAATTTCGTGCCGCGCAAGGTCGACTACCACCCGCTGTCGATTCCCGTGCCGTACTACCACTCCAATGTCGACTCCGACGAAATCATGTTCTACTGCGGCGGAAACTACGAGGCGCGCAAGGGTTCCGGGATCACGCAGGGTTCGGTGTCGGTGCATCCCGGCGGCTACGCGCACGGACCGCAGCCCGGCGCCTACGAGCGCAGCATCGGCATCGAGTTCTTCGACGAACTGGCCGTCATGGTGGACACCTTCCGCCCGCTCGAGCTCGGCGAGGGCGCGCTGGCCTGCGAGGACCCCACCTACGCGTGGACGTGGTCCGGGCGGGGTCCGCAGTGAAAACCCGCCTCGACGTGCCGGACGATTCGCTGTTCGGTCTGGAAAACCTGCCCTACGGGGTGTTCGCGCCCGCTGGCGGCGAACATCGGGTCGGCGTGCGAATCGGTGATCGGGTCATCGATCTCGCTCTGGCGCTGGAGGATTCGACCTTCGCCGCAACGGACCTGAATCCCTTTCTGGCGCAGGGTCCGGCGCGCTGGCGCGAGGTGCGCGAGCGGGTGCGTGAACTGGTCGAATCCGAGATACCCGGCGAGGCGGTGTATTCCCTCACCGACGTGTCGCTGGCGCTGCCGATAAGCGTCGGCGACTACGTGGACTTCTACGCGAGCATCGACCACGCCACCAACCTCGGACGCCTCTTCCGCCCGGATGCCGAACCGCTGCTGCCGAATTGGCGGCATCTGCCGGTCGGCTACCACGGCAGGGCAGGCACCGTCGTTGTCTCCGGCACCGATGTCGTTCGGCCGAACGGCCAGCGCAGAACCGACTCGGGCGCACCGGATTTCGGACCTTCCCGGCGGCTCGACATCGAGGCCGAACTCGGCTTCGTCGTCGGCGTCGGTTCCGAACTGGGCAGGCCGATCGATATCACCGAGGTCGACAACCACCTGTTCGGCGTGGCACTGGTCAACGACTGGTCGGCCCGCGACATCCAAGCCTGGGAGTACCAGCCGCTCGGACCGTTCCTCGGCAAGTCGTTCGCGACCTCGCTATCGGCTTGGGTAACGCCGCTGGCCGCCCTCGACGCGGCGCGGATAGCACTGCCGGAACAGTCCCCGCCGCCACTGCCCTACCTCGCCGCCGATCAGCCGTGGGGGCTGAACATCGACCTGACCGTGCGCTGGAACAGCCACATCGTCACCCATCCGCCCTACGGACGCATGTACTGGTCGCCCGCGCAGATGCTTGCGCATTTGACCGCCAACGGTGCCGCGACCCGCACCGGCGACCTGTTCGCCTCGGGAACCATCTCCGGTCCGGAGCCTGGACAGCGTGGATCGTTCATCGAATTGTCCTGGGGCGGAAAGGAACCCGTACGCGTCGGAGAAGACCTGCGGACGTTCCTGGAGGACGGTGACGAGGTGGTTATCACCGCGTCCGCTCCTGGTCCGGGCGCTGCCCGCCTTGGACTCGGTGAAGTGCGCGGGCGAATTCTGCCTGCCCGCGATCGGTTCTGAGGGGGGTCGCCCGGGCCGGCTGCGCCTGCGGGCCTGGCTTCGGGCTTGGCACGGCGCGTGCATGTGGTCGGCGGTTTCCAGTGCTCACGGTGTCGCAGTGGGTGTGCCTGCGCAGCATTTGGTTTGGAGCTCGGCTCGGTGTTGTGTGGCGCGTGCGGTTGGTCAACGGCGCCCAGCGCTCACCGTTCGTAGTGGTGTGCTCGCCCAGCGTTTGGTTTGGAGCTCGGCTCGGTTTCGTTCGGCGCATGCGGTTGGTCGACGGCGCCCAGCGCTCACCGTTCGCGTGGTGCGCCTGCTCAGGTTTCCGCTCGAGCCGGGCTGGTTTTGTGCGGCACGTGCGTTTGGTTGCCGGTTCCCGGGGTTCACCGCTTGCAGTGGGTGCGCCTGCCCAGGTTTTCGCTCGAGCCGGGCTGGTTTTGTGCGGCACGTGCGTTTGGTTGCCGGTTCCCGGGCTTCACCGCTTGCAGTGGGCACACCTACCCCATGTTTTCCTCCAACGGTGCTGGGCGCCTCGCCAGCGGTACCCGGCTTACCTCCCGCTATCGAGAGCGCAAGCCGGACTTCCAGCCCGGTCAACCGGCTGTGGTTGCCTCTAGAGCCCGGTATCGAAATGAAAGCCCTTTCCGTGTCAACTCCGCAACCACCATTTCTCTCCCGTCGATAGAGAAATGGTGGTTGCGCTGGATCGACGGTAGTCAAATGGTGGCTGATCGACCTCCAACAGCCACCATTTGACTACCGTCGATTCCCGGCCACCACTCGACTCCCATCGATCCGCTCCCACACCCGCCACACCGGGCAGGGGCGAACCCCCCGCCACATCAGCACCACAACCCCCCGACAACCCCACCGGTGGGCGGTCCCACACACCGTGTGCACGCCTCGCATAGGCACCGGCTATGCGAGGCGTATGGAAAGTGTGTGACCCGGAAAGTGACGTACCTCCCCCGGCCCGTCCCACAGAACGCAACCACAACCGGTCGACCCCGCCGCAACCGCAACAACATGCACCCAACAGCGGGAGGTAAGCCGGGTACGGCTCTCAACGCGCCCAGCACCGTTCGAGGCAAACCTGGGACCACCACACGTGAATAGCCTGGCGCACAACCGGAACCACGTCCCCCAACGCACCCACGACGCCCGACCGAACGAAACCACCCGACGCCACCTACCAAAAACGCAACCACAGCCGGTCGACCCCTCCAGGACCGCAACAACGCGCACCCAATGGCGGGAGGTAGACCGGGTACTCCACCCAACGCGCCCAGCACCGTACGAGGCAAACCTAGAACCACTGCACGTGAATAGCCTGGCGCACAACCGGAACCAACGTCCCCTAACGCACCCATCGCACCCGACCAGACGAAACCCACACCCACGCAACCCAGAAGAACCCCGCAGTGAAGGGCAGGCCGAACCTACGGCCCCGCATCTCCCGAGGCACCCGCCCGAGCGAACCCTGCCCACACAGCACCCGTCCAGCGACGGGACATGGCCCAATCCACAGAACGTGACGCCCCACACTTTCACCTATGGACGTGGCCAGCATCACCACTCCCGCCGATTCAGTTGGGTCGACCACCCGGTTTACCGTTCGGTGAATCACCCATCGGACGGGAGCCCGCGGCAATGTTGACCACCCTCGCTCGGTTCGCTGTCGCGCGCCCACGCGTCGTTCTCGGCCTCGCCCTGCTGCTCATGCTGTTGTGCGGCCTGTTCGGGGCGACCGCGCAGTCGCACATGAAGTCCGGCGGGTTCGTCACTCGAGATCTGGAGTCGGTCAGGGCCGCCGACTTCATCGCCGACCATTTCACCGGCGGCGACCCGAACTACATCCTGCTCATCACCGCCGAGGACGGGGTCGACAGTGCGGCGGCGAAGGCGGCCGCGCAGCGGGCGACCGACCAGCTACGCACTTATCCCGAGGTCAACGGCATCCAGTCGTACTGGTCGGCGCGGCCCGATTTGGCGCAAGCGCTGCGCGGCAGCGACGGTCGCAGTGGGATCGTCGTGGCCAGTATCGAGGGCGACGACGGTGAACTCAGCGAGCGCGCGGCGAAGATCAGCGAGACGGTGCAGACCAGCGGCGATGGCGTCACCGTCCGCGCGGGCGGGCTGGCCGCTGTCTTCGCCGACATGAACTCCCAGATCAGCGAGGACCTGATCGTTGCGGAGGCCATCGCGGTGCCGCTGACCGGGCTCTTGCTGATCCTGGTGTTCGGCAGTGTGGTCGCCGCCGCGCTGCCGATCGCGATCGGCCTGTTCGCCATCGCCGCCGCGCTGGGCATTCTGCGGGCGCTGACGGCGGTCACCGACGTCTCGATGTACGCGCTGAACATGACCACCGCGCTCGGTCTCGCGCTGGCCATCGACTACAGCCTGTTCATCGTCAGCCGATACCGGGAGGAGCTGGCCCGCGGCCTGGATTCCGGTGCGGCCGTGGTGCGCTCGATCCAGACAGCGGGCCGAACCGTGGTGTATTCGGCCTTGGTGGTCGCGCTTTCGCTGGCGGCGCTCGCGGTGTTCCCGCAGTACTTCTTCAAATCGTTCGCCTATGCGGGCATGGCGGTGGTCGCGGCGGCTGCGGGAGCCGCTGTCGTCGTCCTGCCTGCGATTCTGGTGCTGGTCGGCGAGCGAGTGAACGCACTGGACCTGCGAGTCCCGTTGCGCCGCATGCTCGGTCGGCCCGCGCCCGCGGAGCAGACTCCTGAGCGCAGCCTGTGGTACCGGTGGGTCGTCGGGGTGATGAAGCGCGCTGTGCCGGTCGCGGTGATCACGACCCTCGCACTGTTGCTGCTCGGATCCCCTTTCCTGTCCGCACATTTCGGGTACCCGGATGATCGTGCGTTGACACAGTCCGCGCCGAGCCGCCAGGTCGGCGATGCGCTGCGCAGCGACTTCTCCGCCGATCTCGGCGCGAGCACCTACGCGGTGCTGCCCGGTTTCGACGGCGGCCAAGCCGAGATCGGGGCGTACGCCGCGGCGCTGTCCAAGGTGGCCGACGTGCCCGCGGTGCTGTCGAGCGAAGGCGTCTACGTCAACGGATTGCGCGCCGCCGCGGCGCCGCCCGGAATGTCCAGCGCGGAGGGCGCTTTCCTGTCCATCGGGACCCGCCTCGATCCGTACTCGACGGAGGGCAAGGATCAGCTCGCCGAGTTCCGGGCGATCCCCGCGCCGGGCGACGTGCTCTTCGGCGGCGCCGCCGCACTGAATCAGGATTCGGTCTCCGCGATCGCGGACCGGCTCCCGCTCGCCGCCGCGCTCATCGCCGTCACCACCTTGATCCTGCTGTTCCTCTTCACCGGCAGCCTGCTGCTTCCGGTGAAAGCCCTGCTGCTCAATATTCTTTCGCTGGCCGCCACCTTCGGCGCCATGGTGTGGATATTCCAGGACGGGCATCTGTCCGGACCGCTCGGCTTCACCCCGACCGGCAAGCTCGACCTCGCGATGCCGATCCTGATGTTCAGCCTCGCGTTCGGCGCGTCGATGGACTACGAGGTGTTCCTGCTCTCCCGGATCAGGGAGGAGTGGCTGGCCGGCGAGAAGACCGCGGCGGGCAACACCCACGCCGTCGCCATGGGCGTGGCCAGGACCGGCCGGATCTTCACGGCCGCCGCGCTGTTGATGAGCATCGTCTTTCTCGCACTCGCCAGTTCCGGTGTCGCGGCCATGAAGCTGTTCGGCATCGGGTGTGCGCTGGCGGTGCTCAGCGATGCCACGGTGATTCGCGCGCTGCTCGCACCCGCGCTGATGCGGGTGATGGGGACCGCCAACTGGTGGGCGCCCAAACCCCTTGCGGCGCTGCACCGGCGCTTCGGCTTGTCCGAGGAATCGGAGGTTCCGGCGCCGCGAGGCGGCGACGTCACTTCCGGAGCCGGCGCTGAAGCTGCCGAACAGGTTCCGGCTGTAGTGCGCGAATAGCACTGAACCGCAGCCGCACAGGTTGTGGCTATAGTGCGCGATCAGTACTTCAACGCCGTGAACAAGTTGCGGTGCGTGAATAGCGGTGCGCCGCAGGGCTTACGGCTGCATGCCTCGCCCGACGTAGACCACGCCGACGAATTCGGTCAGGTCATCGATCAACGTCTGCGCGTCGTCGCGCGCGCCCCCGTCGTCGTGATGATGCAACGAATCGGCGACCAGCTCGAACATGCCGCCGATGGTGGCCAGCGCCAAGGCCAGCCGCCTGCGCTGCGCACGCTCGTCCGGCGCGGGGCCCGCCGACCATTCGCCGTCCAGGAACGCCGCCGCCCAGCGCCGGTTGTGTCGGCGCTGTTTCTCCACCGTCGGCGAAATACCGCCCGCCTCACCGAAAGTCACCTTCGCCAGGCGCGGATCGTCGGCGATCGCGTGCACGAACGCGCCGATGACCGCCGCAGCGCGCTGTGACCAGTCGCGTCCCGCCACCTCCGCCGCGACCTCGGCCACGCGTTGCTGGACCTGCGCCGTGATCTGCTCGAGCAACGCGACGTAGCAGGCTTCCTTGCTGTCGAAGTGGTCGTAGAACCCCTTCGTGCCGACGTAGGCGCGCTGGCAGATCTGTTCGATCGACGTGCCCGAAAAGCTCTGTTCGGCAAACAGTTCGGTGGCGGCCTCCAGCAGTTGACTGCGTCGCTGCGCGCTGCGCTGCTCGGCATCGAGGCCGCGGATCCGCCGTCGGGGTGGAGCCGGGTCGGGCCGCGCGGCGGATTTGCTGCGGGTCATGTCACGACCATAGCGGCAGTCCTTTCAGAAAGAAGTCTTGTTGGCAACTGGAACTCATGCTGTAATCGCTGAACCGACGAGGAGGGACCGACGTGTCAGTGATCGAAGGCGATTCGGCCGGAAGAAGCTCCGCGTTCGCGCGCGTTGTCGTCGCCGCGGCGATCGTCGCGTTGGCCGTCGCGCTCGCGGGCGGAGCATCACCCGTTCCAGCGGCGGCGATGCCTCTGCCGCAACATGATTCGTTCTACGAGCCACCACGGGACTTCGCCGACGCCGAGCCGGGGACAATCCTCCGCTCGCGCGAGGTGCGGCTCGCCGTGCTCACGCTGCTGCCGCTGAACGTGCGGTCCTGGCAGTTGCTGTATCGCACGACCGACCTGTTCGACGAACCGGCGGTCGCGGTCACCACCGTGGTGCTGCCCGCGGGCGCAGACCCGAACCGCTCCCGCCCGCTGGTGTCGCTGCAGTTCTACTACGACAGCGCAAGCCCGTCCTGCGCACCGTCGTACGTGCTGCGGCAGGGTGCGGGACTGCCCGGCGTCGAGGGCATCCACTCCAACAGCGAGCTGATCGCGCTGGCCGCGCTGATCAGCCAGGGCTGGGCCGTGTCGATCCCGGACTACGAAGGCCCGGAAGGCCATCTCGCCGTCGCCAAGGAACCCGGGTACATGACCCTCGACGGAATCAGGGCCGCACAACGATTCGAGCCGCTGGGCTTGGACGGTGCGAATACGCCGGTGGCCCTGTGGGGTTATTCCGGTGGCGGGATGGCCTCCGGGTGGGCCGCCGAAATGCAGCCGAGCTACGCGCCGGAACTGAACCTTCGCGGCGCCGCGCTGGGGGCGCCTGCCTCGGATGTCGAATCGTTGCTGCACGTCAACGGATCCATGTTCGCGAGCTTGATCGGCATCGGGATCGCGTCGCTGTCCAACGCCTATCCGCGCTTCCACGAGGTGACCTACCGGCACCTCACGCCCGAGGGACGTGCGCTGCTGGACCGAACCAACGCGCAGTGCCTCCCGCGCAACGCGCTCAGCCAAATGTTCGTGGATTACCAACGGCTGCTGACGATTCCGATCGCCGAGTACCTGGCGCTGCCGGAGATCCGCGAGGTGTTCGACGCGACCGTGCTCGGCGGCAACGCCCCGACCACACCGATCCACCTGTACCAAGGCGTCTTCGACGAAGCGGTGCCGGTGTGGACCAACGACCGCCTGGCCCAGCAGTATTGCGCGGCGGGCGCCTCCGTCGTGTACAAGCGCGACCACCTCAGCGAGCACCTGACGTTGCCCTCGCTCGGCATGGCCGACACCTTCGATTGGCTGAAGGGCAGGCTGGCGCCGAACGCGCCGGAACAGGTCGGCTGCCGGACCGAGAACGTGGTGTCCATGCTCGCCGACGTCGACGCGCTGCTGACTCAGCTCGAGATCAATCTGAACGCAGGCCTCGGCGCACTCGGGTTCCCGATCGGCCCCAGCGAACGCTGACCGCGGCCGCACATTTTCCCTCCGGATGGTGCGATGAATTCGGCCGAGCTGGGAAGTCTGCACAGGCGAGGACCGACCCACGTCAGGAGATGGCCATGCAGAAGATCGTCACGAATCTCTGGTACGACACCCAGGCCGAGGAGGCGGCGGAGTTCTACTGTTCGCTCTTCCCGGACTCCAAGATCACCGACATCCAGTACTACGGCGAGGCGGGACCGCGCGAGGCCGGGCTCGCCATGGTCGTCGACTTCGAACTGAACGGTCAGAAGTTCACCGCCATCAACGGCGGCGGCGAGTACCACTACACGCACGCCATGTCGCTGCTGGTCAACTGCGAAAGCCAGGTGGAGGTCGACCGCCTGTGGCTCGCGCTGCTCGCCGACGGCGGCCAGGAGATCGAGTGCGGCTGGCTCAACGACAAGTACGGCATCCCATGGCAGATCTGGCCGGTACAGGCCAACGAGCTGATGAAGGGCGATCCCGCGGCGGTCGCGCGCGCGACCAAGGCCATGCTCGGCATGAAGAAGATCGACGTCCAGGCCATGCGGGACGCCTACGAGGGGGCCTGACCGCCGCATTTCACTTCGCCGAATCCCGCGCCGTGAGTCGCTGGCCTGCGCGACCGCGCGCGGGTTCAGGTCATCGCCGGGCGTGTCCGCTCGGCGGGCGGGTATGGTCGGGCGGGAAATTTCACATCGCCAACGGGGGCTCGCACCAGCGGGCTGAGAGGACGGCTAGCCCGAAAAGGGCGGCGAGGGCCGTCGACCGTATGAACCTGACCGGGTAATGCCGGCGTAGGGAGGAGAAGCATGGCCACCGCCAACGGAGCCGCCGCGCCCGTCGACACCGTGACCACCGGTCCCATCGAGGGCAGCGTCAAGCACTACCAGGAAGTCGACGACCTGCGCATTCCGGTGCGGCGGGTCAATCTGACGACCGGCGAGCACTTCGACGTCTACGACACCTCGGGCCCGTACACCGACGACAACGCGACCATCGACCTGGAAGCCGGTCTGCCCAAGCTGCGCGACACCTGGGCCAAGCCGCAGGTGGACGGCCCGCCCACCCAGCTGGCCTGGGCGCGGCAGGGGATCATCACCCCGGAGATGCGGTTCATCGCCGCCCGCGAGGGCGTCGAGCCCGAGCTGGTGCGCGACGAGGTCGCGGCCGGGCGCGCGGTCATCCCGGCCAACCACAAGCACCCGGAGCTGGAGCCGACGATCATCGGCAAGAAGTTCCTGGTGAAGATCAACGCCAACATCGGCAACTCCGCGGTGTCCTCCTCCATCGCCGAGGAGGTGGAGAAGATGGTGTGGGCCACCCGGTGGGGCGCGGACACCATCATGGACCTGTCCACCGGCAAGAACATCCACGAGACCCGCGAGTGGATCCTGCGCAACTCCCCCGTCCCGGTCGGCACCGTGCCGATCTACCAGGCGCTGGAGAAGGTGAACGGCGATCCGACCCAGCTCACCTGGGAGATCTACCGCGACACCGTCATCGAGCAGGCCGAGCAGGGCGTGGACTACATGACCGTGCACGCCGGCGTGCTGCTGCGCTACATCCCGTTGACCGCCAAGCGGGTCACCGGCATCGTCTCGCGCGGCGGCTCCATCATGGCCGCGTGGTGTCTCGCCCACCACCGGGAGTCGTTCCTGTACACGCACTTCGAGGAACTCTGCGAGATCCTGGCGAAGTACGACGTGACCTTCTCCCTCGGCGACGGCCTGCGTCCCGGCTCCATCGCGGACGCCAACGACGCGGCCCAGTTCGCCGAGCTGCGCACCCTCGGCGAGTTGACGAAGATCGCGAAATCCCATGGCGTGCAGGTGATGATCGAAGGCCCCGGGCATGTGCCGATGCACAAGATCGTGGAGAACGTGCGGCTCGAGGAGGAGCTGTGCGAGGAGGCGCCGTTCTACACCCTCGGCCCGCTCGCCACCGACATCGCGCCCGCCTACGACCACATCACCTCGGCCATCGGCGCCGCGATCATCGCCCAGGCGGGCACGGCCATGCTCTGCTACGTCACCCCGAAGGAGCACCTCGGCCTGCCCAACCGCGACGACGTCAAGGTCGGCGTGATCAGCTACAAGATCGCCGCGCACGCCGCCGACCTCGCCAAGGGCCATCCGCACGCTCAGCGGCGCGACGACGAATTGTCCAAGGCCCGTTTCGAATTCCGCTGGCGCGACCAGTTCGCCCTCTCGCTCGACCCCGACACCGCGCGGGAGTACCACGACGAGACCCTGCCCGCGGAACCCGCCAAGACCGCCCACTTCTGCTCCATGTGCGGCCCGAAGTTCTGCTCCATGCGCATCTCCGCCGACGTGCGCGAGTACGCGGAGAAGAACAACCTCACCGACGTGGAGGCCATCGAAGCAGGCATGGCGGAGAAGTCCGCCGAGTTCGCGGATTCGGGGAAGCAAGTTTACCTGCCGGTGGTTTCGTAGGTTTTCTGGTTTGCGCCCGTCCCGGTCTGTGTGATCGGGGCGGGCGTTTGCCGTTGCAGGGGTCCTCGGTGGAGGCGGTTTCGTCCGGTTGGCCGTTGTAGGACAGGGATTCCGGGGTGAACGTGCTCAATCACGCTCGGCTTCTGGGGTTCTTCTGGGGTGCGTGGGTGTGGATTTCGTCTGGTCGGGCCCCTGTGGGTGCGTTGGGGGACGTGGTTCCGGTTGTGCGCCAGGCTATTCACGTGCAGTGATCCCAGGTTTGCCTCGAACGGTGATGGGCGCGTTGAGAGCCGTACCCGGCCTACCTCCCGCTGTTGGGTGCATGTTGTTGCGGTTGCGGCGGGGTCGACCGGTTGTGGTTGCGTTCTGTGGGTCGGGTCGGGGGAGGTGCGTCACTTTCCGGGTCACTGGTAGATGCGTGATCTGCGGCAAAAGCGGACGTTCTCGGAGGGTTAGCAGTGGCCTGGCCGTTGAACGACCTGCGCGGTGGGTCGATCCGTCCATAGCGGATGATCACTGCAGTCGCCGGTATGGTGCTGCGGCGGCAGTGGAGATGAGGCGTGATGACGAGGGAAGAGGGCTTCGATCGTCGGATCGAACCGTTCCGGACGGAGCTGCTGGCGTACTGCTACCGGATGCTGGGCTCGGCGCACGACGCAGAGGACCTGGTCCAGGACACGTATCTGAGGGCGTGGCGCGCGCGGGATCAGTACGACGCTACGCGCAGCTCACTGCGCACCTGGCTCTACCGGATCGCGACCAACGCCTGTCTGACCGCGCTGCAGGGTCGCGGCGGCCGACCGCTGCCTTCGGGACTGGTCGCCGCGGCGGCTCCGCTCGGGCCGCTCGTCCGTGGAGAGCACGCAGCCTGGCTGCAGCCCTTACCGGATTCGTTGCTGGACACCGGCGATCCGGTCGGGACCGTGATCGACCACAGCAGCCTGCGCTTGGCATTCGCCTCCGCCCTGCAGCACCTGTCGGCGCGGCAGCGCGGTGCGCTGATCCTGCGTGAGGTGCTCAGCTTCTCCGCGGCCGAGACGGCGGAAATCCTCGATACCACCGTCGTATCGGTGAACAGCTCCCTGCAGCGGGCGCGCACCCGCCTGAAGGAGATCGGGGTCGGGCTGGAACGAGTCAGCGAACCGTCCACGGCTGAGCAGCGCGCCTGGGTCGAGCGCTATATGGCGGCGTTCGTGCAAGCCGACATCGAGGGCCTCAAGCGTCTGCTCACCGAGGACGTCATCATGGAGATGCCGCCGATGTTCAACTGGTTTTCCGGCCGCAGCAACTACGGCCTGTTCATGGAATGGGTCTTCGAGATGGCCGGGAAGGACTGGCTTCTCGAGCGGGTCGCCGCCAATGGCGGCCAACCCGGATTCGCCGCCTATCAGCGCGTCGATGGCCGCTACGAACTGCACACGCTCCAGATCTTCACAGTCACCGCCGAGGGCATCAGCCGGAACTCGGTGTTCCAGGATCCCGCGATTTTCGCGGCTTTCGGCCTGGCGGCCCGACTCGACGCTTAGCCCCCGAGACTTTTTCAGCGGGCGCGATGAGTTCGGACGCCGCCGCCGGTATGTATTCCCGAGGTCGCCGGAACACTCCCGGCGGTCCGATCAACAAGGGAGACTCCGATGTCGAACAATCGTGCCGCCGACGAGGCCGCAATCCAGGCAGTGCTGGCTGATTCCTACAAGGCGTGGGAGGCGGGCGACGCCGACGCCATGGTCGCCAACTACACCGCGGACGCGACCGCCATCATGACCGGCTCGCTCCGAGACAGCCGAGAGGTGATCCGCCAGAACATGGCACTGGCCTTCGAGGGGCCGCTCGCGGGCAGCTCGACCTACAACAAGCAGCTCAGCATCCGTTTCGTCGGTAAGGATGCCGCGATCGTCATCAGCGAATCCGCCATCCTGTTCGCCGGCGAGACCGAAGTTCCCGCCGAGGAGCGCAAGGTGAACGCGACCTGGGTCTTCGAGAAGCGCGACGGCCAATGGCTGATCGCCGCCTATCACAACAGCCCGGTACTGGCGCCTGCGTGAGCCGCGGCGTGAACTAGCCACCTCGCTGAACGGACGGCCCTCATCCGCCAAGGCGATGAGGGCCGTCCGTCGCGGTCATGCCCGCCGCGCAACTGCGGAACATTCGCACGCAATTCAGCATGTGCGGGCGTCCGGCCGGGGTGCGTTTGCCAGCTCAGAACGCCCGGGTCGCGGCATTATCGTGCGTTCACTCGGGCCGACCGGGGTGGCGTTGGCTGCCGAAACGTGAGGGGCAGCGGCCGGGCTGTGGCGCAAGACCCGCTTCTGTCGTTCGAGATTCCGGGAGCCGTAGCGGCCAAGTGCTCGCGCTCGGTGGGCCAGCCCTAGTGGCTCACGTGTGGAACTGAAAAGCCTTCAGGCACAAGCCGGTTCCGTAGTGTTCGCGTCGAAGAATATGACATAGGGGTGCCGTAGCATTCGCCGAGAATCGGGCGGATATGGCGCCCAACGAGATGTAGAAAGCCACAACATGGGGAAAGGGCCACGAACCGATGGGAACTGGAGCGTGAGTGAGGGTCGGCCCGCCGCCATGGCGGGCCTCGGAGAGGTGCTGTCGTGCATCGGGCCGACCTGTGGGGACACTATCGACTGGATTGCGGTGGAGCGGATCTACGGAACCTCTTTGCCGACCGACTATCGGGCCTTCGTCGCAGCCTTCGGCAGCGGCATGATCGAGCAGATGGTCGCCATCTTCATCCCTGTTGTCTCTGCGGCCGAGCCACGGATGCTCAAGGTCTCGAGGCTCTCGGAGGCAGCGCTCACGGCCGATGAGGTGAACCAGTGGGCTCTCGCCGACCGGGGCCGGTATCGGTTGGAGGACCTGCTCATCTGGGGCGGAACAGCCGCAGCCGACACACTGTGCTGGATCACGACGGATCCGGACCCGGACCGATGGCCGGTCGCGGTGTACTCGCGCGGGGACCTCGAGTGGTCGGTGTACCCGTGCGGTATGGCCGAGTTCCTACTCGAGCTCCTGCGCAACGAGTGGCAGCGGTGGCCGATCAGCGACGACTCGCTCCAGGACGCGGTGGACCCGCGCTTCCTGCACGACAAGGACGAGGCAGCCTCATACGAGGCGGGGCTCGATCCCTGGGAGTACTGATCCCGACAACCTGCTCAATCACGCACGGAGAACTTCGTCTGGTAGCGGCTCGCAAACCCAAACGCACATCGGCATGAGCGCGCGTCCGGTCGGTTTGCTGGCTATGCGCCCGGGTGCGCCAACTGGCCGCCTGCGGGGACGCAGAACTGGCCGTCCGTGGGGAATCTCGACTGGCCGCTGACACTACCGTCGATCCAGCGCAACCACCATTTCCCTATCGACGGGAGAGAAATGGTGGTCGCGGGGTTGACACGGGAAGGGCTTTCATTTCGATACCGCGTCTCTAGAGGCAACCACAGCCGGTCGACCGGGCTGGAAGTCCGGCTTGCGCTCTCGACAGCGGGAGGTAAGCCGGGTACCCCACCCAACGCGCCCAGCACCGTTCGAGGAAAACATGGGTAGGTGTACCCACTACGAACGGTGAACCCCGGGAACCGTCAACCAACCGCATGCGCCGAACGAAACCGAGCCGAGCTCCAAACCAAACGCTGAGTGAGCACACCACTACAAAGGTGAACGCTGGGCACCGCCGACCACACGCACGCCGCACAAAACCAGCCCGGCTCGAGCGAAAACCGAGCAGGCGCACCACCACGAACGGTGAGCACTGGGCACCATCGACCAAACGCATGCGCCGAACAAGAAGAGCCGAGCTCAAGCCGAAACCCTTTGCAGGCGTAGGTTATTGATGATCTCCTACCGCACAGTGCTGTCGATAAGCCGCCGTGCAGCCTTGTCGGTTCGGCCGACATCTCCGGTAATGATCCGATCCTGAAGTATCCCCCGCAACCCCGAAACCAGCAGAGTCGCAACAACGTCCGCATCATCCACACCCAACCCCCGCAGTCCGTCGGCGAGCGTGGCGACGAAGGTGGCGATGGCGTCGGTGGCGTAGGCGGCGTACGGCCCGTCGGACGCGCACGCCGCGCCGAGCACTTGGAGCATCACCTTGACGCTCGTCGCACCCGCGCCGGTGGTGTTGGCGCGCCAGAAATCCCACAGGCGGGCGCGCAGGGCGGGGGCGTCGGTGATGTCGGCGAACAGGGCTCTGATGTTCGGGCGCTGGGTGGCGAGGGCTTGGACCAGCAGCTCTTCCTTGGTGTCGAAGTAGTAGATGAGCATGCGCGAGCTGGTGCCGAGTTCGGCGGCGAGCGGGCGCAGCGAGAGTTCGGCGAGGCCGTGCGCGGCGATGTAGTCGACGACGCCGGAGAGGAGCTCGGCGCGTTTGGCGTGGTCGAGTGGGCGGGCCATGGGTTGACTGTAGCGAGTGCTACAGGTATTCATAACTCCGTGACTGTAACACTCGCTTCAGAAACTACGGATTCCGTCGTCGTCACCGCCTACGCGGCCACCACTTCGCTCGCCGACGACATGGATACGACCTGGTCGGAGCTGTTGCGAGGACAGACGGGCATCGGCGTGCTCGACGACGACTTCGTCGCCGAATACGACCTGCCGGTCCGCATCGGCGGCAAGCTGAAGGCGCATCCGTCCGCGCAGCTGAGCAGGATCGAGCAGCGCAGGCACTCGTATGTCGAGCAGCTGGCGCTGATCCTCGGCAGGCGGGTATGGCAGGCGGCGGGCGCGCCGGAGGTCGAGGGCGAGCGACTGGCGGTGGCCATCGGCACCGGCCTCGGCGGCGGCGACGCGCTGATCGACGCCGTCGACGCCCTGCGCGCGGGCGGCTACCGGAAGGTGTCGCCCATGTCGGTGCCGATGGTGATGCCGAACGGTCCGGCCGCCACGGTCGGTCTCGAAATCGGTGCCAAGGCAGGCGTTTTCGCCCCCGTCTCGGCGTGCTCCTCGGGCTCGGAGGCTATCGCGCACGCGTGGCGGCTGATCCGATCCGGCGAGGCCGACGTGGTGGTCACCGGCGGCGTCGAGGGCCACATCCACGCCGTGCCGATCGCGAGCTTCGCCATGATGCGCGCCATGAGCATCCGCAACGAGGAACCCGAACGCGCCTCGCGCCCCTTTGACCGGGATCGCGACGGCTTCGTCTTCGGTGAGGCGGGCGCGCTCATGGTGCTCGAATCCGAACGGCACGCCAGGGCGCGCGGCGCCGAGATCCACGCCCGCGTGCTCGGCGCTGGCATCACCTCCGACGCTTTCCACATCGTCGCCTCCGACCCGGAGGGCATCGGCGCGGCCCGTGCGATGCGCAAGGCCATCGAGACGGCCGGGCTGAACACTTCCGACATCGCCCACGTCAACGCGCACGCCACCTCGACTCCGATCGGCGACGCGTCGGAAGCCAACGCCATCGCCGCCGTCACCCCGCACGCCTCGATCTACGCACCGAAATCCGCGCTCGGGCATTCCATCGGCGCGGTCGGCGCCCTCGAATCCATCCTGACCGTGCTCACCCTGCGCGACCAGATCGTCCCGCCCACCCTCAACCTCGACAACCAGGCCCCCGACATCGATCTCGACATCGTCGCGGGCGCGCCCAGACGGCAGCGGATCGACTACGCGGTGAACAACTCCTTCGGCTTCGGCGGCCACAATGTCGCGCTGACCTTCGGCCGGGCCTGAGCACAGACAGTCGATGTCCAACTACACCGAGCGACCCCGGCGTCCGACCGTAGCCGCCGTAGACCGACCCGCAACTCGGGGCTTCCGACCGCGCATCCGCCCAGGCTATCGCGTGCAGGGATGAGCCCAGGAGGTGATACGCAGTCGCCGCGATGCCGAAGTGCTCCCGGCGTATACGGGGATGAGCCCGGTCGACAAGTCGTCGACTACCAGGCCGACGGGTGCTCCCCGCGCATGCAGGCATTACGGCTCGATCCCCTGAGCCCACGACTGCGGTGGGCGCGGCTGGCCTGCCCATCGAGCGTGGCAGAATCGTTAACCGGACGAACTATTCGACGACCGGCAGCGGCGCCGGCCCGAAGGACGGACGACGACGTGAGCAAGCGTCAGCGAGCGAACCACCGACACGGCGTGCTATCGCGCACGACGCAACCGAGCGTCAGCGAGGCACAGTCGTGAGCGAAGCCTTCTACCTCCCGGATGCGGACGACCCGGCGCGGTTCATCTCCACCGAACTCACGCGCGGGCCGTGGTCGCCGGACGCGCAGCACGCGGGCCCGCCGTCGGCGCTGCTCGGGCACGTTATCGAGCGCTGCGAGCCGCGCGCAGGATTCCAGGTCGGGCGGGTCGCGGTGGAGATCCTGGGGCCGGTGCCGCTGGAACCGCTGTTCGCCGAGGCCCGCGTCACCCGGCCGGGGCGCAGCGTGGAGTTGCTGGAGGCGACGCTGTCCACCGAGCGCGGTCCGGTGATGAAGGCCAATGCGTGGCGGTTCAAGCTGGCCGAACCCGAACTATCGCTGCCCGAGGAAATCCAGCCGACGGGCATGCGTCCAGGTCCGGAGCACGCGCCCGCTCCCACTCCCTTCCCCGCCGCGCACGACGTCGGCTTCCACACCGCCATCGAATACCGTTTCGTCACAGGCGCTTTCGGCGAGCCCGGGCCTGCGATCTGCTGGATTCGGCTGAAGTATCCGATCGTCGCCGGCACCACCCCGAGTCCGCTGGAACGGACGCTGGCCGCGGCCGATTCGGGCAACGGTGTGAGCGCGGTGCTCGACTGGTCGCGCTACCTGTTCATCAACACCGATCTCACCGTCACCCTGCACCGCCAGCCGGTGGGCGAATGGGTCTGCCTCGACGCGGTCACCTACCCGCAGCCGCACGGCATCGGCCTGGCCGAATCGGCGCTGTTCGACGAGAAGGGCCCGCTCGGGCGCAGCACCCAGACGCTCTACCTCGGCACTCGCTGAGCTACGGCCGGGTGGAGATCTGCTGGATCGCCCATCCGTTGCCGTCGGGGTCCGAGAAGAATACGAACCCGACGTTGTCGAGCGGATCCGGCATCTTCGTCGGACTCTCGCCGAGTACCTGGATCTCGCTGACCTCCACGCCGCGTTCGTCCAGTTCGGCGCGCGCCTTGCGCAGATCGGGGACCACCAGCTGCACGCCCTGCAACGAACCGGGCGCCATCGATGGAACCGCACCCTTGCCGATCACGATCGAGCAGCCGGAACCGGGCGGGGTCAGCTGCACGATGCGGATGTCGTCGCCGATCTCGGTGTCGTGGTCGACCGTGAAACCCAGTTGCCGCGCGTAGAAATCCTTGGCCCGGTCGATGTCGGAGACCGGAACCACGATCACCTCGAGCGTCCAGTTCATGGCGAACCCCTTCACGTCAGATGTTTCGTTCCTACCAGGCTGCAGCCAGACTCCGTGCCCCATTCCCGCGCACTGCCGCCAACGCCGGGGTCGTAGCGGCCGATCCCGCGGAGCGAATGACGGCCACCAGGATCACATGAGAAAGGCGGCAAGGCACGAAACGCTGGGTGTTCACAGCCCCCGACACCAAGCGACTTCACCTTGCGCGAGCCGGGGTGCGCCCACCCGAACCTGTCGGCACGAGGCGAACTCGGCAGCCATTCCGCGTGACCGCCGACAGCACATCAACCGCGCGGCTGCCAGCGCCAAGCGAATTCGCCTGGCTCCGGCGGCGGGCCGGGCAGATCACCGTCCGCGGCGAGGCCCGCGACGAGCAGCGCCAGCGTCCGCCTGCGCAGCTGGGCGGTGCGTTCCGCGTCCGGCATGGCGATCGCCGAGCAAGCCTCCAGGATCAGCCCCAGATCCTGCGGATTCACGTCCGCCCGTAGCCGGCCGGAAGCGTGGGCGCGACGGATCAATTCGGCGTTCACCTCGCCCGCGTGCACCACGTCGGGCCACATCGCGTCGTCGGGGGTGAAGGTGCCCGCCAGGTGCACGGTGAGCGAGTGCACGTCGGCGTCGACCACCCGCTCCAGGAAGCCGGCCAAACCGCGCCAACCGTCCGAATCCTCCAGTGCCGCATCGGCTTCCGCGTTGTAGCGACGCAACCCCTCGTGGCAGAGGGTGCGCAGCAGCACCTCCTTGCTCGGGTAGCGGCGATACAGCGCGCTGATGCCGACGCCCGCCCGCTCGGCGACCGCGGCGATCGGGGCGTTGGCGTCGGCGAGGAACACCGTCCGCGCCGCCTCCAGAATCAGCCCGTCGTTGCGGGCGGCCTGCGCCTTGCGGCCGGGCAGGCCCTTGCGAGCTGGGACTCCTTGCGTCTCCGACATGACTTCAGCCTAACACTTGAAACGGAATGATCCGTTCTGTTACGGTTGAAACAGAACGAAGCATTCCGTTTCAATTAAGGAGCGCCCGATGGCCGCCATCACCCCCTTCCGCATCGACATCCCGCAGGCCGAGCTCGACGACCTCCAGGCGAGGCTGGCCCGCACCCGGTGGGCCGATCAGATTCCCGGCTCCGGCGATAGCTACGGAGTGAGCGTCGATCGCGTGCGGCACCTGGTCGACTACTGGCGCACCGGCTTCGACTGGCGCGCGGTGGAGTCGAAAATCAACGCCCACCCGCAGTTCACCACCGAGATCGACGGACAGACCGTGCACTTCCTGCACGTGAAATCGCCTCGCGACAACGCCTTTCCACTGATCCTCAGCCACGGCTGGCCCGGCACCTTCGTCGAGTTCCTCGACATCGTCGACCCGCTCTCCGCGGCGGGCTTCGACCTGGTGATCCCCTCCGTCCCCGGATACGGATTCTCCGGCCCGACACAGGAATCCGGCTGGGACAACAGCCGGATCGCCAAGGCGTGGGCGGAGCTGATGAGCAGGCTCGGGTACGCCCGCTACGGCGCGGTCGGTAACGACGGCGGCGCGCAGATCTCCGCCGAGGTCGGCCGGGTCGATGCCGAACACGTTGCGGGCGTGCATGTCTCGCAGGTCTACTCGTTCCCGTCCGGGGATCCGGCCGAGCTGACCGACCTGACCGAGGACGAGCAGCAGTCGCTGGCGACGCTGGAGTGGTTCGCGCAGAACAAGATGAGCTTCAACATCCTGCAGGCGCAGCAGCCGCAGACCTTGGCGCACGCGATCACGGATTCACCGACCGGGCTGGTCGGCTGGAACGCGCAGTTGCTCGGCCCCGAGCTGGACGACGAATTCGTGCTCACCAACATCGCGATCCACTGGTTCACCAACACCGCGGGCTCGGCGATCCGGCAGTACTTCGAGAACGCCAAGGCGCAGCATCCGTCCGGACCGACCACCGTCCCGCTGGCGCTCTGCGGATCCACCGGCGATTTCCACGGCATCCGCCGCTTCGCCGACCGCGACCACAAGGCCATCGTCTCCTGGCGGACCCACGATGTGCCGACTCACTACCTGCATCACTCGGCGCCCGAGCTGATCGCGGGCGAGATCACCGCGTTTTTCGCGGCGTACCGGTAACGCCGAAGCGGCGCGCATCCGCCCCCGGGTGCGCGCCGAGCGTGTGGACGTTCGCTTATGTCATCGAGAGTCACGGCCATGGTTCGTCTCACCTCCCGCTGATGTACTGGATTCACCAACGGCACACCGGCTTTCATCGAGAGGGAGAACACCATGAAAATCGCAGTCTTCGGAGCCACCGGCAGCGTCGGCCGCCTGGTCGTCGAGCAGGCGCTCGAGCAGGGTCACGAGGTCACCGCCTTCACCCGCGACGCGGCGGGCATCGCCCAGCGGCACGAGCGGCTTCGGGTGGTGGAGGGCGACGTCTTCGACACCCACCAGGCCGAGCGGGCGGTCGCCGGTCAGGACGCGGTGCTGATCGCGCTCGGCGACGGCCGCAAGGGTCTGGTCCGCTACGCCGGGACCAAGTCGGTGGTGGAGGCGATGCAGCGGACCGGGGTGAAGCGGCTGATCTGCCAGAGCACGCTCGGCGTCGGCGACAGCCGCGACAACCTCAACTTCCTGTGGAAGCACGTGCTGTTCGGCATGCTGCTGCGCCGCGCCTACAACGACCACGTCGAGCAGGAGGCATTCGTGCGGGCCAGCGACCTGGATTGGACCATCGTGCGGCCGAGCGCGTTCACCGACGGGCCGCGCACCGGCAGCTACCGGCGCGCGTTCCCCGGCTCCGAGCGCGGGCTCACGCTGAAGATCGCGCGGGCCGACATCGCCGACTTCTTGCTCGAGCAGCTCACCGATTCGACCTATCTGCACCGGACGCCGGGCATCTCGAACTGATGCCAATCCCCCACGGCAACGAACTCGCCACGCCTACAAGAGGATCGACGGCAGTTCCCACACAGGCCACGCACCCCTCACAGCGCCAGCGCTTATGTGAGGCGTGTAAACCCTGTGTGCGATCACCTGCCGCGACCCACGCCCTCTCAATCGCGCGTGGGTCGTGGCAGGTCTGGTTGCCGAGCGGCGGCGGGACGAAGCGGACGCGACACTCGACCGGCGCGACCACCACGGTTCAGGCGTGCTCGTGCAGCTCGCCCCACGCCGGGAACGGGTCATCGAAGTCGGACCAAACCTCTGGGCCCGCGGCGAATTCGGCGTCGGTCAGCAGCGCGTCGTCCAGCAGGGCGCGCACCCGGTCGCCGTCCAGCCGCACGCCGATGAAGACGATCTCCTGCCCGGCGGGCACTTCCAGCGACGACCACCACGCGGCCGGCTCGAAGGTCAGATTGGGTCCCGCCTGCGACCAGATCGCCGCCAGACTCGCCCGGCTGGCGATCCAGCAGAATCCCTTGCTGCGCAACATGCCTCGCAGCTGGTCCAAAGCCGATGCCAATCGACCCGGATGGAACGGACGCTCGGCGGTGTAGGTGATGCTGCGGATGCCGTACTCTTCCGTCTCCGGAACATGGCCGCCGGCAAGCTCTTCGGCCCACCCCTCGGTCTCGGCCGCGATCACCGGGTTGTACCGTCCGGTGCCGAGCACCTCACCGAGTTCGACCACGCCGCGCTCGGTGCGCAGCACGCGAGCGCGCGGATTGAGCCGTCGCACCGTTGCTTCCACCGTCCCGGCGGCGTTCGCGCTCACCAGGTCGGTCTTGTTGATCAGCAGCACGTCGGCGAATTCCACCTGGTCCACCAGCAGATCGGCGATGCTGCGCTCGTCGCCCTCGCCCGCCTCCAGATTCCGCTCCGCGAGCGCCTGTCCGCGCACCAGCTCGCCGAGGAAGGTCGAGGCGTCCACCACCGTCACCATGGTGTCCAGCCTTGCGATGTCGCCGAGCTTGAAGCCGTCCTCGAATTCCCAGTCGAAGGTCGCCGCCACCGGCATCGGTTCGGAGATCCCCGTCGATTCGATGACCAGCTGATCGAAGCGCCCCTCCCTGGCCAGCCTGCCCACCGCCTCGATGAGGTCCTCGCGCAACGTGCAGCAGATGCAGCCGTTGGTGAGCTCGACCAGCTTCTCCTCGGTGCGGTCCAGGTGCCCCTGACCCGCGACCAGCGCCGCGTCGATGTTCACCTCACTCATGTCGTTGACGATGACCGCGACTCGGCGGCCCTCGCGGTTGGCCAGGATGTGGTTGAGCAGCGTCGTCTTGCCCGCCCCGAGGAAACCGGACAGAACGGTGACGGGCAACGGGTCGGAGCGCGTGGAAGTGGTCACGAGTTAATGATAATGGTTTTCATTTGCCCGATAGTGATCGGGTGGGTGCTGCCTTTCAGGGGTTAGGGTCGGGCTGTGAAACTGCTGCCCCTTCCCGCCGACGGACAGACCCCGGTCCGCGTCCTCACCATCGCAGGCACCGACTCCGGCGGCGGCGCCGGAATCCAGGCCGACTCGCGCACGATGGCGATGTGCGGAGTGCACGCGTGCGTCGCGGTCGCGGCGGTGACGGTGCAGAACTCGGTGGGCGTGAGCGGCTTCCACGAGATTCCGCCGCAGATCGTCGCCGACCAGGTGCGTTCGGTGGTCGGCGATATCGGCGTCGGCGCGGCCAAGACGGGCATGCTCGCCTCGACGGCCATCATCGAGGCGGTTGCCGAGGTCTGCCGCGAGGTGGGCATCGGCCGCGACGGCGCGATTCCGCTGGTGGTCGATCCGGTGGCGGCGTCCATGCACGGCGACCCGCTGCTGCACGCGGAGGCGCTGGATGCGGTGCGCCACACGCTGATTCCGCTCGCCACGATCGTGACGCCCAACCTCGACGAGGTCCGGTTGATCACCGGAATCACGGTCACCGACCAGGCCGAGGCGCGCCGCGCGGCCGAGGCGCTACACGCCCTAGGCCCGCGCTGGGTGATCGTGAAGGGCGGACACATGCGCTCCTCCGAGCTGAGCACCGACCTGCTCTTCGACGGCGAGAACTTCCACGAATTTCCCGCGCCGCGGATCACCACCGGCAACGACCACGGCGGCGGCGACACCCTCGCGGCCGCCATCGCGTGCGCCCTCGCGCACGGCTACCCGGTGCCGGAGGCGGTCGAATTCGCCAAGGAATGGACCCGCCGATGCCTGGCCGCCTCCTACGATCTCGGCGCGGGCCACGGTCCGGTCTCACCGCTGTGGCGGCTGAGTCATTCCTGACGTCCGCGCCGTCTCGTGCGGTGAGCCGGGCGGGAAAACTTGTCGGTGGGTGGGTCCATACTGAGGTTGTCGCGAACACGGCCGGCCTCAACGGCGCGGCTCGGCAGGAACAACGGCGTTCGCAGTGGACGCGGCAAGGCCCCGCGTGCCGTCCGCGGCGGCGGCACCCCGGGGCGGCTCAGGACGATTCGGCCGAAAAGGCTCGGTGCAGGGGCAGATCGGCGTCGATGACGATGCCGTTGAGACGCGCGTTGGCCTCGGCGAGCGCCGAGACGATCTCGGCGATGTAGGCGACGAACCTCTCGATCGGCATGGCGTTGGCCTGGAGCCGATTCGCTCCGAGCCACCAGTCGGTGGCCGAGGCAATCGCGCCGAATATCGAATAGTTGACGAGCTCGACGCTGGCCACGTCGATCGACTCGTCCTCGACCAGACCGGCGAACAGCTCGGCGGCCCGGCGCGCCGACTGTCTGGCCGATTGCAGCGCCCGCTCGGACTCGTCGGCCTGCTGGGTGAAGTGACTGTGCAGCATGAAACGGAAGACGTTCGGATGCTCGGTCACCACCAGCGCGTACTCCGCGGCCCCTCGGCGCACCAGTTCGCGAGCCGAGTCGTTGGAGAGATCGATGCTGGAGATGATGCGCTCCCACAGCATGTCGCGCACCCGGTCGACGACGGCGTTGTAGAGGTCGGTCTTGTCCTCGAAGTGCCGGTACAGCTTGGGCTTCGCGGCGCCCGCTTCCTTGGCGATATCGCCCATGCTGGCGTCGGGGCCGAACTTGTCCAGCGCGCGGAACGCCGCGTCGACGAATTCGTCGCGCACCTTCACCCGATGCGCACGCCACCGCTCGGTGCGGGCGTCGACCCGCTTGGGGCGCGCCTTGTCGACTTCCCGGCGGCTGTGCATCACGGATCCGACCGTACCAATCCCTCACCCGACCTCGGGCAACTCGGTCGGAACCGGGAACGGCGGGGTGCTCTTGCCCGTGATACGAAAGCGCCGCCACGGATCGGGATCGCCGACGTAGCCCTCGCGGGCGCTGTGTTCGGTGCGGATGGTCACCTTGGTGCGCGGCTCGTCACCGAGCGCGACGGCCAGGTCGTCGTTCGGGCGGATCCGGCCGAACCACCGGTAGATGCCGTCGATCGGTTCCCGATAGCCGCGCAATTCGACCTGCACCGGGATCTCGCGACCATGCACGACGAGGATCGCCGCGCCCAGGTAATCGGAGCCCGCGTGCGGGCTGTCGGCGAAGGCGCTGTTCATGTCGGCTCCTGCGTTCGCTCCTGAAATCCCGCTCGACCTCGACCGTTGACATCGAGTGAGACGTGGGACACACTCGTCAATGTACACGGAACTAGCGGTACTGGGTACTAGGAGTTCCGCATCGCGGTTCCTCGTACCTCCGCCTTTCCGGCACAGCGGATTGACACCCAGCAGAGAGAGCTGGTGAGGACAATGACGTCCAGCCACGACTACGGCTTCCGGCCCGCCACCACGTCGTCCGGCGGGGCCGTCCGACGCCGCCACCACATCGGTGATCGGCAGACCACCGCGCGGCGGCTGCTGTTCGCGGGCGCCGCCGAGGCGGCCTACGATCCCGATCTCGACATCGACTGGGACGCGGCGCCCGATCCCGCGAAGCATTGGCTTCCACCGGAACGCGTTTCGCTGTACGGCAGCAGGTTGTGGGAGCGGCTGACCCCCGAGCAGCGGCGCGAACTCGGTAAGCACGAGCTGGTCAGCATGCTCGGCATCGGCATCTACGCGCAGTCGATGCTCTCCATGCTGATGTTCCGCGACGTCATAGAAGGCCGCGATCCGGTAGACGATCACATGCGATTCACGCTCGCGGCGATTCACGACGAGAGCCGCAACTCCACCATGTACAGCAGGCTGATCAACGCGGCCGGCCTGCCGCCCTACCGGCCGCCGGCGCCGCTGCGTGCGCTGACCAAGCTCACGCTGTGGATTCCGGACGGTCCGAGCGCGCTCGGCTTCCGCTTGCTCGTCGAGGAGATGGCGGCACAGCTGCTGCGCGAGCTCACCGCCGACCCGGACATCCAGCCGCACCTTCGCCAGCTGGCCATGCTGCACGCCGCTTCCAGCGCGCGCCACATCGAGGCTACGCGCGCGGAATTGTTGCGCGCCATCGACTCTCGCGGTCCGATCCGCGTCGCGCTGCACCGCTGGGCGCTCAGCGCAGTGGCGGCGGTCGCCTACGCGACACTCGTGCACCCGGCCGTCTATCGCGCCGTCGGCATCCATCCGCTCGCCGGAGCCGCGGCCGCGGTCACCACCGGCGCCTATCGACGCAACGCACGCGCCGCGACCGCGACCGTGCGCGAGTTCCTCCGCGAAACGCAACGGCCCCACGGCATGTCGAGCGTTCGCTCGATCACGAACAGGAGAGCGGTGCGATGACCACCGAAGCCAAACCCATCGTCACCACCGCGGGCGCATCGACGGTGCGCCGCAAGACGGTCGGCGACCGGCAGAAGACCGCCAAGCGCCTGCTGCGCTCCTCCGCCGAGCGCGCCTACGACGGCGAGGTGGACATCGATTGGGACGCGCCGATCGAGCCGGGCAAGCACTGGATGCCGGAACACCGGCAGTCGCTGTACGGCACCGCGCTGTGGGAACGGCTCACCCCGGAGCAACGCACCGAACTCGGCCTGCACGAACTGGTCAGCGTGCTCAGCTTCGGGATCTTCGCGGAGGCGGGGCTGAGCACGATGCTCTTGCGCACCGTGCTGGAGAGCGAGCAACTGGTGGACGATCACACCCGCTACGCGCTGGCCGAGATCGGCGAGGAGACACGGCATTCCACCATGTTCAGCCGCCTGGTGAATCTCACCGGCTTGCGGCCGTATCTGCTGCCTGAGCCCTGGCGCAAGCTGGGCCGCCTCGCCGCCTTCATCCCGCTCGGTCCCTCGGCCCACGCGGGCACCCTGCTGATCGAGGAGATCCTCGACCGGTTGCAGCGCGAGGCCATGAACGATCCGGACCTGCAACCCCATGTGCGCCAGCTGATGAAGATCCACGTGTTGGAGGAGGCGCGCCACATCACCTACGCCCGTGAGGAATTGGTGCGCGCCATCGAAGCGCGCGGCAAGGCGGCGA
The DNA here is from genome assembly GCF_040654065.1 of Nocardia sp. NPDC050793. NCBI lineage: Bacteria > Bacillati > Actinomycetota > Actinomycetes > Mycobacteriales > Nocardiaceae > Nocardia > Nocardia sp. NPDC050793. The sequence continues at coordinate 181,852 of NZ_JBFAHG010000002.1, forward strand.
ACGCCTTTCACCGGCTGGTCTTCGCGGTGATGGTGCTCGGCGTGTACCCCGTGCTGATCAATCCGCGTGTCTATCGGTCGGTGGGCATCGATCCGCTGCACGGCTTCCTCGCCGCCTTCACCTCACCGAATTTCCGGGCGAACGCGACCTTCGCGGGCGAACCGCTGCTGCGTTTCGCGCACGAGGTGGGCATGCTCGACGGCGCGGTGACGCGACGGCTCTACCGCATGTCGCGCAGCGTGCCGCAGGACATTCTCGACGACCTCGACCGCCGTGCGGCGGCGTGACCCGTGGGAGTGAAGCGATGGCGACGCGGCATTCGGTTCCGGTGCACACCGAGGTACTGATCATCGGCAGCGGATTCTCCGGCCTCGGCATGGGAATCGCACTGGACAAGGCAGGATTCGGCGACTACCTGATCGTGGAGAAGGCCGACGACATCGGCGGCACCTGGCGCGACAACACCTATCCGGGCTGCGCCTGCGACGTGCCGACCCACCTGTACTCGTATTCCTTCGAGCCACGATCGAATTGGCGACGTCTGTTTTCCGAGCAGCCCGAGATCTTCGGCTATCTCCAGGAAGTCGCGGCCAAGTATCGGCTGCACGGCCGAATCCGATTCGACCAGCGCATGATTCGCGGCTATTGGGACGAGGGCGAGCGGCACTGGCACGCCTTCAGCGCCGACGGACAAGAGTACGTCGCGCGCTTCATCGTCTCGGCCATCGGGGCGCTGCACATTCCGAGCATTCCGGAATACCCGGGCAGTGCCGAATTCGCGGGCGCGGCGTTCCATTCGGCGCAGTGGGACCACGCGGTCGACCTGCGAGGAAAACGGGTGGCGGTGATCGGGACCGGGGCGAGCGCGATCCAGTTCGTCCCGGAGATCGTCGGCGAGGTGGGCGCGCTGACCGTGTTCCAGCGCACCGCACCGTGGGTGCTGCCGCGCGCCGACGTGGTCTTCTCCGATCGGTTCCGCGCCGCGTTACGCCGGGTGCCCGGACTGCGCTTCGCGCTGCGCAACGGCATCTACTGGGGCGCGGAGGTCGGCGCGTACGCGATGACCCGCAGGCCCGACCTGCTGAAGACGCTCGAATGGCTCGGCAAGCGGCACATCGCGCGCCAGATCGCCGATCCCGCGCTGCGCGCCGCGGTGACGCCGGACTACCGCGCCGGCTGCAAGCGGCTGCTCGGCTCGGACACCTACTATCCTGCGCTGGCCGACCCGAAGACGACGGTGGTCACCGACCGCATCGACCACTTCACCGCCGGGGGCATCGTCACCGCGGACGGCGTCGAGCACCCGGCCGACGTGATCGTCTACGGCACCGGATTCCACGTCATCGATTCGTTCACCAACCTGTCCATCACCGGACGCGACGGCGTCGACCTCGCCGCACGCTGGACCGTGGAGGGCGTGCAGGCGCACCGCGGGATCACCGTGGCCGACATGCCGAACGCCTTCTTCCTGCTCGGCCCGAACACCGGGCTCGGCCACAACTCGGTCATCTTCATGATCGAATCGCAGATCCACTACGTGCTGGACGCGATCCGGCAGGTGCGGGCGCGCGGCGCGGTCGCGCTGGTGCCCCGGCGGGCGGCACAGGACCGATTCAACGCCGAACTCCAGCGCAAGCTGGTCCGCTCGGTGTGGAACACCGGCGGCTGCCGCAGTTGGTATCTGGACGAGCACGGCAACAATCGCACGCTGTGGTCCGGCTTCACCTGGCAGTACTGGCTACAGACCAGGCGGCTGCACGCGGACGAGTACGAGTTCATCGGTCCCGCGGCGCGCCCGACCATCGTGCTGGAAAACTCTCCCGCCCAAACCTTTCCGACCACGATCACCGGCAACTGAAAAGGGGATCCCGTGCGCCACTTCGACAACAAGGTCGCCGTCATCACCGGCGCCGGCTCGGGCATCGGCCGGGCGCTCGCACTGGAGCTGGCGCGGCGCGGCAGCCGCCTCGCGCTGTCCGATATCGACACCGGCGCAGTGGCCGACACCGCGGGTCGCTGCGAAAAGCTCGGCGCCACAGCGATTCCCTATCAACTCGACGTCGCACAGCGGGCCGCGGTCTACGCGCACGCCGAGGACGTTCGCACCGAATTCGGCGGCGTGGACCTGGTAGTGAACAACGCCGGGGTGGCGCTCAGCGCCGACGTCCTCGACATGGGCTGGGACGATTTCGACTGGCTGATGAACATCGACTTCTGGGGCGTCGCGCACGGCACCAAGGCCTTCCTGCCCGATGTGATCGCCTCCGGCGACGGGCACATCGTCAATATCTCCTCGGTCTTCGGCCTGATGGGGATTCCGTCCCAAAGCGCCTACAACGCGGCGAAATTCGCGGTGCGCGGCTTCACCGAGGCGTTGCGGCAGGAAATGCGCATCGCCCGATATCCGGTCGGGGTCACCTGCGTGCATCCCGGCGGCGTGTCGACCGCCATCGCCGCGAACGCGCGCGGCATTCCGGACGGGGTCGACCGGGAGACGGTGCGCCGCGGCTTCGAGCTGATCGCCATGACCAGCCCGGAGACGGCCGCGAAGATCATCTTGCGCGGCGTGCGCAAGAACAAGGCGCGCGTGCTCATCGGGCCGGACGCCCGCGGCTTCGACCTGGTCCCGCGGCTGCTCGGGCCGCACTACCAGGATCTCGGCGTGCCGCTGTACCGGCTGGGCAAGCGGGCCGCGCGCCGGTTCGGCGTCGAGCTGTAGGCGGGGACCGATGACGCGGGCCAATTCCCACGTGCACACACTGGAAGTGGTGGAGGTGATCAAGGAGACGGACGCGGCGGTCTCGCTGGTGTTCGAGATTCCCGACGTGCTCGTCCCTCGATTCCGTTACCACCCGGGGCAATTCCTCACCCTGGAGGTACCGAGCGAGCGCACCGGATCGGTGGCCCGCTGCTATTCGCTGTCCAGCTCACCGCATCTGGACGACGACGCGATCGTCACCGTGAAGCGCACGCCCGGCGGCTACGCCTCGAATTGGTTGTGCGACAACGCCGCTGTCGGCATGCGGCTGCGGGTGCTCGCGCCGTCCGGGGTGTTCGTGCCGAAATCGCTCGACGCCGATCTGCTGCTGCTTGCGGCGGGCAGCGGCATCACCCCGGTCGTGTCCATCGCGAAGTCGGCGCTGATCGCGGGTTCGGGCACGGTGCTGCTGATCTACGCGAACGACGACGCGAGCGCGGTGATCTTCGGCGCGGAGCTGACGGACATCGCGGTCGAATTCCCGGATCGGTTCACGGTGGTGCACTGGCTGGTCGACGAGCGCGGGCTGCCGACGACGTCCGCGCTGCGCGACCTGCTGCTCCCATACCCGCGCTACGACGCATTCCTATGCGGCCCAACACCTTTCATGGCTGCTTGCACGGCGGCGCTGCGCGCGATCGGGATGCCGGAGTCGCACATCCACCACGAGAAGTTCCAGTCGTTGACCGGCGACCCGTTCGCCGACATCGAACTGCCCGGCGGGGACGCCGAATCCGATGCGGCCACCGCTACCGTGACACTCGACGGACGCACGCTGGAACTGCCGTGGCCGCGCACCCGCACGTTGCTCGACGTGCTGCTGGCCAACGACTACGACGCGCCGTTCTCCTGCCGAGCGGGCGAGTGCAGCGCATGCGCCTGCACGGTCCGGGCGGGCGAGGTGCGGATGCTGCGCAACGAGACGCTGGTCGACGCCGATCTCGCCCTCGGCCTGACCCTCGCGTGCCAATCCGTTCCCGTCTCCGACCACGTCCACATCGACTTCGATCAGTAATCGTTTGCCGAAACGGCAAAGAATCTGGCTCGACTTCTCCACTTGCGTGCACCATGCTCTTGCGGGTTGTTCCCGCAGTTCATCACCGGCATACGCAGGTCAGGAGAGGCGTTCGATGACCGAAACCACCGCTCAGAATTACTGGGAAGACTTCTACCGTGAGCGCGATCAGGTCTGGACCGGCAAACCGAATGTGTTGCTGGTCCGCGAAGCCGCCGATCTCGCGCCCGGCACCGCGCTCGACCTGGGCTGCGGCGAGGGTGGCGACGCCATCTGGCTGGCCGAGCGCGGCTGGCGGGTTCGGGCGGCCGACGTGTCGGCCATCGCGCTGGCGCGGGGAGCCGAGCGCGCCGCCGCTGCGGGCGTCGGAGACCGAATCACCTGGGAGCGGCATGATCTCGCGCATTCCTTCCCCGAGGGCTCGTTCGATCTGGTGTCGGCCCAGTTCCTGCATTCGCCGGTCGCCGCGGACGGTGAACGCGACAAGATCTTGCGGCTCGCCGCCGAGGCCGTCGCGCCAGGCGGTGCGCTGATCATCATTGGACACGCGGGCTGGCCCACCTGGATGACCGAGCCGCCGTCCATCGAATTCCCCACCATCCCAGGCACACTCGCCGCTCTCGAGCTGAAGCCAGGGGAATGGCGGGTCGAGATCGAGGAGGTCGTCGGTCGCGAGTGGCCCGGTCCCGAGGGGCAGGAGGGCCGCAGGGAGGACACGGTGCTGCGCATCCGGCGACTGCAGTAGGCGTACCTCCGCCTTCGCTCCGGCCATGCGCGGGGCTGAGGACGGACTGCGTCCGGCTGCGTTGGATGTGCATACCTCCTCGGGTCTGCATACCCCCAGCAACCTCACAGCCCGGTACCAGCGTCACGGCAGCTGCGCCACCGACGGTGATCACCATGACCGAAACCGTGGCCGTCGCCAGCGCGGCGGAGCAGAACCGAGCCGCGGGCCGACCGCCCGTGCTCGACGTGGTGATACCCGTCTACAACGAGGAGACCGACCTGGGCGTCTGCGTACGCAGACTGCACGCGTACCTGGGTGGCGGCTTCCCCTTCCCTGCGCGTATCACCATCGCCGACAACGCGAGCACGGACACGACCCTCCAGGTCGCCCAGCTGCTCGCGGCGGAATACGACGACGTGCGCGTCGTGCACCTGGACGCCAAGGGCCGCGGCCGGGCGCTGCGCGCCGTGTGGGAGCACTCCGACGCGCAGGTCGTCGCCTATATGGACGTCGACCTGTCCACCGACCTCGACGCACTGCTGCCCCTGGTGGCTCCGCTGGTCTCCGGTCACTCCGACCTCGCCATCGGCACCCGCCTGTCCGCGGGGTCGCGGGTGGTGCGCGGACCGAAGCGCGAATTCATCTCTCGCAGCTACAACCTGATCCTGAAGGCCGCGCTGCGCATCGGCTTCTCCGACGCGCAGTGCGGTTTCAAGGCGATGCGCACCGATGTCGCGCGGCGGCTGCTGCCGCTGGTGCAGGACGGCGAATGGTTTTTCGACACCGAACTTTTGGTGCTCGCGGAACGCGCGGGCCTACGCATCCACGAGGTGCCGGTGGACTGGATCGATGATCCCGACAGCCGCGTCGACATCGTCGACACCGCGCGCAAGGATCTCCAGGGCATCTGGCGGCTCGGCCGGGCCATGGCCACCGGCGCACTGCCGCTCGACGACGTGCGGCGGGCCATCGGGCGGGAACCGCTGGTGCCCGGCGTGCCGGTGGGCATGGTGGGCCAGGCGGTGCGGTTCGCGCTCGTCGGCGTCGTTTCGACCATCGCGTACCTGCTGCTCTACCTGCTGTGGCAACCGCTCACCGGGCCGCAGGCGGCGAACCTCCTCGCGCTGCTGGTGACGGCCGTCGGCAACACCGCAGTCAACCGTGCCTTCACGTTCGGTGTGCGCGGCACGAACGGTGCTGTCGCACAGCACTTCCAGGGTCTGCTGCTGTTCGGGTTCGGCCTGCTGGTCACGAGCGGTTCGCTGTTCGCGCTGCATCGCTGGGCGCCGGACGTGGCCGTGCAGTGGGAGCTGCTGGCACTGGTGGTCGCCAACCTCGTGGCGACCCTGGCGCGGTTCATCGGATTGCGCTGGGTCTTCCGGAACGCGGGCGACCGCCAGTACCCGACGACCGCGGTGGACGGGGGAAGCCGATGAGCACCGCGACGCTGGCTCCGTCAGAATCCGTTCCGCTTCAGCAGAACTCGGTTTCGCCGAGGCACAATCGCTGGGAGTACCCGGCACTCGCCGCGCTGCTTGTCGGGACGGCGGTGGCCTACCTCTACAACCTCGGCGCGAACGGCTGGGCGAACGCCTTCTATTCAGCCGCCGTGCAGGCGGGTTCGCAGTCGTGGATGGCGTTCTTCTTCGGCTCCTCCGACGCGGGGAACTCGATCACCGTCGACAAACCGCCCGCCTCGCTGTGGCTGATGGAACTCTCGGTGCGTCTGTTCGGCCTGAGCAGCTGGAGCATTCTGGTGCCGCAGGTGCTGCTCGGCGTCGGCACGGTGGCGCTGCTGTGGGCGACGGTGCGGCGCTCGTTCGCCCCCGCCGCCGGTCTGCTCTCCGGGCTGGCGCTCGCCGTGACTCCCGTCGCCGCGCTGATGTTCCGGTTCAACAACCCCGACGCGCTACTGGTGTTCCTGATGGTCGCCGCGGCGTGGGCCATGCTGCGCGCGGTCGCGGACGGCCGCTGGCGCTGGCTCGTGCTCACCGGCGCCTTCATCGGTTTCGGCTTTCTCGCCAAACAGTTGCAGGTGCTGCTCGTGGTGCCCGCGCTCGCGCTGACCTACCTGATCGCGGGTCCGCCCGCGCTGGGCAAGCGGATCGCGCAACTGTGCGCGGCGGGCGCTTCGATGGTGCTGGCGGCGGGCTGGTGGCTGCTGACGGTGGAGTTCTGGCCCGCGTCCTCGCGGCCGTGGATCGGTGGCTCTCAGAACAATTCGATCCTGGAGCTGACCCTCGGCTACAACGGCCTTGGCCGGTTGAACGGCAACGAGACCGGCAGCGTCGGCCCCGGCGGCGAAGGCGGCCGTGGCATGACATGGGGTGACACCGGCATCACCCGGCTGTTCGAGCCCGCGCAGGGCGGGCAGATCGCCTGGCTGATCCCCGCCGCATCGATAGCGCTGATAGCAGGAATCATCCTGTGCGCCAAGGCCCCTCGGACCGACGGCAGACGCGCCGCGCTGGTGCTGTGGGGCGGATGGCTGCTGGTGACCGGCCTGGTCTTCAGCTTCATGGCCGGGATCTTCCACCAGTACTACACCGTCGCTCTCGCGCCCGCGATCGCGGCGTTGGTCGGCTCCGGTGCGGTCCTGCTGTGGCGCGAACGGGACCGCGTCCTGGTGAGGGTGGCGCTGGGCGTCGCGACGGGCGCGACAACCGCAACAGCCTGGGTATTGCTCTCGCGCAGCTCGGATTTCGTGCCGTGGCTGCGATGGGTGGTCTTGGTGGCCGGTGTCACCGCGACCGTTGCGCTGCTATTTCCCTTGGGGCGCAGGCGTTCCCTCGCCGCTGCACTCACCGTCGCGTTCGTCGGCTTGGCCGGACCGGTCGCGTACACCGCCCACACCCTGGCAACACCGCATTCCGGTCCGATCCCGACGGCAGGACCGAATGTCGGGTCAGGCTTCGGCGGTCACCCCGGTGGCGGACCGGGCGACGATGGCGGTATGCGCGGTGGGCCGATGATGCCGGGGCGCAACAGCCAGGGCAAACGCATTAGCCCGGAAGGCGGAACCATCGGCAGCCCAGCCGGTTTCGGTGCGCCGACCGGTGGATTCCTGAGCGCGAGCACTCCGGGCGACGAGCTGGTCGCGCTGCTCGAGGACAACGGCGACGCCTACACCTGGGTGGCGGCCACGGTCAGCTCGAACAGCGCGGCGGGCTATCAGCTCGCCACCGAGCTGCCCGTGATGCCGATCGGCGGCTTCAACGGCACCGATCCGTCGCCGACGCTGGAACAGTTCCAGCAGTACGTGGCCGATGGCAAAATCCACTACTTCCTCGGCGGCGACAACACCCCGAACGGCGACCAGTCCTCGGAGAGCGCGAAGATCACCGCCTGGGTCCGCGCCACCTTCACCCCGGTCGAGGTGGACGGAGTCACCGTCTACAACCTGACCGCCCGCTGAACCCCACTGGCGCACCGGCGACTTCGCAGACGTTCGGCACGCTTCGCAGAGGCTGTAAACCCTGCGAAGCGTGCGTATCCTCTGCGAAGTCGCCTGTGCTGGGTGCTCAGCGGGCCGGGTAGGTCGCCTCGAGCCACTCGGCGAAGGTCGGGCCCGCCAGGGTGGCGTGCGGTCCGGGGAGCAGGGTGCCGTCCTCGAACCGCTCGCGGTCCGGGTTGGCCGGGTCGCTCACCTCCTGCACCTCGATCGCGTCGCCGCGCCGGGCGGCGAGCAGCGCGGCCGCGCCCGCCATGGTCTCCGGCTGGGGGCCGGCGATCTCCGGGAACGGTCCGTCGGTGGTCTCCGGGGCGGGGTTCACCGCCAACTCGACGAGCTTCTCGGCGACGGCGCGGGCGGCCACCAGCTGGGTGCGCATGTTGGGCAGGTAGGCGACCTCACCCTGGGTGCCCCACTGCATCATCACTTCGACCAGCTCGTGGAACTGCGCGGCCCGCAGAATCTGCACCGGCAGCGGGCCTTTCGCGAGTTCCTGCTCATGGGCCAGCTTCGCGGCGTTGTAACCCGCGACCGTGCTGTCGATGCCGATGATGGACGCCACGACCAGCCGCGCGACCCCGGCCTCGCGGCCTGCCTCGTGCAGGTTGCGCGCGGCGGCGGTGAAGAACGCGGTGGCGATGTCCTTGTCGGCCGACGGCGTGCTGGAGGCGTCGATCACCACGTCCACCCCGGCCAGCGCCTCGACGAGGCCCGCGCCGGTCTCGATGTCCACGCCGTTGGCGCGGGAGAAGGCCACCACCTCGTGGCCCTGTTCGTTGAGCACGTCGACCACGTGGCGGCCGAGGCGTCCGGTGGCTCCGGCGACGGCGATCTTCTTGCTGGCGTTCATGTCCCGCTCCTTGTGTTCCGCTGCGGCGGTGTTCCGCGTTCACAGGGAGGACGACACGGGGCAGTTGAGTGTGACATCGCAAAGAACACGCAGGTCAGGAGCTGCAGGTGCCGCCCACTGCGGGAACCGCGCAATGCGGGAACCGCGCAATGCGGGAACCCCGCAGTACAGGAACCGCGCAATGCGGAACCGCGCGATGCGGGAGCCCAGCAATGCCGAACCGCGCGGCGCGGGAGCCCCGCAATGCGGAAGCCGCACGAGTCAGAAGCCGCGCAGTGCAGACCTCAGCGTGGCGCGGCGAGCGCCGAGTGCAGCGTCGCCGACCACTGCTGGACGATCTCCTTGCGGCGGGCCGAGTCGTCGGTGAGGACGTCGGCGAGGCCGAGGCCGCGGGCCAGGTCCAGGGTCGCCTGCACCAAGTGGTGCGCGACCGGATCGGAGTCGTCGACACCGAGCGCCTCGACGGCCCTGCGGTGTGCGATCCGTCCGAACTTCGCTTCCAGCGGCACGATCCGTTCGCGCAGGACCGGGTCGGCGGCGGCGTGCGTCCACACCTGCAACGCCGCCTTGAACAGCGGGGACGTGTAGGACTCGACCAGTCCCGCGACGACGGCCTCCGTCCGGCCAACGCCCTCGGCAACCCCCGCGATCGTCCGCGCCTCCGCCTTGGCCTGATCCATGCGCGTGTCGAACATGTACTCCAGCGCGCCCGTGATCAAGTCCTCCCTGGTCGGGAAGTGGTGCTGGGCAGCACCGCGCGACACCCCGGCCCGTTCGGCGACCACCGCGACCGTCGCGGCAGCCCAGCCCATCTCGGCCAGGCAGTCGATAGACGCCTCGAGCAGGCGCTGCCGTGTTGCCCGGCTGCGGTCCTGCTTGGGTTCGTGGGGTGTCGCCATGGCGCTATTCTGCCCAGCTCGGTGCGCGCCGCTGCAGGAAGGCCAGCATCCCCTCGTGCACCTCGGGGGTGCCGAAGAAGCTCGCCGAACGTCGCGCGAGCTCTTCAGCGGAGGCGTCGAACGCGGTCAAGATGTCCGTGTTGACCAGACGCTTGGCCTCGGCCAGACCCTGCGGCGAACCTTTGCGCAGCTCGCCTACCAGCCGCGCGACCTCGGCCGCCGGGTCATCGGCGGTGATCGTGACCAGCCCGATCTCGGTGGCGACCTCGGCGCCGAACTTCTCGCCGGTGAGGTAGTAGCGGCTCGCCGCACGCGGGCTCAGCCGCGGCAGCAGGGTGAGCGAGATCATGAATGGCGCGAGGCCGATCCGCACCTCGGTGAGCGCGAAGGAGCTGCCCGGTCCGGCCACCACCAGGTCGCAGGCCGCGACTATGCCCATGCCGCCCGCCCGCACGTTGCCGTCGATCTGCGCGATCACCGGCTTCGGGATCTCCACGAGCCTGCGCAGCACGCCGATCATCACGCGGGTGCGCTGATCGGCGGCCACCGCGGGGTCGGTGTCGCTGGCCTCGCTGAGGTCGGCGCCCGCGCAGAAGGTGTTGCCGGTGTGCGTCAGCACGATGCCGCGCACCGCGGGATCGGCCCACGCGTCGTCGAGGCCGCGGAGCAGATCGGCGACCAAGCGCGAGGACAGCGCGTTGCGGTTGTGCGGAGAGTCGAGAGTGAGGACCGCGAAGCCGTCGCGGACCTCGTAGCGAACGAGCGGCGCGGTGGAAGTGTCGGTCATCGGGGTCTCCTGTGATTCGTCGATCGGGGACCCCGCTCCGTCCTTCGGATCGTTCCGAAGCCGCGCTTGCGATTTCGGCGGACGGAGCGGGATCGGCTGCGTCAGTAGGACTTCGGCAGACCCAGCGAGAACTGGGCGACGAAGTTGAGCACCATCTCCCTGCTGACCGGAGCGATCCGGCCGATACGGGCCGCGGCGAGCATGGCGGCGAGTCCGTAGTCCGCGGTGAGACCCGCGCCGCCGTGCGTCTGGATCGCCTGATCCAGCGCCTTGATGCTCGCCTCGGCCGCCGCGTACTTGGCCATGTTCGCGGCCTCGGCGGCGCCCATCTCCTCGCCCGCGTCGTAGAGCGTGGCGGCCTTCTGCATCATCAGCTTGGCCATCTCCAGCTCGATCTTCACCTGCGCCAGCGGATGCGAAATACCTTGGTGCGCACCGATCGGCGTCTTCCACACGGTGCGCTCCTTGGCGTATTCCACCGCGCGGTCGATGGCATAGCGACCGAGGCCGACGGCCATCGCGGCGCCCATGATGCGCTCCGGGTTCAGACCGGCGAACAGCTGCATCAGCGCCGCGTCCTCCTTGCCGACCAAGGCGCTGGATGGCAGGCGGACGTCGTCGAGGAACAGGGTGAACTGGTGGTCCGGTTCGATGATGTCCATCTCCTGCGCCGTCTTGGTGAAGCCGGGCGAGTCGGTGGGCACGATGAACAGGGCTGGCTTGAGCTTGCCGGTCTTGTGGTCCTCGGTGCGCGAGACGATCAGCACCGCCTCGGCCTGGTCGACACCGGAGATGAAGATCTTGCGGCCGTTGAGGATCCAGTCGTCACCGTCGCGGCGGGCGGTGGTGGTGATCTGGTGCGAGTTCGACCCGGCGTCCGGCTCGGTGATGCCGAAGACCATCTTGCCCGAGCCGTCGGCGAGCTTGGGCAGCCACTCCTGCTTCTGCTCGTCGGTGCCGTACTTGGTGATGATGGTGCCGCAGATGGCCGGCGAGACCACCATGAGCAGCAGGCCCGCGCCCTGCGCGGACAGCTCCTCCATCACCAGCGCCAGCTCGTACATGCCCGCGCCACCGCCGCCGTACTCCTCCGGCAGGTTCACCCCGAGGAAGCCGAGTTTGCCTGCCTCGTCCCATAATTCGGTGAGCGGCTCGTGCTTGCGCGCCTTGGGCAGCACGTAGTCGCGGTAGCTGTACTTCGCGGCGAGCGCGGCCACCGCGGCCCGCAGCTGCTTGCGCTCGTCGGATTCGATGAAGGTCATGGGTTTACTGCTCCTGGTTCTCGTTGACCGCGTCGTCGGGATCCACGACGGCGAGGACGGCGCCGATGTCGACCTGCTGGCCGACGGTGACATTGAGCGCGCTCAGCACGCCCGCGGTGGGCGCGGCGATGGCGTGTTCCATCTTCATCGCCTCCAGCCACAGGATCGGCTGCCCGGCGTCCACTCGGCTGCCGGCTTCGGCGCCGAGCCGGATCACGCTGCCCGGCATGGGGGCGAGCAACGAACCGGTGGCCACCTGGTCGGCCGGATCGCTGAAGCGCGGCAGCCTGCGCGCGCTCACCGGCCCGAGCGGCGAGTCGACGCAGACCAGATCGCCGTAGCGCGCGACGGTGAACGCCCGCCGCACCGGTCCGCGTTCGCCGGGCACGCTCAGCACCACGCGCTCGGGGCTCAGCTCCACCAGCTCGACGTCCTCGTGGCCGTCCACCGTCACGCCGGAGCGGGTGAACCGGTAGCCGACCTCGTGCACGCCGCTGATGCGGCTCTCGTAGGACTTGCGCTGCGACTGCGAGGGCAGATTGCGCCAGCCGCTCGGCAGTCCGCCGCCGACCCGCGCCGCCACGCGGTTGACCGCGGCGTCCGCGAGCGCGGCCGCGACGATGGACAACGCCTCGTCGGGCTCGGAGACCAAAGGCGCTGCGAGCGTCGACAATCCGTGCGTCTCGAAGAACGCCGTGTCGGTGTCGCCGGCCAGGAAGGCGGGGTGACGCAGCACCCGCACCAGCAGGTCGCGGTTGGTCACCAGGCCGTGGATGCGGGCGCGCTGCAAGGCCGTGGCGAGCAACCGGGCCGCCTCGCTCCTCGTCTCGGCGTAGGAGATGACCTTGGCCAGCATCGGGTCGTAGTGCACGCCGACGACCGAACCATCGACGACGCCGGTGTCCAGGCGCACACCTGCGCGGTCGAGCAGATCGAATTCCGTGGTGACCGAGGGGATGTCGAGCCGGTGCACGGTGCCGCTCTGCGGCTGCCAGTCGTGCGCCGGGTCCTCGGCGTAGAGCCGGACCTCGATCGAATGTCCGCGCATGGCGGGAGGTTCGGCGGGTAGCCTGCCGCCCGCGGCCACGTCCAGTTGCAGGCGTACGAGATCCAGTCCCGTCGTGCATTCGGTGACCGGATGTTCCACCTGGAGACGGGTGTTCATCTCCAGGAAGAAGAAATCGCCCTGCTCGTCGGCGAGGAACTCGACGGTGCCCGCGCCGGTGTAGCCGATCGCGCCCGCGGCCAGCCGAGCCGCCTCGAACAACCGCTCACGCATGAGGTCGATCCGCTCCACCAGCGGCGACGGCGCCTCCTCCACGACCTTCTGGTGACGGCGCTGAATGGAGCACTCGCGCTCGCCGATCGACCAGATCGTGCCGTGCGTATCGGCCATCACCTGGACTTCGATGTGCCTGCCGGTCTCCAGGTAGCGCTCGCAGAACACGGTCGGATCGCCGAACGCGGATTCCGCCTCGCGCCGGGCCGCCGCGATCTGCGGTTCCAGGTCGGCGAGCTCGCGCACCACCCGCATGCCGCGCCCGCCGCCACCGGCCGACGCTTTGATCAGCACCGGCAGGTGCGCGTCGGTGACCTCGGTCGGGTCCAGTTCGGCGAGCACCGGCACGCCTGCGGCGTCCATCATCTTCTTGGACTCGACCTTCGAGCCCATCTGCTCGATGGCCTCGATCGGCGGTCCGATCCACACCAGACCCGCCCCTTGCACCGCACGCGCGAATTCCGCGTTCTCCGAAAGGAATCCGTATCCGGGATGGATGGCGTCGGCTCCGGCGGAGAGTGCGGCCTCGACGATCAGCTCGCCGCGCAGGTAGGTCTCTGCGGGCGTGTTGCCGGGAAGCCGGACCGCGGCGTCGGCCTCGCCGACGTGCGGGGCCGCTGCGTCCGCGTCGGAGTACACCGCGACGGTCGCGAGGCCCATCCGCCGGCAGGTGGCGAAGACGCGGCGGGCGATCTCGCCGCGATTCGCGACCAGAACGGTCGAAATGGACGCGCCCGTCGCCAGGCCGCTCGAATCACTGTGCGCTGCGCGCTCGCCCGTCACCGAATCACTCTGTGATGCTGTCATTTTCGGCCTCACATCCGGAAGACGCCGAAGCCGTCGGCGCCCTTGATCGGGGCATTGTGGATGGCCGAGAGCGCCATGCCCAATACCGTACGGGTGTCGCGGGGATCGATGACGCCGTCGTCGTAGAGCCTGCCCGACATGAACATCGGCAGCGATTCGGCCTCGATCTGCGCCTCGATCATGGCGCGCATGCCCGCGTCGGCCTCCTCGTTGAACGGCACGCCCTTGGCCTCTGCGGCGGCGCGGCCGACGATCGAGATGACACCGGCCAGCTGAGCGCCGCCCATGACCGCGGATTTCGCGCTGGGCCAGGCAAACACGAAGCGCGGATCGTAGGCGCGACCGCACATGCCGTAGTGCCCCGCGCCGTAGGAGGCGCCCATCAGCAGCGAGATGTGCGGCACCTTGGAGTTGGAGACCGCGTTGATCATCATCGCGCCGTGCTTGATGATGCCCTTCTGCTCGAACTCCTTGCCGACCATGTAGCCGGTGGTGTTGTGCAGGAACAACAGTGGCGTATCCGACTGGTTGGCCAGCTGGATGAACTGCGCCGCCTTCTGCGCCTCCTCGGAGAACAGCACACCGCGCGCGTTGGCGAGGATGCCGACCGGATAGCCGTGCAGCTCGGCCCAACCGGTGACCAGGCTGCTGCCGTACAGCGGCTTGAACTCGTCGAAATCGGAGCCGTCCACGACGCGCGCGATCACCTCGCGCGGGTCGAACGGGATCTTCAGATCGGAGGGGACGATGCCGAGCAGCTCCTCGGAGTCGAACAGCGGCTCGATCACCTCCGCGCGTGGCGCGGGACCCTGCTTCTTCCAGTTCAGGCGCTTGACGATGGACCGGCCGATGCGGATCGCGTCCTGCTCGTCTGCGGCCAGGTAGTCGGCCAGACCCGATGTCCTGGCATGCATTTCGGCGCCGCCGAGGGATTCGTCGTCGGACTCCTCGCCGGTGGCCATCTTCACCAGCGGCGGGCCGCCGAGGAACACCTTGGAGCGCTCCTTGATCATCACCGTGTAGTCGGACATGCCAGGGATGTAGGCGCCGCCCGCCGTCGAGTTGCCGAATACCAGCGCGATGGTCGGAATGCCCATCGCGGAGAGCTTCGTCAGGTCGCGGAACATCCGGCCGCCGGGGACGAAAACCTCTTTCTGCGTGGGCAAGTCGGCGCCGCCGGATTCCACGAGCCCGATCACCGGCAGCCGGTTCTCCATGGCGATATCGTTCATGCGCAGGTTCTTGCGCAGCGTCCACGGGTTGGAGGTGCCGCCGCGCACGGTGGGATCCGGTGCGACGATCATGCATTCGACGCCTTCGACGATGCCGATGCCCGCGATCACACTGCCGCCGACGTGGAAATCGCTGCCCCACGCCGCCAGCGGGCACAGCTCGAGGAACGGCGAGTCCTCGTCGATGAGCAGTTCGATGCGCTCGCGCGCGGTCAGCTTGCCGCGCTTGCGATGCCGCGCCATCTTGTCCGGGCCGCCACCCGCGACGTTCTTGGCGAACTCGGCGCCGATCTCGGTGAGCTTGGCGTTCATCGCCTCCGCGGCGGCGCTGTACTCGACCGAACCGCTGTCGAGTGTGCTGCGCAGAATCGTCATGACTGGTACCCCAATCGTTTGGCCGCCAGTGCGGTCAGGATCTCGGTGGTGCCACCGCCGATGCCGAGGATGCGGATGTCACGGTACTGGCGCTCCACCTCGGACTCGCTCATGTAGCCGAGACCGCCGAAGAGCTGGACGGCCTGGTTGGCCACCCACTCGCCCGCCTCGACCGCGGTGTTCTTCGCGAAGCACACTTCGGCGATCAGATCGGTCTCGCCATTGGCGCTGCGCTGCACCACATCTCGGGTGTAGACGCGGGCGACGTCGATGCGCCGGGCCATCTCGGTCACCGTGTTCTGCACGGCCTGCCTGCTGATCAGCGGGCGGCCGAAGGTCTCGCGGTTGCGCACCCATTCGAGGGTCAGCTCGAGACAGCGCTGCGCCTGCGAATATGCCTGCACCGCGAGGCCGACCCGCTCGCTGACGAACGCGCCCGCGATCTGATAGAAACCGGAATTCTCCTGTCCCACCAGGTTTTCCACCGGCACCCGCACGTCCACGTAGGACAGTTCCGCGGTGTCGGAGGCGCGCCAGCCCATCTTGTCCAGCTTGCGGCTGACGGTGAAACCGGGCGTGCCCTTCTCCACGACCAGCAGCGAGATGCCTCCCGAACCGGAGCCGCCGGTGCGCACCGCGGTGACCACGAAGTCGGCGCGGCAGCCGGAGGTGATGTAGGTCTTCGCGCCGTTGACGATGTAGTGATCGCCGTCCCGGCGCGCGGTGGTGGTGAGGTGGCCGACGTCGGAGCCGCCGCCCGGCTCGGTGATGGCCAGCGAGCCGATCTTCTCCCCGGCCAGCGTCGGGCGTGCGAAGCGCTCGATCAGGTCCTCGTTGCCGGAGGCGATGATGTGCGGCACCGAGATGCCGCAGGTGAACAGCGAGGCGAACAGCCCGCCGGACGCGCCGGCCTGGTGCATCTCCTCGCAGACGATCATGGCGTCCACGCCGTCGCCGCCGGAACCGCCCGCCGACTCGGGGAACTGCGCGCCGAGCAGGCCGAGCGCGCCCGCCTTCTTGTGCAGCTCGCGGGGGATCTCGCCGTCGCGCTCCCAGTCGTCGAGGTGCGGCAGGATCTCGCGCTCCACGAAACCGCGCACGGTGGAGCGCAATTCGCGTCGCTCCGGCGTGTTCCAGGGACTGACTACGGCACTGGTCATGAGAGCAGCTCCACGGGGATATCGAGGTGACGGGACCGCAGCCATTCGCCGAGCCCCTTGGCCTGCGGATCGAAGCGGGCCTGGTAGGCCACGCCCTTGCCGAGCAGGCCGGAGACGATGAAGTTCACGGCGCGAAGGTTCGGCAGCACGTGCCTGGCGACCGGCAGGGAAGCGGCCTCCGGCAGCAGTTCCTTGATCCGGTCCACGGTAAGCGTGTGCACCAGCCAGCGCCACTGGTCGTCGGTGCGTACCCAGACGCCTACGTTCGCGTCGCCGCCCTTGTCGCCGCTACGCGCCAGCGCGACGGCGCCGAGCGGGGCGCGGCGAGTTTCGCCCGCAGCCAACGGCTCCGGCAGATACGGTTCCGAAATACTTTCCAGCGCAGCGGTTTCCGTCGCGGACGCGACCTCGATACGAGTGCCGTCCGGCAGCACCGCGGAGTGCGGCACTTCGGCGGCGTCGACGAATCCGGGCGTGAAGACGCCATACGGCGAGCCGTTGCCGGGCAGGGTGGTGAAGGTACACCCGGGGTAGCTGGCCAGGGCGAGTTCCACCGCGACGTTGGAGAAGGCGCGGCCGACTTTGTTCGGGTCGGGGTCGCGGACCACGCAGCGCAGCAGCGCGCTGGCCTGCTCCTCGGTGTCGGCGTCCGGCCGGTCCAGCCGGGCCAGCGTCCACTCCAGCTCGGCCGGGCGCACCGGCAGCCAGGATTCCAGCTGACGTTGCGCCAGTGCGGCTTTCGCCGCGATGTCCAGGCCGGTCAGCACGAATTCCATCTCGTTGCGGAAGCCGCCGAGGGTGTTCAGCGAAACCTTGAGCTGCGGCGGCGGCGCCTCGCCCCTGACGCCGCTGATGAGCACCCGGTCCCGGCCCTCCTGGCTCAGCCGGATGCTGTCGAGCCGCGTCGTGACGTCCGGGCCCGCGTAACGCGCGCCCTGGATCTCGTACATCAGCTGGGCCTCGACCGTGTCGACGGTGACCGCGCCGCCGGTGCCCTCGTGCTTGGTGATCACACTGCTGCCGTCACGGCGGATCTCGGCGATCGGGAAGCCCGGCCTGCCGAGATCGGCGAGCTCGGTGAAGAAGGCGTAGTTGCCGCCGGTGGCCTGGGTGCTGCACTCGATCACGTGTCCCGCGACCACGGCGCCCGCGAGCGCGTCGTAATCGGTTCTGCCCCAGCCGAAGTGCGCCGCGGCCGGGCCGACGATCACCGAGGCGTCGGTGACCCTGCCGGTGACCACGATGTCGGCGCCCGCGTTCAAGCATTCGACGATGCCCCACGCGCCGAGGTAGGCGTTGGCCGTGAGCGGGTTGCCGAGTCCGAGTTCGCTTGCGCGCGAGAGCAGATCGTCGCCTTCGACGTGCGCGACCTTGGCGTCCAGCCCGAGATCGGCGGCCACCTTGCGCAGCTTCTCGGCCAGCCCGGCCGGATTCAGGCCGCCCGCGTTGGCGACGATCTGCACATTGCGTTCCAGCGCGAGCCCGAGGCAGTCCTCGATCTGCTTGACGAAGGTCTTGGCGTAGCCGAGGCTCGGGTCCTTCATCCGGTCCCTGCCCAGGATCAGCATGGTCAGCTCGGCGAGGTAGTCGCCGGTGAGCACGTCGAGCTGCCCGCCCTCGAGCATCTCGCGCATGGCGCTGAGCCGATCTCCGTAGAACCCGGAACAGTTGCCGATGCGGATGACATCCGGATCGGCGGCCAACTTTGTCATCAGCCGGAGGCCTCCTTGCGGTGGAGTTCACGTTCCGGAACTCAGCATCACATCCGATCGGAAAAAAATCAAGCGTGCGTGCTTGTTAATAGTTCAAGCAGGTCAGGGGCACGGCGGCATACCCGCCGGGGCCCTTTGGAGCCGCAACCCACCAGAATGGATCCATGTCCACCGACGTCACCGTGATCCTGCTGCTCGCCCTCGCCGGCTTCCTGATCGGCGGCGCGTACTCCACCTGGAAGACCTCTCGCCCGCTTTCCATCTCCTTGGCAGTCTGCGCCATCCTCGCCGCGGGCGGGGCCATCGCCTGGGGTTTCTTGTAGTGCGCCTTGCAGGCCCTCACCCTCCTTGATGGCGCGGGTGAATTGCACACGGATGCCGCTCGGCCTCCATGCGCAGGGAGGTAGGGGTGACGTCCTCGATCAGTTCGGCCCGTGGGTTTCGCCTGAACATCGCTGCCACAAACCGTGCATACGCTTCACACCGGCACCGCCTCTGTGAAGCGTATGAAACCTGTGTGGAAAGTTCCTAGCCGTTTCGAGACAGGCGGAAGATGCGGAGGTCTTCCGGGACGCCGCTGAGGGGTGCCGCGAAGAAACTGCGTCGGTAAGGCTTGACGGTCAAGCCGAGTTCGGTGAGGGTTTCCGGCTCCAGGGATTGGAGGGTGGCCTCGGAGAGCATGGTGTTGCCGTTGCCGCCCGCCTCCATGACGCGCGCGGCGATGGTGACGTCGACGCCGAGCCAGTCGCCGCCGATCTCGCGCGGCGAGCCTGTGTGCAGGCCCATCCGCATGCGCGGGCGGTAACCGCGCAGGTCGACCTGGCTGAGGTTGCGCTTGGCCTGCACGGCGGCGCGCACGGCGCGGTCGGCGGAGGGGAACACCGCCATGACGCCGTCACCCATCCGCTTCACCACCCGGCCGCCGCGGTCGGCGATGGGCGGTTCGATGGCCTTGGCCACTTCGCGCAGCAGTTCGAGGGTCACCTCGTCGCCCGCCGTCAGCGACCAGCTGGAGAAGGCCACCAGGTCGGTGAACATGACGGTGATCTCTTCGCTGCCCTTGCCGCGGCCGACGCGCTCCAGCATGGCCTGCCAGACCTGCAGCGCGCCGAAGCCGATCTCGCGGGCCGCGCTTGGATTGTCGCCGACGAGCTTGTCGGCGGCCCTGGCGACCGCGCGGGCGCCGCCAGGCCCGCTGACGGACAGCGGATCGCCGAAGGACGGGTCACCCGGAAGTTGTTCGCGCGCCTTGCGGAGCACGTCGATCAGATCCGGGCGCTGGTTGGCCGCGTTCATCAACGCCGCGATCTGTTTCTTGCGAAGAGCCCGCCCCGAACGACGGGCGCCGTTGGCCTCGTCGGCGGGCGACAACGGAATCACGACCTCGGATTCGACGCCGCCATCGTCCTCCGGCCGCGACCCTGGTTCGGCACCGCCGGACGGTGTATCGCTCACGCCCCGAGCGTATCTCAGCCCGCGCAGCGTCGGCCGGTTACCAATCATCGGCGGGAAACAACCACCGGCCCGGCGGTGAAGGGGGATTGTCTTCACGCGCCGGGCCGGTGACGCGCACAGCCCGCCGGGCAGTGGCGGACAGTGCTACGGGGCCGCGAACCTCCCGACAAGGTCGCTTCCCCGCGCCCGAGTGGCGAGGGAGGCAACTCGGGCAGCTCTTCGGTTTTCTCAGGCGTCGCGCTTGTTCACCACGACCAGCGCCGCGCCGAACACGAGGGCGACGAAGGCCGCGAAGTAGAGCAGCGCGGTCCAGGCGCCCCAGTGCCACGGCAGCGCGGTGTCCTCGAGCCCGAGGAAGCGGTTGGCGTTCTGGAAGGGCAGGAACACCTGGATGTTGCGGCCGTACTTGCCGAAGGCGCCGACGATCGGCTCGATCAGCACCGGCCACACGATCAGCAGCGACAGCGCGCCCGCCGACTGGCGGATCAGGGCGCCGACGCCCACCGAGAGGAAGACGACCAGCGCGGCGAAGATCGGCACCGCGTAGAAGACCTTCAGATCGCCGTCGGTCAGGCTGAGCTTGCTGCCGACATCGCTGTCGGTCAGACCCGCGAGGATGAGGAAGCTGAGGAAGGTGAGGATCGCCGACAGCACCGCGGCGCCGACCGCGATCATGCTCGCCTTGGTGACCAGCACCACGGAACGGTGCGGCACCGCGAGGAAGGTGGCCTTGATGGTGCCGAAGCGATATTCGCTGGTCACCGCCAACGCGGCCAGGATCATGATCAGGATGTAGCCGAAGCCGGGGATGAACGAGACACCGGTGATACCGAGGCCCGCCATCACGTTCTCCGCGAACGGCGGTTCCGGAGCGATCGACGGGTCTTCCTTGTAGGCGTTCATCGACACGTTCAACAGCAGGCTGAACAAGGCCGTGATGCCGAGGGCGAACACCACCGTGAGGGCGGTGCACCACCAGGGCGACCTGGTCGAGGTGAGTTTGATCCGTTCCGCTGCCAACACGCCCATCAGAGCGCACCTCCCATCGCTGTGTAGGACGCGGCGTCCGCGGG
The DNA here is from genome assembly GCF_040654065.1 of Nocardia sp. NPDC050793. Lineage (NCBI taxonomy): Bacteria > Bacillati > Actinomycetota > Actinomycetes > Mycobacteriales > Nocardiaceae > Nocardia > Nocardia sp. NPDC050793. Next base: position 202,694 of record NZ_JBFAHG010000002.1, read on the forward strand.
TCCCTTCGTGGTTACGCCGGCTGCCGCCTCCGGGCCCGTCGCTCCCGCCGGGTCGAAACCTTCGCCGTGGTACTGCACCGAACCGCCTGTCATCCGCATGAACGCCTCCTCCAGCGAGGCACGCTGCGGCGAGAGCTCGAACAACGTGATGTCGTTCGCGCCAGCCAGCTTGCCGACCGCGTCGCTCGGCACTCCGGCCACCAGCAGCGCCGCTCCGTCCGAACCGTCCTCGCGCACAGTCATGCCGTTCGAGGTGAGCAGGCTGCGCAGCTGGTCGAGCTGCGGGCTGCGCACCCGCACGGACTGCTCGGAGGCGCGTTCGATGAACTCGCGCGTCGTGGTGTCGGCGATCAACTGACCGCGACCGATCACCACCAGATGCTCGGCGGTCTGCGCCATCTCCGAGAGCAGGTGACTCGAGACGAGCACCGTGCGGCCCTCGGATGCCAGCCGCTGCATGAACCGGCGGATCCACAGGATGCCCTCCGGGTCGAGGCCGTTCACCGGCTCGTCGAACAGCAGCACCTCGGGATCGCCGAGCAGCGCGCCCGCCAGGCCCAGCCGCTGCGACATGCCCAGCGAGAAGCCGCCCGCGTTCTTGCCCGCGACCTCGGAGAGGCCGACGAGACGCAGCACCTCGTCCACCCGCGACTTGGCGATGCCGTTGGAGGCAGCGAGCCACTGCAAATGCGAGCGTGCCGAACGGTTCGGATGCACCCACTTGGCGTCCAGCAGCGCGCCGACGGCGCGCAGCGGATGGTCCAGCTCGTGGTACTGCTTGCCCTTGATGAGCGCGGTACCCGCGGTCGGTTTGTCCAGGCCCAGGATCATCCGCATCGTGGTGGACTTACCGGCGCCGTTCGGTCCCAGGAAGCCCGTCACCTGTCCGGGTCGCACGATGAAGGACAGATCCTGAACCGCGGCGGTCTGGCCGTAATGTTTGGTCAGGCCCCTCAGTTCGATCATGGGGTCCAGCATTCCGCAAAACCGCGCGTCGCGCGTCCCTACTGAGTTGTCGATCCCGTCATCCTTGCGGATGAGTTGGCCCCTGAGTCCCGGGTTCAGAGCTCCGGGGAAGACGCCTGGGCCCAGAAGCGCTTGGGGATGCGGCCCGCCTGCCTGGCGAGATGGCCCGCGCGGACGGCGTCGGCCATCGCCGCGGCCATCAGCTCGGGCCGCTTGGCGCGGGTGACGGCGGTCGCGAGCAGCACCGCGGAGCAGCCGAGTTCCATGGCGAGGGCGGCGTCGCTCGCGGTGCCGATGCCCGCGTCCAGGATCACCGGGACGCCCGCGGCGGCCACGATCATCTCGATGTTGTGCGGGTTGCCGATGCCGAGCCCGGTGCCGATCGGGGCGCCGAGCGGCATGACGGCGGCGCAGCCCGCGTCCTCCAGACGCCGCGCCAGCACCGGGTCGTCGGAGGTGTAGGGCAGCACGACGAAGCCCGCGTCCACCAATTGTTCGGCGGCGCTGAGCAATTCGATCGGATCCGGAAGCAGGGTGCGTTCGTCGGCGATCACCTCCAGCTTCACCCAGTTGGTGTCGAGCGCCTCGGCGGCCAGCTGCGCGGTGAGCACGGCCTCGGCGGCGGTGCGGCAGCCCGCGGTATTGGGCAGCGGCATGATGTCGAGACGCTTCAGCAGGTCGAGCACGCCGGTGCCGCCCGCTGCGTCCACCCTGCGCATGGCGACGGTGGTGAGCTCGGTGCCGGAGGCGATCAGCGCCTCCTCCAGCACGGCGAGGCTTTCGGCTCCCCCGGTGCCCATGATCAGCCGGGAACCGAACTCGCGGTCGGCGATTCGTAGCGGGGACTGCGTGATCACATTGCCTCCGTAGCACTGTCGAACGGTGCACGTCGACCGGGGAAGCGCAATGCCTTCGGTCGCGCCTCGGCGTCCAGTGCCCGCTCAACCACCCTGGACCGCCGTCAGCACCTCGAGGGTCCAACCGCGACCGACCTGCTCGTCCCAGCGCGACTTCGGGAACACCGCGCCGTCGACGGCGAGCGCCACTCCCTGACAGGGCAGCTCGAGGCGGGCCAAAAGCTCACGGACGGTGAGCGGTTCGGCGAATTCGTAATCCTGCCCGTTCACGGTGACGCCGATGGGAACGGATGTCGCGGTCATCGAACTCCTCCTGCTGTGGATAGGGACGACGCGCCCGGCGTCGTCGAAAAGCGTTGCGGGTCAGCGGCTTGCGCCTCGGTAAGCACCGTGCCGTCGAGCAGAGCGAGCACCGCGTCGACGGTCAGCGGCACGGTGAGCATGCCGTTGCGGCCGTGTCCGGTGGCGGCGATCACCCGATCGGCGAGCCTGCCGATCAGCGGCAGGTTGTCGGGGCTGCCCGGCCGGGAACCCGCCGCGGCCTCGGCGAGTTCGTATTCGCCGATGCCGGGCAGTACGGCCTCGGCGTCGGCGATCAGGTCGCGGACCCCGGCCACCGTCACCGCCGTGTCGAAACCGGCCTCGTACTGCGTTGCGCCAACGACGATTCCGTCCCGGCGCGGGACCAGATACACCGGCCTGCCGTGCACCCTGGCGCGGATCACCCGCTGCGGGGCGGGCGCCGCGCCCGGCCGGTGCCTCAGCCGCAGGATCTCCCCCTTGACGGGTCGCACCGGCAGTCCAGGCCACAGTCGCGCCGAGGCCGCGCCCGCGGCGAGCACGATCTGGTCGAAGGCGAGCGCGTCCAGGTCGGTGATCTCCTCGGCGCGCAGTTCGACGCCCGCGGCGGCCACGGCGTCGCGCAGGCCGTCGAGCAGACGCCGGTTGTCGGTGGCGGGTTCGGCGGAAGCCAGCAAACCGGCGCGCACGGTGCGGGCGAGCGTCGGTTCCAGCGCGCGCACGCCCGCGCGGTCCAGCACGCGCAGTTCGTGACCGTGTCCGCCCACCCAGTCCGCGACGGTGCGCAGGTCGGCGGCGTCCGCGCCGTCCAGCGCGACGGTGAGGGTCTCGTCGGCGACGAAGACCTGTGCGCCCGAGACGGATTCCAGCCTGGCCGCGAACTCCGGCCAGCGAGCCAGCGCGGCGGCGCCGAATTCGAGAACGCGATCCTCACCGGGCCAGCCCTCCGAGAGCGGAGCCAGCATCCCGCCCGCGACCCACGAGGCGCCCGATCCGACCGCGGGATCGAACAGCGTGACCTGCCATCCCGCCTCGGCGGCCCGCCACGCCACCGACAGCCCGATGACGCCGCCACCGACGACGGCGAGAGTCCGCATGCTGTCCACCTACCTCATCCGTGCGGGGGTACTCACGCACCGTCCCGGCGCGCCGCGGCCGACGTGCTCGTCCCGCCTTCTGTTCGCATCCCCACGGTAGCGCGGCTACCGTCGAAGGCGTGCAACCCTCCCTCCCGAACCGAACGCTGCCGCCACGGGAGCGCCTCGCTACCGCGCGGCTCTATCTGTGCACCGACGCCCGGCGCGAGAAGGGCGATCTGGCCAAGTTCGCCGAAGCCGCGCTCGCGGGCGGGGTCGACATCATCCAGCTCAGAGACAAGGGATCACCGGGCGAGGCCAAATTCGGGCCGATGGAGGCCAGAGCCGAACTCGGCGCGCTCGCCGAGCTCAAGGCCGCGGCCCGCAGGCACGGCGCGCTGCTCGCGGTGAACGACCGCGCCGACATCGCGCTCGCCGCGAACGCCGACGTGCTGCACCTCGGCCAGGGCGACCTGCCGCCCTGGTACGCGCGCCGCATTCTCGGGCCGGACGTGGTGATCGGCCGCTCGACACACAACCGTGCCCAGACCGGGCTCGCCGCCATCGACGAGCACATCGATTACTTCTGCACCGGTCCGGTGTGGACCACCCCGACCAAGCCGGGCAGGCAAGCCTCGGGCATCGACCTGATTCGCTCGACTGCCGACGCGCACCCGACCCGGCCGTGGTTCGCCATCGGCGGGATCGATCAGCAGCGGCTGCCCGAACTGCTTGCGGCGGGCGCCGAGCGGATCGTGGTGGTCCGCGCCATCACCGAGGCCCGTGACCCCGAGGCCGCCGCCCGCGAACTCAAGTCCGCGCTGCTGGCCAACGCGAGGCTGTAGTCAGGACAGCACCTGTCCCCTGGTCAGCGAGAGCACAGTGACCGGGGGCGGCAGCTGTTCTGCGGCCGGTTCCTCGGTCGCCGCGTCGAGGATCCGCGCCACGCCGCCCGGGCCTTCCGGATCCGAATGCAACCAGATGAATCCCTGATCGGCGAGGTCGACGGTGCGTGGAAGGGCCTCGGCGACGGCTCGCGAATCATCGAGCTCGGTGAGACAGGCCCTGGCCGGGACGGCGCGCAGTGCGGGCCAGGCGACAGCGAAACCGGGGTGCAGCGGCCGCGCCTCGACCTCGCCCTCCGGTACCCAGGCCAGTTCGGTGCTCTCCCGGTTGGCGCTGGTCGGCAAGGTCATCACCGCGTCGGCGATCACCGTGGTGTAGGTCCAGCCGCTCAGCGCGGACGCCGTCACGCGTTCCGCGCGCACCCGGACGTCCGAGGGGTGGATGCCCGCCTCCTCCCATGCTTCCCGCACCGCCGCGTGCACCGGGGTCTCGTGGCTGTCGCGCGCACCGCCGGGCAACGCCCAGGTACCGCCCTGATGACTCCACGGAGCGCGATGCTGGAGCAGCACCGCCGAGCCGCCCGCGGCAAGCGGCGCGCGCAGCAACAATCCGGCAGCACCGAACTTGCCCCAGTGCTTCAGTCCGTCCGGACCTCGCGACCACCCGTCGCCGTCACCGCGCATCGCCAACCATCCTCATCCAGCCGTGGCAGGGGGTGTTCGACACGCCACGGCACCGGTAGGACCACAATAAACTGCGACACAGGGGCACAGATGGGGCGCGGACCCGGAGGTGGACGATGGCTCGGACCGAGCAGCTTGCGGCGGTGCGACCGCCGTCGGTCGCTGCCGAGCACCCGCGCAAACACCTCCGCGCCGTGTCCGCCGCGGCCGTCCGCGAGCACCTCGATCTCGCCAATCTGCGGTCCTTCGCACACTCGTCGCCCGGCCGGCTGATTGCCCTTGGATTGCTGCTCATCGGCCTGTGCGTGACCGCGGGCGCGGTGACGGCGGCGACGGTGAGCGATCGCCAAGAGCAACTGCGCATTCTGCTCGACGAGACCGAGCCGAACGCGCACTCCGCGCACCGCCTCTACACGTCGCTGTCCATCGCCGACGCCGCCGCGAGCACCGCGTTCATCGCGGGCGGTGTGGAGCCGGAGCCGGTGCGCGACAGATACTCCCAGGCGGTCGGCGAGGCGGCGGCCGAGCTGGTCACCCAGTCCGGGCGCGCCGACACCCGCGCCGACGCACGACTGCGGACCGGCATCGCGACCGGTCTACCGGTCTACTCCGGCTTGGTCGAAACCGCGCGCACCAACAATCGCACCGGTCATCCCGTCGGCGCGGCCTATCTGAGCGAAGCGTCGAATCAGATGCAGACCACCCTGCTGCCGATGGCCGGGGAACTCCAGGACCATCGCTCCGAAGCCGTGGACGCCGCGCAGCGCGCCCACGTCCGCCCGCCGTGGACGGCCATCGGCTTGCTGATCCTCGCCCTGGTCGTCCTGGTCTGGGCGCAGACTCAACTGGCGAGGCGGTGGCGGCGCACCTTCAATGTGGGCCTGCTGCTCGCCTCCGGCGCGATGCTGATCCTCCTGGCGTGGACCGTGATCGCGGGATCGATGTCAGCTGTCTCGATGATCAGCGGCCGCGACGACGCGGCGGTGCCCGCCTCCCGGCTGATCGAAGGCCGCATCGTCGCCCAGCAGGCCCGCGCCGCGGAGACGCTGAAGCTGGCGCGCCGCGAACTGACCGGCGACTACGACCGCACCTTCGATGCCAGCATCGCCCGCCTCGGCGAACTGCTGGGCGGCTACCCGGGTTCCGCGTACGCCGCCGACGACGTCGCGAATGCCCGTGCCGCACTGGAGCGTTGGCGGATATCACACGAGCGGATGAACGAGGCGCTCGCGCGCGGCGATTTCCACGGCGCGGCGGTGGTGGCCACCGGACCGGGCGTTGCCCAGTCCACCGCGAACGTCGACGCGCTCGACAGCTCGCTCGACAACGGCATCACCGAGACGCGGAGCACCCTGCGCTGGGAGATCTCCCAGGCCATTCGCGTGCTCGGCTTCCTCGCCACCGGCGCCTTGGTCCTCGGCATCGTCGCCGCCGCCTATGTCGGCCTCGGCCTGTGGCCTAGATTGCGGGAGTATCGATGAACACAGCATCGATGAACACGGCACGCGGCCTGCTGGCCGCCGCACTCGCCGCCACCGCCTTCCTCGGCGGCTGCGCGGCGCCCCCCGATACCGCGGGCACCGCCAAGGTCGGCTCCTACACCGAGCCGCCGCTGCCCGCGAAAGCCACTCCGGTAGAGACCGATACGCCGCTGCCGAACCCCGACGAGCTGCAGTGCGGTGACCCCACCGCCAGCCTGCGGCCCACCGGATCCGGCCGGGCCGCCAGCGGCCCGACCCTCGACGCAATCCGTGCCCGCGGCCGGTTGCTGGTCGGCCTGGACACGGGCAGCAACCTGTTCAGCTTCCGCGATCCGGAAACCGGCTCCATCGAGGGCTTCGACGCCGACATCGCCCGCGAGGTCGCGCGCGACCTGCTCGGCAGCCCGGATCTGATCGAATTCCGCGTTCTCGGCTCGGCCGATCGGGAGCGGGCCCTGCAGGAGCACACCGTGGACGTGGTCGCCAAGACCATGACCATCACCTGCGAACGGCGCACGAAGGTCGCGTTCTCCACCGTCTACCTGCGGGCCGACCATCGGATCCTGGCCATGGAGAACTCCGGCATCACCGGCGTCGCCGATCTCGCGGGCAAGCGGGTGTGCGTGGTGCGCGGCACCACCTCGCTGGACCGCATCCGCCGCGAACAGCCCGCCGCAGCCCTGCTGACCGTGCCGACCTGGGCCGACTGCCTGGTGGTGCTGCAACAACGGCAAGTCGACGCGGTGAGCACCGACGACGCGGTCCTGTTGGGCCTGGCCACACAGGACCCGTATACCGAGCTGGTCGGCGGCAGCATCAGCGTCGAACCGTACGGCATCGGCATCCCCAAGGAAGCCGACGATCTGGTGCGATTCGTCAACGGGACCCTGGAGCGGGTGCGCGCCGACGGCACCTGGACCCGGATGTACGAGCGGTGGCTCGCCGCACTCGGCCCGACGCCGAGTCCGCCCGCTGCCACGTATCAAGACTGAGGGGCGATGACGACGCGATACCTCCCCTTCCCGCGACCGGACGACGGCAACGAGCCGATGGGCTCCGGACCCTCCGGCTCGGAGTCGGGCGACGCCGAAGCGCCGCCGACTATCCGCTGGTCGGATCCACTCGCTCACCGGCAGGACAGCGACGAATCATCCGGGGGCACAGCCCATTCCGATGACGAAGGACCGGCAACCCAGCTGAGCCCGCCGTCCTCGCGCACCGACGACGACGAGCACACCGGGCCGGTAGCGGACCGCCGGACGGAGTCCGCCGACACTGCGGCGGGAGGCGCCGCGACCGCCGCGGCGCAGCCTCCGAACCAAGCCGTCGAACCGACCGGCACCATGGCGTTCGCCGAACCGCCAAGCACGATGGCCGCCGAAGTCAGCGACGAGACCCTCCGCTCCGAGCCGGATTCCGCTGGGGCATCGCGTACCTCGGGCCGCAGCGTGCGGTCCCGGCCATCGGTGCGCAGGCTCGGCGGCGGCTTGGTGCCGATCCCGACGGTCCCGCCCGCGGACCCGATGGCGGCGGTGCTCACCAATCCGGTGGTCGCCGAGAGCAGGCGCTTCTGCTGGCGCTGCGGCAAACCCGTCGGCAGGGCGACCGCGGTGCGCCCGGCGACGACGGCCGGCGCCTGTGAGACCTGCGAAGCGTCTTACGATTTCCGTCCTTCGCTGCGCCCTGGCGATATGGTCTCCGGCCAGTACGAGGTCCAGGGCTGTCTGGCGCACGGCGGGCTCGGCTGGATCTACCTCGCGATCGACCGCAACGTCAGCGACCGATGGGTCGTGCTGAAGGGCTTGCTGCACGCGGGCGACGCCGAAGCGCAAGCGGTCGCGGTGGCCGAGCGCCAATTCCTCGCCGAGGTCACCCATCCCAGCATCGTCAAGATCCACAACTTCGTCGAGCACCCCGGTCTTGACGGCTTCCCGATCGGCTACATCGTGATGGAGTACGTCGGCGGACGTTCGCTGCGCGCGGTGCTCGACACCTGCGAACGGCCCGCGCGGCTGCCGGTCGCCGAGGCGATCGCGTACGTGCTGGAAATCCTGCCCGCGTTGGACTACCTGCATTCGACCGGCTTGGCCTACAACGACCTCAAGCCCGACAACATCATGATCACCGAGGACCAGGTCAAACTGATCGACCTCGGCGCGGTCACCACGTTCGACGCGTACGGAAACCTGTACGGCACCAAAGGATTCCAGGCACCGGAGATCGGCAAGACCGGCCCGACGGTGGCCTCCGACATCTACACCGTCGGTCGCACACTCGCGGTGCTCACCCTGAACATGCCCATGGAGCACGGCCGCTACCTGGACGGCATCCCCGATCCCGCACAGCAGCCCGTGCTGGAACGCTACGAGTTCTTCCACCGCCTGCTGCTCACCGCGACCGATCCGGACCCGGCGCGCAGGTTCGGCTCGGCCCGCGCGATGGCGGCTCAGCTGTCCGGCGTCTTGCGGGAAATCCTCGCGCTGGACACCGGCGCCGAGCATCCACAGTTGTCCACGGTGTTCAGTCCACAGCGCACCAGCTTCGGCGCCGAGGAACTGATCAGCCAGACCGACGCCTACGTCGACGGCATCGGCCGCAGCAGCCTGCTGCGCTCCGCGGACATCGCGGCGGCGCTGCCGATTCCGCTGATAGACCCGGCCGACCCGTCCGTTCCCCTGCTCGCCGCCGCCGTGCACCCGGAGCCGCGGCAGGCGCTGGAGGCGCTGCACGAGGCTCGCGAACGCGCCGCCGCCGATCCCGAGAACGCCCCGGAGACTTTGGATCTGGAGCTCTCTCTCGCCGAGGCCAGGTTGCGGCTCGACATGGGCGAGCCTGCCACGGTGCTGTACCTGCTGTCCCGAATCCCGGCCTACGACTGGCGCATCGACTGGTACACCGGTCTCGCGGAGCTGCGGGAGCAGAACTACGAGCGGGCGTTCGCGGCCTTCGAGTCGGTGCTGCATGTGCTGCCCGGCGAGATCGCGCCCAAGCTCGCACTCGCCGCGACCGCGGAACTGATTCTCCAGCACTGGGATTCGGATGATCCGGAACAGTGGCGGGCGTACGCGGAGAAGTTCTACGGCACCGTCTGGCGCACCGACCGCGCGGTGGTGAGCGCGGCATTCGGGCTGGCCAGGCAGCTCGCGGCGGCGGGAGGGGTCGAGGCCGCGGTGGACGCGCTCGACGAGGTCCCCAGCTCCTCGCGCTGCTACGCCGCGGCGCGGATGACCGCGGTGCTCTTGCTGCTCACCGCGTCCCCGGTGGCCGAGCTCGACGAGCCGACGCTGCACGTGGCAGCCTCGCGGGTGCAGATGCTGCCCGCCGGTGAGAGCCGCGCGCTCCAGATGCGGGTGCTCGTGCTCGGCGCCGCGCTGGCCTGGCTGCAAGCGGGCAACACTCCGAAACGCCCCGACGCCAAGCTGTTCGGCGCCGCGTTCACCGAACGGGATCTACGCGACGGCACCGAATCGGGGCTGCGCGCCCTCGCCCGCCACGCGCCCGGCCGCGAACATCGCTACGCGCTGGTCGATCTCGCCAACAGCATCCGCGCCCACACCTGGTTCTGACCCGAGAAACCCGGCCGCTGCGGCGGAACAGCGGCCGGGCCGGATCCGGGCGCGGGAGCAATCGGCAGCCGGGAAGGTCCGCGGGCCGCGCCGCGCCGGGGGCAGCCGGAGCGGCTGGAGGGAGGCGAGGGCGTCGCTCCCAACGGCCCGCGGGGCTCCTCGGATACCTGGCGACCCCGATCCGCTTTCCATCCTGGCGGGGCGACCATGAGGAATCCGTGAGGTTTTCTAGAGTGTGGCTACCGCTCCGAAACCACCCGACGGGCGGCGCGGGCGATGGCGAGTTCCTCGTTGGTCGGCACCACCAGAACCGCTACCCGAGCATCCGGCGGGGAGATGAGTCGTGCGGCGCGGTCTGCGGCGGTGTTGCGCGCCGCGTCGACCTCGATGCCGAAACCGGACAGGCCGGCCAGCGCGTCGGCGCGGACATCCGGGCTGTTCTCGCCGACTCCCGCGGTGAACGTAATGGCGTCGACGCCGCCCAGCTCTACCAGATACGCGCCGAGGTAGCGGCGCAGCCGGTGGATGTAGACGTCGTAGGCCAGCTGGGCAGCGGCGTCGCCCGCGTCGATCAGCCTGCGCAGTTCGCGGAAGTCGTTGACACCGGACAGGCCCTTGATGCCCGAATCACGATTGAGGAGTTCCTCGATCCGCTCGATGTCGAAGTGAGCCGAGCGCACCAGGTGACCGATGATGCCGGGGTCGATGTCGCCGCCCCGCGTACCCATCACCAGGCCCTCCAGCGGCGTCAGGCCCATGCTGGTGTCGATCGGCCTGCCGCCGCGGATCGCCGACGCGGACGCGCCGTTGCCCAGGTGGAACACGATCTGGCGCAAGGTTTCCTGGTCGCGACCGAGCACCTCGGCGACCCGCGCTGACACGTATTCGTGCGAGGTGCCGTGAAAGCCGTACCTCCGGATGCCATGCGCGGCGGCGACTTTCGCGTCGATGGCGTACGTCTTGGCCGCGTCGGGCAGACCGTGGAAGAACGCTGTGTCGAACACCGCGACCTGCGGCACGCCGGGCAGCAGTTCCCTGGTGCTCTCGATCCCGGTGACATTGGCCGGATTGTGCAGCGGGGCGAGGGCGGAGAGCTTCGAGATCTCCTCGACCACCTCGTCGGTGATCAGCGTCGGCTCGTAGAACACCTCGCCGCCGTGCACCACCCGGTGCCCAACCGCCCGCACGCCCGCACCGGCCAGGTCGTAGCCCGTCTCCGCGAACAGGTCGAACACCAGCTGCAAGCCGGCCTTGTGGTCGGCGATCGCCTCGGCGCGCTCGACGGTGCGGCCCCCTGCGCGGTGCTCGACAGCCCCTTCCCGCTCCCCGATCCGTTCCACCAGACCGGAGGCCGCCACGGCGCCCGTCTCCGGGTCGAGCAGCTGGTACTTGATGGACGACGAGCCGGAATTGATCACCAGCACAAGGTCATCGGCCGCGTTGCTCATCATGCCTCCTGCGTCTTCCTGCGACCCCGCACCGTACCGATGCGCGGCCCCTACCCGCGGCAACCCTGCTCACCGCACGTTTGTTCCTGGTGGGCGAGTGCGGAGTCTCACTGCCCCTGCGCCTGGATGGCGGTGATCGCCACGGTGTTGACGATGTCGGCGACCAGCGCACCGCGCGAGAGGTCGTTGACCGGCTTGCGCAGGCCCTGCAACACCGGGCCGATCGCGACGGCGCCCGCGCTGCGCTGCACCGCCTTGTAGGTGTTGTTGCCGGTGTTGAGATCCGGAAACACGAACACCGTGGCCCGTCCGGCCACCTCGGACTCGGGCAGCTTCGCGTCGGCGACCGTCGGTTCGATCGCCGCGTCGTACTGAATCGGGCCCTCCACCAACAGTTCCGGGGCGCGCTCGCGGACCAGCTTGGTCGCCACGCGCACCTTGTCCACGTCGGCTCCGCTACCGGATTCGCCCGTGGAGTAGGACAGCATGGCGATCTTCGGGTCGATGCCGAACCGCGCGGCGGTCTGCGCGGAGGAGATCGCGATATCGGCCAACTGCTCGGAGGTCGGGTCGGGAACGACGGCGCAGTCACCGTACGCGAGCACCCGGTCGGCCAGGCACATGAGGAACACGCTGGAGACGGTGGCGACGCCCGGCACCGTCTTGATGATCTCGAAAGAGGGCCGGATGGTGTGCGCGGTGGTGTGCGCCGCGCCGGAGACCATGCCGTCTGCGATGCCCTTGTAGACCATCATGGTGCCGAAATAGGAGATGTCCGCGACGGTTTCGCGGGCCCGCTCCAGCGTCATGCCCTTGTGCTTGCGTAGTTCGGTGTACTCGGCGGCGAACTCGTCGAGGTAGCCGGAGGTGCGCGGGTCGAGCACCACGGCCTCGGAGATGTCGACGCCGAGTTCGGCGGCGCGGGCCCGGATGGCCGACTCGTCGCCGAGGACGACCAGATCGGCGATCTTGCGCTGCAACACTCGACCCGCGGCGCGCAGGATGCGGTCGTCGTCGCCCTCGGGCAGCACGATCCGCTTGCGATCGGCCCTGGCCTGCTCGATCAGCTGGTACTCGAACATCTGCGGGGTGACCACCGAGCTGCGCGGAACGCTGATGCGCCGCAACAACTCCGGCGCGTCCACATGCTGCTCCATCAGGGCGAGCGCGGTGTTCACCTTGCGCGGGTTGCCCGCCGACATCCGTCCCCTGGTGCGGTACGCGGCGCTGGCCGTGTCATAGGTGCCCAAGCTCGTGGTGAGGATCGGCAGCTTCTGCTTCAGGCCTGCCATCAGGCGCGCGACGGCGGGGTGGGGCAGCATATCGCCATTCATGATGATGCCCGACAGCGACGGAAAGCCCTCGGCCTCATGGGCGTTCACCACGCTCAGCAGCACGTCCGACCGGTCGCCCGGCGCGATCACCACGACACCGTCGACCAGCCGCTCCAGAATGTGCTCGGCGGTCATGCCGCCGACCATGACCTTCAGCGCCTCGCGTTGCAGCAATTCCGGGTCACCGCTGTACATTTCGCCGTCGACCGCCTCGCACAGCTCCGCCATTGTCGGCGCGATCAGCAGCGGCACCTCCGGCAGCGACCAAGACGGCACGTCGAAACCGCTCAGCACGGAGCAGATTTCCTTCAGCTCGTCCGGATCGCAGCGGTTCGCGACGATCGCCACCAGCGCCGCGTGCTCCTGCTGCAGTTCGCTCGCACACAGCTCGACCAGCTGCCTGATCTCGACCGGGGTGCGGTCGGAGCCGCGCACCACGAGCAGCACCGGCGCGCCGAGGTTCACCGCGATCCTGGCGTTGAACCGCAGCTCGCTCGGGCTTGCCACGTCGGTGTAGTCGCTGCCGATCACCACCACCGCGTCGCAGACCTTGGCCACCTCGTGGAAGCGCATCACGATCTCGCTGATCGCGGCGTCCGGATCGTTGTGCACCTGTTCGTAGGTGACGCCGACGGCCTGGGCGTAGTCGATGTCGGCGGTGCTGTGCTCGAGCAGCAACTCCAGGATGTAGTCGGGCTCGGTGGTCGAGCGGGTGATCGGACGGAACACCCCGACCCTCGCGGTGGTGGCGCACAGCATCTGCAGCATGCCGAGCGCGACCGTCGACTTGCCGGTGTCGCCCTCCGGCGAAGCGATGTAGACGGTGGACGGAGCGGATTCGACCATGATCCCGAGCTTAGTGAGCCGACACGGCGAGGCCCGGCCAACCGATGGCAAATATTCGGGAAATCACGTTCGGCGGCGACCTCGCCTATATTCCGGCATATGACGACGCAGTTCCCGGACCGGCAGTGGGGTTCGCGCACCAACATCCTGTCCCGCGTGGCGAACCGTTTCGCGGCGACCGAACCGGGGTCTTGGGTGATTCGCAAGATCACCCCGCTGGACCGCCAGGTGCTGGAGCGCACCGACGCCAAGTACACGATTCTGGGACCGATCGGCGCGCCGGTCATCCTGCTGACCACCACGGGCCGCAAATCGGGTCAGCCGCGCACCCAGCCGCTGCTGTACGTGCACGACGGCGACACCCTGTACGTCATCGGCAGCAACTTCGGCCAAGCGCACCACCCGGCCTGGACCACCAACCTGCTCGCCGACCCGAACGCGACCGTCGCCATCGCCGGCGAACGCATCCGCGTCACCGCGACGCCGGTCGAGGGCGAGGCCAAGGAGCCGATCTTCCAGCGTTTCGTGGAAGTGACCGGTGCGTACGCCGCCTACCGCGACCGGACCACCCGCGATCTGCGCATCTTCGCGCTGACTCGCGCCTGAGTCGGTCAGGCGGCGAGGCGAGAGACCGGAGCGCGATGATCGGTCACCGATCAATCGCGCGAGGGGTCGGGTTGCCATGGGACATATGGTCGCCCGTCGGCTTCTGCTGCTTGCTCGGCTGAATGTAGCTGGAACGCAGTGATGCCGCCGCCGTCCCACGGGCCGACCGATCCGGCGGCAACCGCGGCAGACGACTTGGACGTCAGGTCGATCTCGTTGCGCACCACGGTGATCGGGCGGTCCGCGAGAGTGAACCAGTCCAGGTCGAGGAAATCGTGGCTGCCCTTGGTGAGGGCGCCACGGCGCATGGCGTCGGCGAGGCGGGTGGCCATGCCCGCGGTCCGCAGGTGGCCCTCGTTTGCCTCGAACAGGCCGGCACCGGCGTGCAGGTAGCCGGTTTCGAAGAGGGAGACCACCATGGCGAGCAGGCTGAAAGCGCGCGGGTCGTCGTTGGCGCGCGCCATGAAAGCGAAGACCTCGATCTCGTTTTCCAAGGTGGTGCCGTACCCGGCGAGCACGTGCACCCAATCGTGCTGGGCCAGCAGTGGCGGCGCCGAACCAGGCAGACCCGGGGTGACGAAGCCGCGATCGCGGTAGAAGTCCGCGACGCCGCGGCCGAGGGTCCCCACCGGCAGGTCGCGCAGCGACGCCCAGCGTGCGGCCAGCGCCGGGTCGTCGCTGACCTGGCCCCAGGAACTGTCCAGGCTGTCGGTGTGCAGCGCGGTGAGCCTGCGCGGGTCGAGGCCACCGAGGTATCCGTTACGTGCGAAATCGACCGCGGCGAGATCGATGGCGCCTTCGGCGTACTTGTGCGCCACCGCGATCATGTCGTCGTCGACGTCCAATGCGTCGGCGAACTCCCGCAACCGGGTCGCGACCACCGGCGGCAGCGGCCGCACCACCAGCGCGGCCAGCAACATGGTCTGCACGATCCGTTCACGGAAGATCCGGTTGCGCCGAGCCAATCGGACCGCGAATTCCGGCGCGGTGATGGACTCCACTGTCGCCAACTCGACCCGGTGGCCGGTCATGGACAGGAACAGCGCGGGAATCAGCAACTGCTGCAACGGTGTCAGACCGTCCTCCCCCTGCGCGGCCGTGACCACGCCGCGCGCGAGTAACTGCACCTCGTCGAGGTCTGGCGGTGTCAGCAGTACATCGTCCATCCGGTTCACCCTCCGGGCCTCTCGAGCATCGGTTTTCACGGCTCATTATCGATGCGAATCGGCTTCGGCGCGTAGTTGTTTCGCCGTCGGCGTACGCGCTGCATCCCTTCACGCGACGGGGCTGAACGGTGCCCAGCGTTTGATTACCCAGGCACCGCGGACGGACGGTCGCCGCCATGCTGCCCCGGGCGGATGTCCCGGGGCAGCGGTGTCAGCGTTTCTTGGCCCGTTACTGCAGGGGGATCCGGCTGGCCATGAGGCCGGCGAAGATGGTCAGCAGCACCTGCACTGCTGTCGGCCAGTCGACCAGAAAGCCGACGGGCACCGCCAGGATGACCGCCGCGTACAACTCCCAGAAGGGAACCTGCCCCGAGGGTGTCGGCTGTGGGCGGTGATCTTCGACGGGCGGGGTTACGCTCATGGAGACTCCGTTCTTCGCGCATTCAACAGGGGACGGGGTTACCGCTGCCCTCACCTCTGGCCAGGTGGGGGCAGCACCCGTTTGAGAGAGTGGCACGAAATCGCGGCAAGAGCAGCCTTGCTCTCGCCGTTGAACCTGCCTCCGAACCACCCGATCAGTACTGCCGTACTAGAAATTTCGAGTAGTCGGTTACCTTCGATTCCGGCCGCTGCCTGCTGCGATCAGGTACGGTCCATCAGCCTTCGGATAGCCGGATCCGAAGGTGCGTTTGTTATGAAACCGTTACAGCGATTCCGCGATTGCGCCAGGTATCCAAACCCAGTTCACAGCATGTGTTCAGGCGATGGCAGCACGCCCACCTCGGGCGTACGTTATCAATTCGTTACCCTGCGAGGTGGCCTTGGCGGGTTCTCGTCAACACTTCGACACCAGCAAGAGGGCGACGATCCGTTACCCGCTCCGGGATCCCACGTCGCGTCCTATCGTGGTGATATGCGGATCTCGGTGGCGGCGGACGAGTGCGTTGGCGTGGCAAAGGAACTGGTGGGCGAGCTGGGGAGGCGCGGGTTCGAGGGGGTGCTCACGCACGGCGCGCTGTCGGAGAGCGAGCGAGACGACTGGGCGTGGGCCAGCGAGGCGGCGGCGCGTGACGTCGCCGAGGGTCGCGCCGACCAGGCGATCGTCTGCTGCTGGACCGGCACCGGCGCGTCCATCGCGGCCAACAAGGTCGCGGGCGTTCGAGCCGCACTGTGCGCCGACGCCGCGACCGCCGCAGGCGCGCGCAAGTGGAACGACGCGAATGTGCTTGCGCTGAGCCTGCGTTCGACCTCGGCGGCCGAGCTCACCGAGATCCTCGACGCCTGGTTCGCGGGCGAGCCGAGCACTGACGTGGCCGACCGGGCCAATATCGCGCATCTGACCAAGATCGAGCGGGGGCACTGAGCCCAGCGAGGTACCGCGCACGGCCGCAACCCTCGATCCATTGACAGCATGCTGTCAAATATGACAGAATACTGTCATGCCCACGAAGACAGTGCACACCGCCATCTACGACACCCTCGCCGACTGGGAGGTCGGAGCCGCCACCGCCCACATCAACAATCCGGCCTGGCAGATCGCGCCCGGAACCTTCGAGGTCAAGACCGTCGGGCTCACCCGCGACCCGATCACCACCAAGGGCGGCATGCGGATCGCGCCCGATCTGACGCTGGCCGAGCTGTCCCCCGCCGAGAGCGCGATGCTGATCCTGCCGGGCGCCGACACGTGGATGACCGGCGAACTCACACCGTTCGCTCGCAAGGCGCGCGAATTCCTCGAGGCGGGCGTGCCGGTCGCGGCCATCTGCGGCTCGACCTTCGGCCTGGCGCAGGAGGGCTTGCTGGACGACAAGGCGCACACCAGCAACGTGGCCGAGTTCCTCGCCTACAGCGGTTACGCGGGCGCAGACCGCTATGTCGAGCAGCCCGCGGTGACCGACGGCAACGTCGTCACGGCTTCGGCGACCGCGCCGTTCGAATTCGCCCGCGAGGTGCTCGGACTGCTCGGCGTCTACGAACCGCACATTCTCGACGCCTGGTACCGGCTCTTCGCGCACAACGATCCGGCGGCCTACACGGTGCTCGACGCCTACGACAAAGCAGCGTCGCGGGCATGACCGACACACCGGAACAGGAGCTGTTCAGCACCGCCGCGATCACTTCGTTCCGGCTCAACGGCCAGTTTCTCGCCATCGCCGAGGAACTGGCCAAGCCCGCCGGGCTGACCGCGGCGTGGTGGCAGGTGCTCGGCGCGGTGCTTCGCGAGCCGCTGCCGGTGGCGGGCATCGCGCGCGCCATGGGCATCACCCGGCAGAGCGTGCAGCGCATCGCGGACCTGCTGGTGGACAAGGGGCTCGCCGAGTACCGCCCGAATCCGGCGCACCGCCGCGCGAAGCTGGTCGCCCCCACCGAGGAGGGCTACGCGGCGGTGCGGCGGATCCATCCACGGCACGCGGTGCTCGCCGACCGGCTCGCCGCCGAACTCGGCACGGACGAATTCGCCCGCATCGTCGAGGCGATCACCCGTCTGTCCGCTGCGGTGGACGCGATCACCGAGCGCGAGGACTGACGGTCGACGAGCTCCCGGCGACCCATTGGCCGCCGAACTCGGCGCGAAGAACTCACACGCACCGTCGAAGCACTGACTCGGCTGTCCGCCGCGGTCGACGCAATCACCGAGCGCGAGGACCGGCGGTCAAAGGGCTCCCCGCGATCCACTAGCCGCCGAACTCGGCGCGAGGGAACCCACGCGCACGGCAGACGGCGACGAGCGCCCGCGAGAATTCGCGTCAGTCGAACGGCTTGTGCGTGCGCCCCACCAGATCCGCGACCGAGTCGATGACCCGCGTCGGCCGGTACGGGTACTGCTCGACGGACGCGCGGGTCGAAATGCCGGTGGTCACCAGGATGGTTCGCATGCCCGCCTCCAGTCCGGAGATCACGTCGGTGTCCATGCGGTCGCCGATCATCACGGTGGACTGCGAGTGCGCGCCGATGCGCCGCAGCGCCGAACGCATCATGAGCGGATTGGGCTTGCCGACGTAATACGGTTCGCGCCCGGTCGCGCGGGTGATCAACGCGGCGACCGAACCGGTGGCGGGCAGGACGCCCTCGCGGGACGGCCCGGTGGCGTCCGGATTCGTGGCGATGAAACGAGCGCCGCGTTCGACCAACCGGATGGCGGTGGTGATGGCCTCGAAGGAGTAGGTGCGGGTTTCGCCGAGCACGACGTAGTCGGGGTCGCTGTCGGTGAGCACGTACCCGATCTCGTGCAGCGCGGTGGTGAGCCCGGATTCGCCGACCACGTAAGCGGTTCCGTTCGGGCGCTGGTCGTTGAGGAAGGTCGCGGTGGCCAGCGCGGAGGTCCAGATGGCCTCCTCCGGGATGTCGAGACCGGTCTGGCGCAGCCGCGCTTGCAGATCGCGGGGTGTGCGGATCGAGTTGTTGGTGAGCACGAGGAACGGCGTCTCGTTGGCGCGCAGTTCGGCGAGGAACTCGTCGGCGCCGGGCACCAGGTGCTCCTCGCTCACCAGCACCCCGTCCATATCGGTCAGGTAGGACAGGATCGGCTCTTTGTCTGCGTTCACCAGACAATTGTCGGTTATCGGCCGTCGGGAGGCATCGGACCCGGCCCAGATGCGGCCGGTCACACACCCCGCCACCGCCGTGACTATGGTCGATGCAGGCCGTGCGAGAACCCGATCGCGCGTGCCCGTCCGTCGGATGCGGCGGAGCGATCTCGCTCAGCCCACGGGATGCGGCACCGATCGGCGCGTCCGAACGACCGACGGGATGCGGAAGGCCGCATCCGCACAGCGAAGCGACAGGAGTGGCGCACATGGGTGATCTGAAGCTCGGATACAAGGCGTCGGCGGAACAGTTCGGACCGCGCGAACTGGTGGAGATCGCGGTGCTCGCGGAGGAGCACGGCCTGGACAGCGCCACGGTGAGCGACCACTTCCAGCCCTGGCGGCACAAGGGCGGGCACGCACCGTTCTCGCTGGCCTGGATGGCCGCGGTCGGCGAGCGCACCAAGCGCATCCAGCTCGGCACCTCGGTTCTCACGCCGACCTTCCGGTACAACCCCGCGGTGATCGCGCAGGCCTTCGCCACCATGGGCTGCCTGTACCCGAACCGCGTCATGCTCGGCGTCGGCACCGGCGAGGCGCTCAACGAGATCGCCACCGGCTACACCGGCGAATGGCCGGAATTCAAGGAACGTTTCGGCCGTTTGCGCGAATCGGTCGACCTGATGCGCGCGCTGTGGACCGGCGACCGCGTCGACTTCGACGGCCAGTACTACCGGACGGTCGGCGCGTCCATCTACGACGTGCCCGAAGGCGGCATCCCGATCTACATCGCCGCGGGCGGACCGCTGGTCGCGCGCTACGCGGGCCGCGCGGGTGACGGCTTCATCTGCACCTCGGGCAAGGGCATGGACCTCTACACCGAGAAGCTGATGCCCGCGGTGGCGGAGGGCGCGGCCAAGGCGGACCGCACCGTCGACGACATCGACAGGATGATCGAGATCAAGATCTCCTACGACACCGATCCCGAACTGGCGCAGGAGAACACGCGCTTCTGGGCGCCGCTCTCGCTGACCGCCGAGCAGAAGCACAGCATCACCGACCCGATCGAAATGGAAGCCGCCGCCGACGCGCTGCCCATCGAGCAGATCGCCAAGCGCTGGATCGTCGCCAGCGACCCCGACGAGGCGGTCGCCCAGATCCAGCCCTACCTCGACGCGGGCCTCAACCACCTGGTCTTCCACGCTCCCGGCCACGACCAGCGTCGCTTCCTCGACCTCTTCCAGCGCGACCTGGCTCCCCGCCTCCGCAAGCTCGGCTGACCCTCGCAGACTTTCCACACGCTTCGCAGGGGCCGCAACCTCTGCGAAGCGTGTGAAGTCTCTGCGAAGACCTACTTCGGCTGGGTGTGCGGCTTTTCGCATACCAGTAGGTGGAACTGCATGCGGCCGTTGCTGATACGGCGGTCCTCTCGGAGTACGAGGCCTGCGGCCTGCAGGTGTTCGACGATTTCGGCGATCGGCCGCAACCGGAATCGGTTCTCGGTGAACGGCATTCGGGCCATATCGGCGGGATCGCCGACGCCGAGCACCACCCGGCCCGATGGGCGCAGCACCCGCGCGAGCTCGGCGAACGCTGCGCCGAGGTCATCGATGAAGTAGACGGTGTTGGTGCTGATCGCCGCGTCCAGCGAGGCCGTGGCCAAGGGCATTTCGTGCATGGCCCCGGCGTGGAGCACGAGTCGACCCGCGGCGATTTCGGCGCGGTACCGCTTGCCCGCCTGGTCGAGCATGGTCGGCGCGATCTCCAAGCCGTGCACGGTGCCCGTCTCGCCGACCGCGGCCAGCAACTCGTCGAGGCCGATCCCGCCACCGAAACCGACATCTGCCACCGTCGCGCCCGCACCCGCTTCCGTGGCAGCGACGGCGGCGGCCACGGTTGTGTAGTTGCCGCGGTTGAGAATTCGACCGACCACGCGTCCGGCTATCCCATGCGGCCGTCCCAACTGCGAGGCGACCGAGTCCCACAAACGATCTGCAATCCGCATGCCGACCATCATCGCCACCGACCGCGCGGAACGGAACACCAACGCGCAACCTGGTCCCCGCCTCGGCAAGCTCGGCTGACCCTCGCAGACCTTCCACACGCTTCGCAGGGGCCGCAACCTCTGCGAAGCGTGTGAAGCCTCTGTGAGGACCCATCTACTCCGCGGCGGACCGGGCGAGGCGGCGGACCATGAGCGCAGCCGCGCCGAGCACCACCAGGTACGCGATGACGTACGCGTTCATCAGCAGCGGCGCGGCGGGCCAGGACGGCGGCAGCAGGAAAACGCCTACGCTGACCCAGGTTTCGCTCCAGCGGTAGGTCCAGCCGCCGATCCACAGGTACAGGACGGCGGCGACGATCCACCAGCGCGGGTTCACCTGCGCCCGGTGCACCAGGTAGACGAGCAGGGGCACGAACCACACCCAGTGGTGCCCCCACGAGAACGGGGAGACCGCGCAAGCGGTCAGGCCGGCGAGGGTGACCGAGAGCAGCCGTTCCCCATGCCGATGCAGGGCGGTGGCGACGACCAGGCCGGCGGCCAGCACCGGCAACGCGAGGAGCAGCCACAGCCACAGCGGCGCGGGCCCGTGCACCAGGTGGGCGAGGACGCCGCGCAGGGATTGGTTGGCGGGGTGGGTGTCCGGGGCGATGCGCTCGGACTGGAAGAAGGTCGTCGTCCAGTACGTGCTGGAATCGGCGGGCAGCACGAACCAGGTCAGCACGATGGAGGCGACGAAGGTCAGCGCCGCCGTGCCCGCCGAACGCCATTGCCGCGACGCGAGCAACTGGACGACGAAATAGAGCGGCACGAGTTTGATGCCCGCGGCGATGCCGACGCCGATGCCGCGCAGTCTCGGTAGACGCACGAAGGCCGTCGAAAACCCGCGCACGTCCGGCGCGGAGGCGGAGGTACCCCCGCGTTCCTCGCGCGAGAAATCCCAGAGCACCAGCAGCATGAGAATGAGGTTGATCTGCCCGTAGAACAGCGTGGTGCGGACCGGTTCGATGAAGGTGCAGGTGAGCGCGAGCAGGGCGCTCCCCGCGGCCAGTCGCCCGGAGAACCGGTAGCCGAGCAGCCGCCAGCTCATCATGATGCAGCCGAACAGCACGCCGAGGTTGAGCGTCAGCCAGATGGAGCTGAGGTATTGCCAAGGTATGAGGTTGGTCGGCAGGAAGACGATCGCCGAGAACGGGGTGTAGGTGTAGAGCAGCCCGCGGAGGGTGGGCTCGGTGTAGAGGGGCTGGTCGTGCAGGATGCGCGAGGCACCATCCCGATAGACGTGCACGTCGAGCCCGCCCACCAGGATGCCCGCCTTGTCCAGCCACGGATCGACGGTGGTGAAGATCAGCGTCACCGCGGCGATCGCGCAGGCGAGCAGGAGAAGCAGCGTCGCGTTGGTCGGCGATGCGATGCGCGGAGTCGACGGCGTGACCCGGGTGTTCACGCAGGCGGACCCGCGCACGGCGCCCGGTCTTCGAGCTGCCCGAGACGATGGAAAACGCCTGCGCACAGCCGTGTTCGAGCCGTGTCGAGGCAACCGATCGATGCCTGCGTCGGGATGGTCCTCCGTGTCGACGGAGGCTTCACAGCGACTTTCGTTACCGAGCCTCATCGACTTCGACCATAACCGCCGCCGTCCGGCCGGTGGCGGCCGAGTCGACGGGCATCGCCTGCGCGGCAGCGAATTCGAGCTTCGGACCGCGCCGATCAGCTGCGCCGCAGACTCATTCGATCGCGGGGAACGGAATCGTATCCGCCGGTTCGATTCTCGGCAGTTCGTCTCGGCGCAGCGGGAGGGTCGGCTGCTCCGTGCGGTGCAGCGGCAGCGTCGGGGCGGGGTCGTCCGCCTGACGCTCCCTGGCCGGGAGGTGGTAGAACGCGCGGGCGTTGTCCTCCAGGACCGCGTACATGTCGACGCCGACCACGTCGCAGATCAGGTCGACATCCGCGTCCCTGAACGGCCGTCCCGCCCGGGTGCCTGGCAGGTCGGTGCCGAACATCAGCGCCTGCGGGTTCACGGCGTGGATGCGGCGCACGGTGTCGGCGACGTTCATCGCGACCCGTCCGAAACCGGTGGCCTTCACGTGGGCGCCGCGGTCGACGAGATCGAGCAGGTACGGCAGGCCCTCGTCGGACATCCCGAGATGGTCGACCGACAGTGCCGGCAGCTTCGAGATCACCGGTTGCAGCGACGCCAGCATCTGACCGTCCATGTACAGCTCGACATGCCAGCCTGCGAGCTCGTGGGCGCGCAGCGCCTGCAATGTCATCTGGGTGATGTCGGCGGCGGCACGCTTGAGATTGAAGCGCAGCGCGCGCACACCGACGCGGTCGAGTTCGAGGATCTCCTCGTCGGAGGCGTCCAGGTCGAGCCTGGTCACGCCGACCCATCCTTCGCCGAGCTCGGCAAGCGCCGCTTTCAGATAGGTCTGATCGGTCCCCTGGAACGACGCGCTGACCACGGCCCCGCCGCCGATGTCGAAGCGGGACATCCGCTTTCGATAGTCGGCAATGGTGTACGGGTCGGGCAGGTAGCCCTCGTTCTCGATCAGCGGAAACCGCGGATCGATGATGTGGACATGGGCATCGAACACTTGTACAGAATGCCAGGGGCGGGTGAACCTTTCCATGGGGAGGTTCTCTGGATGGGTACCTCCAACGGGAAAGACCGGGCTGCTCGTGCACGCTCTACGCACAGGTTCACCAGCCAGGGGCGGTGAACCTGTGCGTAGACGGCGCACAGACAACCCGGTCTCATCCGTTGGCAGGTGCACAAGCGGAGAACTACACCTCAGCAGGTAAACCTGCTCACACCTTGTGCGGCTCGCTGGCGCGGAGCATGTCCTCGCGCTCGACGACCTTGACCCGCTCGCGGCCCTCGGGCTCGCCCAGTGCGCGCTCGTGGGCATCGAGGCGGTACCAGCCCGCCCAGGTGGTGAACGGGATGCCCTTGCCCTCGAGGAATTCGAGGACGGCCTGCGGGTCCGGGTTCTCGGCCGGGGCGAAGCCGGGGGCGTCGTCCAGCAGGCAGGCGATGGTCTCGTTGGCGTCGCCCTTGGTGTGGCCGATCAGGCCGACCGGGCCGCGCTTGATCCAGCCGGTGACGTAGGTGGCGGGCAGGTAGCGCGCCGGGCCGTCCGCGTTCTCGTCGGCGATGACGCGGCCCGCTTCGTTGGGCACGGTGCCCGCCTGGTCGTCGAACGGCAGCTGGTTGATGTTCTGCGACAGGTAGCCGACGGCGCGGTAGATCGCCTGCACGTCCCAGTCCTTGAACACCCCGGTGCCCTTGACGTTGCCGGTGCCGTCCAGCTGGGTGCGCTCGGTACGCAAACCGACGACCTTGCCGTTCTCGTCACCGAGCACCTCGGCCGGGGACTCGAAGAAGTGCAGGAACAGCTTGTGCGGGCGGTTGCCCTGATCGCGGATGGCCCACTGCTCGAGGGTGTTGGCGACCATGTCGACCTGCTTGGAGTGGCGGCGCGCGGCCTCCGAACCCTCGTCGTAGTCGATGTCCTCGGGATCGACGATGACCTCGATGGTCGGCGAGTGGTCGAGTTCGCGCAGCTCCAGCGGGGTGAACTTGGCCTGCGCCGGGCCGCGGCGGCCGAACACGTGCACCTCGACGGCCTTGTTGGCCTTGAGTCCGTTGTAGACGTTCGGCGGGATCTCCGTCGGCAGCAGCTCGTCACCGGTCTTGGCCAGCACCCGCGCCACGTCCAGCGCCACGTTGCCCACGCCGAGTACCGCGACCTTCTCCGCGTCCAGCGGCCACGAGCGCGGCACGTCCGGGTGCCCGTCGTACCAGGACACGAAGTCCGCCGCACCGTAGGAGCCGTCCAGATCGATGCCCGGGATCGGCAGCGCGCGGTCGGCGTTGGCGCCGGTGGAGAAGATCACCGCGTCGTAGAAACGACGCAGGTCGTCGAGGGTGATGTCGGTGCCGTAGTCGATGTTGCCGAGCAGGCGCACCTGCTCCTTGTCGAGCACCTTGTGCAGGGCGGTGATGATGCCCTTGATTCGCGGATGGTCCGGAGCCACGCCGTAGCGGATCAGCCCGAACGGAGCGGGCATACGCTCGTACAGGTCGATGCTCACGTCGGCATCGGACTTCATCAACGCGTCGGCGGCGTAGATCCCGGCCGGTCCGGCGCCCACGATCGCAATGCGGAGCGGGCGGGTCGCCGCGGTGTCAGCGTCAGGCCCGGAGGAGGCAGCCTGCGTAACCACGGAGGGCCCGGGAACACCGCTCGTTGATGCTGCACTCTGTTCGGTCATCTCTTACGCGCACCCTTATGGTCGAAACGTTCAATGGCGTCCGTCTTAGCTTAGGCTAAGTTGACGGACCGCTTGTTTGCACCCTGCGCCACGAGCGCTGGTGATGCTGGCTCGTGGCTCCACGGTCCCCAGGTCGCTACGACGGTGCACTGCCATATGGCTACGGCAGCAGATCTCAATCTCGCGATTCTATCGGTGCCGCCCGTGATCACCCGCGCCGGTGCGGCGAACCGGCTGGCTGCCCACCTGCGCGAGCGTCGTACCGGTTCGCCCCCTTCTCCACCATAGCGGCGTCGTTCGGGCCGGTACGGGGTCCGCGCGGCCAATGACGGGGCCGGGCGTCGGATACCCGCGCCGACCAGGGATGATCGATCCATGACCGAGCAGCATTCCCCCGACGAAAGCGAACCGATCGTCGTCGATCAGACCGACAAGCGTTCCATCGCGCCGTTCCTGGGCGCGGCCGTGTTCGCCGTCGTCGTGCTGGTGGCCATCGGGCTCGGCGGAGTGCTCTCGCCCGCTGAGAAAAATGTCACAGAGGCCGAGAAGATCGCGAGCGCGGTCGGCAATTTCGTCGAGGGCGCCAACAACACCGACATGGTGCCGCCACCCGGTACGGGCTGCCCCGATTTCGACCCGGCCAAGTCGCCGTTGGCCGGGCAGGAAGGCGTCGGCAAGACAATCGAACTCATCGCCGTCACCGATCAGACCATGAACGGCGATCGGGCCAAGGCCACGGTGACCACGAAGGTCGACGGCAAGGAGCACACCGCGACCTGGAACCTCACCAGGTCGGACGGCAAATGGCTGGTCTGCAATGTTTGACACGGTGACCTCGGTGCAGGCAATCTCAGTCACTAGGTCATGAGAACCAGCGCCAAGCCCCGGCTGGCTGGTCGGCAACCCTCCTCCGCGGTGGGGTGCTCCGGGTGACGACCTGGCCGCGCACCGAACCTGGTGCGGCAAGTGCGGATTCACAGGAGGTTCCAGATGAGTTATGCCGGTGACATCACCCCGCAGCAGGCGTGGGAGGTGTTGCGCGACAACCCCGCCGCCGTCCTGGTGGACGTGCGCACCGAGGCGGAGTGGCGCTTCGTCGGAGTGCCCGACACCAGTTCGATCGAGCGGCCCACCGTGCTGATCGAATGGGTGGACGGCACCGGCGCGCGCAACCCGGAGTTCACCGAGCAGCTGAGCAAGGCGCTGGAGGGCCGCGACCCGGAGGCGCCCGTCGTCTTCTTGTGTCGCTCCGGCCAGCGTTCGGCGCACGCGGCCACCGTCGCCACCCAGCTCGGCATCGGACCGTCCTACAACGTCATCGAGGGCTTCGAGGGCTCGCTCGACACGTCCGGACATCGCGGCGCGACCGGCTGGCGCGCCACCGGCTTGCCCTGGCGGCAGTCGTGATCACCGGCGGCGCATTCGACAAGCCGCTGCCCGAAGGCGTCGGCCCCGCCACCCTCGGCGTACGCGGCGGCCTGCGCCGCTCCGGCTTCGAGGAGACCTCCGAGGCGCTTTATCTCACCTCCGGTTTCGTCTACGAAAGCGCGGAGGCGGCCGAGGCGGCGTTCACCGGCGAGGTGGAGCACTTCGTCTACTCCCGCTACGGCAACCCGACCGTTGCCATGTTCGAGGAGCGGATCCGTCTGATCGACGGCGCCGAGGCGGCGTTCGCGACCGCCAGCGGCATGTCGGCGGTGTTCACCGCGCTCGGCGCGCTGCTCGGCGCCGGTGATCGGCTGGTGGCCGCGCGCAGCCTGTTCGGCTCCTGCTTCGTGGTGTGCAACGAGATCCTGCCGCGCTGGGGCGTGGAGACCGTGTTCGTCGACGGTGACGACCTCGACCAGTGGGAGCAGGCGCTGTCGGTGCCGACCACCGCGGTGTTCTTCGAGACGCCGGCCAACCCCATGCAGACCCTGGTCGACGTGCGCCGGGTCACCGAGCTCGCGCACGCCGCGGGCGCGAAAGTGGTGCTGGACAACGTCTTCGCCACTCCGCTGCTGCAGAAGGGCTTCGAACTCGGCGCGGACGTCATCGTGTACTCGGGCACCAAGCACATCGACGGCCAGGGCCGCGTCCTCGGCGGCGCGATCCTCGGCTCGCAGGAGTACATCGACGGACCGGTGAAGACACTCATGCGCCACACCGGCCCCGCGCTCAGCCCGTTCAACGCGTGGACCCTGCTCAAGGGTCTGGAGACGATGCCGCTGCGGGTGCGCCACAGCACCGAGTCGGCGCTGCGGATCGCGCGCTTCCTGGAGTCCAACAAATCGGTCAGCTGGGTGAAATACCCCTTCCTGGAATCGCATCCGCAGTACGACCTGGCGCGCGGCCAGATGTCGGGCGGCGGCACAGTGGTCACCTTCGAGCTGAACGCGCCCGCCGACGAGGGCAAGAAGCGCGCCTTCGAGGTGCTGAACCGGTTGCGCGTCATCGACATCTCCAACAACCTCGGCGACGCCAAGACCCTCATCACCCACCCGGCCACCACCACCCATCGCGCCATGGGCCCGGAGGGCCGCGCCACCATCGGCCTCTCCGACGGCGTGGTCCGCATCTCCGTCGGCCTCGAGGACGTCGAAGACCTCCTCGCCGACCTCGACCACGCCCTGAGCTAGGGGCCTCGCGCACGCCGCCCAGCGCCGACAAACGCTGGGCGGCTCTTGCTTTCGTGCCGACAACTTGCTGCCACACACCCTGCGTACGCCTCACATAGCCAGCGCCTATGTGAGGCGTGTGCAAGGTGTGTGGCGACATCAGATTCGCTCGCTTGGCACCCAGGTGCCGAGAAGGTGGGCGGGGTTGCCGATCGTCGCGGCGCGCCTGAGGCGGCCCAGCCAGGGAGCAGGGGTGTCCAGGTCGCTCCATGTCCAGCGGACGACGAGCCAGCCGAAAGCACGCAACTCGTCTTCGCGGGCCTTCTCGGCGACGACGACTTCTTCCGCCGTGCGCGAGCCGCGCAGGGCCGCGCCGTATTTCATCAAGCCATCGAATTCGCCGATCACGCCGAGGGCGGGAAAGAGGAAGTCGACGCGTCCGATGAATCGCCCGCTCGGGGATTCGAGGACGGCTTGCGGTTCCGGACGAGGCAGGCCCGCGACATCCAGGACGACGCGGCTGCGTGACTCGCCCGCGCTTTCGGAGCGACCGTCCAAGAACTCGACGACCCGACGTGCGGCGGGTGCCCCCGGGCGCCCTGCCGCGCGGGCGAGTTGGCCGGATAGTTCGGCGCGCGTGGTCTTTCCGAGCCGTAGTGCGCTGTCGCCGATGACTACCGCCTGTTCGAACGGGACAGTGCGAGCCAGGTCGATGACGGTTCTGGCCGCGCTGGTCACCCGCAGTCCGTCGATTCGCACCACCTCGTCCGGCTCGATGCGCGTCGCATGCACCGTGACCCGACGGGTAACGCGGCCGCCCGTGGACCGATCGCGCGTCAGATGGACTTGGCCCATCGGGACGTTCCAGTGCGTCAATCCGTGCGCGACCGAAGCCGACACGTGGCTCACCACCGCCTCGTGACTCGCGCCCGCCGCGACGGCT
Organism: Nocardia sp. NPDC050793; assembly: GCF_040654065.1. NCBI lineage: Bacteria > Bacillati > Actinomycetota > Actinomycetes > Mycobacteriales > Nocardiaceae > Nocardia > Nocardia sp. NPDC050793. The sequence continues at coordinate 231,216 of NZ_JBFAHG010000002.1, forward strand.
CGAGTCAGCACCAAGTGGCGCTCTTCGAGGCACAGACCCTCGGTCTGCTTCGCCTGGATATACGCGCCGCGGTGCACCCTCCGCCATTTTGGTCCGTGCAGTTCCCGATCGGTGAACCCCGCTGCCACCGCACGACATCGGGAAACAGGGAAGGGTGCGTCCATGGCTCGATCCTGCACCCTTCGCGCACGTGTCCTCCCCTGATCCACTAGCACCTGTGGACAACTCCCGCCTGGGGATAACCTGGGCGCCACATACTTTTCATACGCCTCACACAGGCACTGGCTATGCGAGGCGTATGTGGGATGTGTGGGAACTACGCGATGAAGGCGCCGGTGATCCAGGTGGCGGTGGCGAGGAGGGCGCCGAGGAGTTCGATCAGCATGGAGAGGCCTACGCCCTTGAGGGCGTGTTTGGTTGCCTGCCAGGCGGGTTGGTTGCGGCCGAGGCGTTGGAGTTCGGAGAGGTATACGCCGAGGACGAAACCGACGAACAGGCCGACGACCGGGATGACGAAGAAACCGATGATGCCGAGCACCGCGCCGAGGAGCAGGGCTCGGTTGGAGACGCCCGCGTCCTTCATCTTGCGACCGGGCCAGGTGTACTTGATGATCCCGGAGAGCACCAGGAAGACCGTGCTGATCGCGAAAACGGTCCATGCCGTCGCGCCGCCGGTCATGATCGCCCAGGCAAGGATGGCGCCGAAGACCAGGATCACGCCGGGCAGGATCGGGATGATGATGCCGAGCAGTCCGACCAGGATCAGGAGGCCGATGACGACCTCGCCCCACACGCTCATGCCCGCGCCTCGCTGGTGCCCGACTTCGGCACGTGCCTGACCCGCTGACCCATGATTCGCTCGCTCACCGCTTGGTTCCCTCCCGTTTCCGCGCATTGGCACGCTGCTGGGATTCTCGCCTACCGGGCCGTCCGGTGCACGACGGAGGGTTCCGATAGAAAGTGGCGGCGTTATTGTCATACTGTCAATACATCCGCGGGCGATGCCCGGGGGACCGCACCGCCGGGCGGTGCGCAGGGATCAACGACGAACCGAGGTAAGGCGTGACCACACCATCCACCGCCACCGAGCAGGGCCCGCTCGCGGGCATCAAAGTTGTCGAGCTGGCCGGTATCGGCCCCGGTCCGCACGCCGCGCTGTTGCTGGCCGATCTCGGCGCCGACGTGGTGCGGGTGCAGCGGCCGAATCTGCTGCCCGGGTTCATGGAGCGTCCGCAGTGGCGCGGCCGGACCATCATCGAGGCGAACCTCAAGGACCCGGCCGACATCGAGAAGGTGCTCGGGCTGATCGAGAAGGCCGACGTGCTCATCGAAGGCTTCCGTCCCGGCGTCACCGAGCGCATGGGCCTCGGCCCCGACGAGGCGCTTGCGCGCAATCCGCGGCTGGTCTACGGCCGGATGACCGGCTGGGGCCAGGACGGCCCGCTGGCCGACCGCGCCGGTCACGACATCAACTACATCTCACTGACCGGCGTGCTGAACGCAATCGGCCGCAAGGGCGAGCGCCCGGTGCCGCCGCTGAACATGGTCGGCGACTTCGGCGGCGGCTCGATGTTCCTGGTGTTCGGCATCCTCGCCGCGCTGGTGGAGCGGCAGAGCTCCGGCAAGGGCCAGGTGATCGACGCGGCGATGATCGATGGCGCGCTTGCCCTTTCGCACATGATCTGGGGCATGCGCGGAGTCGGCCTGTGGTCCGACGAGCGCGGCACCAACCTGCTCGACACCGGCATGGCCTTCTACGACACCTACGAGACCTCCGACGGCAAGTACATGGCCGTCGGCGCGATCGAGCCGCAGTTCTACGCCGAGCTGCTGAAGGGTCTGGAGATCGACCAGGAAGGTCTGCCGATGCAGATCGACCCGAACGGCCAGGATCAGCTGAAGAAGCTGTTCGCGGAGAAGTTCAAGACCAAGACCCGCGACGAGTGGGCCGCGATCTTCGAGGGCACCGACGCCTGCACCACTCCGGTGCTGACGCTGACCGAGGCCACCGAGAACGCGCACATCGCCGCGCGCAACGGGCTGGTCGACATCGACGGCGTGGTGCAGCACGCGCCCGCGCCGCGCTTCTCACGCACCCCGGCCGCGATCCCGACGCCGCCTCCGACCGAGGCGACGCCGATCGAATCCGTCTGGGCGGACTGATATTTCGTTGCGGATGCCCCGTGGCCGACCGACCACGGGGCATTCGCCTGTCGCGCACCGCCGATCGGTCCGCTGCGGCAATGCGCGGCGTGCGACATTGGCGGCATAGCAATTCGCGGCATACCGACGCTCGCCGTATGCCGCGCTTCGATTCGTTCGAGCGACCATGACGGACGCGTTGACCTCGATCGAGCGACCACGCCAGGCCACGCACATATCGCGCCGGACGACCACCAGGCCACGCACGCATCGCGCCGGACGACCACACCGGGCCGCACCCGCCCGACCAGGTACCAGCTCGCGAAATCAATAGCAGGTCAACGGATTCAGCGGATCGGCGGCGCGGGGAGTGAGTGCCTCGTAAGCGGAGGCAACGGCTTTCACCGCCAGCCGCAGATCGCCCTCTTGGTGCGTGAACGGCAGACGTAGGAACCGCTCGAAAGCGCCCTGGACGCCGAAACGCGGTCCGGCGGCGAGCAATACGCCGTGATTGGGCGCGGTGGCGGCGAGCGCGGTGGACACCGGAGCGGGCAGCTGGGCCCATACCGACATCCCTCCCACCCCGGAGCTGATCCGCCACTCCGGCAGCTCTTCGGCCAGCGCGGCGCGCAAAGCGGCTCGCTGACTGCGCAATTGATCGCGCCGACGGTCGAGAATGGTGTCGGCGTGCTCCAGCAAATGCACCGTGGCGAGCTGATCCATCACCGGAGTGCCGAGGTCGACGGTGGAGCGAATGCCGAGCAGTTTCGTGATCAGCGTCTGGTTGGTGCGGATCCAGCCGACCCGCAGACCACCCCAGAACGACTTGGAAGCCGAACCGATCGTGATGATCTCGGCGCCCTTGGCGAACGCGGCGACCGGCGGCGGCAGGGTGTCCACGTCCAGCCCGAGGTCGACCATCGACTCGTCTACGACGACCGTCATGCGGGTCTCGCGCGCGATGGCGGCCAGTTCCGCGCGCCCTTCGGCGTCGAGCAGCATGCCGGTCGGGTTGTTGAAGTCCGGCACCAAGTACGCCAAGGTGGCCGCGGTTTGCCTTGCGGCGCTGCGAATTCCGTCCAGATCCCAACCCGAGCGCGGACTTTCCGGCAGCAGCGGAACCGGGACGGGTCGCGCGCCGACATCGCGGATGGCCTCGATGGCGTTCGGGTAGGTGGGGTGCTCGATCAAGACCCGGGCGGCCGGTGCGGTCAGCACATTGAGCAGCAGGCGCAGGCCGTGCTGGGCGCCGAGCGTGATGAGGATCTGTTCGGGCTCGGTGGGCAGTCCGCGCTCGGTGTAGCGGCGGGCCACCGCCTCGCGCAGCGCGAGCACGCCGACCGGATCCATGCCGTGCGTGCCGAGGTAGGCCGGAATGCCTTGCAGCGCATCGGAATACGCGTCCTGCATCTCGCGCGGCGCGGCCATCGCGGCATAGGTCATGTCGATGGTGGTCAGCTCGGGCTGCGCCATCAGCGCCAGGATGCTGCGCGCCGGTTTGGTGCCGTCGTGCGGCACGGCGGGGGGCAACGCCACGGTGCTGCGCGAACCCTGGCGGCTGATCAGGTAGCCGTGCTCGCGTAGCAGCGCGTAGGTGGAGGTGATGGTGGTCCGGCTGACGCCGAGCGTGCCGGCCAGGTCGCGTTCACTGGGCAGGGCGACGCCGAGCGGCGCGCGGCCGTCGTGGATGAGCAGCCGGATGCCCTCCGCGAGGGCCAGGTACGCCGGACGCGCCGCGCGGCGCGCCGGGTCGTCGTCACCGGCGCTGCGCCAGCTGCCCAAGTCGCGCGCCAGGCTGGCCGCGCCGATCACTCGTGTCGCCATACAGTCCAGTATTGGGGGATTGGATATTTATTCGCAAGGCCAGTTGGCGGAACGTGTCCAGTATGACCGCCCTGCTCACCTTCCTCGTCGTCACCGCGTTCAGCTACGCGATCTACCACTACGCGCCGAATCGCACCAAGGACCTGTTCGAGCTCGAGCGGTTCCGTCCGGTCGACTCGCTCGCCGACGCCCGCCTCACGCACTACGATGACCTGCGGCAATACGCGGATCTCGCCGCGATGCGCGGCCGCGGCGACGAGCCGGAGCCGGAGTTTTCGCCGTCGCGCGCTCCGCTGGCGGCCGCGGTGCGGCGAGCCCACAGCGTGAGCCGAAGGACGCTTAAGGCCAGTTCTGAAAAACTGGCCTGATCTATGCCGCCCATGGGTTTTGTCGGTGCCCGGGTGCACACTGACGGTATGAGTGAGTCCGCTCGCCCGGCCGTCGCGACGCTGTTCGACACCGCGATCGGCGTCTGCGCGATCGCTTGGAGCGGCGACGCCGTGTTCCGGTTCCAACTGCCCGAGGCGGACCGGGAAGCCACCCGCGCCCGCATCACCCGGCGACGTGCCGGCGCCGAGGTGCCGGAAGGCGCGCCGACCCCCGTGATCGCCGAGGCCATAGCGGGCATCCGCGCCCACCTCGCCGGCGAACTGGACGACCTGCGCTGGATCCCGCTGGACACCAGCGCGCTCCCGGAGTTCCACCGCGCCGTCTATGCGGTGACCCGCGCCATCGCCCCCGGCCACACCCTCAGCTACGGCCAGGTCGCGAACCGCGTCGGCGCGCCGGGTGGCGCGCAGGCGGTGGGTCAAGCGTTGGGGCGCAACCCGATTCCGCTCATCATCCCGTGCCATCGGGTACTCGCCGCGGACAATGCGCTGCACGGGTTCTCCGCGCCGGGCGGGATCTCCACCAAAGAACGCCTGCTGGAGATCGAGCGCACGCCAGGGTTCGGAGAGCCGACGCTGTTCTGACGCTCGGACGGTTGCGGCGGATACCGGAACCGGAGTGGGCGGCGGTACGTCGGTGCCACGCGAGGCCAGGGGTGGCTGCTGCCCAGGAGCGAAACGCGAGGTCTACACGACCGTCACACTGACCACCCTGCGCCGGTTTGTGACGAGAGCCGGCGGGGACGGACTCCGGCGGCATCGCACCAGCCCACTGCGGATAGCGTTGCGGGTGCGATTGAGTTCGCGCCGTCCGACGACCGAGCGAAAAGGAGCGCAGGCATGGAGACAGTCACTTCCGCGGACGGGACGACGATCGCGTTCGACCGCGTCGGCGACGGCGACGCAGGCTCGGTGATCCTGATCGGCGGGGCGTTCGGGTATCGGACGTTCCCCAAGATGGTGCGGCTGTCCGAGGCGCTGGCCGAGGGGTACGGACTGACCGTGATCAACTATGACCGCCGGGGTCGTGGCGACAGCGGGGACACTCCCGGCGTGTACGACGTGTACAACGAGATCGATGACATCGCCGCGCTGGTGCGGGCGGCGGGCGGGTCGGCGGCGCTCTTCGGCTGGTCGTCGGGGGCGGTGCTGGCGCTGCGCGCGGCGGCTTCGGGGCGGGTGCCGGGCATCACGAAGGTGGTGGCGTTCGAACCGCCGTTCGTGGTGGATCGCTCCGGGCACATTCCGCCCGCGGACCTGGATGTCCGGCTGCACGAATCGATCGCGGGCGGCAAAAGCGACAAGACGGTGCGGTACTACATGACCAAGGCGATGGGCGTGCCGTGGACGATGGTGACGGCCATGCGGGTGACGCCGTTCTGGAAGAAACTCAAGGCGGTGGCGCCCTCGACCGCGCACGACTGGGCCGTAATGCGCCAATACGTGCGCGGTGAGCGGTTGCGCGCGGTCGACTGGTCGGGCGTGACGGTGCCGACGCTGGTCGTCGCGGGCGCCGACAGCGCCGCCCTGGTGAAGAACGGGGCCAAGGCCATCGCCGCGGCGCTGCCCGACGCGGAGCACCGCGAGCTGGCCAAGCTCGGCCACGACCCGAAGGTCGAGATCCTCGCGCCTGCGGCGGGTGAATTCCTCACGCGCACGGAGCGATGACCCCACCGGCGCAACGTTGAGTCCACCCCGCAGCAATCACCTCACCTGCGCAACGCTTAGTCCACCAGCGCAGCGATAACCACACCGGCGCAATGGTGAATCCACGCCCGCAGCGAGGACCACACCGGTCAGTGCAGCACTGAATTCTCCAGCGCCGCGAGAACTTCACCAGCGCCGCGTTGAATTCTCCAGCGCAGCGATGAATTCGCGGGCGGGGCTCCGTCTACACCCGTGACGGCCACACACGGCCGATGACGACCCCGCCGAGGAGTACCCGTGAAGACCGAAAAGCTTTTGGCCGCAGGCGTTCTCGCCACACCCCTGTTCTTCGTCGTCGCGCTGACTCAAGCGTTCACCAAGAACGGATTCGACCTGCGCGAGCACATGATCAGCCAGCTGGCGATCGGCTCGCTCGGCTGGATCCAGATCGCGAACTTCCTGGTGACGGGCGCGCTGTTCGCACTGGTCGCGGTCGGGCTGCGTCGAGGCCTCACCGCCGGGATCGGCCGGGTGTGGGTGCCGCGCCTGATCGGGGTGTTCGCCGCGGGGATGATCGGCGCGGGGCTCTTCGTCTGCGACCCGCACCGGGGCTACCCTGCGGGCGCCGCCGAGGTGATGACCTGGCACGGCACGCTGCACGGAGTGTGCGCGGCCGTCGCCGGTCTGGCGCTGGTCGCGGCCATCGTGATCCTGGCGCGGCGGTTCCGCAGCGAGCGGCGTACCGGAGCTGCGGTGCTGAGCATCGTGATCGCGGTGGTCTACGTCGTGCTTCCGGTGTCGATTCCGGCGCTCACCAGCATCACGTTCGCGGTCGCCTCGTTCCTGGCGTGGGGTTGGGTCGCGGTGTTCGCGGCCGGGCTGCGCACCGAGCGTGTCGCGGACCCCGCCCTTCCGTCCGGGCAGCTGCAACCCGCCTGAGAACGCTACGCTGGGCACCTCGAAAGCCCTGGGCACTGAAGTCGATCGCACCCCGGCCAGCCGGGTCTCGCGACGACTCCGGGTCCGGGGCTGTTCCGTTCACTGCTCCGGCGGATGCTGCCGGTAGAACTCGCACGCCTCACCGGTGAGGTAGCCGTCCATGCAGGCGAAATAGGTCTGGATACAGCTGTTCGTCGTGCAGCCGAGTTCGAGCAGTCGCTCGTGGATGCGCCGGTTGCGCTCCTGCTCGGGGTTGAGGGCGGGCGCGGTGCGCACCACCGTGGACGACGGCACAGGCTTCCCGGACTCGGCGCACCCCGACAGCGCCATGAGCGCGACCGCCGCCGCACCCATCGCCGCTACCCACCGCGCCATCCTCGACAACCTCCTCGATCGCTTAGAGGTGACCGTACCCCGTCGGCTCGGGTCCCTCGATCCGATAGCCGATAGATGGCCACGACTCCAGATGACGCAAGCCGCGGTACCGCTCCTCTGCTTCCGGACGCCGAGTTCGTCGGCGCAGACCGGCGACGACATCGAAAGCCTGCTCGACCGGCCGGCCTAGATACTCGGCAAACTGGACGTTGCGGTCGGCGTGCTGCTGCCGGAGATCCGACGGCCGCCTCTGCCGCGCTGATCCCGGCAACTCGACGAACGCAGCCGCCGCGAAGCGCTACGAGGACGATTCCCCGCGCATCAGCGCCCCCAGCGACTCGCGGTCGGTGACGTCCATCTTGATGCACGCCCGATACAGATGCCCCTCGACGGTGCGAACCGACACGGTGAGCCGGTCGGCGATCTGCCGGTTGGACAGACCGGCCGCGACCAAATTCGCGATCTCGCGTTCGCGTGCGGTGAGGGGCAGCGGTTGGGCCGCCTTGCGCAGGGCGGGGGTGGCGGCGCCGCCACAGGCCGCGGCGAGACGGTTTGCGGCAGCGGCGGATTCGAGGAGGCGGCGACGGTCGCCCGCCCGCTCGTGCGCCGACGCGGCCTGCGCGGCGGAATCGGCGGCCGAGAGTATCGCGCCGATGGCCTCGAATTCGGTTGCCGCGGAGTCGAGTCCGGGGCCGTCGTGGGCAGCCAGCGCGACCGCGTGTTTGGCCTGAACCTGGACGAGCCTGCCGTCCACCCGAGCCGCCAGGTCCGCGAGCCTGCCCGCCACCGAGTGATCGCCGAAGCGTGCGGCGGCGTGCAGCGCCATCGCTTCGATCGCGTGCTGGCGCGAACGCGCGGCCGCGTCGGCCGCGCCGATCGCCAGCCGGACGGCCGGGGTGGCGGTGCCCTCGGCGCCGGCCACGCAGGCCTTGGCGATCTCGAGCTGCGGCTCGTAGACGGCACTGTGCCGACCACCGCGCCGCACCGCTTCGGCCACCGATTCGGCGGCGTCCTGCGCCCGGCCCAATGCCGAATAGGCTTCCGCCAGACGGATTCTCGCCGGGAACAGCCATGCCGCCGCGCCCTCGGTGGTCAGCGCGGCCAGCGCCTGCTCCAAGTGCTCGATGCCGTCGATGAAACGTCCCTGCGCCACGTCGACGGTGCCCTGCAAAATCTTGGACATGCCCCACGCCAGATACTGCCCGGGCGCGGTGTAACCGAAAGACGGTGCGGCGCAACGCCTCGCGGCCTCGAACTCGCCGCTGTAGATCAGCGCGAGCACCTCGGCGTGGGTGGACATGAACCGGTTGAGCCCATCGATCTCGCGCTCCACCTCGTGCCCGCGTGCGGCGTACTGCCTGGCCGCCTCGGCCTTGCCCATCAGCGCCAAGGCCAGGCCGCCGCCGAAGGATGCCCACCAGACCGCCCAGTGCGGTGCGCCTTTGGTGGTCATCACCGACTCGGCCTCGGAGAAAGCGTCCTCGACGCGGTTCTCGTTCACCGCGCACGCCGAGGCAAGCCCGGCCAGCGTTGCGATGATCTTCGGATGCTGCACCCGCGCCCTGATCTGGGCGAGCACCTCGTCGGCGCGATCCGCATCACCCATGGCCCATAACAGGTTCGACACCCGGGTGCTGCCCCAGCGGGCCAGCTGCACCTCGTTGAGCTCGTCGGCGTCGAAGCTGGCCAGCGTGCGTTCGGCTTCGATCCGGTGTCCCTGCCAGAGCAGCGCCCTGGCCAGCAGATCGGCAGACTCGACACCGCCGCGCCGCTCCACCGCCGCCCTGGCGAACCGTTCGCCGAGCGGCAGGTTGGCCAATCCGATGGCATCGGCGGCGGCCGCCTCGAAGAGCTCGAGATCAGCGGATTTGTCGCTGTCCAAAGCCAATTCGGCCAATCGGATGCGGTCGGCGGCGGAATTGATGCGGCGCTCGTTGAGCGAGGAGTACAGCCTGCCGCGCAGCCGTCGTGCCGACGCGATGCCGAGCCTGCGCCGGATCACCTCACCGAACAGCGGATGGTTGTAGCGCACGAAGAGCTGGTGGGCGTTCTCCACCACCCGGATCACACCGCGGGTTTCGGCGGCCTCCACCGCGTCCTCGCCGGCCAGTTCGGCGAGCACGTCGAGGTCGATCGGTTCGCAGAAGGTGAGCAGCTCGAGCACCCGAAGCACCTGCTCGGGCAACTGCTCGACCCGATCCTCGAGCAGCGCAGCCAATTCCGAGGTCACCGCGGCGCGGCCGCGCAGCTGCCAGACGCCGTTGACCTGGCGCAGGGTGCCCGCCTCCAGCGCGCCCTCCACCAAATGCCGCAGAAACAGGGCGTTTCCGCCGGAGGACTCCCACATCAGATTGGCGGTGAAGCCCTCGAGCTGACCGCCGAGCATCGACTCGACCAGGTCGACGCTCTGCGACTGGGTGAACGGGTTGAGGTCGACGCGCAGCAGGTGCCCGTCCTTCCACAGCGAGGTCACCGCGTCGGGGACCTGCACCCCGCTACGCACGGTGGCGACGATATGGGCGGCTTTGTCGATGGCCAACTGCAACAGCAAGGTTGCGGACAGTTGGTCCAGAAGATGCGCGTCGTCGACGCCGATGATGGTGTGTCCGTCGGCGAGCAGGGCCTCACGCGCGGCGGACATGAAGGTGACCGGGTCGTGTGCCGTATAGACGCCGACCATGTGCGCGAATACGCCCAGCGGAATACTGCGGGCCGACTCCGTGCCCGCTACCCACCGAATATTCCCGCCGACCGCCGCGGTCGCCTGTCTGGCCAGCGTCGTTTTACCCACCCCGGCATCACCGGTCAGGACAGCACCCACGTACGCCGAACCGGTGAGTGCGGACCGAATCGCCTCGAACTCGGTCTCGCGCTCGATCATCGGCCAGTTCCGAGCCATGATCTAACTGTAGTTCTTCGCAGTTCATGATCGAAGGGAACTGCGAATGGCAATCGCTCTCAGCGCGTCATGAGCGGAAAAACGCTGTGGTTCAGCCGAGGACGTCGTGCCGAACGATCGTTTGGTCGCGGCCAGGACCGACGCCGATGCAGGAGATCCGCGCACCCGAGAGCTCCTCGAGCCGCGTCACGTACGCCCGCGCGTTGGCGGGCAGGTCCTCGAAGGTTTTTGCTCCGGAAATATCCTCCCACCAGCCGGGCATTTCCTCGTAAATCGGCTTGGCGTGGTGGAACTCGGTCTGCGTGGTCGGCATCTGCTCGACGCGCTGACCGTCGATCTCGTACGCGACGCAGATCGGCACCCGGTCCAAGCTGGACAGCACGTCCAGCTTGGTGAGGAAGTAGTCGGTGATGCCGTTGACGCGCGTGGCGTAGCGGGCGATCACCGCGTCGAACCAGCCGCATCGGCGCGCACGGCCGGTGGTGACGCCGATCTCGCCGCCCTGCTTGGCGAGGAATTCGCCGTGCTGGTCGAAAAGTTCGGTCGGGAAAGGACCCGAGCCGACGCGGGTGGTGTAGCACTTCAGGATGCCGAGCACCGTGTTGATCTTGTTCGGTCCGATGCCCGAACCGACGGCCGCGCCGCCCGAGGTCGGGTTGGACGAGGTGACATACGGGTACGTGCCGTGGTCGACGTCGAGCAAGGTGCCCTGAGAACCCTCGAGTAGCACGGTTTCTCCACGCTCGAGCGCCTCATTGAGCTGGAGGCGGGTGTCCGCGATGCGGTGCTTGAAGCTGTCCGCCATGGAGAGCACTTCGTCCACCACCTGCTGCGGGTCGAGCGCGCGGCGGTTGTAGATCTTCACCAGCACCTGGTTCTTGAACTCCAGGGCGGCCTCGACCTTCTGGGTGAGGATCTTCTCGTCGAGCACGTCCGCGACGCGCACGCCGACGCGGGCCACCTTGTCCTGGTAGCACGGGCCGATGCCGCGGCCGGTGGTGCCGATCTTCTTGTTGCCGAGGAAGCGCTCGGTGACCTTATCGATGGCCACGTGGTACGGCATGATCAGGTGCGCGTCGGCCGAGAGCAGCAGGCCCGATGTGTCGACGCCGCGATCCTCCAGCCCGGCCAGCTCGGCGAGCAGCACGCCGGGGTCGACCACGACACCGTTGCCGATGACGTTGCGCACACCCGGGGTGAGGATGCCGGACGGGATGAGGTGCAGCGCGAACTTGTCGCCGTTCGGCAGCACCACGGTGTGACCGGCGTTGTTGCCGCCCTGGTATCGGACCACCCATTGCAGCCTGCCGCCGAGCAGATCGGTTGCTTTGCCCTTACCCTCGTCGCCCCACTGGGCGCCGATGAGGACGATTGCCGGCATGGTGGTGTCTCCTACGGTTCGACGCGCAACACCCTGTGTTGCAGCTACCTGCCGTACTGAGGCGGTGGCCGGAAGCACAGTTTACCGAATGGCCTAGGGCACCCCGGCGGGAAGGCACCCTGCGCCGGTCACAATGCCGACTCGGCCCGGGCGCAACGGGTTGAACACGGCTATGGTTGCTGCGGGCGGACCGGGGCAGCGTGCCCGCCTGATAGGTGCGAGGGAGTCGGCGGGGTGTGCCGGCAGGATTCAAGGAGGGTGTACCGCAGTTTGAGTACCCATGTTCTCCGCTGCGATGGCGCGCCGGTCCCGATCGCTCTCGCCGCACTGCCGACAACTCAGACGGCCGCAATCCCCGACACCGCGGTGATCGACGAACTCCTCCCGGTGCTCGCCGCCGACAGCCTGCCACGCCTGATCGTGCTCGGCGAAGACGCCGCGCTGGCCGCGGTGCTGACCCACCTGATGCGGACCGAGCGGCTGCACGTCGAGATCGGTTACGTGCCGATCGACAAGACCTACGGCTCGCGCGCCTACCAGACCGGCACCGGCAACGCCGCCGCCAAGCGGGCTATCGAGGGCAAGGCGGTCGAGACTCCGCTGGTCCGCGACGACACCGGCAAGGTGCTGGTCGGCCGGGCGACCATCACCGGTCCCGGTGGCGCGAAGCTCGAGGGCGAGGCCTACGTGGACGACATCCAGCTGTTCTCCGGCAAGGTGACCGCGATGCACGTCTCACCCACCCTGTACATGCCCGGCGTCCGGGCGACCGTGCGGAAGGGTCTGCGCAAGCGCCGCTGGATCGAGGGCCGGGCCGCGCAGCTCGGGACCCCGGGCGCTGTGGTCACCCGTGACGGCATTCTCACCGAGCGCCCGGTGCCGCGCTCGACCTTCTACCGGCATCACGAATCCTGGCTATTGGTGCGATGAATTACTCCTTCCCGCAACGCCGAACGGGTCTCGGCGCGGTTCGTCCGAGTCCGGTCTTCCTGCTCGTCGTCGCGATCACCGTCGTCGGCGGCGTGCTGGCCTGGGCGTCCGACTACGGCTCGACCCGGGCGGACGTCGGGGTGTTCGTGCTCGTGGTGGCGGGCTGGATCGTGACGCTGTGCCTGCACGAGTTCGCGCACGCGTACATGGCTTGGCGCGCAGGCGATCACGAGGTCGAGCTGCGCGGATATCTCACGCTGAATCCGTTGAAGTACTCGCACCCGCTGCTGTCGATCGTGCTGCCCGTGGTGTTCATCGCGCTCGGCGGATTCGGTCTGCCAGGCGGCGCGGTGTACGTGCACACGCACAGCGTCAGCGCGCGGATGCAGCGGCTGATCAGCGGAGCGGGCCCCGCGGTGAACGCGGCCTTCGCGGTGGCGCTGCTCATCGCGGTGGAGGTGTTCGGCAGCCAGACCTCGCACGCCGCGTTCTGGTACGGGCTGGCGTTTCTCGGCTTTCTGCAGGTGACCGCGGCGGTGCTGAACCTGCTGCCGATTCCCGGTCTCGACGGGTACGGGATTCTCGAGCCCTCGCTGAGTTACCAGACTCGGCGCTCACTGGACCAGCTCAAGCCGCTCGGCATGCTGCTGCTGTTCGCGCTCATCCTGACGCCCGCTGTCAACGAACCGTTCTTCGACGCGATCTACGCCATCTGCGAGGTGTTCGGCGTCGAGTCGTCGTGGATCGCCAGAGGCGCAGGCGCCGTGCGTTTCTGGCTCTGAGAATCGGCCGCCCGGCCCGCATCGGGGCCGGGCGACCTGCTCCGCTCGACGTCGCCGCGCCGCTACCCGCCCGGCCACCACAACCGCTATGGCCGGTGCGTCGCCCGCATCGTCGTGCGAAGTGTTCGACCGCAACACCCCTCGTCGTCGCGGTCACGAAACGAGACTAGGGAGCGGGGCGCGTCCTGGCGCGAGTAGTCGACTACCCGAAGATCAGCTCGGTGACGCCGCAGCCGCGGCCGAATACGTCGCGGGCGCTGCGAGTGTCCGAATGCCGCTGAGTAGCGCGGTCAATCCTCCGGTCGCACATAGGGATTCGGGACCGTCGGCGGCAACAGCGCGATCGCCGAGATCCGCTTCATGCCGCACACCTGCATCAGATCGACCACGATCGAACGCACCTGCGCGAACACCACATGCGCCGAAAGTCCGGCTCCCGTCACGAGTTCCGGCCGCGCGCCCTTGGCGACGGTGCGCAGCACCCTGGTCGCCTCCGCACGATCGGGCTGCTCGCCGGGATCGGCCAGCATCATCCTGCGCACCACCTCGACGGCCTGGGCGAGCCGCTCCACCTCGTCGACCAGGCGCGGGTCGAGAATCTCGTCGTCGCGCACCAGGGTGAGCGAACGACGCAGCAGCACCCTGGTATTGCGGACCGCGTTGTCGAGCGGGTCGGCGGTGGCGTGAATGCGCTCCAAGCGGGGCCGGGAGTTCCAGTACAGCGGGGAGATTCGGCTGATCTCGCGTCCGCCCTCCAGGCTGGAGCGCAGCGAATCGATCTGCGACTGCGTCGCGCGTGCGGCCGACAGCGCCGAGCGGATCTTCTCCGGATCCTGCTCGAGCAGGCCGTCAGCGCACTGGGTCAGCGATTTACCCATCACCGCAAGGATTTCCGCGGCGTGCTCGCGTGCGCGACGCACCGGATGCAGCGGAATCGCCGCGACGACAACGATCCCGACCAGCCCGCCGATCAGCGCGTCGATCATGCGGGCGAAACCGCCGCCCGCCGAAGGCGGCATCAGCGTGGCGACCAGCACCGCCGAACCGGCCGCCTGCATGGTGATGATGGAACCGCCGTCGAGGAACACGGCCAGCGCCATGGCCACCGCGACCACCAGCGCGATCTGCCAGACGCCGGTGCCCGCGGTGGAGATGAACAGGTCGCCGATGCCGATGCCGACCGCGACGCCGACCACCAGCTCGATGGCGCGCCTGAGCCGAGCCCCGAACGAGATGCCGATGGAGACGACCGCGGCGGTCGGCGCGAAGAACGGCACCGGGTGGCCGACGATCCGGTGCGCGATGAACCAGGCCAGCGCCGCGCCGAGCGCGCACTGCACGATCGGGAGAGCCGAGAGCCGCAGGCGCGCCCATGCACCGCGCAGTCGCTCGGCGCCGCCCACCGTGGCGACGCCGAAACGCGATTCCGGGTCGATCAACTACGACTCAGTCGAGGCCGAGCTCGGCCGCCGCGCGCGGGTCGCAGTCCTCCAGCAGGTCGAGGCAACGCGCGTATTCCTCGGCCTCACCGATCGCCTTGGCCGCCCTGGCCAGCGCGCCGACGCTGCGCAGGAAGCCGCGATTCGGTTCGTGACTCCACGGCACCGGGCCGAAACCCTTCCAGCCGTTGCGGCGCAACAGATCGAGGCCGCGGTGGTATCCGGTGCGGGCGAAGGCGTAGGCGGCGACGATGTCGTGGTTCACCGGGGCGTCCGCCTCCCCCGCGCCACCGCGCTCGAGAGCGGCCTCGGCGAGGTAGGCCCAGGCGATCGACGCCGCCGGGTGCGCGGCCGCGACCTGCACCGGATCGGTGTTGTCGAGCAGCGCGTCCTCCGCCTCGGAGTTTTCGGGTAGCAGTACCGGTTGCGGGCCGAGCAGATCACCGAACGAGGTCATGCGGTTCATTGTGCACTTCGGGAGGGCGGTCGCGCCCACGGGCCGGGGCGTGGCGGTGCCACCGCATTGCTGCCGCCGGGCACGGGCTATTGACGGACTTCGCCCCGCCGCTCCTATTAGGCTGGCCGTCGACTTCACAGATCCGTAGGAGCGAGGGGTAGTAGGTGTCCGACCCGAACGACGAGAAGAACCCGGCGCGCGACGCCGGTTCCGCCGATCAGGCGGGAGCGCGGGACCCGCGCGAGCAGCGTCCCGTCGTGCCGGAGAACCCGCAGGCCACCACCCCCACCCAGCCGATGCCCGCCGCGGGCTCGGGCCAGTCGCGAATCATTTCCGGAGGAGGGTTCGGCGCGGCCTGGGATCAGGACGAGAGTTCCGCCGATTCCGCCGCCCCGAGCGCGTCGGCCGACCGGTCCGGCGCACCGCAGGCCGGTCAGCAGGGAACGCCCGCCGGCCGATCTGGCGCCGCGCAGTCCGGCGCACCCGACGCGGCGACCACGGAAATCCCGCGCGACGACTCGGACGAATCCGAATGGGATCGACCGACCGGCACGGGGTCTTCCCCAGCTGCCAGCGCGGGAGCAGGGACCGCGGCCGCCCAAGCACGACCTGCCGCCGCTGGCGCGGGGGTCCAGTCCGTGGGATCGAACGCCGCCCCGCAGCAGGGCGAATCCGAAGGCCAGCCGAATACGGCTTCTGGGCAGCGTGCTGCCGCGCCCGCTGAGCCTGCAGCCGCCGACCGCCCTGGAGCCAGCACCGCCGCAATTGGCTCCGACGCCGCGACCACGGAAATCCCGCGCGGCAGCTCGACCAACGCCGGGCCGGGTCGACCGACCGGCGCGAGCCCCGCGGCACCTGGCCCAGGAGCCGGGACCGCCCGCCTAGACGCGGCGGCCGCCCAGCAGGGCGCACCCGATTCCGCCGCCGCCCAGCAGAGCGCACTCGGTTCGGCCGCAGCCCAGCAAGGCGCACCCGGTTCCGCCGCCAAGCAAGGCGCACCCGGCTCCGTGCCCGGAACCAACGCCGCTCAGCCCGCCGCAGCCGACGCGGCTCGGCCGGGCAGCCCCGCCACCACCCAGCCAGGCGGGGCCACGCCAGCAGGCTCGAGCGCCGCCGCAACCGGTTCCGACGCCTCTCGGTCGGGCGCTCCCACCGCCACCGGAGCCGACGCTGCCGCTCGAAGAGCCACCGGAACTGCGGCCGCCCAGTCGGCCCCTGCCGCCGCGGCGGGCAGCCAGGCCGGGGGATCGAATGCCGCCGCGCAGCAGGGCGAATCCGGGGGTCCGTCGACCGCACGCGATGCCGCAGCTGCTCAGCGGCCCACCGCCGCGCAGTCGCAGGGCACCGCAACGCAAAGCGGCTCCGCCGACCAGCGCGCCGAGGCCAACCAGCAGGGCACTTTCACCGCACGGCAGGGCGCGCCTGCCAACCAGTCCGGCGGCACCGCGCCGGGTACGACCGCCACCCAATCCGGCGGACCCGCACGCCAGGGCACACCGCCGACCCAATCCGGCGGCTCGGCACAGCAGGGCGGTGCGGCCGGACAGCAGAGTCCGGCCGCGACTGGCGCGGATCGAGCGGCGGCGACGGCTCAGGCGCGCGGGGCTTCGCAGCCGCAGGGCGCTGCCGCCACACAGCAGGGTCACCCCGGCGGTCCGGCCGCATCCGCCGGACAACAGAGCACAGCTACTTCGCAGGCGTCCGGCGGCCAAGGCACGGCCCCGGCACGAGGCGCTGCCACCACACCGCAGGGTGGGCCCGGGGGCGCAGCCGCCGCACGGCAGGGTTCGGGCGCTCCGCAGGCGACGTCCGGCGGTCGAGGCACCAACCCGGCGCAGGACGCTGCTGCGGCACAGCGCGGCGCCGCCAGCGATCATCGGGGTGCAGGCGGTCAGCAGAGCGCTCCCACCGGACAGCAGGGCGCACCCGCCTTCCGAACTGGCGGCGTGCAGCAGGGCGGACCCTCCGCGCCGCAGAACCCGAGCGCGGGCGGCGTGGGTCGCCCGGCGGCAGCCCCAGCAGCGGGCGCGGTAGCTCCTGCGGCCGCGCAGCAGGGCGCGGGTTCTCGACCGCAAGGTTCTGCCTCGCAGCAGGGCGGACCTGCCGGACAAGGCGCGGCCGTCGACAACCAGGCCACCGCCGGTGACCAGGCGGCATCGAACCTGGCCGCCGCCACTCAGCGCGCCACCTCCCCTATCCAGCAAGGCACCGCACCCACCCAGCTGGGCACCACACCAACCCAGCAGGGCCCGGCACCCGCCCAGCAGGGCACCACATCCACCCAGCAGGGCAGCACACCGACCCAGCAGGGCGGCCCCGCCGAGCAAGGCTCCACCCCGGTGCAGGGCGCTCCCGCTCCTCAGCCTGCCGCCGAAGCCAAGACCACAGAGATTCCGCAGAACCGCCCGGGCACCGCGGACGAGCGGCGTCCCGCACCGTCGAGTGCCGACTACGAGACCATGGTCATGCGGCGGGTCGATCTGGTCGGCCAGGACGACGAGGACGAGTCCGGTCCGGCGGGCGCGGATGCCGCGACGGTGGTGATGCGGCGTGAGCCGCAGGACCCGCAGGCCGATATCGCCGGGGACGATGCCGCGACGATGGCGATGCCGATCGTCCCGCACGCCGGTGACGACGACGCGAAGACGATGGCGCTGCCGATTCAGCGTCCGGCAGGCACCGACAAGGTGCAGGGGCAGCGCCCGCCGCTGTCGAAGCCGCCGACCACCCCGCGTCCCGCGCCGGGTCCGAAGCAGGCCGGTCCGCAGGGTCCGTCGAGTCGGCCGCCGAGCTCGCCCGAAGAGGTCGAGGACACCCGACCTTCGCCTCCGCGCCCGGCTCCCCCGCAGCGCCAGGTCGCGTCCGCGCCCTCGCCCGCCGATCTCAACGCGACCCGTCCGGCGCAGTCGGTGATGGACGGTCCTGTTCAGCGTCCGCCGCAGCCCCAGCAACCGCAGCCCCAGCAGCCGCGCACGATGGCCCAGCCGCAGCGCGTTCCCCCGGCTCGGCCGACCCAGACCCCGGCCGCGGAACCGGCCCCCGCGGGCCGCTCCAAGCGCTTGCTGCTCATCGCGGGCGCCGCTGCCGTTGTGCTGGTGCTCGCCCTGGTCGGATTGTTCGCGGCCATGGGCGGCGAAACCGACGAGGACAAGGTCCGCACGGCGATCGGCGACTACACCAGCGCGCTGCGCGACGGCGACCTCTCGACGCTGCGCAACAGCACCTGCGGGCCGCTGCACGACTTCTACCAGAACATCCCCGACGACCAGTTCGCCGGCGTGCACCGGCTCTCCCAGGAGCGCAAGAACATTCCGGTGGTGGACAGCATCGACGCGATCCGCATCACCGACGGCACAGCCATCGCTCAGGCCACGGTCTACACCGAGGCCGATCCGAGCAAGCGTTCGGCGCGCACCTTCGATTTGGAGCGCACCGACGACGGTTGGAAGGTGTGTGATCCGCCTGCGGCTACCCCGTAGGCGTCAAGCCGGGTGAGCGGTGCCAGTGGTCACACTTGCCTGGTCAACGGACCGGTACGGCCAGTAGCATGGCCCGGATCATGCGCAGGGAGCAGACGATGGCGGAGCCGGGAGTCGTGGATACGGCGTCGCTGGCGGGACGGCGATTCCAAGTCCGGGACCATTACGAGGTCGGCCGGGAGAAGGTGCGCGAGTTCGCGCGGGCGGTGCAGAATCACCACGACGCACACCACCGCGAACCGGACGCACGCGATCTCGGCTACGACCGCATCGTCGCTCCGCCCACCTTCGCCTCGGTGATCGGCATGGCGGGCACCAAGGCGCTGCTGGACACGGTGCTCACCGACTACGACCTGACCCAGATCCTGCAGACCGATCAGGTCTTCGAGATGCACCAGCCGATCCTGGCCGGTGACTCCATCCGGTGCCGGATGCTGATCGAGTCGATCCGGCAGTTCGGCGACAACGACTTCATCACCGTGAAGTTCGAACTCGCCAATCAGCACGACGAGATCCTGCAGATCGGCTCGACCACGATCGTGGCCCGCCGCGGCGCCGAGGTGGACCCGAACCTGATCGAGGCGGTCGACAAGATCTTCATGCACTCGCGTCCGGAGCCGGAGCGCGGTGATCCGTTCCATCACGACACGCTCGTCCCGATCGAGTCCGATGCGAACGAGCACACGCCCGTCTCCCCGCCGAGGCCCGTGCACACCGTCCCGAAGTTCGACGAGCTGACCGCCGGCGGCGACCTGCCCGTCGGGACCGCGTCGCTGACCCGCGGCGACCTGGCCAACTACGCGGGCGTCGCGGGCGACCCCAATCCGATCCACTTCAGCGAGCGCGCGGCCGAGCTGGTCGGGCTCCCGACCGTCGTCGCGCACGGCATGCTGACCATGGGCTTGGCCGCTGAGTACCTGACCGCCTGGCTCGGTGATCCCACGGCATTCGAGAAGTTCAGCGTCCGCTTCTCGGGATTCGTTCCGGTGCGCGCCGACGCGGCGAGCACGATCGAGTTCACCGGCAAGATCAAGTCGCTCGATCCCGAGCGGCGGGCGGGCACCATCGTGCTCAGCGGCACCTCCGAAGGCCGCAAACTGTTCGGCCGCGCCATCGCCGAGGTCCGCTTCTCCTGACCGTCACTCCTCGATGGTGGCGTGCATCAGGTAGACGTTGTAATCGCTCCAGGTCGAGATCTTGAAGTACAGGTCCGAGCCCGTCGACCACGGGTGGATGAAACCGCCGTACAGCTCGGGATAGTCGAACACGGTGACCGTCCTGGCGCCCGCGGACCACACGCCCTGCGGTGAATCCGCTTCGCGCACAACGATGGCGGCGCGGGCGGTGTCGAGATAGCTCATCTGCCAGACGTCGCGCGCCGCGTCGTAGCGGACCGAGAGTTCGCCTGCGGGCGCGTCGACGATCGGCGTTGCGCCGCCCGCACCACCGACAGGTGTCCACGCGCCGTCTCGCCAGTACTGATAGGCGGTGGTGTTGAGGATCTGATCCTTCGCGACCCTCGCCAGGCCGACACTGCCGAGCCGAGTGTTGGGCGTGCCGAACACGTAGACGTGATCGCCGTGCGGAACCATCGCGCTCACTTGAAAATTCGCGAGCCCGAAGATGTTGTCCCAGCGCGCGTGCGGGTCCTTGGTCCAGGTCTGGCCGTGATCGTCGGAGTAGGCGATGCCGCCGTAGTTGGTGAAGAACGTGCCCGGCACGCTGTTCCAGGTGCGAATCGACATGTAGCTCAGGTACTGCCGGTCGCCGAGCGCGAAACCGGAGGTCGGGATGGTGGTGATCTCGACGTTGTCGAGCTTGCGGCTGGACAGCACCTCGCCGGCGTGGCACCGGCCGTCGGTCACCATCCGGTCGTAGGTCATCCCGTCGGACAACTCGCGGTCGGTGCTGAAGGCGAGCACGTTGCTGCGCCAGTCGCCGCCCATGCCGCCGGGCGGATGGAACCCGCGCCCGACGGTGTCGCCGAACGCGACGGCGATCTCGCCCGGCGCGCTCTCCCACATGATGCCGAGGTCGGTGCCGTCCACCTGCCAGCGCTTGTCGGTGCGGTTCACCGAGTTGGCGCCGGTCTGTTTGGCCACCTCGCGCACCGCGGTGATGCGCGGCGCTGGGCGCTCGGGCGACTGCGCCGCGGGTTCGACGGGCGGGTCGACGCGCGGCGGCGGCACCGGTCCTGGATCCGGTCCGGGGCCGGGCACGCCGAAGTGGAAAGGCTTGGGGCTCAACAGGACCTCGGGGATACCGAGCCGACCGGCCAGGCTGGGAGGAGGCGGCGGGCCGTCGGTGAGGTCGGGACACGGGTTCACGCACGGATCCTCGGGCAGCGCCACGTCGGTGCGCACCGGCACGGGGTCGGGCTGCTGCGGCGGCAGCACGGTGACCACCGGGTACGGGATAGGCACCTCGAGTGTCTTGGGAATGAGCGATTCGTGCACGGGCCGTGGGTCACTCGCGCACGGGCCGCTGCCCGGCACACCCGGCACGGGCGCCGCCTGGGCGAGCGATTCGCCGTACACCAACGCGCCGGCCCCGAACACCACGGCGCCGACCGCGGCCATCAGCCGCATGGCCATATGCAACCTCTCGACGTTTGACGCACTCCACGGTCGGGTCGACCCTACCGGCCACCACCCACAGACCAGGGGATACTTCTCGAAATCCCCTGCACAGCCGAGAGTGTCGGCCGGTCGCCGAGACGGTTGACGGACTCCCTCGAGAGGCGCACGTTGGAAGCGTGAGCACTTCAGTGATACGCCGCTGCGCCGCCGCGGTCTTCGGCATGGTGAGCGTGATGGGCATGGCCGCACCCGCTATCGCCGAGTCACCGCCGTTTTCGGTGGTTTCGGGTCCGCGGGATGCCGATCCGGGACCGGCGTATCGGCCGGGACCCAAGGGCAACAACGTGCCGCCGCCGGAAGAAGACGACGAACGCCCCCGCCGGTACTACACCGACTGCGATCAGGTGCGCGCCGAAGGGGCCTGGCCGCTGTACCGCGGCCAGCCCGGCTACGCGTCGTACCTGGACACCGATGGCGACGGAATCGCCTGCAACTGAGGCGTACCGCTGCCTCGAGGGGTGCGGACCTCGCAGACCTTCTACACGCTTCGCAGACCCTGTAAGTACTGCGAAGCGTGTAGAAGGTCTGCGTAGTGCTGTTCGACAGCGTGCGTCGCGGGCCTTCCTACTGGACGGCCTGGAAGATCAGGATGGTGGCCCCGATGCGGATGGCGTCGCCGTCGGCGAGCAGCGCGCCGCTCTCGATCTGCTCCTCGTTGATGTACACACCGTTCGCCGAATGCAGATCCTTGATCAGGAGTCCGGCCCGGCTCGGCATGATGTGCGCGTGGTAGCGGCTGGCCTTCGGGTCGTCGAGCACCAGGTCGTTGTCGGTCATCCGGCCGATCCGCATGCCGCCCAACGCGATCGGCTGCACCCGTCCGTCCGGCATGCGCAGCTGACCGCTGCGCACCGTGCGCGGCAGCTCGGTGACGGTCTCGGTCATGGCGGCGGCCAAGCGCTCGGTGCGCTTGAACTCCACGGTGCTCAACGGCTCTTGGCGCAGCACCCGCTGTTCCAGCTCGACCAGCGCCGGGCCAGGGTCGATCCCGAGCTCCTCGGCGAGCACGGTGCGCACCCTGCGGCACGCGTCGAGCGCGTCGGCCTGGCGGCCGGAGAGGTAGAGCGCGGTGATCAGCTGACCCCACAGCGGTTCCCGCAACGGATGCTCGTTGGTGATCGAGACGAGCTCGCTGATCACCGAAGACGCTCGCCCGCAGGCGATCTCGGCGTCGATGCGGGCCGAGACGGCGAGCAGCCGCTCCTCGTCCATCGCGGTCGCGAAACCGTCGGCGAATTGCAAACCGGCCAGGTCGGACATCGCCCGGCCGCTCCACTCGCGCAGGGCGTTGCCGAACAACTGCGCGGCGCCCGCGTGATCACCGACGCCTGCGGCCTTGGCCGCGGCATCCCTGGTCGCCTCGAAACGGCCGAGGTCGCAGGCCTCCTCGGGGATCTCCAGGCGGTAGCCCGATGACTCGGTGCGCAACACCTGCGCCGGATCCACACCCGAATTCCGCAGCGCCTTACGGATGTTCGAGACGAACACCTGCAAGCTGGCGGCGTAGGAATCCGGCGGATCCTCGTTCCACACCATGTCGGCCAGTGCGGCCGATGCCACCGCGCGCCGCCGATTGACGGCCAATGCGGCAAGCAACGCTCGCGGCTTGGGCCCGCCGACCGCCACCGGCTCACCACCGACGAGCAGCCGAACGGGCCCGAGCACACGCACATCAAGACTCATGAGCTCGGGCCCCCGGAGAGAAAAGGGGTCAGGCGCTGATCGACCGCCCCGCAGACTTCAGATCATTGCACGCCTCGACGACGCGCGCCGCCATCGAGGTCTCGGCCTTCTTCAGGTAGCTGCGCGGGTCGTAGGTCTTCTTGTTGCCGACCTCGCCGTCGATCTTGAGCACACCGTCGTAGTTGGCGAACATGTGCGCGGCGACCGGACGGGTGAAGGCGTACTGGGTGTCGGTGTCGACGTTCATCTTCACCACGCCGAAACGCAGCGAGTCCTCGATCTCCGACTTCAGCGAGCCCGAGCCGCCGTGGAAGACGAAGTCGAACGGCTGCGCGTCCGAGCCGAGGCCCAGCTTGGCGGCCGCGACGCGCTGGCCCTCGGCCAGCACCTCGGGCTTGAGCACCACGTTGCCCGGCTTGTAGACGCCGTGCACGTTGCCGAAGGTGGCGGCGAGCAGGTACTTGCCGTTCTCGCCCGCGCCGAGGGCGTCGATGGTCTTCTCGAAGTCCTCCGGCGACGTGTAGAGCTTCTCGTTGATCTCGGCCTCGACGCCGTCCTCTTCACCACCGACGACGCCGATCTCGACCTCGAGGATGATGTTGGCCGCGGCGGTGGCCTTGAGCAGCTCCTTGGCGATCTCCAGGTTCTCGTCGATCGGGATCGCCGAGCCGTCCCACATGTGCGACTGGAACAGCGGAAGGCCGCCCGCGTTCACCCGCTCCTGGGAGATGGCGATCAGCGGACGGACGAAGGCGTCCAGCTTGTCCTTGGGGCAGTGGTCGGTGTGCAGCGCGATGGTCACGTCGTACTTCGCGGCGACCACGTGCGCGAACTCGGCCAGCGCGACCGCGCCGGTGACCATGTCCTTCACACCGAGTCCGGAGCCGAACTCCGAACCTCCGGTGGAGAACTGGATGATGCCGTCGCTGCCCGCGTCGGCGAAGCCCTTGATCGCCGCGTTGATCGTCTCGGACGAGGTGACGTTGATGGCCGGGAAGGCAAAGGAGTTCGCTTTGGCCCGACCGAGCATCTCGGCGTAGACCTCCGGAGTCGCGATGGGCACTGTGAAGACCTCCGTGTCGTGCGGCAAAAGGCGATAGCCAAATTCTGTCAGGCCATACCCTAAGGCAGGGGCGTTTCGCGACCTATACGGCCCGGTATCGCGGGCGGGTCCGACAGAGCAGCCCCGAGACCCGTCCCGCGGTGAACCGGACACGACCGACCGCCGCTCCCGGGTCGCAGGAGCGGTGTCACCCGCCTGGTTAATGGAGGGTAATTTCTCGCTCGACGGGGGATTCTCAGTCCGACCCGGTACTGTGGGCCGGGTAATTGCGCTGGCAGCTTCCGATGCGGTGGCAAGCAACGTATAGCCAGCCGCACCCCGGGACAGGAGGCCGCGTGATTCTGCAGGCAGCGACCGAATCGGTGTCGACCAACCTCGCACTGACCCAGTTGCTGGATCCGGTGTACCTGCTCACGGAGTCGTGGCTGAAGAACGCGGTGCTGCCCGCGATCCTCGTGATCGTCTTCATCGAGACCGGTCTGCTGTTCCCGCTTCTTCCGGGCGACTCACTGCTGTTCACCGGCGGCCTGCTGGCCGCGCAGGACAATCCGCCGGTGTCCATCTGGGTGCTGGTGCCCGCCGTCACGTTCGTCGCCTTCGCCGGTGACCAATGCGGTTACTGGATCGGACGCGCCATCGGCCCGGCGATCTTCCGCAAGGAGGACACCCGCTTCTTCAAGAAGTCCTACGTGACGGAGACGCACGAGTTCTTCGAGAAGCACGGCCCGAAGACGATCATCCTGGCCCGGTTCGTGCCGATCGTGCGGACCTTCATGCCGGTGCTGGCGGGCGTGTCCAAGATGGATTACCGCAAGTACGTCGCGTTCGACATCGTCGGAGCCGTCCTGTGGGGCGGCGGCGTCACCGTGCTCGGCTACTTCCTCGGCGGCGTCGACTTCATCCGCGATCACGTCGAGGCGATCTTCCTGCTCATCGTGTTCGTCTCGATCCTGCCCGGGATCGTTGCGGTGGCGAAGAAGCTGATGAACCGCGGCGCCGAGGAGCCCGCGGTCATCGAGCCCGAGCTGACCGCTTCGGCGAACGAGACCACCCGCTGAGGCCAGTGTCCAGCGCGTCGTCGCCCCTCGCGATGGGCAGTTTCGATCCGCTGATCTCGGCGGGCCCCGCGCTCGTCTGGACGGTGGTCCTGACTTTCGTCTTCCTGGAATGCGCGTTCATCATCGGGCTGTTCCTGCCCGGTGACTCGATGCTCATCACGGCGGGCATCGTGATGGCCTCGCATGCCAGCGGCGAAGCGCAGGTGTGGGGGCTCTCGGTGGGAGCCATGGTCGCCGCGATCGCAGGCAACCAGGTCGGGTACGTCGTCGGGCAACGTACCGGCCACCGCTTGGTGGCCCGCAAGGACGGCCGATACGTCAACGCCAGGAATTTGCAGCGGGTCTCCGAGCTGTTGCAGCGGCACGGCTTCCTCGCGGTGCTGGTGGCCCGATGGATTCCGTGGGTGCGGACGTTGTGCCCGATGGTCGCGGGCGCCGCGCAGATGGATCACCGCAAATACACCGTCGCGAGCACCATCGGCGCCATCGTCTGGGCCCCGGTGCTGCTGCTCATCGGCTTCTACGCGGGCAGTTTCCTGGAGCGCGTGCCGTGGCTGATGCCGGGCGTGATCTGCACTCTGGTGCTCGGGCTGATCATCGGCACCGTGCTCGGGGTCCGGCACTACCGACTGGAGATGTCGAAGCCCGCGGAGGAGTTCGACGTGGACGTCGACGCGCCGACCGTGGTGCTTCCCCGGGTCGAGTACTGAGAACCTGAGGCGCTCGGCAGCGCGGCCGGATCAGAGCCCGGCCGCGCTGACCTGGTAGGCGGCCTCCATCAGCAGCCAGCCGGACAGCTGCACCGAGAGGTCGCGCTCGGGCACCTTCGAAGAGGTCACCGAGCCGCCCGTGGTGAAGTAACCCGCACCGGCCGTGCCGCCGGGCAGCTGGGCGGGCTTGCTCCAGTCGGCGCCGAACAGCGGCTCGCCCTCGACCTCGAGACGATTCGCCCAGGCCGCCGTGGCCGAGGCACGCACGATCGCCGCCGCGGCCTGCCGGTCGGCGACCTGCTGGCGGCCGTCTCCCGGCAGCATCATCGCGACCACCGCGAGATAGCGGGCGAGGATGCCGTTGAACAGTCCGCCGTCGCCGCCACCGCCGCCCTTGATGACGCCGCCCGCGGTCATGTGGTCCTCCACGGCGACCAGCAGCCGGTGCACCCGCTCCAGGTGACGCTCCTCGCCGGTATGCATCGCCAGCTCGGCCTCGACGCCGAGCACTACACCCTGGCAGTAGGTGAACGTCGGGCGCTCGATCACCCCCGAAGGCAGGTGGATGCCGTCCAGGATCAGGCCGGTACCGGGATCGCGCAGGGTCGCGTCCAGCCAGTCCGCCATCTCCTGCGCGCGGGTGTGACGGCCGAGACGGTTGAGCGCGATGGCCGCGGGACCGTTGGCTGGCGCGTTGTAGTAGTCGGCGCGGACCCGCCACGGGATGCCGCCGCCGACTTCCGGATTCCACGCCTCGTACAGCTTCTTCTCCAGCGCGACCAGCGC
Organism: Nocardia sp. NPDC050793; assembly: GCF_040654065.1. NCBI lineage: Bacteria > Bacillati > Actinomycetota > Actinomycetes > Mycobacteriales > Nocardiaceae > Nocardia > Nocardia sp. NPDC050793. The sequence continues at coordinate 257,838 of NZ_JBFAHG010000002.1, forward strand.
GCCGCGCGCCTCGGTGAGGCCCTGAGTCCGCTCGGCCCGCTCCAAAGCGATGGCGAGCCAGGCCATGTCGTCGTAGTAGTTGTTGGTCCAGCCGGTGATGTTGCGAATGCGGTGCGAACGTACGAGTTCGCCGATCCGCTTGCGCCGCACCGATGTCGGCGCGCGGTTTGCCGCGTCCACCGCACAGTCGATCAGGTGCGCCTGCCACCAGTAGTGCCAGGAAACGAAGGCGCGCTCACGCTTGGTGGCGGGCCAGCCGACCACGCCGAGTTCCGTTCCGGGACAAGCCCACAGGGCCCGCAGGTGCCGAGAGACGATCGCGGATTCCGCCATATCCGCCCGCTCCGACCAAAGCGCGGGCGTTGGTGCAGCATCCTGCCCAGTCCGTGGGCTCCGCGAGGTCATAGCTCAATGGTGCCAGTTGGAAGCCGATTCTCGCCGCCGAATTGTTACCCGGCCGACGCCGAATCGTGCACGCCACAAGATCGTTCACCATGCCGTCGCGAGGTCGGCGTGCTGGCGGATCCAGGCGTGCATGGCGATCCCGGCGGCCACACCGGCGTTGATGCTGCGGGTGGAACCGAATTGAGCGATCGAGACCGTCATCGCCGCCGCGTCTTTCGCGTGCGCGGTGACGCCGGGACCTTCCTGGCCGAACAGCAGCAGACAGTCGCGCGGCAACCGCGCGGTCTCCAGCGGCACCGAGCCGGGGACGTTGTCCACGGCGACCACCGTGAGACCAGTGCGCTCGGCGAAGGCGAGCAGTTCGGCTATGTCGGTGTGGTGCTCGATGTGCTGGTAGCGGTCGGTGACCATGGCGCCGCGGCGGTTCCACCGCCGTCTGCCGACGATGTGCACCGCCGCGGCGGCGAAGGCGTTGGCGGTGCGCACCACGGTGCCGATGTTCGCGTCGTGCCCGAAGTTCTCGATGGCGACGTGGAACGGGTGCCTGCGCGCGTCGATGTCGGCGACGATCGCGTCGCGCGACCAGTATCGGTAGGCGTCGACCACATTGCGCCGGTCGCCGTGCGCCAGCAGCTCGGGATCAAGTCGCGGGTCGTCGGGCGGCGGGGCGCCGTGCTCGTCGAGCCACGGACCGACGCCGTGCGGATGCTCGCCCCACTCGGTGGGGCCTGGAAGCTGCTCCCCCGGGGAAAGGCGCGCGGTGTCCGACGACGAGTGACTCACGCCGACGATGCTAGTTCCGGCGCTCCGGCGCCTGTGCTGCGGATATGTGCGGCGAGGACGAGCTTCGCCCGCCCACTCAGTACGACGAGTTGTTCGCGGCGACGATCGAGATCACGATGGCGGCGATGATGCCGACCAGGTAGACGAGCATGATGACCGTGCCGACGATGCCGCAGACGTAGCCCGCCTTGACGTTGCCGCGTCCGCCGATCGCGCCGCCCGACGCATCGATCTCGTCGAGCGCCCGCTTGCCCATCACCCACGCGAACGGCGCGCAGAGCTGGCACAGCACCAGCCCGAGAATGCCGAGCACAAGGACCGTGGTGGACTGTGGGTGGTCCGGCGGCGGACCGTACGGATTACCGTAGGGCTGCTGCGGATAGCCGTACGGCGGTGGGTAAGTCATGCGGGTGATGCTAGTTCCCAAACCCGGCGAGCGGCCCGGGCAACCGCACCGGACACCCCGTCGCGCCGCTGACGGTCGCGCCATGGTGTAGCTGGCCACACCCTCGATTCGGCGGTCAGCTCCATCGAGAACGCCGCCCCCGGCGAGAAACATGGAGCTCATGACCGAGACGCAAACCGAACCCACCCTCGTGCTCGACAGGCAGGCCGCACCGCCCAGCCGGACCGGCGGCGCGGCTCTGTCGGCCGTCCTGCGCGCACCGATCCAAGCCAGGACCTGGAAGGAGCTCGCCTATCTGATCACCGCGTTCGCGCTCGGCTGCCTCGCCGTCTGCTATCTGTTCTTCGGTTTCGGCGGCGGGCTCTACGCATCGATCTTCCTGGTCGGCATCCCGCTGCTCGCGCTCGTGCTGCTCGGCGGACGCGTCTGGGGACGGATCTACCGTGCGCTGTGCCGCGTCCTGCTCGATACTCCGGTGGAAGCGCCGCCTGCGTTCACCCCGCAGCGCGGGCTGTTCGGGTTCCTGAAGAGCGCGTTCACCGACCGGGCGAGCTGGCGGGCGACGCTGTTCCTGCTCGCGCAGTTCGTGCTCGGGGTGGTGATCGGTTATCTGGTGCTGGTCGTCGTGGCGATGGTGATGTTCATCGCGATCTCGCCGATTCCGTGGGCGCTGTTCGATCCGGTCAACGTCGACGAGAACGGGGTCGAACACCATTCGCTCATGCAGTTCGGTTCCTTCTACGTCGACTCGTGGCCGCGGGTGCTCGGCTTCGCCGCGCTCGGCGTCGTCGGCTGCTTCGCGCTGCCCTGGCTGGTGCGCGGCGTCTGCCACCTGCACCGGCTGCTCACCGTCTGGCTGCTCGCGGCCACCGTGCGCGACCGTCAGCTGGTCGAGCTGCGGGCCAGCAGGCGCGCCGCCGTCGAGGACGCGGCCGCCACACTGCGGCGCGTGGAGCGCGACCTGCACGACGGCACCCAGGCCCGGCTCGTCACCATCGCCATGGCGCTCGGCAGGGCCGAGGAGCGCATCGCGGCGGGCGGCGATGCCACCGACCTGATCGCCGACGCGCACGCCAGCTCCAAGGATGCGCTGACCGAACTGCGCGAGCTGGTGCGCGGCATCCATCCGCCCGCGCTGGAACTCGGCCTCGGCCCCGCGCTGGAGACGCTGGCCGCTCGCAGCGCGGTGCCCGTCGAGCTGCGGGTGCACCTGCCGCAGCGGCCGAGCCCGGCCATCGAGGCCATCGCCTACTTCTCCGTCGCCGAACTGCTCACCAACGTGGTCAAGCACGCGCACGCCGACCGGGCATGGGTCTCGGTGCTGCCCGACAGCCTGCGCACCATCGCGGTCACGGTGCGGGACAACGGAATCGGCGGCGTGCCTGCACCGGCCGAAGGCGCACAGGCCGGCGGCAGCGGCCTCGCGGGCCTCGCGGCGCGGGCGCGCGCGGTGGACGGCACCCTCACCGTGCACAGCCCCACCGGCGGGCCCACCGTGGTGACCATCCTGCTGCCGAAGGGAGGCCCGCAGTGAGCGCGCCGCTGCGCATTGTCATCGCCGAGGACAGCGCCATCCTGCGCGACGGCCTGGCGGGCCTGCTCGTGGAGCGCGGCCACGAGGTGGTCGCGATGGTCGGCGACGCGAGCACGCTGAGCGATGTGGTCGGGGAACACAACCCCGACGTGGCGGTGGTGGACGTGCGCATGCCGCCTTCGTTCACCGACGAAGGCTTGCTCGCCGCCATCGAACTGCGCAGGAAGTACCCGATGACGGGCGTGCTCGTCTTCTCGCAGTGGATCGAAACCCGTTACGCCACCGAGCTTCTCGCCGGTGGTGCCAGCGGTGTCGGCTACCTGCTCAAGGACCGCGTCGCCGACGTGCGCGATTTCGTCGACGCCCTCTACCGTGTCGCCACCGGCGGCACCGCCCTCGACCCCGAGGTGGTGAGTCAGCTGATGGGCGCTTCCCGCCAACAGGATTCGCTCGCCAGACTCACCCCGCGCGAACGCGAGGTGCTCGAACTGATGGCACAGGGCCTGTCCAACAACGCCATCGCCGACACCCTCACCGTCACCGAGCGAGCCGTCGAAAAGCACATCGGCAACATCTTCGCCAAACTCGATCTGCCGCCTTCTGATACGCACCATCGGCGCGTGCTGGCGGTGCTGCGGTTGAAGGGTTAGACGCGGCGATCACGGCCCGCGCGGCTACCGCGCCATCGTGCAGGCTGCGGCGATTTCCTTCGTATCCCAGTAGAACGGGCGGATTTCCGCGATACGCCCATCTTCGACGCGAAGGGTCTGCAGGATCGGGAAGCGCAGCTCGCGGCCGGTCGCGCGGGCCCGGCCCCGCACCTCGGTGCGGACGACGGCCGTCTCCCCGGTTGCCAGGAACTCCTGTTCGACCATCTCGAACGACTCCCACACCGCGGCCATCGCCACGAAGAACCGCTCCAGCCCGGCGTGGCCTCGCCAGATGCCGCCGTACGGCATCCCGTCGGCCTGGTACAGCACCACGTCCTCGGCGAAGAACGGAGCCAGGGTGGTCGCGAAGGGGGCGCGGCCTGGGCCGCCCGCGGCGAAGTACGCGGCCTCCGCGGCGTACATTCCGGTCAGGACGTCGGTGGTGGTTGCGATCGGCATGGGAACAGCGTGGCGTGCGGGCGGGGCAGGCGCTGGCGGAGATCGGACGGAACGATCGGGTCCGGCGGGCTCGCGGACGGGACGGCCGTCGTCGCTACGAAACCGATATTCGCAAGGAACCGGATCCGAGCACGGTGGCCGCTTATGCTTGAAGTACGAGGTCAGGAGGGGTGTTGACCGACTGGCACGGCTGGACGAGTCCGTTCGAAGTCCGTCCAGAGATGGCACAGCCGGAAGACGTCCGTCCACGGACCGCACACAGCCGAACGAAGTTCCCACAGACCGCGCACGGCCGGAGCGAAGGCGGGAGGCACGCATGGATCACGCACGGATTCTGCGTACGGTGCTCGGCGTCACCGCCGCGTACCTGATCGTTCTGTGCTTCTGGCTCGGTTGGCTCGTGCACCGCACGCCGCCAGGCACCATCCCGTTCCAGGTCGTCGCCCTGGTCGGTGTCTTCGGCTCCTGCGTCGGCATCGGCATGTTGCTGGCCGCGCGCCCCTCCCGCGCCGACCGCCACCTCTGGCGCCACGGCCTCGAAGGCTGGGCCACCGTCGAAGGCGTGCACCCGCTCGAGCGCACCGACCATTACAGCGAACTCACCGAAATCGACCTCGAGCTCACCGTTCCAGGCTCCGAAACCTACCGTGGCTCCATCGTTTTCGACGTCATGCCTGCCGACAAACCGAAACTGAGCCTCGGCGAGACGATTTCGATCCGCGTCGACCCGGCGAACCGGGACCGCATCATCCTCGTGTTGTGAGGGCGGTGGTCGCCCCGCACAGCCGTGCTCAGTAGGTGGAGATTCGGCGGAGAGCCGTTCGGTTTCACTCGACCACGCCGGGTGCCGCGGATTCCCCTACGAACGGTCGAGCGGCGAGCGGGCGTGGGCTCGGGGGTCGGCCAAAAGGTATTGGGCCGCAGCGTAAGTGGCGAGGATGACGCCCTCGGTAGCACGACGTGAGCGGGAAGTGCGGGCGAAGAGGCGGCGCAAGACGATGAGTCCGTCGGAGAGGGTGAACAGGAGGGCGCCGAGGCCGAGGCGGCTGCGCGGGTCGGCGTCGGGGATGTTCAGGCCCGCAACGTTTTTCGCGCCGGGCGCGAGCCGCGGGTCGGAGGCGAGGACGGCGGCCGTGCCGAGGGTGGCGCCGTAGGCGGTGAGCGGAGCCGCGACGGTCGGAGCCTTGGCGCGCAGCAGGCTGGCGGCGCCGAGCCAGGCGGCGGCCCGGGTCACGGCGATCGGGGCGAGGGGACGCGCGCCGCGCCGCCACCACAGCGTCGAGTAGCCGGCCTGCATGACCGCGAACGACGACGCGCCCGCGATGAGACGCCGATCGTCGTCGGGTTCGATGAGCAGGATGTCGCCGACGGTCGCGGCGCCGAGCGAGCCGAGCAGGATGGTGCGCTCGGTGGGGTCCACGTCGACGCCGCTGGTCGCCACATCGGCGGCGAGCAGCGGCATCATCAGAGGTTTGGCGAGCCATTGAAGCCGGTCGCGGCCGGTGACCGCCCCGAAGACGGTCACGGCGGCGGCGGCGAGGAAACCCGCGCGAAACGGCCGCCCCGAGCCGGGGAACGCCGGAGCTCCAGAGGAATTCATGTCAGAAGCTCGCCTCGGTCGGCGCGGGCGGCAGCGTGACGACCTGGCCCGCGTAGCTCAGACCTGCGCCGAAACCGAGCAGCAGCGCCAGCTGGCCGCCCTTGGCCTTCCCTGTCACCAGCATTTCTTCCATGGCCAACGGGATCGAGGCGGCGGAGGTGTTGCCGGTGTTCTCGATGTCGTTGGCCATCGGGATCTCGTCGGCCAGGCCGAGGTTCTTCTTCATCAGGTCGTTGATGCGGGCGTTGGCCTGGTGCGGGATGAAGACCTCGATGTCTTCCTTGGCCACCCCGGAGGCCTCCAGCGCATCGGACAGCGCGCGTGGCAGCGTGACGGCGGCCCAGCGGAACACCCGCGGACCCTCCATGCGCAGCGACATCCGGCCGACCGGCTCGATCGCGGGATCGGTGCCCTGCAAGGCCTGGGCCTTGTTCATGAACTCCAGGAAATCGACGTCCTGGGCGATCGCCTCGGCGTTCTCGCCGTCGCTGCCCCACACCGTCGGGGAGATGCCGTTCTCCTCGCTCGGGCCGACGACGACCGCGCCAGCGCCGTCGCCGAAGATCATCGCGGTGCCGCGGTCGGTCGGGTCGAGTCCGACGGTCATCGTCTCGGCGCCGATCACCAGCACGTAGTCGGCCGAGCCTGCCCGGATCAGGTCGGCGGCGACGCCGAGGCCGTAGCCGAATCCGCCGCAGCCGGAGGTGAGGTCGAAGGCGGGGATGCCGTTGATGCCGAGATCGGCGGCGACGGTCGGGGCGCCGTGCGGGGTGAGCTTCAACCAGCTGGACGTACAGAGGATGAGCGCGCCGATCTTGGACCGGTCGATGCCGGTGTTCACCAGCGCGCGTTCACCCGCGGCCGCCGCGATCGACCGCAGCGTCTCGTCACCGCTGATCCAGCGCCGGTTGCGAATGCCCGTGCGCTCGTAGATCCACTGGTCGGTCGAATCGAGAACCTCGCACACCTCGTCATTGCTGACGATGCGCTGCGGTCGGTAAGCACCGATTCCGAGCATCGCAACATTTTCGCGACTCTTGTTTACTGCAATGCTCACCACTGGTGACTCACACGTCCCTCAACTGTCGGACAAACTTAACCCGGGTCCAGGCTAACCCAGGGCAAGATCCTTGAGGCCGAGGATCGACCGATACTCCAGCCCCTCGGCCGCGATCACCTGGTCGGCCCCCGTCTCCCGGTCGACAACGGTGGCGACGCCGACCACGGTCGCGCCCGCCTCGCGCAGTGCGCGCACCGCTGTGAGCGGAGAGTTTCCGGTGGTCGTCGTGTCCTCGACGACCAGCACCCGCTTGCCGACGATGTCGGGCCCTTCGATCTGGCGCTGCATGCCATGGCTCTTGGCGACCTTGCGCACCACGAACGCGTCGATCGGGCGGCCCGGCGCGTGCAGTACCGCCAGCGCGACCGGGTCGGCGCCCATGGTCAGCCCGCCGACGGCGTCGAAATCCCAGTCCGCGACGAGCTCGCGGAGCAGTTTGCCGATCAGCGGTCCCGCGCGATGGTGCAGGGTCGCCCGGCGCAGGTCGACGTAATAATCGGCCTCCTTGCCGGAGGAAAGCGTCACCTTGCCGTGCACGACGGCGAGCTCGCGCACCAGCGCGGCCAATTTCTCGCGGTCGGCGCCGAGCGCTGAGTCGTTGGTTGTCGCCTCGTCGATCATGTCTAAGTCCTTCCGCGTGAATTGAACAGGCCCCGATTCATTCGGACCTGCAGGGTTCGCGGGATGAGTCCGACCGCCGCGGTGATCGCCTTGTACTGCGCACCGGGCACGCTGATCACCCGGTCCTTGTCCAGATCACTCAGCGAGCCCGCGACGACCTGCTCTACGGAAAGCCACAGCGGTTTCGGCAGCGAGGACATCTCGATACCGGCTCGCTCGTGGAATTCGGTGTGGACGAACCCGGGGCACAACGCCTGGATCCGGACCCCGGTTCCAGCGAGTCCGCCCGCCAACCCTTCTGTGAAGGATACGACGTAGGACTTGGAGGCCGAGTAGGTCGATCCCCGACCAGGCACCAGACCCGCGACGCTGGCCACGTTCACGATCGACCCCTTGGCCTTGGCGATCATCGGCGGCAGCGCCGCGTGGGTGAGCTGGAGCACGGAGGTGACGTTGACGTCGAGCTGCGCCTGCAACTGCTCGTAGGGCAGCGTCCAGAACTCCCCCGAGTGCGCGAAACCCGCGTTGTTGACCAGGAATTCGATGCCGTCGGCGGCGCGCGCGGCGACCCGCTCCCGGTCGGCGGCCTGCGCGAGATCGGCGACGAGCACCTCGGAGCGGGTGGCGTACTTGCGCTCCAGCTCGGCGGCCAGCGCCTCGAGCCGCTCGGCGTCCCTGGCGACGAGCACCATGTCGTAGCCGAGCGAAGCCAGCCGTAGCGCGAACCCGTGACCGATGCCGGACGTCGGTCCGGTGATCAGCGCGATGGGGCGGGTGGCGCCGGGCAGGCGCGCGGGAACAGAGCTGTCGGTCATCGCGGCACCAATCGAATCGAGCGGGTCACTGCGGCACGGGGCCCTGATACGGACGGAACCCGGGGTGGAAGGGGCCGCCGGGGCGGTCGGCCTCGTCGGCGCGGTCCGCGGAGCGCGGTTCCTCGTCCCAGTCGTCGGCGCGGCCCGGTTCCGGTCGCCAGTCGTCCTCGGGGTCGTCGTCGGACCAGCGTTCCTCGCGCGCCCGGCCCTTGGCGTCGGGGACCACGGCCAGCGAGGGACGGCGCGGCTGGTCGGCCGCCTGCTCGTCCTCGTCGTCGTAGCGGGGCCCGTCGAGGTCGCTGTCGTCGAACTCGCGATCGTCGTAGCCGCGGTCGTCCTCGTCGGCGGAGGGCGGAAGGACGCGGGAGGCTCCGCGGGCAGCGGCTGGTTCCTCGGCGCGACCGCGGGCCTTCGGGCGGCCCGGATCGTGCTCGGCGTTGTCGGCGCCGCGCGAGTCGCTGACCGGCGGCAGCACGTGCAGCAGACCGGACAAGCGCAGCACCGAGTCGATGGCCGACTCCCAATCCTTCGACGCCGTACCGACATTCAGCATGCCGAGGGTCCAGTTGCCCTCGCTCCAGAGCATCTGCACGGTGTCGGGCAGCGTCTCGATGAACGCGACCATCCGCTGATCGACCGCGTGCCTGGCGATCTCCGGGTTCGTCGCGAAGACGACCCGGCCGCCGATGGCGCCGAGCAACTCCAGATCCGCGTCCTTCGGCGGGGACGCGGTCTTGAGCCGCATGTCGACATCGATGTCCGAACCGATCTGGCGGCGCACCGCGACCAGCGTCGCGGCGTCCTCCAGATCGAACAGAACGAACTTCTCGCCCTTGCGGATACCGGAAACCACGTCGACCGCCGACAGATAGCCGAGTTTGGCCAGCGCGCCGCGCCGCCAAGTCGACGGGAGTGCCGGTTCCACCGACACATAGGTGTACCCCTGGGCCTTTGCCCACACCTGGCGCGCGTGACCGGTCCGCCGCCGCTGGACCCGATCGAAATACAGCAGCACGATCGCGCCCACAAGCGCGATCGCCGCCAACCCGAACCACATAGCCGTCATCGCGGTCTACCCTAATAGGCCCGGCCGGTGAAGGGCCTTCTTTGGTGCCGCGCCGGGCCGCACGTCTTGTGCCGGAGCACGATCTCCGGCCGCGCCGCTCATCTTCCGCCGCCGGGCAGCGCGGTGCTGATGATGATCTTGGCGCGGATCGATCCGTCCGATCCTTTGTCGCCCTGCACCATGACCATGTCGCCGACGGGCAGGTCGGCGGGCTTGGCGCCGGACAGCGAGATCACCTGGGTGAGTTCGTCGGTCCGGACGGCGACGCTGTTGCCGGAGACGGTGTCGATGGTGAGCTGGCCGCCGTTGTTTGCGCTGATGGTGCCCATGGTCGCGCCGATGCCGTCGAGGCCAGGCAGGCCGGGCAGGCCGCTCGGCGATGGCTGGCGGGGGTTCTGTGTCGGGAAAGCTCCGCCGGTCGGGAAGGTCGCGGTGGTGGTGCCGCCCGCCGTGGTCGGTGCCGAGTCAGGGCCGCCGAGCACCAGCCCGGCGACCACTCCGGCCACCGCGACGAGCGCGAGGACGCCGACAGCGAGCGCGATCCACAGTCCCGTATTGCGTTTGGGCGGTGGCTCATCCGTCGGCGGGCCGCCCGGCGGTACCGCACCGGGCGGCACGGCCGCGTGGTGTGGATCCGGCATGCCGGGGTACTGGTGGCCGTAGCCGCTTTCGTAAGCGCCCCACTGGCTCTCCATCGGCGGGAACTGTTTGGTGGCGTTCGCGGGCGGCGGGCCCCACCCGAACTGCTCGGTCGAGGGGTATCGGGTGGTGTCCCCGGACGGGTCGTGGCCGGACGCGCCCGGCGGACCGAGGTGTTCGGTCGGCGCATCCTCCGGCCGCTGCCCCCAGTGATCCTTCGGGTTCGTCATGCCTCCAGCGTAGGCGTACCTCCGCCTTCGCTCCGGCCATGCGCGGAGTCAATGGCGGACTTCGTCCGACAGCGCCTACCGTGCGTACTTCGCCTTCGCTCCGGCCATGCGCGGGGTCAATGGCGGACTTCGTCCGACAGCGCTCACCGTGCGTACTTCGCCTTCGCTCCGGCCATGCGCGGAGTCAATGACGGACTTCGTCCGACAGCGCCCACGGTGCGTACTTCGACTTCGGTCCGCCGTGCGCGGGGCCAATCGACTGACTTCGTGCAACAGCAACCGGCGGGGGCCATGTCGAGCCGAACCGATTCGGCGGCCGCAGCGGATACGCGAACGCCCCCGACCCGAGCGGGGGCGTTCCACACTTTTCAGCGGCCGACGATCAGGCCATCACCGTCCTTGCTCACACTGACCGTGCCGCCGTCAGCAACCTCCCGACCAATCAGTCGAAGAGCTGCTCGACGTCGGTGATCGTCACCGCCCGCCGCAGCCACTCGCTCAGCTGGTCCAGATCGGTGCACGAAGTGATCGTGCGCCGAGCCTCCTCGGAGACGGGCAACGTCCGCGCCTCGAGAATCAGGAGCAGCGCGTTGGCTTCACCCTCGGCCTTGCCCTCGGCTTTGCCCTCGGCCTTGCCCTCGGCGATCAGGTTCTTGAAGAACGGGTTCTTGTACTCGTGGTAGGCCGTTTCCACGGCGTCGGCTCTTTTCACCTCCGGATCCCGCACGACGTTCGTCGCGTCCTCGGACGCGACGACCGCCAATGAGTACTCCGGAATCTGAACATCCAGGTAGCGGCGTAGCACGATCGCCGCCAAGTCCGGATTCTGCCGGAAGAGGTCGGTAAGGAATTCATGCTCGAGTGTGTTGGCCACCGCGCGAAGGTACGCGAACAACCGTCCACCAGAAGGCTTTTCGAGCGTGTCGGCGCTCCGCACGGCGTGCCGACCGACGACACGCGGAATTGCCTGGGAACCAGGCAAATTGGGAGGTTCCCGCCAGAAACACGGACGCCTCGGCCCGCGCGGGGCCGAGGCGTCCTGAGCACTCAGTTGCCGACGATCAATCCGTCTCCGTCCGGACTCACGCCGACCTTCACGGTGTCGCCGTCGGTGACCTCACCGGCGAGCAGTTCCTTGGCGAGGGTGTCGCCGATGGACTGCTGGATCAGCCTGCGCAGCGGGCGGGCGCCGTAGGCCGGGTCGTAGCCGCGGACCGCGAGCCAGAACCTGGCCGAATCGCTGACGTCCAGCTTCAGCCTGCGCTGCGACAGCCGCTTCTGCAGCTGGTCGAGCTGGATGTCGACGATCTGCTCGAGCTGTTCCTCGTCGAGCGCGTGGAACATGACCACGTCGTCGAGCCGGTTGAGGAACTCGGGTTTGAACGCCGAGCGCACCGCGTTCATGACGAACTCCTTGTCACCGCCCGCACCCAGGTTAGAGGTGAGGATGAGGATGGTGTTGCGGAAGTCCACCGTGCGGCCTTGGCCGTCGGTGAGCCGTCCCTCGTCGAGCACGGCGAGCAGGATGTCGAACACATCCGGGTGCGCCTTCTCGATCTCGTCGAACAGCACCACGGTGTACGGCCTGCGCCGCACCGCCTCGGTGAGCTGACCGCCCTGGTCGTAGCCGACATAGCCGGGCGGTGCGCCGACGAGGCGGGCCACCGAGTGCTTCTCGCTGTACTCGCTCATGTCGATACGCACCATGGCGCGTTCGTCGTCGAACAGGAAGTCCGCCAACGCCTTCGCCAGTTCGGTCTTGCCGACGCCGGTGGGGCCGATGAACATGAACGAGCCGGTCGGGCGGTTCGGGTCGGCGACGCCAGCGCGCGCCCTGCGCACCGCGTCGGAGACGGCTTGCACGGCCTCCTTCTGTCCGACGACGCGACGCCCGAGCTCGTCCTCCATGCGGAGCAGCTTCTGCGTCTCGCCCTCCATCAGCCTGCCCACCGGGATGCCGGTCCACGCGGACACCACCTCGGCGATGTCGTCCGGGCCGACCTCCTCCTTGAGCATCACCTCGCCGTCGGGCGCGGCTCCGTTCGCCTTCTCGGCCTTGGCCAGCTCCTTCTCCAGCGTGGGGATCCGGCCGTAGCGCAACTCGGCGGCCTTGCCCAGATCGCCGTCGCGCTCGGCGCGCTCCGACTCGCCGCGCAGGCTCTCCAACTGCTCCTTGAGGCTGCGGACCTGATCGATGGCCTTCTTCTCGTTCTGCCACCGGGTGGTCAGCTGGTTGAGCTTCTCCCGGTCGTCGGCGAGTTCCTGACGCAGCTTCTCCAGGCGCTGTTTGGAGGCCTCGTCGGTCTCCTTGGTCAGCGCCACCTCTTCGATCTCGAGGCGGCGCACCGCGCGCTCGACCTCGTCGATCTCCACCGGGCGCGAGTCGATCTCCATGCGCAGGCGCGAGGCCGACTCGTCGACCAGGTCGATCGCCTTGTCCGGCAGGAACCGCGAGGTGATGTAGCGATCCGAGAGGGAGGCCGCGGCCACCAGCGCGGAGTCGGTGATGCGCACGCCGTGGTGCACCTCGTAGCGCTCTTTGATGCCGCGCAGGATGCCGACGGTGTCCTCCACCGAGGGCTCGCCGACCAGCACCTGCTGGAAGCGCCGCTCCAAGGCGGCGTCCTTCTCGATGTGCTTGCGGTACTCGTCCAGCGTGGTCGCGCCGACCAGGCGCAGTTCGCCGCGGGCCAGCATCGGCTTGATCATGTTGCCCGCGTCCATCGCCGATTCGCCGGTCGCGCCGGCGCCGACGATGGTGTGCAACTCATCGATGAAGGTGATGATCTGTCCCGCGCTGTTCTTGATCTCCTCGAGCACGGCCTTGAGCCGCTCCTCGAATTCGCCGCGGTACTTCGCGCCCGCCACCATCGCGCCGAGATCCAGAGCGACGACGGACTTTCCGCGCAGTGATTCCGGGACGTCGCCCGCCACGATGCGCTGGGCGAGCCCCTCGACGATCGCGGTCTTGCCGACACCTGGCTCGCCGATCAGCACCGGGTTGTTCTTGGTGCGGCGGCTCAGCACCTGGACAACGCGCCGGATCTCGGTGTCGCGCCCGATGACCGGGTCGAGCTTGCCGGAGCGCGCGGCCGCGGTGAGGTCGGTGGAGTACTTCTCCAGCGCCTGGTAGCTGCCCTCGGGGTCGGGGTTGGTCACTCGGGCGCTGCCGCGCACCGTGGTGAACGCCTCGCGCAGCGCGTCGGCCGTCGCGCCGTGCTTGGTGAGCAGCATGGTGACGTCCGAGTCACCGTCGGCGAGGCCGACGACGACGTGCTCGGTGGAGACGTATTCGTCGCCGAGTTCGGTGGCCAGCCGCTGGGCCGCGGTGATGGCGCCGAGCGCCTCGCGTCCGAGGTTCGGCGCCGTGGTCGCGCCGGTCGCCCGCGGCAGCCGGTCGACGATGTCCTGCGCCTCGCGCCGGACCGTCGCCGGGTCGACGCCGACGGCCTTCAGCAAGGGGGCGGCGATGCCGTCGGTCTGATCGAGCAACGCCACCAGCAAGTGCGCCGGACGAATCTCCGGGTTGCCCGCGGCCGACGCCGCCTGCAGGGCCGCGGTCAGCGCCGCCTGGGTCTTGGTGGTGGGATTGAACGAGTCCACAAGTCACCTTCCTATCGGTCGATTCCCCAGCATCGAGTGCCCTTCCCGCGCGCGATGACGCGCGGCTCGTGCTGTTCCTATCGGTCTCAACGTGGGAGAGGTTGAGTCTGTTCCGCTCAAGTTCGAGAATTTTCCGACAGCCCGCCGTCCGGCCGATTCGGCGGCTCAACGCTACGCCGCGCCATCGGCGAATGCGGTGAATCGCGACGCCGGTGGTGTAGGGATGCATACAAGCACCAAGACGGTTAGTTGATGCATCCCCCTTCAGCCGAACCGAGGAGCGAAACCGATGCGCGCGATCGTGGTACGGAAGTTCGGAGATCCCGTCGAGCTGGCCGAGATGCCGGTGCCCGAGCCCGGCGCGCAGGCCGTCAAGGTGCAGCTCGACGCCGCGGGCGTCAACCCCTTCGACCTGAAGATGGCCAAGGGCATCCTGGAAGGCAAACTGCCGCACGACTTTCCGGCGATCCTCGGGGTGGACGGCGCAGGCAGCATCGCGGCGGTCGGCCCCGGCGTGACGAAGTTCGCGGTGGGCGACCGCGTCGTCGGCAAGTTCCTCGTCCCGCCCGCGGGCCACGGCAGCTTCGCCGAATATTCGGTGCTGCCGCAGGACGCGACGCTGGTGGCGATTCCGGAATCGATCACCACACTGGCCGCCGCGGCCCTGCCGACCGCGGGCGTCACCGCGCAGGACCTGGTCGACGCGGCCCGGATCCGGCCAGGGCAGACGGTGCTGATCGTCGGCGCGACGGGCGGCGTCGGCTCCTTTCTTGTGCAGCTGGCCAATATCGCGGGCGCGCACGTCATCGCGACCGCACGCGGCGACACCGCCGATCGAATGACCAGGCTCGGCGCGGCCGAGACAGTGGACTACAGCCAGGCGCCCGTCGCCGATTCGGTGCGCCTCACCAATCCCGGCGGTGTCGACGTGCTCTTCGACCTGGTCAGCTCACCCGAAGCACTCGCGCCGCTGACCGAACTCGTGCGCGAGGGTGGCGCGGTGTACTCCACCGTCTTCTCGGCCGACGAGGCCGCACTGCGCGAGCGCGGGCTGCGCGGCGGCAACTTCGAATCCAAGGGCCGCGCACCGGAGCTGGACCGCCTGCTGGCCCGCGTCGCGGCGGGCGACGTGGTGGTGCCGATCGACGCGACCGTCCCGCTGGAGGAGGCGCCCGCCGTCCTCGGCGCCGCAGGCGCGCGCGGCAAGACCGTGCTGGCCATCTGAGCGGGCGCGATGACCACCCGTCCTGTCGAGTTCGGCCTGTTCCTGATCCCCGACGCCGACGACTACCGTCAGCTCACCGAGCTGACCGCCTACGCCGAATCCGCCCAGCTCGACCTGATCGGCATCCAGGACCACCCCTACCAGCGCCGTTTCCTGGACACCTGGACCCTGATCACCGCGCTCGCGGTGCGGACCGAGCGGCTCACCTTCTTTCCCGACGTCGCGAACCTGCCGCTGCGCAATCCGGCGGTGCTCGCCAAATCCGTTGCCTCGCTGGACATCATGACCGGCGGCCGGATCCAGCTCGGGCTCGGCGCAGGCGCGTTCTGGGACGCCATCGCGGCGATGGGCGGCGAACGGCTGAGCAAGGTCGAGTCGGTGCGGGCGCTGGCCGAGGCGATCCACGTCATCCGCGCGATGTGGAGCGACGAGCGCGCGGTCCGGGTGCCCGGCGCGTTCCACCACCTCGCGGGCGCCCACCCCGGTCCGCGGCCGCGGCACGACCCCGGCATCTGGCTCGGCGCGATGGGGCCGCGCATGCTGACCCTCACCGGCACGCTGGCCGACGGCTGGCTGCCCTCGGCGGCCTGGGCGCCGCCCGAGTTCCTCGCCGAAGCGGGCAAGCGTATCGATGACGCCGCCGCGAACGCGGACCGGGACCCGCTCGCGATACGCCGGGTCTACAACGTCTCGGGCACCATCACCGGCAACGGCGTCGACCGCGGTTTCCTGGAGGGTCCGGTGGGCCGGTGGGTGGACGACCTGACAGCGCTGCACGCCGACCAGCGCATCGACGGCTTCGTCTTCTGGCCGACCGAGGGCGATCCGGCGGAGCAGGTCCGCCGCTATGCCGAGCAGGTCGCGCCCGCCGTTCGCGCCGCCGTTGCCGGGCCATCCTGACATCGGGTCACCAGTGAGGCGGTCAACTTGTGCGTAGACGGCGCGCGAGCGGGCCCTGTCCTCCCGTTGCAGGTACCCATCCAGAGAACCACACCGTGAGCAGGTTCACCTGCCCCCGCTATCCTGGTCGGTGGCCCAACCATGGGGCCGAGCGCAGCGAGGCAGCAGCGGGCGCATGAGCGCCGCGAGCCAGCCGGGCCGACATCCCGAGCTGCCGATTCAGCCGAGAGGTAACTCGGAGCGGTCGAGAGCATGCTGCGCATACCCACACGACCACGGACTTTTCGGGGATACTTGTCCGCGAAGGACCGCCGGTTACGGGCATGTCCCTGCGCAGCAGTCGATAGCGGATGCGCAGCTATAAGCGGGAAGAAAGGAAATCTCGTCGTGGATGCGCGTTCGGCAGCGCTGGTCCGCGCCAACTTCCGTTCGGTGACCGAGTCACCTGGCGGATCCGAGCGGTTGATCAGTGCGTTCTATGGTCATCTGTTCGCCGAGAATCCACGCCTGCGCGAGCTGTTCCCACCCGCGATGGACATGCAACCGAAGCGGTTGTCCACGGCCATCCAGTTCGTGCTCGACCACCTGGAAGACTGGGATCGCGCGCAGAGGTTTCTCGAGCAGCTGGCGCGCGACCATCGAAAGTACGGCGTCGAGGCCGCCCACTACGACCAGGCGGGCCGCGCGCTGCTCGCCGCCATCCGCGTGTACAACAGCGCGGCATGGAACCGTCAGCTCGAAGAGGGCTGGCGCGACATCATGATCTTGATCTCGGCTTCGATGGCGATCGGCGCCAACTCCGACAAGTCCCAGCCGTACTGGGAGGCGACGGTGGTCGGCCACCGCAGGGTGCTCGAAGACCTGGCCATCGTGCGCTTGCAGTCCGACAGTCCGGTGCCCTACCAGGCCGGGCAGTACGTCCCGGTCGCCGTGCCGCAGCGGCCAAAGATGTGGCGCTACTTCTCCCCGGCGATTCCGTCGAATCCCTACGGCGAGATGGAATTCCACGTGCGCAAGATCCGCGGCGGCTGGGTCAGCCCGGCCATCGTCAACGAGACGCAGGTGGGCGATCGCTGGATGATCGGCGGCCCGCTCGGCGGACTGCACGTGGAACGCGACACCGGACGCGACGTGCTGCTCATCGGCGCGGGCACCGGCATCGCCCCGCTGCGCGCCCAGCTCATCGAGATGAGCCAGCGCGGCATCAACCCGCGCGTGCACTTCTTCATCGGCGGCCGCTACCCGTGCGAGCTATACGACGTGGAGAACATGTGGCAGCTCTCGCAGAGCAATCCGTGGCTCACCGTGGTCCCGGTCTGCGAGCAGAAGACCAATCCGTGGTGGTACCCGCACCCGGCCACCGACGCACCGTACGGCATGCACCGCACGCTGGTCGGCAATCTGGGCGCGGTGGTGGCCAGCTTCGGCGCGTGGGCCGACCGGCAGATCCAGATCGCAGGCTCGGCGCGAATGATCGCCGACACCCGAAGGGCGCTCATCGCGGTGGGCACGCCGGAACACGTCATCAGCTGCGATCCCGTCTGATCCACCGCGGCCACCCGCCGCGATACCGAACAACAGCAGAGGAGTTCACATGACGGAGCCGGGCGCGCTCGGCAACGAAGTCGCGCAGCAGGAGTGGACCTCGACCGTCGTCGGCCACCACCGTTTGCGCCACGACGTGGCGGTGATCCGCCTGATCGGCGAGTTCGTGCCGTTCGTCGCGGGTCAGTCCGTCGAGATCCGGGTGCCGCAGCAGCCCGGTGTGCGCCGCAGGCTTTCCCCCGCGCTACCGCCTTCGCTGGACGGCAAGCTGGAATTCCACGTGCGCACCGTGCCGGGCGGCTGGCTCAGCGGCTCGTTGGTCGCCGACACCCAGCAGGGCGACGAGTGGCGCATCTCCGCGCCGCAGGGCGCGTTCACCGTCGATCCGGAGGGCGACGAGGTGGTGATGATCGCGGGCGGCACCGGTCTCGCGCCGATGCGCGCGCAGATCCTGGAGCTGGCCAGGCTGCCCGAGCCGCCGCGCACCTATCTGTTCGTCGGCGGCCGCTCCCCGCGCGACCTGTACGCCTCCGACATGCTCGTGCTGCTCGCCGAGGAGCTGGACTGGCTCACCGTGGTCCCGGTGGTGGAGAACCTGGAGGACCCGAGCTGGGAAGACGAGTGGTACGAGCACACTCGCGTCGACATCGGATTCTCCGCCGACGAACTGCTGCAAGGCACCCTGGCCGATGTCATCGGCTCGCACGGCGCGTTCGACGATCACCAGGTGCTCGTCTGCGGCTCGCCCGCGATGACGCGCGCCACGGTGGACCGGCTCGTCGAGACCGGCACGCCCGCCGAACGCATTCAGTACGAAGGACTTTGACCGTCATCGTTCCGGCGAAGGCAGGGATCCAGTCGCAGACTCGCGGATAGTCGTCACCCGCTTGGATCCCGGCCTTCGCCGGAACGACGAAGACCTCAGAACAGCGGATCGTGGCGGATGCTCTTGGTCTGGGTACCCGCCGCCATCAAGCGGAACTTGGTGGTCTGCACCATCGAGGGCGAACCGACGATCTGCACGTCACGATCGGTCCACGAGCCGTAGCTGGCGACGACCTTGCCGATCTGGCCCGTCATGCGCGGCTCCAGGCCCGGCCATATGCGCTCGACCACCCCGGATTCGTCGTACCACCACGGGTTTTCGTCGCTCTCACTGACCGGTGTCACGGTCAGCCAGCGGTTGGCGACGGCCAGGTTGCTCAGCGTCTCCAGATCGTAGAGATCGCACGGGTGATGCCCGCCCACGAAAAGGTGCACCTTCGGATTGCTTCGCCGCAACGCCATCTGCATGAGCTGGGCCCGCAGCGGCGCGATGCCGGTGCCGCAGCCCACCATGAGCATCTTGCGTTTGGTGTTGCGCGGCACGCCGAGCCCGCCGAGCGGCGAGCCGATCAGCCACTGGTCCCCCACTTGCGTCTGGCCGACGATGGCCGGGCTGACCCAGCCGCCCATGACGCCGCGCACGTGGAATTCGATCTCGCCGTTGGCATTCGCGGGCACGGCGGGCGAGAGGTAGCGCCACATCCTCGGCCGCGAGGGAATCTGCACGCTCATGTATTGACCCGCGGCGTACCGCATCGGCTGGTCCAGTTGTAATCGCACGATCGCCAGATTGCGCAGGACGAGCCGGTTCTCCAGTACCCTGCCGGACCAGGCGGCGGGCGTGGCCTCCTTCTCGGCGGCGCCCATCATCGTGTTGCCGATGACGGCCAACCCCTCGTCCCATGCCTTCTCGACCTCGTCGGTCCACATCTCGGTGCCCGCGAAGCGGCGCATCGCGGTCTTCAGCGCGGTGGCCACCGCGACGTAGTGTTCGGCCTGCACACCGTATTTGCGGTGGTCGCGGCCGAGCTGGGCGAGGAACGGCAACAACTTGTCGGGCTCCTCGAGCCGATCCAAGGCGTAGCCGATGGCCTTGACGAGGCGGTCGCGCTGTGAATCCATCGCAGCGGGGAAGAAATCACGGACTTGCGGGTAGTCCGTGAAAAGGATCGCGTAGAACGACCTGGAGAGCCTTTCCGGCCCGCCGTCTTCCGCAGCAACCGCCTTGAACGTTGTTCTGATCAAAGCGACAGTCCGCGAATCCATTTGTGTCACAACCCCATTTCGCACTAGAACGCAGAGCGCGCCGGCGAGTGAAGTGCTGCGGGACACTCGACAGCAGCCGATGCCAAGGAGTGTAGGCGAGGTTTGCCAGCAACGGAACGCAACGATTAAACATCACGCTTGGAATTCCGCAGAAACAAGAAACGGAAGCGAAAAACACGCAAGTAACAGACCGAAAGACCGTACTGGAGTGGTGGATTCGGTCTCGCACTCACCGAATTCGCGCGGCCCGGTTTGCAAGACTCGTCCAGTTGACACGGGCGGAGCGATCTTGTGGCAACACCCTGATCAGAGCCGAGAGTTGCTGCGGGGCAATCTTCTCGCATCGCACCCGGACAAGAAAAGCAGACCGGTCGGTTCCGGCTGTGCCCGGAGGCGACCAACGGAATCCACTGCGCCCCAGCAAACTCGGATAGTCGCATAGCAAACTCCGACCCATCGGTAACAACGCTCGGCTTTCCGCGCAATAAGAAAGAGCCCCGCCGCGGACCCGAAAACGAGTCGGCGGCGAGGCCCGAATTACTCTCGGCTCAGCGCTGATTGCGTGGCTTCCACACCACCAACGCCGTACTGCGTTGCGGCGGGGTGAGATCCGGGCGATAACCCGCCCGAAGCCGCTCCACCTCCGCGCGTGTCTCGGCGAGCTGCTCCCGCAATTCCTCGACCTGATTGGTGAGTTCGATGATGCGTTTGATGCCCGCCAGGTTCACGCCCTCGTCCTGGGACAGCCGCTGCACCTCGCGCAGCAGCTCGACGTCCCGCGCCGAATAACGTCGCCCGCCGCCCGAAGTGCGTTGCGGCGTCACCAGTCCCAGCCGGTCATAGGTGCGCAGGGTCTGCGCATGCATGCCGGCCAGCTGGGCCGCCACCGAGATCATGAAGAACTCGGCTCGCGACCCACCGGACGCCTTCTTCGGATCAGTGGACATCACGCACCTGCCCATCCCGCACGAGGATCGAACCCGCTGGACCGCTCCGCCTCCTGATAGCGCTTCAGCGCGTCGGCGGCATCGCTGTCCAGTTTCTGTGGCACCGCGACCTTGACGGTGACCAGCAGGTCACCGGCGCCGCCGCCGCGCTTGGGGACACCGCGGCCACGCACCCGCAGGATCCGCCCGTCGGCGGTGCCCGGCGGTACCTTGACGCCGACGCGCCCTTCCAACGTCGGCACGGAGACCGTTGTGCCGAGCACCAACTCAGCGTAACTGACCGGCAGCACCAGGGTCAGGTCGTCGCCGTTGCGGCCGAAGACCTTGTCCTGGCTGACGTGCACGGTGACGAACAGGTCGCCCGAGGGCGCACCGCGCAGTCCCGCCTCGCCCTGTCCGGCCAACCGGATCCGCTGACCGTCGCTGACGCCAGGCGGAATCCGCACCGTGATGGTGCGGGTGCGGTTCTGGATTCCGTTGCCGTGGCAGTCGACACACGGGTCGTCGATGATCGAGCCGGAACCACGGCACTCGTCGCACGGTTCGCTGAATCCGAACGCACCCTGATTGCGGCTGACCACCCCGGTTCCGTTGCAGAGGGGGCAGACTCGGGGACTGGTCCCCGGCTTGGCGCCGCTGCCGTGACACGTGGTGCACGGCGACGGACTGGTCATCCGCAGCGGAACGGTCACGCCCTGCGCGGCCTCGCGGAAGCCGAGCGTCGTCTCGGTCTCCACGTCGGACCCGCGCCGCGGACGGCTCGTGGTGCGAGCGCCGCCCCGGTTGAACAAGCCGCCGAGCAGGTCGCCGAGCCCGCCGTCGCCCGTGGCGCCGCCGCCGAAGATGTCGCCGATGTTGAATTCCTGCGAGAAGCCGCCCGCGCCGCCGGGGGTGAACCCGCCGCGCGGATAACCACCGCCCGCGAAGAGCTTTCGCGTGTCGTCGTACTCCTTGCGCTTGGCCGGATCCGACAGCACGGCATGCGCCTCGCTGACGGCCTTGAAGCGCTCCTCGGCCTTGGTGTCACCCGGATTGGCATCCGGGTGCAGGTCGCGGGCGAGCTTGCGGTAGGCCTTCTTGACCTCGTCCTGCGAGGCGCTGGAGGAGATACCCAGCTCCTTGTAGAAGTCCTTTTCGATCCACTCCCGTTGGCTCACCGGGTATCTCCTCCTCTCGCTGTGTCAATTGTCGTCGGCATTGGCATCTGCGTCCGATGCCTCGTCCTCGGCCAGATCGGCCACGCCATCGGTTACCCCGACGAGCGCGTGCCGAAGCACCCGATCGCCGAACCGATAGCCCTTGCGCATGACGACACCGAGCACCGGATCCGCGCCGGAACCCTCGTGCTGCACGGCCTCGTGCAGGGTCGGGTCGAAAGGCTCGCCCTCCGTGCCGAACTCCTCGAGGCCTTGCTTGCGCAGCGCGTCGACCAGCTTGTCCGCCACCGACTTCAGCGGTCCGGACTCGAGGTCGCCGTGGGCCCTCGCGCGATCCAGATCGTCGAGCACGCCGAGCAGTTCGGTGACCACGGCCGCCTTGGCGCCGTCGATGGCGGCCTTGCGGTCGCGCTCGACGCGGCGGCGGTAGTTGGCGTATTCCGCGGTCAGCCGCTGTAGGTCGGCGGTACGCTCGGCGAGCTCGACACCGATCACGTCGGCCAGCGCTTCGGCTCCCTCGGGAGTCAGCACGCCATTGCCTTCCGCACCGTTGCCGCCCTCGGGGCCGGGCCCGGCCGCGGTATCCACGACCGGTTCCCGAACCTCACCGGTGGCCGGGTCGACCTTGCGCTTGTCGACGAAGGTGATCGGTTCCTGTGCCGAATCGCCCTGGTTGCCCTCTGTCACTTCTTCTCCGTGTCGACCGGCTCGTCAACGACCTCGGCATCCACGACCTGATCGTCGTTCGCGGAGCTGGACGCGCCGTCGCCGGACGCGGCCTGCTCGGCGGCGGAGGCCTCGTAGATGGCCTGGCCGAGCGCCTGCGACTCGGTGGCGAGCTTCTCCACCGCGGACTTCACGGCCGCGATGTCGGTGCCCTTCAGCGCCTCGTTGGCGTCGGCGATGGCCGCCTCGACCTTGGACTTCACGTCCGCGGGCACCTTGTCCTCGTTCTCCTTGATGAACTTCTCGGTCTGGTGCACCAGCGACTCGGCCTGGTTGCGGGTCTCCGCCTCCTCGCGACGCGCCTTGTCCTCGGCCGCGTGCGCCTCGGCGTCCTTCACCATCCGGTCGATCTCCTCCTTGGACAGGCCGGAGCCGTCCTGGATCTTGATCGTGTTCTCCTTGCCGGTGCCCTTGTCCTTGGCGGTGACGTGCACGATGCCGTTGGCGTCGATGTCGAAGGTAACTTCGATCTGCGGCACGCCGCGCGGGGCGGGCGGGATGCCGGTCAGCTCGAAGGAGCCGAGCAGCTTGTTGTGCGAGGCGATCTCGCGCTCACCCTGGAACACCTGGATCTGCACCGACGGCTGGTTGTCGTCGGCCGTGGTGAAGGTCTCCGAACGCTTGGTCGGGATCGTGGTGTTGCGCTCGATGAGCTTGGTCATCACGCCGCCCTTGGTCTCGATACCCAGCGACAGCGGGGTCACATCGAGCAGCAGGACGTCCTTGACCTCACCCTTGAGCACACCGGCCTGCAGGGCGGCGCCGACGGCGACGACCTCGTCCGGGTTCACGCCCTTGTTGGGCTCCTTGCCGCCGGTCAGCTCGCGCACCAGGTCCGAGACGGCGGGCATACGGGTCGAGCCGCCCACGAGGACAACGTGGTCGATGTCGGCGACGTTGATGCCCGCGTCCTTGATCACGGACTGGAACGGAGCGCGAGTGCGGTCCAGCAGGTCCGAGGTGATCTTCTGGAACTCGGCGCGGGTCAGCTGCTCGTCGAGGAACAGCGGGTTCTTGTCCGCGTCGACGGTGATGTAGGGCAGGTTGATCGAGGTCGACTGCGACGAGGACAGCTCGATCTTGGCCTTCTCGGAAGCCTCGCGCAGACGCTGCATGGCCATCTTGTCCTTGGTGAGGTCGATGCCCGAGGTGCCCTTGAACTTGTCGACCAGCCACTGGACGACCCGCTCGTCCCAGTCGTCGCCACCGAGGTGGTTGTCACCGGAGGTGGCGCGGACCTCGACGACGCCCTCGCCGATTTCCAGCAGCGAGACGTCGAAGGTGCCGCCACCGAGGTCGAAGACCAGGATGGTCTGTTCCTTGTCGCCCTTGTCCAGGCCGTACGCGAGCGCGGCCGCGGTGGGCTCGTTGACGATGCGCAGCACGTTCAGACCGGCGATCTGACCGGCCTCCTTGGTGGCCTGGCGCTGCGAGTCCTCGAAGTACGCGGGCACGGTGATGACGGCGTCGGTGATCTCCTCACCGAGGTAGGCCTCCGCGTCGCGCTTGAGCTTCATCAGCACGCGCGCGCTGATCTCCTGCGCGGTGTACTTCTTGTCGTCGATGCCGACGGACCAGTCCGTGCCGATGTGGCGCTTGACGGAGCGGATGGTGCGGTCGACGTTCGTGACGGCCTGGTTCTTCGCAGGCTGACCGACCAGTACCTCGCCGTTCTTCGCGAACGCGACGATCGACGGGGTGGTGCGCGATCCTTCCGAGTTGGCGACGACGACCGGCTCGCCGCCTTCGAGAACGGCGACGACCGAGTTCGTGGTCCCGAGGTCGATTCCGACCGCACGAGCCATGTTTGTTCCTCCTAGTTGACGTACTTATGTGTCGGTGCCTGGCGAGACAGCTCGCCCTGCGGCGTGTTCTGCACCGCCGCGAGACCTCGCCCCCAGCACCTCACGGAGCACGGTCCCAGCAACGCTGAGCGTGGTCGGCTCAATCCTGCACCCAATCCCTACCGGGCGTCAACTGAAACTTGAGTCCGACTCGCTCAATGTTGTCGAAAACCTCAACCGGCGACCCCCCGTGCGATATTCCCGAGGACTCGAAATTGACCTTCAGGTATAAAACGGTGCTAGGCTCGCAGCCGTGGGCAGGCCGAAACAGTTCGATCCGGACACCGCCGTCGCGCAGGCGACCGAGGTGTTCTGGCGCAAGGGGTACGCCGACACCACCCCGCAGGATCTGATCGACGCGCTCGGCATCGGAAAAGGCAGCCTGTACAACACTTTCGGCAGCAAGCGGGCGCTGTTCGAACGGGCGCTCGAGCACTATCGAGACAACCAGGCCGCAGCGCTCACCGGACTGCTGGACCGGCCGGGGCCGGCGAAAGAGCGGCTGCGCACCGCGCTGCGCCTGGCCGCGGAGGCCAATCTCGCCGATCCCGATCGGCGCGGCTGCTTCGCGGTGAACACCGCCGCGGCGCTCGGCGGCGCGGATGCGGAAGCCACCGCATCGGTCCGGCGCATGTTCGACCGCACCGAGTCGGCGTTCGAGGCCGTCATCGAGGAAGGGCAGCGCGCGGGCGAAATCGACCGCGGCCGCGATCCGAAGGCGACGGCGAGCATGCTGCTCAGCACGTTGATCGGAATGCAGGTGCTTTCCAAGACCGCCGAAGGGTCGGAACGGTCGATGCGCACGATCGACGCGGTGATCGACTCGCTCTGAACGATCCTTTTCCGGGGGAGCGCTTTCGCGTACCCGCATTTTGTACCTCTAGTTAAAGAATGGAAGGCAACATGGATCTCCAGCTCAACGGCAAGACCGCGGTCGTCACCGGGGCCAGTCGCGGCATCGGACTTGCGACGGTGCGTCGGCTGACCGCCGAGGGCGTGCGGGTCGTCGGCGCGGCGCGCAAACCCACCGCCGAACTCGAGGCGACGGGTGCGACGGCCGTTGCGGTCGACCTCGCCGCGGCGGAGAGTGCGGACGAACTGGTGGCGCGCGCAACGGCCGAACTCGGCGGCATCGACCTGCTGGTGAACAACGTCGGCGGCGGCGACGCGGTGGACATCGGCGGATTCGCGACGATCGACGACGCGCACTGGCGCGAGGTGTTCGACCTCAATCTCTTCGCGGCAGTGCGGGTCACCAGGGCGGCGCTGCCGTTCCTGACGGTGGGTGGCGGCGCGATCGTCAACGTGTCCTCGATCGGCGCGCGCCGTCCGGCCGGACCACCGCTGGCCTACAACGTCGCCAAGGCCGCGCTCACCGCGTTCGGCAAGGGACTCGCCGAAGAACTGGGCCCACACGGCGTCCGGGTCGCGACCGTCTCCCCCGGACCGGTGCGCACCGACATCTGGGAAGCGCCTGACGGTTTCGGCGGAAAGCTGGCCGCGGCCGTCGCCGTCGACCACACCGAATTCCTCACCCACGTGCCCGCACGGATGGGCATGGTCACCGGACGACTCACCGAACCCGACGAGGTCGCGGCGCTGATCACCTTTCTGCTCTCGGACGTGGCGGGCAGCATCACCGGCTCCGATCATCTGATCGACGGCGGGATCGTCAAGTCGGTGTGAGACAGCTGGAACGCTTCCGGCCGCAAGATATTTCGTGCGCCTGAGCGCCTCCCGCAGTAGGACGAGCGGCGGCGCGACCCTTCGCGCCGCCGTGTCCGCTCCCCGAAACCGGTTCGCAGTGGGTCCGAGTCAAGGCGCCACGGTCCATGGACCGGAGCACCGACCCTGCCCCCAGACAGGTAGACCTGAAGTAGGTCGGCTGACCGTTGCACCAATCCCGGGAGGGGAGTGGTCATTCGGCCCATTCAACAGGGCACACCCCCAAGAGAAGGCGGGACGCACCCGACAATAGTCGAACGTACGAGCGAATCAAGTGCCCGGCAACGATATTCGCGGCACGATCGGAATCAGTTGACATGGAGCCAGCGGTCTCCGCGCCGCCGCGGGATGGCGCTGCTGACATGACCTCCCAGAGCTACAGCACAGCCGACGACCACCTCGCACACACTGCGACCTATGCGGGTGTCGAAATGCTCTGCGCGGCAACCGCTCCACACCGAAGGTGAGAAACCAGGGGTTTCACACGGACCGGAGCCGGGTTATCGCGGCGTGGTTGGCACGCGGGTCCAAGGTGATCGCGGCCGCCCAGGCGTGTGCGGCGGGTGCGCGGCGGTCGAACAGGTCGATCCAGGTGTCGGTGGCTTCGCGGGTGTCGTGCACGCGAGTGTCCGTCTGCCCGGGTTCCGGTAGGTGCAGGTAGCTCAGCGCAGTGTAGGCGCGGGCGCGGGCATCGAAAATTGTTGCGGTGCAGAGGTATGCGAGCTCGACATCCGACCCGCACTCGGCCGGGCTCGATGGTGCACCGGTTCCGGCGACGAGTTCACCGCTCGTCCGGTGCGCCAGCCCGAATGCCCACAGCCGCCCGGCGAATCGGCGCAGTAACCATTCGGCGGATTCGAGGATCGGCGACCGCGCGGCATCGGGATCGAGGGTGACAGCGGTGTGCGCCATGTCGTGGGTGGCGGGGTCGGCGGCGCGGGCGAAACCCCAGAAGTGGACCGTGCCAGAACTGGACGCGGCCGGTTCGGCGCGAAATTCGGTCAGCATGGCCCCGAGCATCGCGTCGATCACGGCGCGCGGTGGGTAGCGCAGGGCGGGGACGGTCGCGGACGGCGTCAACGGAGATTTCGGCTTTGGCCGCAGCCGATTTCGTCGAGTGGGCATGTTGTTCCTTCGGTAGGTCGCTCGTACCGGGGAGTGGGTCAAAGGAATTCAGTTGGCGGACGACGAGTCAGCCGAGGGGGCGCAACTCGTCTTCGCGGGCCTTCTCGGCCGTCGTCGCCGCGCCCGCTATCGCCTCACCGCCTTTTCGCGCGGTGCGGCGAGGACGTCTCCGCGTTCCGCGCGCCGCCCGCCCACAGCGACATCGCCCAGAACTCGGCGCGTACCGCGTCCCACAGCCGGTGGTGCCGCGGAAACCAGTCCCGCGCCTGCGCCAGATCCGGCAACGCACGCTCGTCGAACAGCACGAACCCGCACTGCCCCAGCGGAATCGGCACGGATTTCCCGGCGGGCCCGCGCCGGTAGGCCGGCGTGGCATCGCAAGCATCCTGAAGGAACAGGATTTCGATGCGATGCCCCGCGATACGCCAACCCGTGTGGGCGGCTCCGACCACGGTCCGACGCATGGTCACTCCCGCGACGACCGCGGAGATGTGGCCGATTCCGACAGCCGGGCCAGCACCTCGCGCAATACTTCCCCGTCCGGGACCGTCCCCGGGTACGCCGGTGCGCCGACCCGCGCCCACGTGCTCGGCGGGCACACCGTCTCCAGGTCGAAGTCCTCGCAGATCCGCGCGGGCCGGTCATCGACGTGGGCCAGGTCGTGGACCACGATCGCGGCGATCCCCACCCCCGCCGCGAGACCGAGCACGAGCCCGACCGGATCGGCGCAATCGTCGGGCGGCCGCACCGTAAACATGTATCGATAGCCCAGCGCTCGCGCATGCCGCAGCACCGCCGCCTCGTGCCGGGAGGCGGCCTGCCCCGAGACCTCACCCCGCACGAACCCCAACGCCGTCGGCCCGGCGGCCGAACCAGGTTGCGCCGCTGACGAGATCGCACCGGTGAGCAGTTGTGTTCCCTGTCGTTGTGTCATGGGGCCATGCTGAACAGCGCGCACATAGAGAAAGGTCCGAAACACTCGACTCCCGGCAATCGATCGATATCACCAGGGCGATTCCCGACTCGACGGCCCGGGAATGCTCTCCGTGGGAACCCGTCGCGCACATCGTGGGAGAGCAGGGACGGACGACTCCGGAGCTTCGCGCAGACGATCTCCCAGCCGGTCCGTGGGGGTCCGACGACACCGAAATGGCCTGCACCGTGGTTCCCGAACTATCCAGGGCGTCAGGGGAATATGCTGCGTAGCGTGCTCCATTCGGTGGGGTCGGCGACGGCGCGGGTCCGGGTTCGGCGCAGCGCCTCGCGGGCCTTCCGCGTCGGGCGCGCAACGATTCTCGCTGTGGTAACCATCGATCGCACCGTGGGAGCAGGGGAGGACGCAGGATGGTGAGCGCGAAGGAGGGCGCGGGCAGGACGACGACACTGCCGCGCCGCCAGCTGGGCCGAGCGCTGCGCGACGCGCGCCAGGCCAACGGGTACACCCTCGAACAGGTCGCCGAAGTACTGGAGATCAGCCGCTCCTCGCTGGGGCGGCTGGAACTCGGGCAGAACGAACGGGTGAAGGTTCGGGACGTCGAGTTCATCTGCGAGTATTACGGGCTGCCGGAGGAGCGGACGGAGTATCTGAAGCTCCTTGCAGCACAGGGCAATACGCGCTTCTGGTGGGAAGACTTCAGGGATTTGATCCGACCTGGATTCAACACGTATCTCCAGCTGGAAGCGGCGGCAACCGGACTCCACTTCTTTCAATCGCTGGTCGTACCGGGCCTGTTGCAGACTGCCGACTACGCGCGCGTCACCGAGGAAGCCTTCCTACCGACTGACACACCGGCGGAGATCGACCGCCGGGTTTCTTTGCGAATGCAACGAACGACCCTGATTACACGCAGGTACAGGCCGGTTCGAGTCGAGTTCATACTGCACGAAACGGCCCTGTGCACCGTCGTCGGTTCTAACCGAATCATGGCCGTACAGCTACATCATCTTGCCGACATCGGCACGCGCGACAACATTTCAATCCGAATCGTCCCTTGCCGGGCCGGTCTCCCCACCGGGGGCGCGGTACCGCCGTACATCATCATCGACTTCCCGCACAACGAGCCGTCCGTTGTCTACACCGAGGGCGCGATAGGAACGATGATTTTCGAGAAGGACGAAGACGTGACGCGCTTCCTGTCGATTCACGACAAGATCCGATGTGCCGCATTGGAAGAAGACCCATCGCGAGACCTGCTGAGAGTCATGGCAAGGAGATACGGACAGTGAAAATCGACCTATCCGGCGCACAGTGGTTCAAGTCGAGCTACAGCCAGGGTGGTGAGGCGTGTGTCGAGATCGCTTGGCTCGATGTCGGTCAGGTCGGTGTTCGTGATTCGAAGGACCCAAACGGTCCGGCGCTGGTCTTCACGCCGGAGGAGTGGAACGCTTTCACCATAGGTGTGTTGGACGGCGAATTCACCGGCCCGCCTGACCGGGTGGCCCAGCGGGCAGCGGACGACAACCCACCTTTGGCCTACGAGGTCCGAGACCAGGGTCGTCACCGTCCACCGAGCGCAGGTGGCGTAGCAAGTGAGGCCGGTCCGCTATCTGCTACGGTTGACGAAGCCTGAATCTTACGGGTTGAGAGGGTGGGGATGGGCCGTCGAATCACATTGGTACTGCTTGGGGCCTTGCTCGCATCCGGCGCGGTCGGGTGCGTGGATACCACGAGCGGGTCGCCTACCACTACCAGAACAAGTGGTGCCGCAGCCCTGTTCAATCCGTGCTCGGGGATTCCCGATGATGCGTTGCGCGGGGCCGGGGTCGATCCAGCAACCGAGGAGCCTGGCATTGCTGGCGTGCCCCAAGCCGGCTGGGAGATCTGCACTTGGAAGAGTCGTGGGTACCACCTGAGCGTCTTCTCGACCGGACGGTCCGTATCGGAATTCGAGGCCAAGCCTGGAAATGTGGAGTTTCGGGACGTCACAATCGCTGGCCGCGCAGGACGAGAATTTCGCGTTGAGGGCGCATCAAAGCAGTTGGACTGCGATGTCGTCTTTCCCGCAGCGCAGGGTGTCGTACAGATTCGAATTCTGAATAACGCAGCTCTGAACAATCTTGAAGATCCGTGCGCGATCCTTTCCAAGGCTGGCAAGTCAATCGTGCCGGTATTGCCGACCTAAAATGGGGGATAGAGTTGAGCAATGAGCAGTTAGCCCAATGGCAACAAATTGCAGATAAGGCGCGCGCCGGTGATCTATACCTCGATGATCAGGCAGCGGCTCAACAGTGCTTTGCCGCCTGCGATCAGCGTCTGGCAGAGCTCGCCGAGTTGCGTACGTATGTGAGCAACGCCAAGGCAGTCTCCGGTTTCGGCGACTTCAACATGGGCAACGACCTGGTCCAGAAATTCCTGAAACAGGCCACCGGCGAAGACAACTCGATCGACAAGGTCATCCTCGAGCACATCGAGACCGTAACGAACATGCGCGAGGTCATGGCGATCTCCTTCAAACGCATCACCGGCCAAGACGTCGAGAACGCCGCCCCGATCACCAACGCCACCGAGCAGGTCGGCTGATGGGTAATCCGTTCGCCAGTCTGCAGATCTTCGAGGGCCAGTTGGGGTCGACCATCCTCCGCAACGTCACCAACGTCATCTCCGGTGAGGAGTTGCAGCCCGACGTCGATCCGTACTCGGTGCAGGACAAGTACAACCGCCAGCGCGCCAATGTGCGCGACGGCGTAGACGACATCGGCTTCCAGGGCGCATACCGGCCCAAGGAGGTGCGCGGCCCCGACGAGTTCGACCGCGACGATCTCGCCACGCTGCGCCGCAAGGTCGATCAGATCAGCATCGAGTCCGTCAGCAGCTTGGCCACCACCTGGAAGACGATCGCCCAACGGCATCAGACCTCGCTGGACACCTTCTCCCAGGCGATGGCCAAGGCCACCGACGACAGCGTGTGGAAGGGATCGGCGCGCGACGCGGCGCTCGGCGCTGTCAACGCCTACACGGCCGAGGCCGCTCAGGTCACCAACGCGGCGAAGCTGACCGGTAACAAGCTCTCGGAATTGCAGACCGGGCTGGAGCCGACCAAGCAACTGGTGCCGCATCCGCCGGAGCATCGCAGCGGCGTCGACAATGCCCGCGCCTGGATCGTCGGGCGCGGCTGGCGCAACGACGATGTCGCCGCATACAACGCCAGGACCGAGGCGCTGCGGGTGCTGAAAACCGTGTACGCCCCCGTGGTGCTGGAGACCGACACCAACGTGCCACAGATCCCCCGCCCGGCGCAGACCACCAAGCCGGGCGACGGCAAGGTCGGCCCCGGTGACGGCGGCGGTGGCGGCGGTACCGGAACCGGCAACCCGAATCAGGGCGGCAACAACACCGGCGACCAGAAACCCACGGGCACTGAGAATCCCGAACAGAATTCGCCCGTCGAGGAGAACCCGGACGAGTCGGCCAACCCGTCGAGCACCGACAACCCCACCTCGACGCCGCAGTCCACCGACACGTCGCCCGCGTCCACCACGCCCGCCTCCACCCAGACGCCGACCACACCCGGCCCCGGCACACCGGGCAGCCCGGGCGGCCCCGGCGGCGGCCCCGGACCCGGCAACCCGAACGCGGTGCCGCCGGGCCCCGGCCGCTCGATTCCCGGTACGCCCGCCACCGGCGCGCCTGGCGCTCCGGCCGCCGCGAGGTCCAGCGCCCCGGGCGCCGGGCGCGCCGGCATGCCAGGCATGGGTGGCCTGGGCGGTGCGCGCCCCGGCGGCAAGGACGACGAATCCAGCAAGGGCATCCCCGACTACCTCATCAACCAGGAGAACGGCGAAGCCCTCACCGGACTGGACTCGATCAGCAAGACCGTGCCGCCGGTGATCGGCGAATAACCGGACGGACAGGGACATTTCGATGCTCGAGCTACGGAGCTGGCGGTTCACCGCGCTCGAATTCCGGACGCTGTGGGAATCCACCGGCCGTGACGTACTGCCCTACCCGCTGCGACACCAGCACACCACCGAATTCGCGGAAGACACCATGCGGCTGCGGCAGGCGGCGGCCCGCTCGCTGCACCCGCAGCTCGATGACGACCTGGTGCGCGCGGTGGAAGTGTTGCTTGCCCCGCAAGCGCGGGTGGAACTCGCCGGATTCGCAGGCCCGCGCCGGGAACGAAAGCTGCGCGCCCACGCCGGAGTTCATGACGGACACGGCGCGATCGCCGTCCAGGAGCCGGGGCAGGACCAGGACCATGGCGGCGACGTGGCGCTGCGGCTGCTGCCCGCCGGTGAGGTCGCGCGCGCCGTGGTAGACGCACTCCCCGACCGCGGCCCCGGACGCGGCCGACAGCTCCAGGTCACCGCGACCGAACTCGAGCAGCCCTGCCCGCACGTCCGCGACGCCTGGAAACCCACTCCGCGCGAAGAATTCGAGAAATTCTTCACCAACGCCATGACCCTCGTCGCCCACGTCGGGGTCTACGCGATGGGCAGCCCCGACAACCGGCACGTACACGGTCGCAAGGACTTCCAGATCAACGACGTCGAAAATGACGGCCGCTACGTCACTTTCGGCACGGACCAGCTCACCGTCAAACCCAGCACCGCCGACCGCATCACCGCCACCCTGCGACAGATGATCGCCCGCACCGTCGACGAAGTACGCGACGGGGTCCACCTCCCGTTCTGAGCGTCGCCGCCGCTGCCCGCCATCGACGCATCGCCGCCGCGCTCGCCGGTGTAGGGCTGCTGGACGTTCCGCCCTGGTCCTGGCCGATGATATTGCCAATGTGGTACTTGGAGGCGTTCGACATTCAGGTCGGCTTCTATCGGGACTAGCTCGAGTCGAGGCGTCTCGACCGTGGCGGTATCGCTCCGTGGTGGGTGGAGCGGTGATAGGTTCGGCGCGGGGTGTCCGAGAGGAGTTCCGGTATGCGAGCCGCTGTCGTGACGAATACCAAATTCCAGGTCGAGGAGCTGCCGACGCCGCGTCCGGGGCGCGGGCAGGTGTTGATCAATGTGGTGCGGTGCGGGATCTGCGGATCCGATCTGCACGCTCGCTCCCATGCCGACGAGATGGCCGAGCTGGCGAGCGCGACCGGGTACGACGGGTTCATGCGGGCCGAGCAGAGCGTGGTGCTCGGGCACGAATTCAGCGGGGAGATCGTCGAATACGGTCCCGGGTGCCGGAAGCGGTGGAAGCCGGGGACGAAAGTGGTTGCGTTGCCGATAATTCGGCATGACGGTCAGCCGCACCTGACCGGACTGTCGACGGCCGCGCCGGGCGGCTACGCCGAGCAGGTGGTAGTGCAGGAATCCATGACCATGCCGGTGCCGAATGGGCTCTCGGCCGAGCTCGCCGCGCTCACCGAACCGATGGCGGTGGCCTGGCACGCGGTACGCAAAGGTCGGGTCGACAAGGGGCGCACCGCGTTCGTGATCGGTTGCGGACCCATCGGTTTGGCGGTGATCAGCATGCTGAAAGCGGCTGGCGTCCGCACGGTGATCGCGAGCGATTTCTCCCCGCGCCGCCGCGAGCTCGCCGTCGCGTGCGGCGCCGACGTGGTGGTGGATCCGGCGGCCGAATCGCCTTGGGAGGCGGCGCCCAAGAAGGGAATCGGCAGCGTCACGGAGCTGCTCGGGCTCGGCTTCGACACCATGCAGCGACTGCGCCGGGTCCCGAATCTGCCGTGGTGGTATGTCTTTCGGCTCGCGCACACGTTCGACGCGGGACCCGCCGGGCCGGTGATCTTCGAATGCGTCGGTGTGCCGGGCATCATCGATCAGATACTCACCGCGGCTCCCCCGCTGTCCCGGGTCGTCGTGGTCGGCGTGTGCATGGAGACCGATCGCTTCCACCCGGCGATGGCGATCAACAAAGAGATCGAGCTGCGCTTCGTGCTCGGCTACGACCCCGGCGAGTTCCGCGACACGCTGCACATGATCGCCGACGGCAAGGTCGACCCGGCGCCGCTGGTCACCGGCACCGTGGGGCTGGACGGCATCGACAACGCGTTCACCGCGCTGGGCAACCCGGAACGCCACGCCAAGATCCTCATCGACCCGTCCAGCGCCGCGGTCGCGCCCTGAGACCATCGGCCCGACTTTCGTCGATTCCGTCGTGCATCAACGCAGCGGGCCGGGGTACGCGTTCGGTAGCCGAGCGAGGAGGGTGTGATGGGTGATCGTGAGGTCGTGCGGGCCCTGCTGGATCGCGCGGGCACGGGGTACGCCGCCGAGGCGGGCATCAAGCTCGCGGACAAACCCGCGCCGCTGTTCCAACTGCTGATGCTCGCCGAGCTCATGAGCGCCAGGATCTCCGCGGACATCGCGGTGGCCGCCACCAAGGAACTGGCCGACAGCGGCTACCGGACACCGCAGAAGGTGGCCGACGCCGACTGGCAGGATCTCGTCGACGCCCTCGGCCGCGCCCACTACAAGCGCTACGACGAGAGCACCGCGACCCGGCTCGGCGAGAACGCCACCCGCGTCATCGAGCAGTACCACGGTGACCTGCGCGAACTGGCCGCCGCGGCGGACGGCGATCCAGACCGAGCAGCCGACCTGCTCCAGGAATTCAACGGCATCGGCCCCACCGGCAGCGACATCTTCCTCCGCGAGGTCCAGGACACCTGGTCCTGGGCGCGCCCGCACTTCGACGACCGCGCCCTGCGCGGCGCCCGTCGCGTCGGCCTACCCGCCAAGCCGGACAAGCTGGCCGATCTGGCTCCCAAGGATCGCACCGCCGACCTGGCCGCGGCGCTCGTTCGCGTCACCATCGACGACAAGGTGGCCGAGGACTTGCCGAGCTGACGGGCCGCGTACGCGCAAGGCTTGGGAGCCGAGCAGCAGCGCCCGGGTCCAGCCACTGCGGGCCGCGACGCAGTATCGGGGTTTAGCGATCGGACGGGGATGGGCCGGGGTGGTCAGTGACGACCCATGCGCATCTCTGGCGTCGGGGGCAGCAGGCTCAAAGTTCCCTCGGCGCTGCGGGCCGCGGTCAGGCAGGCGAGGGTGGTGAGCTGGTCGGCCAGCGGGTGTCGGGCGCGTTCGCGCCATTTGCGCACCGCGGCGACGGCCTGCGCTCGCTGCGCCTCGGGGCCCGCCTCCGCCGGGAGGCCGAGACGCAGGTGCGGTGCGATGCCCGATCCGCCGATCAAGCGGTGCAGTTCGGCGAGATCGGCTGGTGGCAGAGTCAATTCGTCGGTGCGAAGGCGGCCGAGCAGACGCAGTTCGGCGAAACCGTGCACGTCGGCGAGCAGAGTGCGGACCCGCGGCAGCAGTTGGTCGGCCGGGGTGCCCGGATAAACGGTCAGGACCCTGGCCAGTGCGGTCAGCGCAGAATGCGCCTTGAGCTGGTCGGCGCGCTGGCCGAACTGCACGTCGAGCACCGAGCGCAGCTCGTCCACCCCGCTACGGCTGGTCAATTCCGCGGCGAGCGTGGCGGAATCGCGGACGCCGAGCCGAATCAGGGTGACCGCCATGCGGATACCGAACATGCCGAAGCGCTCGGCCAGCTGGGCGCGCAGTTCCGGTGGGACGGGCAGCGGAATGTCGGAGCGCGCGAAGCGGTCCGCCGACAACATCGCCGCGGTCAGCTCGTCGACCGGAACGCCGGCCAACGCCTGGAAGGCGGTGAACTCCTGCTGACGCAGTGTCGCCGCGGCGAAGGCAAGCAGTCCCGCGACGGGAATCACGGCCTGGCACAACCCCGTTCGCTCCAGCTCGGTGGCGAAGCGGGACGCCACGTCGCGCGCCGAATGCAGCGCGTCGATGCGTCCAGCGCCGATCTCGTCGGCCCGCGAAACCACGCCGACCACCCCCAGCGGACCGGCAAGTCCCGAACCGCCCTGTCGCGCACCGGTTCCCGCGCCGATCCGCTCGAGGAAGCGGATGTCGGTGGCGTCCAGCCTGCGCAGCAGGTAGACGACCGCGTCGGCGCCGGGGACGGAGACGTGCTCGGCGGCCGCGGCGTCCTCGTCGTCGGGCGTCAGCAGGCGGGCGGTGCGACGGGACACCTCGCGGGACAGCGATGACGTGCCGGGGGTGTCGATGATGGTGGTGTGCGCCAGCGCGGCCGCGGGCCATTCGACCTCGAGGTGGTCGACTTCGCGGGAGCCGGGCGCGTTCCAGTTCAGCCGTTGCAGGTCGAACGTCAGTCCATGCGCGCCGCCGCCGCGACGCACCACCACATTCGCGGCGGCGCCGTCGGGGGCGTAGGCGGTGACGCTCGGGGTCGGGCCGTTCCGGTACCAGGTGACCACCCGGGTGCACTCGGTCGCGTCGGTGGGCGCGATGTCCTGGCCGACCAGCGAGTTCAGCAATGTGGACTTGCCCGCCTTCAGCGAACCCGCCAGCGCGACACGCAATGGCTGATCAAGCCTGCGCGCGCAGTCCGCGAGCAGGGCCCTCGGCCGCGGCTCGCGCGCGAACGCCTGTCTGGCCGCGTCCACCAGCCGGTGCGCCTCGACGACGATGCCGGGCGCGACCCTCGTGGTCACCGGCGCCCCGCGGCGTGCACGCCGGTTCGGGCCGCGACGGTGCACCGGAAAGAGGCGGCGCCCCTGGTCGAGCGCGAGTGGGGTGTCGTGATCACCCAGATACCGTACCGAGAGCTCTCGGCACGGGCGCGGCGATGGGCTGTTGCATCGCGTCGGCGTAGCGGCGCAGCTCCGCGACGAGGCGCAGCTGCCGTTCCAGCACGGCGCACCGCTCGGTGCGGCGCGCGGTCTCCATGTTGGCCGCGTCCTGCGCGGCGCGCAGCGAATCCTCGATGGACCGCAGGCCGCGCTCGGCGACACCGCTGTAGTGGTCGCGCAGGGCGCGGTGGATGCTGTGCAGGCGGTCCTTGGATTCTTTGCCCGCCTGGAACGCGACGTCGTCGACGAAGCGGCGCACCGCGTTCTTGGCCTCCGCGCGACGGCGGGCAAGGCGAGCTTGTTTGTCGTCACGGAATGCCTTGCCGCCCACGATGATTCCCGCGCCGATGGAGATCGGGTTGAGCATGGCCAGTCCGGCGAAGGTACTGGCGAGACCGACCATCAGCACGCCGCCGTAGGAGCCGCGCATGCCGACGAGCAGCTTGCTTGCGAAACCGATATCCGGTTCCAGATCGGCGAGAGTGCCGCAACCGGAGAGGCTTTCCTCGGAGTTCAGCCCGCTCTTCACATCGGGCAGCTCCACCGCACCGATATGGGTGAAGTGTTCGGCGACGCGCTCGGCCAACTGGATCGCACGCTTGTGGGTCCACAGCAGGTTGTCGCCGAGCGCGCTGTCGACGGTGCCGGTGAGCCATTCGGCGATAGCGTCCCAGTGCCTGCCCGGATCGTGCTCGTCGATCCACTCTTCGCCGGTTCGGGTGAGGCCGCGCAGGCGATCTCGCAGATCGTGGTCGACATCACCTGCCAGGTCGGTGATTCCGTCGGTGAGCGTCTGCTGCCAGGCCGCGGTGCGCCGATGCAATTCTTCCGCAGCGGTTTTCGCGGCCCGGAGCTCACGGATCGCCGCCGCACCCTGATTCGGGTCGCGCAGCGCGACGAGTTCGCTGCCCAACGCGAGCGCCAGATGCTCCGCGGCGGACTGGATGTCGCGTGCGACGGCGGCGCGGGTCGCGGCTTGATCGCGAGCCACCACCTGCTCGCGCAGGAACTGATACAGCACACCGAAACCCGACTCCATCCCGAGCTGCGCGTCCTGTAAACGCATGGCGTGCTCGCGCAGCAGCGCCGAGACCGGGATGATCGGCACGTCCAACCCGGCGCGGTGCAGATGGCCGAGATTCGCTTCGTGGACCCGCCGCCAATGCGGGTACAGGTCGGTCTTGGTGAGCAACAGCGCGACCGTCGGGCACAGTTCGCGCACCTGGCGCAGGAAGACCAACTCCGGTTCGGTGATCTCGGTGGAGGCGTCGGAGAGCACGAACACCGCGTCGGCGGCCGGGATCATGCCGAGAACGGTTGTGGCGCCAGCATTTCCGTGCCCGCCGACGCCTGGGGTGTCGACCAGGACGATACCGTCGGCGAGCAGCGGATTCGGCAGCTGGATCTCCATCCGCAGCACCCGCCTGCCATCGGCGAGCGGGAGACGTGCGTCGATCTCGGGGAGCTGTTCGATCGGCACCGGAATCCGGGTTTCGCCGCCGCCGTACGGATCGGTGAGCAGCAGCTCCGCGTTCGCCTGATCGCCGTGCACGAGCGCGGCGGGGACGGCGGTGGTCGCGTCGTCGCCGACCGGACAGATGTCGACGTTCAGCAGCGCGTTCACGAAACGGCTCTTGCCCTGGCCGAGCTGACCCGCGATCACGATGCGACGCCGCGGGTCGCGGACCCGGTCGGCCGCCGTCTCCAGGCGGCCGACCAGGTCGGAACGACCCGCGGCGCGCGCCGCGGCGATGGTTTCACCCAGTACCGACAGCAGCGGTACCGCGGGCGCGGAAGCGGATGCGGGTGTCCCCATCGCGATGTCGACCTCTCTCAGTGCAGGAACGCATCACCCGACAGGTCCGTCGACCCGCCGATCTCGGCGCTCGACGCGCCCTCGGCGAACAGCGAGGTCTCGCCGGTCGCGCCGAGGCCGCCGTCGAAGCCGCTGCCGAATGCGCTCGAAACGTCCAGCGAGGACCAGGTGTTCGCGGTGGTCTCCGCCGTGGATCCGATGCTGCCACCCAGGTCCGCGCCGCCGCCGAGCGCACCCTGTGCTCCAGCGCCGGAGTGCGTCGCGTCCGCGCCGCCGTGGAACGTGCCGGAGGCTCCGGTGGACAGGCCACTGCTCGCCGTGCCACCGAGGCCGGAGTCCAGGCCACCGCCGACGCCGGTCTCCAAACCACTGCTCAGACCAGCACCCGCGTTAGCCGCACCGCCGATACCCGTCTCCAAACCACTGCTCAGACCAGCACCCGCGCTGGCCGCACCGCCGATACCCGTCTCCAAACCACTGCTCAGACCAGCACCCGCGTTAGCCGCACCGCCAATGCCCGTCTCGAGACCACTGCTCAGACCCGCGCCCGCATTCCCCGCTGCGCCGAGACCGGCCTCGAGTCCACTGTGCAGACCCGCGCCCGCGTTCCCTGCGGCGCCGAGTCCGGCCGACAGGCCCGATTCCAGTCCTGCCCCGGCCTGACCAGCCGCGCCGATGGCACCGTTGAGCCCGGCCGTGAGACCGGCACCCGCTTGGCCTGCCGCGTCGAGGCCCGCCGACAGGCCCGCCTCGATTCCGGACGCCGCCTGGCCGCCCGCCCCGAGCGCACCGCCGAGACCGCCCGTCAGATCCGTGCCCGCCGCAGCGCCGGTTTCGAGACCGCCGGAAAGGCCGGTCTCCAACCCGGTTCCGAACTCGCCGCCCGCCTCGACGGCGGCATCCGCACCGCCGGACGCACCGCCGCCGAACCCGGTCACGCCACCGACCAGACCCTGCAAGCCGCCGCCCAGTTCGGCGCCGCCTTGCGCGCCGCTGGCGAGCACGCCGCCGAGTTCACTGTTCAGCCCGCCACCGATCTCGTGTTCCGCGCCGAGCACGCTGCCGAGGCCCGCCGACACGCTCGACTCCAGACCGGTGACCGTCTGAGCACCCGCGTTCGCCCCGCCGGACACACCGGACCCGACGCCGGTGGAAGCCTCGACCACGCCCTGCAAGCCGCTCTCCAGCCCGGCCCCGGCATCGACGGCCCCGCCGATGCCACCGGCGAACTCCCCACCGAACTCCGCCCCTGCGCTCGCCGCGGTCCCGAGCCCGGCCGCCAACCCGGCACCGGCCGCGGCGCCCGCGTCGACCGCGCCTTCGACGCCGCCCTCCAGACCGGCACCCGCTTCGAACGCACCGCCCACAGCGCTTTCCAGCCCACCGGCCAGATCGCCGCCGAGGTTCGCACCCGCATCGACGGCCCCGCCGAGACCGGTCTCCAAACCAGCGGACAGACCGCCACCCAGGCTCGCACCCGCATCAACTGCTCCGCCAAGACCGGTCTCCAAACCAGCGGACA
Organism: Nocardia sp. NPDC050793; assembly: GCF_040654065.1. Lineage (NCBI taxonomy): Bacteria > Bacillati > Actinomycetota > Actinomycetes > Mycobacteriales > Nocardiaceae > Nocardia > Nocardia sp. NPDC050793. Next base: position 297,916 of record NZ_JBFAHG010000002.1, read on the forward strand.
GACC
>NZ_JBFAHG010000002.1:298019-971502 GCF_040654065.1 Nocardia sp. NPDC050793
AGACCGGTCTCCAAACCAGCGGACAGACCGCCACCCAGGCTCGCACCCGCATCAACTGCTCCGCCAAGACCGGTCTCCAAACCAGCGGACAGACCACCACCCAGGCTCGCACCCGCATCGACGGCCCCGCCCAGACCGGTCTCCAGGCCACCGGCCAGACCGGCACCCGCCTCGGCCCCGGCATCCAGCGCGCCACCGAAACCAGCGGCAAAATCACCGCCCAGGTCGGCACCGGCATCGACCGCACCGCCAAGACCGGTCTGGAGACCGCCGGTCAGACCGGCACCCGCATCCAGCGCACCATCGACATCGGCGACAAGACCACCGCCGAGGTTCGCGCCCGCATCGAACGCCCCACCCAGACCGGTCTGGAGACCGGCACCTACCTCAGCGCCTGCATCGAACGCGCCCTCGAGCCCACCGGCGACAGCACCAGCTCCGAGCGCACCCTCAACGCCCGCACCAAGATTCGCGCCCGCCTCGGCCCCACCGTTGAGTGCACCCCCGACACCGGCAGCGAAATCACCGCCGAGATTCGCACCCGCGTCGACCGCACCACCCAGACCGGCGCCAACTTCCGCGCCCGCGCCGACCGCACCTTCCAGACCCGCGCCCAGACCAGCACCCGTATTCAGCGCGCCACCGAGACCAGCGGCAAGATCGCCCCCCAGATTCGCACTCCCGTCGACCGCACCCTCAACGCCCGCAGCAAGATTCGCACCCGCCTCGGCCCCACCGTTCAGCGCACCACCGACACCGGCAGCGAAATCACCGCCGAGGTTCGCACCCGCGTCCACGGCACCGCCCAGACCCGCCTCCAGGCCTCCGCCGAGGCCAGCGCCCGCCTCGGCGCCGACGTCCAGCGCGCCACCGAGACCGGCCGACAGGTCACCGGCGAGTTCGGTACCCGCACCGAAGGCACCTTCGAGCCCTGCACCCAGGTCCGCGCCCGCACCCAGGCCGGTGTCCAGTGCACCGTCCAGACCCGCGCCTACGCCGGTCGCGAGATCGCCGCCCGCGGAAACAGCGCCACCCACACCGGTGGACAAATCGCCGCCGAACTCGGCACCCGCGCCGAGGCCCGCGTCCAGCGCACCTTCGAAGCCACCGGCAACGTCGCCACCGAACTCCGCACCCGCGCCCAGCGCACCATCCAGACCCGCACCGACACCGGCGGCCAGATCGCCACCCGCACCGATCGCAGAGTCGATTCCGGCGGAGAGATCGCCGCTCAGTCCCGTACCCGCACCGATCGCGCCTTCCAACCCGGCACCAAGGCCCGCACCCGCGCCGAGGCCCGCGTCCAGGGCACCTTCGAAACCACCGGCTACATCGCCGCCGAACTCCGCGCCTGCATCCAGCGCACCGTCCAGATCCGCACCAACACCGGTCGCGAAGTCGCCACCCACGCCGATCGCAGAGTTGATTCCGGCGGACAGATCACCGCCGAGCTCGACACCCGCGCCAACCGCACCTTCCAGCCCCGCACCAAGATTCGCGCCCGCACCGAGACCCGCGTCCAGCGCGCCTTCCAGACCGCCGGCCACATCACCACCGAACTCCGCGCCCGCATCCAGCGCACCGCCCAAGCCCGCACCCAGACCGGCACCCGCACCCAGGCCGGCGTCCAGCGCACCTTCGAAGCCACCCGCTACATCACCGCCGAACTCCGCACCCGCATCCAGCGCACCATCCAAGCCCGCACCCAGACCGGCACCCGCCTCTGCACCCGCACCGACCGCGCCGCCGAGACCAGCGGACAGATCGCCGCCCAATTCCGCGCCCGCACCGACTGCACCGTCCAGGCCCGCACCGACTCCGGTCGCGATGTCGCCGCCCGCGCCGATGGCGGTGTCGATTCCGGCGGACAGATCGCCGCCGAGCTCGGCGCCCGCGCCAACCGCGCCTCCCAGCCCCGCACCCAACGCACCTTCCAGTCCGGCACCAAGATTCGCGCCCGCGCCGAGGCCCGCGTCCAGCGCGCCGCCCAAACCGCCGGCCACGTCACCGCCCAATTCGGCTCCCGCGCCGAGCGCGCCGCCCAAGCCCGCGCCCAGACCGGCGCCCGCGTCGACCACACCACCGACACCGGCGGACAGATCGCCGCCGAGCTCGGCGCCGGTATCGATCGCGCCTCCCAGACCTGCACCGGCCTCGGCGCCCGCACCCACGGCGCCCTCCAAACCAGCGCCGAGCCCAGCACCGACGCCGAGCGCACCATCCAGTGCGCCGCCGAGACCGCCGGTCAAACCGGTGGTGAGATCGCCCACACCGTCCAATGCACCTCCGACGACACCCGTCAGACCGGCGCCTGCACCGAGCGCACCCTCCAGACCCGCGCCGACACCCGCATCCAGACCTCCGCCGACACCGGCGGCGATATCGGTGACCGCGCCGAGCGCGCCGCCGACACCCGCGCCCGCGCCGAGGACGCCGTCGAGGCCCGCGGTGAGGCTGCCGCCGAGATCGGCAACGGCCTGTGCGCCCGCGCCGACGGTCGTGCCAAGCGCGCCGCCCAGGTCGGCGGAGAGGTCGGTGCCCGCGTTCACGACGGCCCCCAAGCCCGCGCCGAGATCGAGGCCGGCGCCGAGATCGCCGTTCAGTCCGGTGTTCAGGCCGAGGCCGAGGTCGATGTCGGTGTTCACGTCGGTGTTCACGTCGGCGCCCAGGTCGACGCCTGCGTTCGCCGCCGCGCCGACCGCCGCGTTCGCGCCCGCCGAGGCGGCGGCGCCGACACCGGCGGCCGCACCGGCGCCTGCCGCGGCCGAGGTGCCCGCCGCGACGATCGCCGACAGCTGCGAGCCGCCCGCGACCAAAGCCGACTCGGCCACCATCGGGGCGACCGCGGCGATGTCCTCCGGCGTGACCGCGGAGAGTCCCGCGGCCGCCAGCGCGCCTTCCGGATTGGCGCAGTAACCTACCGCGGCCTCGCGGTCGCGCAGCAGGCCGAGGATGAACTCGAGAATCACGTTGGGGGTCATCGAGGATCGTCTCCTGGGATCGGCGGACCACGCGATCCGCACTCGTTGGAATGAATTTCACGCTAGGCACGCCTCGCGTTACGGGGGAACGGGGCGGACCCCTACCAATCTCGGGAGCGGCACGTTAGGGGCCGGACGGCCATTAGGGGAATTTCCCCGCACCTTCCCCCACCCGGTAACGGCGGCTCCCCAGCAACCGACAGATCTGACAGGTCGGCCGGATCACACGGCTATCTCGCACCACGAACAACCCAGCAGCGACTACCGGATCACACGGTTTTCCCTAACGAGGTCACCAATGACACAGCGTCTGGCGCTCGGCATCAAGGTCGGGGCGTCGAATTCGGTCGCCGTGGCGACGACGGGAGAGATCGGCGACACCCAGGCGGGCCCTGCCTCGGGTGGCATCGTCGCGAACCACCCGAGTGTGTTGCGCCTGAGCCCGGACGTCCCGCCTTCCTTCGGGAACGGCGCGCGGCGCACCGGACGACACTCCAGTGACGCGGTGCTGGAAGGGTTTCTGGCTCGCGTCGGCGATCCGGTCGACATCCTGGCCGAAAACGGTTCCGCGCATGCGGCGGAAGACTTGGTGGCCACGGCCGTCACCTGTCTGATCGACGAAATCGCCGACGGCACAGGGCAAGAGCCCGGCGCCGTCGTCGCCTGCCATCCGGCGTGGTGGTCGCGACACACGATCGACGTGCAGCGCAGCGCGTTCGACGCGGCGGGCCTGAACGATGTGACGCTCGTCCCAGAGCCGACGGCGGCGGTGCAGTGGCTGGAGGCCGCGCACGGTCCGCTCGGCGACGGCGCGCTGGTCGTCTACGACCTCGGCGCGACCGGGTGCACGGTCTCGGTGGTGCGCACCGGAAGTCAGACAGCACTGCTCGCCTCGCTGCGTTCCACCGACGTCGCCGGTTCGGAATTCGATCTGCTGACCATGCGTTACATGCTGGCTAACGCATTGCGTGGAAATGATTTCGATCCGTTCGACCCGGTCGTGGAACGCGAATTATCGGTATTGCGAGAGCGCTGCAAAAAAGCGAAAGAAGAGCTTTCCATAAATACCGCCACGGTCGTCCCGGTCCGGCTCGACCCTGCTTCCGGTGCGGGCGACCAGATCCGGCTGGTGCGCGGCGAACTGGAAGAACTGATCCGCGGCCCGCTGCTCACCTCCATCGACCTCATACGCGACACCGTGCACCGCGCGGGACTCGACGTCGGCGACATCGGCCGGGTTCTGTTGACGGGCGGCGGCGGCGCGATCCCGTTGGCCGGCGAGCTGATCTCGGGCGAGTTCGGTCTCCCGGTCGTCGCCGCGCCCGAGCCCGCCATCACCAGCGCTCGTGGGGCGGCCGCGCTGGCCGCGGATCTGATGGACAGTGCGATCGACACCGCCCCGGTCGCGGCGCTCGCCGAAGTCCCGGCGGCCGCCGTCGCACCGAAGACCAAGGAACTGCCCGCCCTCGACCGTCCCGGCCGCTCTGGCCGCGGTGCCGAGAACGAGCTGCCGAAGTCCCGGATCCGCAGGCTCACCGGCCGCCAGCGCGCCGCGATCGTCGCGGGTGCGGCCGTGGTGATCGGCCTGCTCGCCACCGGCACCGTCGCGATCGGCACCGGAGCGCAATCCCCGGCGAACTCGCCCGCTTCCGAGCAGTCCACGTCGCCGGGGCCCGCCGATGTGGCGGCGCCCGGCGCCACCGGCGCTCCTGCATCGGACGTTCCCGCGGCGGATCCCGGAACCGGCGCCACGCAACAGCCGAAACCCGGTGCACCACAGCCCGGTTCCGCGTCGAACTCGACCCCGGGCTCGAGCACGGTCGCGGTGGTGAACAGTCAGCCCGCGCCAGGACAGCCCACTCAGGGCCAGCCCGCCCCCGCTCCCGGGGAGCAGGCCGCGCCGCACCCGGTGCCGCAGCCGACACCTGGACCGAATCCTCCCGCCCCTCAACCACAACAACCTCAGCCGCACCAACCGCAGATGCCGAACGTCCCGACCGAAGTGCTGACCGAACCCCTTGGCGAGGTGGTGGACGGAGTCGGCGGCGCCGTCGGCACGGTACTGCGCGCGCCGGGCGAGATCCTCGGGGGCAACGGTGGCTGACACTGCGTTCGACACCCTGCCGAGCGCCCGTGACATCCTGCGCGAACTCGACAGTGCCGAGCAGGAACCCGCCGCCTACCTGATCCGCGGCCGCTCGGGCACCGGCAAGTCCACCCTGCTCTCGGTGATCCGCACGCGTCTGCGCGGCCGCGGTATCGCCTTGCAGGACAACGTTTCCGCGTTGGGATCGAAGGTGTCGACGAACGGCCGGGCGGAGAGCGTCGATCCGGATGCGCCCAGCCAAGCGCTGATCATCGACAACGCCCACACCCTAGGCGCGTCTGAACTCGAAACTCTCTGCACCGCAGTCGAATTCGGCAACTGCACGGTGGTGATCGCGGTGCAGCCGCGCCCGCACGCCCCGCAGCTGCGCGCCCTGGCCGAGGCGGTGGCCCGGCGCGGGCGCATCGTGGACCTGCGACCGCTCGGCGTCGCCGACATCCTGCCCTTCGCCAGGGAATTGGGGATGATGGTGCCGCGTCCCGTCGCGCAGCACATTCATCAGCAGACCGGCGGTATCCGCGGCGGCGTCGTCGCCGCGCTTTCCGCGGCCTGCGCGGCACGCCTGGACGCGGGGATCCGCGCCGTCGACGAGGCGGTGGCCGACTGGTCGCGCTCACAGCTGGACAACCTCGAACCCGATCTGCTCGAGACCCTCGTCGTCGCGACCACAGGAACCGGGCTGGATTCCAGCGAACTCACCGAAGTGCTCGGCGTCGAATCGGCTGCCGCGCAAGCGCTCATCGACCGGGCCCGCGCGACCGCCCTGGTGACCGACGCCGACCTGTTGCTCGCCCCCGCCGTCGCACCGCTGCGCACCATGCTCGGCGACCGCAGGTTCGTCGCGGTGCAGCGCAGGCTACTCACCGCCCGCCTGGACGCGGGCCTGCTACGTGACCACACCGCGTTGCTGCTCGCCGAATCCGGCGTTCGCGACCCGAGCCTCGCCGAATTCCTGTGCACCGCAGCCGAACACGCCGGGCGCGAGGCGGTCCGCTACTACGCCGCTGCCGCCGCGGCAGGCGCCGATCCGAACGAGATCGGGCTGCGCTGGGCCGAAGCCGCCGCGCACACCGGTGACGGCGAGACCGCAATGCGTCTGGCCGAACCAGTGCTGGCCAGGGCGGGCGTGGACGGATCCGATCTCGCCGACGCCGTGCGGATCTGCGCGGGCGTGCTGACTCGGCGCGGACTCGTCGGCCGCGCCGCCCAGCTCTACGGCTGGCTCGGCGCGCACCGCGTCGGCCCGGACTGGGCGGTGGGCGCGACGGTGCTGTATCTGGCGGGCAACGTGCCCGCCGCGACCGAACTGTCCGGCGCAGCGGGCAATTGGCCGCCGACCGAGGCGGGCTCGCACGCCCGGCTGATCGCGACCGCGCTCGCCAACTCCCTCGCCGATCACGGAAGCGGAACGCCCACCGCGGTTTCCGCGCTCATCCAGGCCGCGCACGCCGACTCCGGCGTCGATCGCTTCCTGCCGTGCACGGCCGTCTCTATCGCGACCCTGCTGTGCCTGAGCACCGGTGAGCCGCGCCGCGCGGGTGACGCGCTGCGCCGGGCCACCACCAGCGGGCTGCGCTGCCATCAACTCCAAGTACTCGCCGCGTGGGCCGCCATGCTCGGCGGCGACGAGCAGGCCGCGGCGAACACCGTCGCCGCCCTCGACTGGGACCAGCTCGACATCCGCGACCGGTTGCTCGCGCACGGCGTCGCGGTCGGTCTCGCGCGCCGCGGCGGCGACCACGCGGCGCTCACCCGCGCCTGGCAGGCCGCCTACCCGCTGTTCGACGACGTGGACGCCGATCTGCTCACGGTGCTGCCGATCGGCGAACTCTGGCTCGCGGGCATCCGGCTGCGTGACGAGCGCCGCGTCACGCCGCTGGTCGACGCGACGCTGAGCCTGCTGCATCGACTCGACCAGCCGCCCGCTTGGGCCAACGCCTTCCACTGGTACGGCGTGCAGGCGGCGATCGCCAACGAGAGCCCCGCGCAACTGCTGCCGCACGCGCGCCTGCTCAAGTCGGCGGCCGAGGCGGGCGACCGGCACGCGGCCGTGCTGGTGGACGCGGGCCGCACCTGGGTGCTCGTACTGCGCGGGCAGGTCGAGGTGAAACCGGTCGAGGTGGCCGTCAACGGACTGCGCGAGATCGGCCTCACCTGGGACGCGGCCAGGCTCGCCAGCGAGGCCGCCTTGTCCGCGGCCGATTCCGCGACCGCGACCGCGCTGCTCAAGCTGGCCCGCATGGTGCGGGCCGAGTCGAAACCGCAGGAGCAGCCGGTCCCGCAGTCCGCCGCCGCGCCGCGCGCGTCCAACGCGCCGGATCCCGCAGGGGACGGCGCCGCGATCCTGAGCGAACGGGAAAGGGAAGTCGCCGAACTGGTGCTGCTCGGACTGACCTACCGCGAGATCGGTGCGCGGCTGTACATCTCCGCGAAGACCGTGGAGCATCATGTCGCGCGGATCCGACGTCGGATCGGTGCGCGATCCCGCTCGGAGTTATTGTCAATGCTCCGCGCCATGGGACACGGCTCGTTGCTCGTGTGATCGCCCGGGGCGGGCCGATCGAATCCGAAACGAGGAATGTGATGGCCACAGGGGTGGGCCTGCGGATCGCCGACGAGGACTGCACCGCCGCGATCGTCACCGACTCGGGCGACTTGCACTACGTCGTCCGGGAGTCGGTGCTGCACATGTCCGACGACGGCGACACCGTCCTCGGCGGTGACGCGCCGAAGGACCACGCGCACTCCATCACCGGTTTCGTCGGGGCGGTCGGCAATCCCGCGGGTATCTCGGTCGACGACGGTGAGGCGTACCGCGCCGAGGACCTCGTCGCCACCGCCCTGTTCTGCCTGATCAACCTGACCACCGAACACCTCAGCGGCGCGGCGGAGTTCTACGCCACCCATCCCGGCGCCTGGCCCGCCGCGCAGGTGCAGTCGCTGCGCGAGGCGCTGGACTACCTCGGCCTGAAATCGGTGGTGCTGGTCAGCGAGGCCGATCTCCCCGCGGTCGACACGGCCGAACCGGGCAAGTCGTTCGCCTACGACGCCGCGCGGGCCGCACTGGCCTCCGTGCTCGCCACCCCCGCTGGCGCGACGCCGCCCGATCCGGGCGCGGCCGAGAACTCGACCGTGGTGACCGACGTGATTCCCGCGGTGCCCGCGGAAACGAAGGTGCAGGCCTACTCCGCGGCGATGCCGGCCGCGAAGCCGTTGCCGACCGAGGTGCTCACCGAAACGCCTGCCACCGAAACACCAACGCCCGCACCACGATCCGGCGACCGCCGCCGCGTCTCGGTGCTGATCGCGGTTGCGGCGCTGATCGGGCTCGCGCTCGGTGGCGTCGGCGTCGCCGTGCTCTTCCGCGGCGAGGAGTCCCCACCCGTTCCGTCGGTGCGCGACGCGCAGTCGGGCACGTCGAGCAGCGTCGCACCGCCGCCACCGCCGCCGGTCGCCGAGCCGCCGGTGGTGATCACCGAGTCCACCGAAGCGGAGCCGACCGTCGAGCCCTCGCCGACGCCCCCTCCGACGACCGAGCCGACCACCACGCCGCCCGCGGAGACCACGACGGCGCCCCCGCGTCCGACCACCGCCCGCAACACCAACCCGTGGTACCCGTACCCGTCCTACGACCCGTACGAATGGTGGAACCCGCAGTGGCAGACACCCGGTAACACACGGCCTCGCTGATTAGTCGCGAACGGAACGGGTTTGTGCCCTAGAGTGAAGCGCTGACCGGTTCGTCCGATGTATCGCGACAACAGGTCGGTCGCTGAACGAGGACTGTGCGCCAACGGGTTCGCCGCCGACGGCCCACGGATTTAGCTGGCACTTTCGTGCCGACGAAGGGACTTCATGCGCAAGTTGGTGGCGCGTCGCGCCGCGGTCAAGGCTGCCTCTCTCACGGCCGCGGCGACCGTTCTTCTGGCCCCCTTGTCCGGCACGGCGACAGCGGAACCCGCGCCGCCTCAGCTCGCCGCCGATACGCTGCCCGCGGAACTGGTGCAGGCGATCGCGCGCGATCTGAAGATGACGCCCACCGAATACCTCGACCGCGCGGCCCGCGCCCAGCAGCTTCGCGATTACGCCCGCGACTTCCGCTCCGAACGCCCGGATTCCTACGCGGGCGCGTGGATCGCCGCCGACGGCAAGGCCGTCGTCGCGGTGACCTCGCCCGACGCCGCCCGCATCGCCGCGGCCGACGGTTACCAGACCAGCATCGCCCCGGTCTCCGCGGACAGCCTGGAGAGTTCGCTGATGCAGCTCAACCAGTGGATCACCGCGCTACCGCGCGAACTGTCCGAAGCGATCAATTCGGTGGCCGTCGACTTCCTGAACAGCCAGCTGGTGCTCAGTGTCGCGAACACCCCCGCGGGCCACGTGCTGAACCTGCCGACCCTGATCGCCAACGTCAAGGTCATCCTTTCCCCCGGCGGCGGCGGTCCGGTCGAGCGCAGGCCGTTGGGCGGCGACACCTACATCAGCGCGCCCGGCTCGCTGCACGACTCCTCGCTGCGCAACGTCGACGTGTGCTCCTTCGGTTTCAACAGCGTGGATTCGGCGGGTAACGCGCTCAACATCAGCGCGGGCCACTGTGACCCGAACCTGGGCAAGGCGAACCAGCAGGCCGGTGTCTACCTGCCGAACCTGAAGGATCTGCCGAACAGCCCCGAGCTGGGCACCTTCGTCCAGGCCACGCTCGGCGGGCCGAACGCGCTGGACTACTCGGTGATCAAGCTCAACGACCGCGCCGTCCGGGCGGGCATGGACCAGCCTTCGGTGCGCGGCGCGAACGGCACCACACTGTCGATCACCGGCACCGCCGACCCGATCACCGGCGCACCGGTGTGCAAGTCGGGCCAGTCGTCCACGTTCACTTGCGGTTTCGTGGTCGCGGACCGGGTCGAGACGCAGCTCTACACCGCCGAGGGCGAGAGCAAGACCATCCGCGGCTTCGCCAGCTCCGCCTGCACCCTCGGCGGCGACAGCGGCGGCGCGATCGTCTCCGGCACCCTGGCGCTCGGCATCACCAGCGGCTCCAACGCGGCCGACGCACCGGACTGCAACGAGGCCAACGTCGCGCTCGCGCCGTACGGCGGCACGGCGACGCTCGGCATTCCGATCCGCGCGATCCTCGCCGAAATCGACGAGTCCGCGGGTGGCGGGCTCGGCAGCGGCATCCAGGTTCGGACCCGCCCGAACGCCGGATGACCGACGCGTCGCCGGATAAGTCCGAGTTGGGCAAAAATGAGGTCCCCGCTCGGGTGGGAATACCGGCCCGGACCCCATATAGTCTGGACATGCTCCTGCCACGTATGGGTCAACCCCGATCAGCTGCGCGACAGACCAAGTTCCGGAAGTCAGTAATCGCCGCCTCGGCGGCGATCATGCTGTTCGGACCGACGGCGGCAGTGGCGAATGCGGACCCCGCCCCGGCCCTGCCCGCGGATCTCATCGCCGCGGTCACCCGTGACCTGAAGATCTCGCCCGAGGAATACCTGCGCCGCGCCGAGCTCGGCCAGCAGGTCGCGGCCTTCGCCACCTCGGCGCAGCGCCAGTACCCGCAGGTGTTCGGCGGCGCCTGGCTCGACGACGCGGGCAAGGCCGTCGTCGCGGTGGCGCAGGGGCCCGGCGCGGACGAAGCACGCAAGGCGGCCGAGTCGGCCGGGTTCGAGGTGCGCAACGTCGCCAAGAGCGAAGCGGCGCTGCGCGGCGAGAAGAGCGCGTTCGAGCGGTGGCTGGAGAGTCAGCCCGAGGCGGTCACCGCCTTGGTGCGCGGCGCCGTCATCGACACGGTCAACAACAGCATCGCGGTGCGGGTGGACCAGGCAGGCCTGCCGATGCCCAGCTTCGTCGACCCGGCGCGGGTCATCGTCGTGGCGCCGCCGGTGGCGGGTGAGCAGCTGCCGCAGGGCACCGCCATCGCCGAGGGCGACAACCGGGCCGCGCTCGCGGGCGGCGACGGCTACGCCTCGGTGGGCGGCGGGAGCCAGCTGCGCTGCTCCTTCGGCTTCAACGGCACCGACCGCGCGGGCAACGTCGTGAACATTTCCGCGGGCCACTGCAACCCGGACCTCGGCAATGCGTCGGCCGTGCACGAGCTGCTGCCCCAGGAGCGGCGCGGCGCGCAGCTCGGCGTGTTCCAGAAGTCGGTGCTCGGCAACCAGGACTACTCGATCATCCGGATCAACGACCCCTTCGCGGATCGCTTCTCCAACAACAGCGTGCGGGTGCCCGGCGCCGCGCCGATCGCGGTCGACGGTGTGGCCACCCCGGTGGTCGGCGCCCCGGTCTGCAAGTCGGGTTCGCGCACCGGATTCAGCTGCGGCATCGTCAACGCCGTCGACCAGACCGTGCAGGTCGGCGATCGTGAACTGACGCAGAGCTTCTCGGCCAACATCTGCGCCCTGCCCGGCGACAGCGGCGGCCCGATCGTGACCGGACGTCTCGCACTGGGCATCTCCAGCGCCTCGTCGGTGGCCGACTACCCGATCTGCGAGATCCCCAACCTGATCGGCGCGCTCACCGGCAACACACCGCAGCTGTTCGCGCAGCCGGTCAGCGTGGTCCTCTCCGACAACCCGGGGCTGCGGATCCGCACCAACTGAGCATGTTTCCCCGAAAAGGCCGTCTGCGTTCGCGCGGGCGGCCTTTTCGCTGTCTCGCATCGCTTTTCCGCTGCCCTTTCCGATGACCGCGCGGGGCGTCTTCCGGCATTCTGGACCACATGTGTTTGGTGTTGATCGGTTGGCGCGCACACCCGGATTACCGGTTGATCGTGGCCGCCAACCGCGACGAGTTCTACACCCGGCCGACCGAATCGATGCGGTGGTGGCCGGAAGTGCCCGGACTGCTCGCGGGGCGCGACACGGGCGCGATCGGCAAGCTCGAGGGTGATCCGCCGGGCACCTGGCTGGGGATGACCGTGGCGGGCGCACACAATCGCTTCGCCGCGGTGACCAACGTCCGAAATCCGAACGACCAACGCGTGGACGCACGTTCACGCGGGGCGCTGCTGATGGATTTCCTGCGCGGCGGTGACGACAGGCAACCCTCCGGCGAATTCCCGAGCCCGGAGAAATACGCTCGCGAGGTCGCCGCGGCTCCGGACGACTACAACGGCTACAACCTGGTTGTCTCGGATCTGGCTGCGCTGTGGTGGCATTCGAATCGCAGTGCGAATCCACCGCAACCGCTCGCCCCCGGCTTCCACGGGCTGTCCAACGGCACTTTCGTCACCTCGGCCGAGGCGACGCCGGGCGCCGAACTCGAAGCGCCCCAGCGGATCTGGCCCAAGGTACGGGACGGCCTGACCGAACTGCGCAAGGTGGTGGAATCCGATCCCGGTGCGCTGGACCGGTATTTCGACGTGCTCTCCGATCGCACCGAGGCCCCCGACGATCAGCTGCCGCACACCGGCGTCCCGCTGGAGATGGAGCGGGCGCTGTCGGCGCGGTTCATCGCGAACAGGATGCACGGCACCAGGGCGAGCACGGTGCTGCTGGTCCGCGAGAACGGCACGTTCGAGATGGCGGAGCGGTCCTACGGTGAAGTGGGAACCCGCTTGGGGGAGGTCGCTTTCCACGGCTCGCTGGAGTTGCCGAGCTGAGCCGCTCGGCACCGCGTCCGGGGCGCTGGCGCTTCGGGCGCTGGGCGCCGCGGTCCGAGGCGGATGATGCTGGGGCGCTGGGACTCTACGACCCGAGGCGCGGCCGTAGGGTGCCCATCCAAGGCGCTCAGCGCCTGACTGCAGGCATGAATACCGCGAAACGACGACCGGCCCGCCCCCAGAAGGGAACGGGCCGGTCGTGCGCGAAGAGCAGGATCAGTTCGCGGCCTGCCCGGCCTTCGGCTTGTCGGCCCACTTGGTGGTGCCTTCCGGAGCCTGCAAGGTGTTGAGCAGGTCCATACCTGCGAGGGCCAGGGCTGGTCCGCCGAGCGCGATGGTACCCAGGATGCCTCCGATCCCAGCGAAGGCAGCGATCGTCGGAATCGCCGCGATGCAACCGACGATCGTAAGGCACTCGACGAGGCCAACCGCCACGCCGATCACGCCGCCGGCAACCACACCGAGAGCGGTGCCGAGGAAGCCACCGACGGCCGTCGCGATGCCGAACTGGCTAGCGAACTCGTTCTGCGCGCGCTGGTTCTCCATCGGGGAGGCGACCGGCTTGAGGGCCAAGCTCACCGAGTCGACCTTTGTGTTCTTCTTGTCGGCCGGGATGGCGTTCTGGTCCGGCGTCAGCTCGAGCACCTTGCCGTCGTTCTTGACCTCCGGCTTCACCGGCACCGGGATGTCGGCGACCTTGAAGTCGAGGGGCAACTCGATCACGGTGTTGCCCGCCTCGTCCTTGACGAGGTAGATGTCGTTTTCCTTGACATCATCGGACGACTTGGCCAGCTCGAAGGTCCCCCCCTTGAGCGTGGTCACCACCGTCTTGTCCACCAATTTGACCGAGTAGTTGATGGCATCGGCAGGTTCGGCGGGCTCGGCGTGAGCAGTACCCATACCGATGGTCATCGCGCCGATGACCAACGCGGCGGCCGCGGTGGTTCTGCGGAGATTCAATGCAGTTTTCCAATCCATCATCAGGGCTGTTGTCTGCTCGCCGCTTCGACACGCGAGAGCTCATTCAACCCGAAAGACGGTCGGCCCCTACGGATTCTCCCCGAGCGGGTGCGAAGACAGGCGTGGCAAACAGAACGACGTGAGCCTAATCGAACGAGCGCCCAGATGCGAGATCCCTAATGGAATCCGCCGAGTAAGCCTGTCCTTACCAATTGGTGCGGCTTGCTCGGTGTTTACGGTGGTTACCGGCCGATCTCACGACTAACCCTCGAGGGTGTCTGTGAGATTGATCACAGGTAAATTTCTGGTCAAGCCCCAGCAAGTGGGGTCGGACCTGAAATACCGATCGTACGATGGACACCAGAAGTTACCGGCGAGTAACTTACTGGCGGTTACGATACGAGCCAACCGGTACGGCAGGCCTGCCGTACCAGAACGCTCGTGTTGCCTCAAAGAAAGGTCGCGACATGAATGCCCTGACAGTGACGCTGGGCACGATTGGGGCGACGCTCAGCCTCCTGTGCTGGGCGTCGTTCTTCGGCGGCGTCAGGAACATCGCTCGCACCATCATGCTCGGACAGGGTGCGCCCGATCGGTGGCGACCGTTCTTCCCGCGCTTCAAGCAGATGTTCGTGGAGTTCATCGCGCACACGCGCATGAACAAGTTCCGCACCGTCGGCTGGGCGCACTGGCTGGTGATGATCGGCTTCCTCGCCGGCTTCATCCTGTGGTTCGAGGCGTACGGACAGACGTTCGACCCCGAGTTCCACTGGCCGGTCGTCGGCGGCTGGGCTATCTACCACCTGACGGACGAGATCCTCGGCATCGGCACCGTGGTCGGCATCGTGACGCTGATCGTCATCCGTCAGTTGAACCACCCGCGGGTGCCCGAGCGCCTTTCTCGCTTCGGCGGCTCGAAGTTCGCCCCGGCCTACATCATCGAGACGATCGTGCTGATGGAAGGCCTCGGCATGATCTTCGTGAAGGCCGGCAAGATCGCGACCTACCACCACTCCAACGCCGCGACCGACTTCTTCACCATGCAGGTGGCCAAGCTGCTGCCCGCCAGCCCGGTCATGGTGTCGATCTTCGCGTTCGTCAAGCTGATGTCGGGTATGGCGTTCCTGTACCTGGTCGGCCGCAACATCACCTGGGGCGTGGCCTGGCACCGTTTCTCGGCCTTCCCGAACATCTACTTCAAGCGCGAGGACGACGGCGGCGTCGCCCTCGGCGCGGCCAAGCCGATGATGTCGGGCGGCAAGGCGCTCGACATGGAGAACGTCGACCCCGACACCGACACCCTCGGTGCCGGCCGGATCGAGGACTTCTCGTGGAAGGGCATTCTCGACTTCACCACCTGCACCGAGTGTGGTCGCTGCCAGTCGCAGTGCCCCGCGTGGAACACCGGTAAGCCGCTGTCGCCGAAGTTGCTGATCATGTCGCTGCGTGACCACACCTACGCCAAGGCGCCGTACCTGCTGGCGGGCGGCCGCAAGGACATGGGCGGCGAGGAGGTCGGCCTGGTCGACGCCGACGGCAAGCCGGACGAGGCCGCGCTGGCCAAGATCTCCGACGCCGCCAGGGCCGAAGCGGCGCGTCCGCTGGTCGGCGGCGAGGACGTCGACGGCATCATCGATCCCGAGGTGCTGTGGTCCTGCACCACCTGTGGCGCGTGTGTGGAGCAGTGCCCGGTGGACATCGAGCATGTCGACCACATCATCGATATGCGCCGCTACCAGGTGCTCATCGAGTCGGAGTTCCCCTCCGAGCTGGCGGGTCTGTTCAAGAACCTGGAGAACAAGGGCAACCCCTGGGGTCAGAACGCCAAGGACCGCCTGAACTGGATCAACGAGCTCGACTTCCAGATCCCGGTCTTCGGCCGGGACGCGGACAGCTTCGAGGGCTACGAGTACCTGTTCTGGGTCGGTTGCGCCGGCGCCTATGAGGACCGCGCCAAGAAGACCACCAAGGCCGTGGCCGAGCTGCTGGCCACCGCGGGCACCAAGTTCATGGTGCTCGGTCAGGAGGAGACCTGCACCGGTGACTCGGCTCGCCGCGCGGGCAACGAGTTCCTGTTCCAGCAGCTCGCGGCGCAGAACATCGAGCTGCTGAACTCGGTGTTCGAGGGTGTGGATGATCGCAAGAAGAAGATCGTGGTCACCTGTGCGCACTGCTTCAACGCGCTCAACAACGAGTACCCGCAGGTCGGTGGCAGCTACGAGGTGGTCCACCACACCCAGCTGCTCAACCGTCTGGTGCGGCAGAAGAAGCTGGTGCCGGTCGCTTCGGTGACGCAGAACGTCACCTATCACGATCCCTGCTACCTGGGCCGACACAACAAGGTCTACAACGCGCCGCGTGAGCTGATGGAGGCCTCGGGTTCGACCCTGGTGGAGATGCCGCGGCACGGTGAACGCTCGATGTGCTGTGGTGCCGGTGGCGCGCGCATGTGGATGGAGGAGCAGCTCGGTAAGCGGATCAACATCGACCGGGTCGACGAGGGTCTGAGCACCCTGGCCGCGTCGAACGGTCGGGCGGGCTCGGCGCCGGGCAAGATCGCGACCGGCTGCCCGTTCTGCCGGGTGATGCTCAACGACGGTGTCACCGCGCGTCAGGAGAAGGGTGAGGGCGAAGGCGTCGAGGTCGTCGACGTGGCCCAGCTGATGCTCGATGCCATCGAGCGCGTCGAGCCGGCCACGCTGACCGAGAACCTGACCGTCATCCAGGAGCCCAAGGCCGAGCCCGAGCCGGAACCGGAGCCGGAACCCGTCGTCGTGGCGGCCGAGACCCCGGCGCCGGCCAAGGCGGCTGCGGCCGGTGGTGGCCTGGCCATGAAGGGCCCGGCCAAGGCTCCCGGCGGCCTGGGTATGAAGGGTGCGGCCAAGGCTCCCGGTGCGAAGGCGGAAGCGGCTCCGGCCGCGGAAGCAGCCGCGCCCGCCAAGGGCCTGGCCATGAAGGGTCCGGCCAAGGCTCCCGGCAAGGGTCTCGGTATGAAGGGCGCCGCCAAGGCACCCGGCGCCAAGGCGGAAGCGGCTCCGTCCGCGGAAGCTTCGGCCGTTCCTGCCGCGCCCGTCAAGGGTCTGGCCATGAAGGGTCCGGCCAAGGCTCCCGGCAAGGGTCTGGGCATGAAGGGCGCCGCGAAGGCGCCCGGTGCGAAGGCGGCGGCTCCGGCTGCCGATACCGCGCCTGCCGAAGCTCCCGCCGCGGAAGCGCCCGCCGCCCCGCCCGTCAAGGGACTGGGCATGAAGGGCGCGGCCAAGGCGCCCGGCGGCAAGGGTCTGGCGATGAAGGGTGCCGCCAAGGCTCCCGGCGCCAAGGCCGCGGTCCCAACCGCCGCGCCCGCGGAATCCACTGCGGAAACCCCGGCCGCGGAACCGGCTTCGACTTCGGCTCCTACCGAAACCAAGCCGACCGTCCCGGCCAAGGGCCTCGCCATGAAGTCCGGCTTCAAGCGCCCCGGGCCGAAGGCCCCCGGCGCCGCCGCGACCCCGGCTGCCGCCGCACCGGCCCCGGCCGAACCGGCCTCCGCTGAACCGGCTCCGGCCGCGGAAGCCCCCGCCGAAGCCCCGCAGCCCGCACCGGAACAGCCCACCAACGGCACCTCCGGCAACGGCGCAGCCGTCGCACCCCCGACCGCCAAGCCAGGCGGCCTCGGCTTCAAGACGGGCGCGAAGGCCCCGGGCCGCAAGAACTGACACGGCCCCTAACTGAACACAGCGCTCGGCCCGGGTTCGCTCCGAACCCGGGCCGAGCGCTATTCATGGCACATTGCTATGCACGGCACTGTCGTCCGATGCACGGTAGGAACGAAACCCCTTCGGAGCGAACCGGTTCCTTGCGGCACGCCCTACCGACCGAGGTACTCGCAGACCGCGACGAGCGCAAAATCAGCAGTACGAAGCGCTCGCCGCGACCTCGGTCGGACTCGACGACGACATAGAGGCTGTGCGCGCCCAGCTACGCCGGATCCGCAAGGAGGTCGCGCGAAGACGGCACGGCTGATGCTGCGCCCTACTCCGTCTCCTTGGGATGCTGTCAGAACTAGTTCTGATGTCACCGGAACAGCCGACTACGGCCTGGTCAGCTGTGCGTAGCGGGCGCGGTGGTAGTCGGTGGTGCCGAATTCGCGTTCCAGGGCGGTGAGGCGTTTGAAGTAGTGGCCGATGGCGAGTTCTTCCGTCATGCCCATGGCCCCGTGGAGTTGGACGGCGTTCTGGCCGATGAAGCGCGCGGCGCGGCCTACGGTGACCTTGGCGGCGGAGAGGGCGCGAGCACGGTCGACGGGGGCCGCGGAGAGGGCGTGGGCGGCGAGGTGGGACGCCGCGATGGCCTGCTCCAGTTCCATATACATGTCGACCATGCGGTGTTGCAGGGCTTGGAAACTGCCGATCGGGACCCCGAATTGCTGGCGCTGCTTGGCGTATTCGACGGTGTCGGCCAGCACTTTTCGCAGGCAGCCGACCGCTTCGGCGCAGATCGCGGCGATCGCCGCGTCCACGGTGGGTTCGATGACGTCCCAGGCCGCGCCCTCGGCGCCGAGCAATGCGTCGGCGGGGAGCCGGAATTCGGTGAAGACGAGGTCGGACCCGACGCGGTCGTCGATGGTGCGGTAGGAGTGCACCTCGACTCCGGCGGGCGGGTTCGCCGCGTCGAATTCGGTGAGGAACAAGGAGATTCCGGCCCGATCGCGCCGCTCACCCGAGGTGCGGGCGGTGACGAGCAGGTGGGTCGCGAGCGGCGCACTGGTCACCACGCACTTCGCCCCGTCGATCACCCACGAATCGCCGTCGCGCCGCGCCACGGCGCTGACGTCGTGCAGCGTCGGCCCGGATTCCAGCGCCGCGAACGCGGTGCGGACATCTCCCGCGACGATGCCACGCAGCACCTCGTCCGCACGCGAATCTCCCGACCGTTCCAGCAGACCGGCCCCCACGACGACGGTGTCGACGAACGGCTCGACCACCAGCGCCCGCCCCAATTCCTCAGCGATGACCATCAATTCGACGGCACCGCCGCCCATCCCGTCGACCCGCTCGGGCAGCGTTGCGCCGAGAATCCCGAGCTCGTCGGCGAATCCGCGCCAGACGGCGGGCTGCCAGCCCTGCGCCGTTTTGGCGGCGGCCCTGCTCTTCTCCAGGTCGTAGCGGACGCCGAGGAATCCGGCGACCGCGTCGCGCAGCAGCTGCTGCTCCTCGGTGAGTGTGAAGTCCATCAGAGCCCCAATGCTGCCTTGGCGAGGATGTTTCGCTGAATTTCGTTGCTGCCCGCGTAGATCGATCCGGCGCGGTCGTTGAAGTAGCGCAGCGGCGCGACGGCCTGCCAGTCCGCGCCGCTGTGGTAATTGTCGGCGGGCGGGGTGAATTCGGCGATCGGCCCGCCGGGCGCTGTGGCGTGCGGCTGGTAGACGCGTCCGACCGGACCCGCCGCGTCCAGCGCGAGTTCGGTGAGCTGCTGGCTGAGTTCGGTCGCCAGGATCTTCAGCATCGAGGACGCCGGACCAGGGTCCTTGCCTTGCGCCATCGCCGAAATCGTCCGGTACTCCAGCACTTCCAGTACGTCGGTGCGAATCCGCGCGTCGGCCAATCGCATGGCGAAGCCAGGGTCGTCGATCAGCGGGTTGCCGTCCGGGCCCGGCTGGCGCGCCGCCGCCTCGGCCAGCTCTTGGCCCATCACCTGCAACATCGGCGCCGCGGCACCGCCGCGTTCGTGCACGAGCAGGTACTTCGCGACCGTCCAGCCGTCATCGATGCGGCCGAGCACATTGCTCTTCGGCACCCGCACGTTGTCGAAGAACACCTGGTTCTGCACCTGCTCGCCCGAGGTCATCACCAGCGGACGGATCTCGATGCCCGGAGTGGTCATGTCGATGAGCAGGAACGTGATGCCCTGCTGCTTCTTGCCCGTGCGCGAGGTGCGCACCAGGCAGAAGATCCAGTTCGCCTCGGTGGCGTGGGTGGTCCAGATCTTGCTTCCGGTGCAAACGAGATCGTCGCCGTCGTCGACGGCCGCCATGCTGAGCGAGGCCAGGTCCGAGCCCGCCTCGGGTTCCGAATAGCCCTGGCAGAAGAAGATCTCACCGGTCAGGATGCGCGGCAGATAGAAGGCCTTCTGCTCCGGCGTGCCGAACGCGATGATCGCGGGCGCGACCATCCTGATCCCCATCGGCGAGAGCGTCGGCGCGCCCGCGAGCGTCGATTCCCTGCTGAAGATGTAGTGCTGGGTCAGGCTCCAGTCGCACCCGCCGTGCTCGACCGGCCAGTGTGGCGCGGCCCATCCGCGCTCGTGCAGAATCCGCTGCCACTCCATGCTGGCCTCGTGGTCCGGATACACACTCGTCGCCAGCCGCCCTGCCCGCCGCAGCTCCGGCGTCAGCTTCGCGTCCAGAAACCCCCGCACCTCGTCCCGAAAGGCCAGATCGGCCGCTGACCAGTCGTAATCCATCTGTCCTCCCGGCGGGGTATGCCACGGTGCACCACTATTGGCCGCAGGCCAACACGCCCTCAATGTAAGCCCACCCACCTGATGAAATCAAACTGAAGCACCCCGCCCGCAGTTACCCCGCACCTGCGATTCGCCCGTCCCCTCACAGACCTTCCACACGCTTCACAAGGGTTACAACGTCTGCGAACCGTATGGAGGGTCTGTGAGGCTCAGCGCTCGGGGTCGAGAGAGTCGGAGACAGCGGTGCTGCTGCGGTAAGCAGCGGTATTTACCTGCCAGGATCAGCAGTCTTCGAAGAAGGCCCTCGTATACCCCGCCGATTGGTAGACGTAGTCGTACGCCCAGCGCGCGATGGAGAGGTCGGGTTGCGGGTCGACGAAGAGAAGTTCTCCGTCCCAACACTTTCCGAGGATGTAGCGGGCGCGGGAGATGTGCGGGGTGAAGGTGACTACGATGACGCGGCGCCACCCTTCGGCGCGCGCCCTGCGGGCCAGTTCGCGTCCCTCGCCTCGGGTGGTGCGCGGCGCCGGGTCGAAGCAGATGACGTCGAAGCGGTAACCGCCGTGACAGATGCGGTTCATCGTCGCGCTGTACTCGTACGGGTCGGAGAAGAGCACCCGTGGCGCGTAGCCCGCCGCGGCCAGGCGCAGGCCGAGCTGCTCGCGACCGTCGCGCGCGCCGCCTAGAACCAGGATCGCGTCGGCCGTCGCGGGCGAGTCGGTGCGCGGCCGGACGTAGACCGGCCAGAGCGCGACCACCACGAGGACGAGCACCGCGGCAAGGCCGATCACGGCACGGGTCACCGAACGTCGTCGCACGACTTCCGATGGTATGCGGACACCGCATCACCGCAGGTCACCGCCGCCGACCCGGGGCTGTTTCCACCTGTACACCTGCTGTTGCCGTGACCCTTGCCTCGCTGACGTGGCGTGGCCATCGTCGGGGCTTACCAATCGATCATGCGATGCACAGTCTTCGGAACCGGGTACCTGGGGGCCACGCACGCCGCCTGTATGGCCGAACTCGGGCACGAGGTGATCGGGGTGGACGTCGATCCGGGCAAGGTGGCGAAGCTGTCCGACGGCGTGGTGCCGTTCTACGAGCCCGGCCTCGAGGAGGTGCTGCGCCGGAACCTGGACGCGGGCAGGCTGCGCTTCACCACGTCCTATCCGGAGGCCGCCGCCCACGCCGATGTGCACTTCCTCGGCGTCGGCACGCCGCAGAAGAAGGGCGAGTACGCAGCGGACCTGAAATACGTACACGCCGTGGTGGATACGCTCGCGCCGATGCTGGAGCGCCCTTCGGTGCTGGTCGGCAAGTCGACCGTTCCGGTGGGCACGGCCGCGGCCCTCGGCGAGCGGGCGCGGAAGCTGGCGGGCGCCGAGGTCGAGGTGGCGTGGAACCCGGAGTTCCTACGCGAGGGTTTCGCCGTGCAGGACACGCTGCGTCCCGACCGCTTGGTGCTCGGCGTGGATCGCGCGCGCGAGAACGCGGACTGGGTCGAGGATTTGGTTCGCGAGATCTACGCCGATCTCATCGCGGCGGAAGTCCCCTTCCTGCTGACCGATTTGGCCACCGCGGAATTGGTGAAGGTCTCCGCGAATGCCTTTCTCGCAACGAAGATCTCGTTCATCAACGCGGTCTCGGAGGTGTGCGAGGCGACCGGCGCCGACGTCACCGTGCTCGCCGACGCGCTCGGCTACGACGCGCGCATCGGTCGCCGATTCCTCAACGCGGGCTTGGGTTTCGGCGGCGGATGTCTGCCCAAGGACATCCGCGCCTTCATGGCGCGCTCCGGTGAGCTCGGCGCCGATCACGCCGTCGCGTTCCTGCGCGAGGTCGACAACATCAACATGCGCCGTCGCACCAAGGTGGTCGACATGGCAGCCAAGGCGTGCGGCGGCTCGCTGCTCGGGGCCAATGTCGCGGTGCTCGGCGCGGCCTTCAAACCGGAGTCCGACGACGTGCGCGATTCCCCCGCGCTGAACGTCGCAGGCATGATCCAGCTGCACGGCGCCGTGGTGACCGTGTACGACCCCAAGGCGCTGGAGAATTCGCGCCGGGTCTTCCCCACCCTCAACTACGCGACCTCGGTGGCCGAGGCGTGCGACCGCGCCGACGTCGTGCTAGTCCTCACCGAATGGGACGAGTTCACCGCGCTGCGTCCCGAGGATCTGGATCGGGTGGTGCGCGGCAGGTCGATCATCGACGGCCGCAACTGTCTCAATCGTGCCACCTGGAGAGCGGCGGGATGGGTGTACGCCGGACTCGGCACACCGTAGAGTTGCCTGACGAGGCCGCGCTGAACCACCCGGTTCCGCCTGCCTCGTGTGCGACTGAGCGCCGCCGGTAGGGTCCCGGGAGCGGGTCGCGTCATTGGCGACGTGATCTCGCATTGTCGTGAAGCGTGAAACGAGATGGGCAGCTGATGAGTTCGGTACTGGGGGTTTCGGTGGGGGCCGGCGCTGTCCGTATGGCGCGACCACTCGCCGGTAATCCCCCCGGTCATGTCACGCCGGATGCCTTCGAGCTGCAGACCATCCCGGTCACCGAGCACCGTACCGAGGAACTGGCCGCCGAGGCGGTCGGTGTCACCCTGGCGACCCATCAGATCGGCGCCACCGCGATCGCCTACCGCAGCGAACAGCAGGCCAGGGCGGTGCGCGCCGCGATGGCGCGTCAGCAGGTCACCAACTACGAGCTGGTGCCCGAGATCTTCGCCGCGCTCGAATTCGCCCAGGCCACCGGCGATATCCGCGGCATCTCCTCGCTTGTCGTCTACGACCTCGGCAGCACCGGGCTCTCTGTCAGCGTGGTCGACACCCAGACCAGGGAGATCAGGCACAGCGAGCGCACCAGCGACATCAGCGGCGACTACCTGGATTCGCTGATCCGCGAACAGCAGATCGCCTCGGGCCGCATCGCGCACCCGCAGGACCCGGCCGGCCTTGCCGCGCTGGACGCGCTGTGCCGCGAGGCCAAGGAACAGCTGTCCAGCAATACCGCGGTCGCGCTGCCAAGCGAGCAGGGCCTGGTGTTGTTGGCGCAGGAGAACTTCGAATCGCTGATCATGCTGGCCATCGAGTCGTCGGCGCGGATGACACGCGATGTGATCGTGCGCTCCGACCGCCCGGTGCACGGCGTGCTCGCGATCGGCGGCTGCGCGCGGATCCCGCTGATCGGCAAGGTGCTCGAGCGCTGGATGGGCGTGCCGGTCATCGTGCCGGAAAGCCCAGAGACGGTGATCGCGCGCGGCGCCGCGCTGCTCGCCCGGCCGGTCCGCCCCGCGGCCCCGGTCGCTCATCCCGGCCCGGCCCCGAACCAGGCACCCGCGGGCGGCTATGGCGACGAGGATCTCTCGCCCGCTTGGCTGTCCGCGCCGCCCAAGCGCCGCCCGAAGCGCCCGAAGGGCAAGGCGCAGCAGGACGACTTCGACGACGTCGACGGTCTCGCGCAGGACTGGCTGGCCGCCAATCCCCGCAGCCGCGAGAAGCGCGAACTGAACGGCGCCGTGCTGACCGTCAGCGCACTGACCGTGGTCGCCGCGATCGGCCTCGGCCTCGGCTACGGACCTCAAGTGCTGGAAAGGGATTCGCACAGCAGCGAGGGCTCGCCGTCGCTCTCGCCGACCGGCTTGCCGCGCACCACCACCCTCGATCCGCAGATCGCGGTGGCGCCCGCCACCACGACGGAGACCGAGGAGTCGATCGCCGCGCCGCCACCGCGCAGGCAGACGACCAGCTCGGCGCCGCCGCCCACCCCGGGCCCGAACACCTTTGTGGTCCCTGGTCTCCCGCCGATCGTGGTGCCGACCATCCCGCCCGAGGTCTTCCCCTTCCCGCCGCCGCCCCCGGGCTGAACGATCGGCGGTGCGCCCGCACGAGTCCGAGCGCGCAGTGCAGCCGATCGCACACCAAGCCCGGCCGATATCGGGGGCCAACGCGGCCCGAGCGACGATCTTCGTGCGCGCGAATACGGACTGTCGCATGCGGCGTCGACGCCCACCGAGCCTCCGTTCGGGAGAAGCGCACCGCCACGAGCGTGATTCGAGCCGACGACCTGCACCCGAGCAGTGCGGCTGTCACCCGTGGACGTCGCGCAGTACACCGACCCGCACGAACCGGCCACCCGTTGAGCAGCGCGTAACGCACTTGCGCGACGCCCGACGGTCAGCCGCGCACACGCCGAATCCGCGCGGCCCACGGCGCCCAGCACAACGCCCGATCAGACCTGCGAGAGCCGAGCGCCGAGGCGCCGGAGCCCACGAACCTCCGAACCGGGGCAAGCAGCACCGCGATACCCGTAGTCAACGGCACCGAGAAGGCAAGCCCGATACCGCCGACTACCGACCCCGCGCAGCCACAGCACCCGACGCAACGCCCGATCAGACCCGCGAGTGCCGAGCATGCCGAGGCGCCGGAGCCGGTGTCTTCGAACCACCGAACGGCCGGGCGAGCAGCACCGCGATACCCGTGGTCAACGGAACCGACAGGGCAAGCGCGATACCGCCGACCGACGAGCGCGCGATCTCGATGGCGACCGCGTCACCGGCGAGCACGTCGCGAATCGAGCGCCCCGCCACGCTGAACAGCAGCAGCAACGGCAGCGCGCCACCCGCGTAGGCGAGCACCAGCGTGTAGACGGTGCTGGCGATGTGGTCCCGGCCGACCCGCATGGTCGCGGCGAAAACCTGTCGACGTGAAGCGGATTCGTCCAGCGCGGCCAGCTCGAAGGCGGCCGATGCCTGGGTGATCGTGACGTCGTTGAGCACACCGAGCGAGCCGATGATGAAGCCCGCGAGCAACAGACCGGTGATGCTGACGTGCTCGAGGTAGGTGGCGACGTTGGTGTTCTGCTCCTCGGAAAGGCCGGTGAGCTGGGTCATCTCGATCGCCAGCCAGGACAGCACTGCGGCGAGCACCATCGAGGTCAGCGTGCCGAGCAGCGCCGAGCTGGTGCGGAGATTGACGCCGTGCGCCAGATACAGCACGGCGTAGAGGATCAGCGACCCGGACACCAGCGCGACCGGGATCGCGGGCTTGCCGTCCAGCAGCGCGGGCAGCAGGAACATCACCAGCACCGCGAACGCGAACCCCAGACCGAGCAGCGCGCGTAGACCGCGCCAGCGCGCCACCGCGATGATCACCACGACGAAGGCGATGACGATCAGGGTCAGCGGCATCCCGCGGGCGTAGTCCTCGAAGGAGTACAGCGGGGTCCCGTTCGGATCGGTCTGCCGGACCAGCCGGATCTCGTCACCGGCGCGCAGGTCGGGTTGTCCTGGGCCGGGCGCGATTTCGAGCAGCGTCTTGTTGCCCTGGTGCGGACCGGATTCGATGGTGATCAGGCTGCGCTGACAGGTGTAGGCGTTGGTGCGCGGCTGCTCGGGCTTGTCGGCGAACACCTTGCCGATGGAAGGACTGCCGCACGGCCCGATGTCCTGCGCGACGACCGTGCCCGCTTCGGTCTCCACCGCGCCGCCGCCCGCGTTCTGCATCGGCAGCGGGATCTCGACGTGCTGGCTGCTCGGCCACAGCACGATGGCGCCGATAACGGTCAGCACGCCGATGACGGTGAGCAGCCCAACCACGACGCGCGTCGCGGTGGCCCCGATCGCGATCGGGCCGGAGTGGTCGTGGTGGTGATGATGGTGGTCGGTCACCGGTCTCCTACTTGTCCGTCGTGGTCCCGGATGCTCGTGCCGGACGGCAGGAGCTGGCTCCTCCGAGGCAGCTACGCGGTGCCGAGCTTAAAGGATGTCGTTTTCAAGAGCAGTCCACCCAGCACCAACCAAACATCGAGACGCAACAACTGATCTCGCAAGAACCGGGTAACTCACCGGGTACGAGCCAACTCGCCCACCCACCCACCTACCGCCAGCCGCCAACGCAAAGCACCACGCACCTGAATCTGGCCTTATACGCGGAGAGGCGGGGCAGGCGGCGGAGAGCAGGGGGATGTCTCCGCCGCCCGCAGGCCGGCGGCCCAGGGGGGTAGGCGGCCGAACCCGAGGCCAGGTTGCCCAGGGGGGGTAGGCAACCCGACCGGGCACTCGAAGTGCCAAGAGCCACTGTACACAAAAGTCGCACTTTTGCGCTAGCGGGTCTTCAAAACGCGCCACTATCCATACATTCGGTATGTTTCAGGCCCGGAAGCAGGGCGATTAGGGTCCCGAGGCCCCGCGACGCACGTCACTGTCGATAGCTCGCCAGGAAGTTGCCGAAGCGCTCGATCGCGACCGCGAGGTCCCTGGCCCACGGCAACGTCACGATCCGCAGATGGTCGTGGTCGGGCCAGTTGAACCCGGTGCCCTGCACCATCAGGATCTTCTCCTGCAACAGCAGATCCAGGACGAGCTTCGAATCGTCGTAGATCTCGTACACATTCGGATCCAGCCGGGGGAACGCGTACAACGCACCCTTCGGCTTGACGCAGGACACACCCGGGATCATGTTCAGCCGCTCCCACGCCACATCGCGCTGTTCGAGCAGCCGCCCGCCGGGCAGGATCAGATCCTCGATGCTCTGATGTCCGCCGAGCGCGACCTGAATCGCGTGCTGCGCGGGCACATTCGGACACAGCCGGGAGGAGGCGAGCAAGTCGATGCCCTCCAGGAAGCCAGCGGCATGATCCTTCGGACCGGTGATGGCCAGCCAGCCCGAACGGTACCCGGCGACCCGGTAAGCCTTGGACAGACCGTTGAAGGTCAGGCACAGCAGGTCGGGCGCGAGGGTGGCCAACGAGATGTGCTTGGCGTCGTCGTAGAGGATCTTGTCGTAGATCTCGTCGGCGAGCAGCAGCAGCTGATGCTTGCGAGCCAGGTCGACCAGCTGCTGCAGCACCTCGGCCGAGTAGACCGCGCCGGTCGGGTTGTTCGGATTGATCACCAGCAGCGCCTTGGTCTTGTTGGTGATCTTGGCTTCGATGTCGGCGACGTCGGGCTGCCAGCCGTTGGACTCGTCACACAGGTAGTGCACCGGGGTGCCGCCCGCCAGGCTGGTCATCGCCGTCCACAGCGGATAGTCCGGCGCCGGGATCAGTACCTCGTCGCCGTTGTCGAGCAGCGCCTGCATGGTGATGGTGATCAGCTCGGAGACGCCGTTGCCAAGGTAGACGTAGTCCACGTCCAGTTCGGGGAAGCCGGCCACCAGCTCGTAGCGGGTCACGATCGCGCGCCGCGCCGACAGGATGCCCTTGGACTCGGAGTAACCCTGGGCATAGGGCAGCGCCGCGATGATGTCGCGCATGATCACGTCGGGCGCCTCGAAACCGAACGGCGCCGGATTGCCGATGTTCAGCTTGAGAATGCGGTGGCCCTCGGCCTCCAGCCGTGCCGCGTGCGCGTGTACCGGTCCACGAATCTCGTAGACGACGTTCTGCAGTTTCGTGGACTGCTCCAGAACGCGCGGCGGACGGTGGGGCAGATGGCTCGGGCTCACCCGTCCCATGGTGCCATCCCCTCGCAAGGCCTTATTCGGCACTGCCGGACGCAGTGCGTCGACAGCCGCGCATGGCCGTGGTGAAGGCGGAGGTTCGCCTGTTCGACCGCGTCAGGGTGTCGAATTCCCAGGTGGGATGCCCTTGGCGGCGGTCGCGCCGCAGAACTCCTCGATGCGCTCGTCCAGGAAACGGGCCTCGACGGCGTCGCGGAACACGGGCTGGGCGATCCGTCGGCGCACGCCGGTGAGCCGCTCCTCGAGCTGCGCGATGCGCTTGTCCTCGGCCAAGCCGAGCACCGGGTTCAGCGCCTCGGTCGCGCCGTCCAGGCTGCCGTTGATCAGATGCGCGGCCGCGCAGTCCACGCGCGCCAGCGCCTCGGCGCCGTAGGAGCGCTTCTCGGACGGGCCGTTGGCGTAGAGATGGATGGCGCGTTCGGTCGCGCTCAGCGCGGGCTCGGCCTGGCCTAGATGGATGTAGGTGGCGCCCGCGTAGTACTGGGCCTTGGCGTCGGGGAAACCGAAGACGCCGCCGACCTCGTCGTGCAGGTTGTCGGTGGCGGCCAGCTCGCGCGCGTCGTCGGCGGCGCGAATGCAGCGATCGGTGTCGGCGGCGCTGCCGATCTTGGACCAGATCCTGGCCTCGATATTGAGCAGCCGCACCTTCGCGGTCGCGGAATCGGCGAAATCCTGCCCGCTCTGCGCCAGCAGCACCGCCCGGCGCGGGCGCTCCGACCAGTATTCGATCAGCGCGTGCATGCCGCGGGTCCATGCGCGCAATCCGTTGTGGCCACATAGCTCGGCGTAGGCCCAGGCCGCTCTGGCCTGCTCACCCGCCGCGTCGAGGTAGCCGAGGTCGGTGCTCGCGTTCGCCAGCAGGCCCGACAGTGTGCCCGCGAGCAGATAGAGGTGGCTGGTGTCGGCCGGCCGCTGATGACCCTCCAGCAGTCGATACACCCGGCGCCGAACCCGAAGCATCTCCACCATCATCGGAACCGGCGGGATGTGCACGTAATCGTTCGCGATGCGCGTGACATCGGCGTCGAGCTGTTCCAACGTGGTCGTACCCACGTTGGTGCTCTCGGCCCGGCCTGCGTGTTCGCTGGCCTCGTGGGCAGCCGCCATGATCAGATCCCTCTCCGAAATCTCTGCTAACGCATCACCTCTCATCGCACCGGCGTCTATGAGAGCAAGAAGGTCCGCGTCGCTCGAATAACTGGCACGCGTCCCCGCCGCGGAACGCACGTCGAAACCGGCGGCAGGTCCATCGATCGGCGATTCGCCGATCAGCGCCGCAAACCGTGCCCGCACAACATCGTCGGACCTGGCAAGGGATGTGTCGAGCGCGGCCTGGTTGACGGGGCGCGGATGAACTCGGCTGCCCCCCGCCTCCCATTTGGACACCAGGCGTTCGTGGACACCGAGATGCGCCGCGAATTCCCGGATGCTCATCCGCTTGGCATCGCGAAGGGCGCGGGTCTCTTTACCTGACCAGTGCCGGACCACGATGTCATCCCTTCCGCACGAACCTTCATCCAGGGTACGAGGGCTTTGTGGCTAGGGCCACAGCTAATTCACTGTTGCTATAGGCTTTTCGCGCCTGGCGTACCCGCGCGAGCGGGCTTCTCCCGGTCAAAGGCAGCGGATTGGCAGTGGAAGGCGCGCATGGGGGCGATGCCGCGTCGCGGTCATTGGCCCGAACCTGGTAGCAGGGACGCAAGGAGTTGGCCGTGAACGTGGAGAAACTCAGGACAGTCGAGGATTGGGTGTCCTTCTACCGGCACGAGTACGGGCTACCCGTCACCGAGCGTGGCGGTTTCGTGATGTTGCCCATCAGCGGCCGGGTCTGTGTCATTCATCTTCCGACGGTCCGGGCCGAAAAGGTCAGGGCGGCACTGGAACAGCAGGGGACGAGGGGTCCCGTGCTGGCCAGGCAGATCCGCTGGAGCTTCCTGGCCGAGCCGGACAGCCGTCCCGGCGGACAGGTACTGGAGGTGCTGAATCGTCTCGATATCGGGATACCTGCCATCGGCAGTGCAGTGATGTTGCCGACGGGGCTCGGCCGATGGACCCGGGAAGGGTGCTTCTGGGTCACTCCGCCGAGCCGCGGCGACACGCTCCCTCCGCTATCCGCCGTGGTGACGACGGCGCTTGCGGTGGGAGCGGGCGGCGGGGACTGAATGCGTCGTCGGTCCCCCGTCGCCGACAGTGCGGCCGAATCCGCCTCTATTTCCTGGCAGTCGGCGGGGCGGATTCGGTCGTGGGTCGTCTTGCGCGCCAGGCTAATCGGCTACCGCGATTCGGCGGCGTCGACAACCTCGGCGGGCAGCGGGAAGTTCAGGTAGGACCGCGAAGGCGTAGGCCCGCGCTGGCCCTGGTATTTGGAACCCGCGACGGCGCTGCCGTACGGGTGCTCGGCGGGGCTTGTCAACCGGAGCAGGCACAGCTGGCCGATCTTCATCCCCGGCCACAAGGTGATCGGCAGGTTCGCGACGTTCGACAGTTCCAGCGTGATGTGGCCGCTGAATCCGGGGTCGATGAAACCCGCGGTCGAATGCGTGAGCAGACCCAAACGGCCGAGACTCGACTTGCCTTCCAACCGCCCGGCCAGATCGTCCGGCAGCGTGCACACCTCCAGCGTGGAGCCGAGCACGAACTCGCCGGGGTGCAGCACGAACGGCTCGCCCGGCGCGGGCTCGACCAGGCTGGTCAGCTCGTCCTGGCGCTGCGCGGGATCGATGTGGGTGTAGCGGGTGTTGTTGAAGACGCGGAACATCCGGTCCAGGCGAACGTCGATACTCGACGGCTGGATCAAGCTCTCCAGCAACGGCTCGACCCCGAGACGCCCAGCGGCGATCTCCGCGCGGAGGTCACGATCGGAAAGCAGCACGGCACGAGCGTAGCGTTCGGCGAATCGGGCCGTTCGGCCGCACGGGGAAGAGCCGGATCGACGACGCGCTCTTCACCGGCATTCAGTTAATTCTCAGCGCCAGCGGGCAACCTAGGACCAGTGACCTCGAAACCCCGCAGGACGGCGCCAACGGTCCTGACGCTCGCCGCGACGGGCGTGCTCCTCGCGGTATTCATCACCGTGCTGACCCGCAACGTTCTCGACAGCAGCGGGCTGACCTCGATGGATCCCGAGGTGTCCGGCTGGGCGGTCGAGAACCGCAACGGTGCGCTCACCCCCGCCGCACGCATGGTCAGCAACTGCGGGGACACCCTGTCCATGACGATCCTCACCGCGCTCGTCTGCGTGGCGCTGCTGCGCGTGCGCGACCGGATGCGCGCCGCGCTCGTCGTGGTGACCGCCCTCGGCGCCGGTCTCATCGTCGCGGTCGCGAAACGTTTGGTCGGCCGGGAACGCCCGCCGGTGGCCGAGCGACTCGCGGTCGAGAACAGCCTGTCCTACCCGTCCGGGCACAGCACCGGCACGTTCGTGGTCGTCGGGATCGTGGCCATCGTGCTCATCCCGATGCTCCGGCGGCCGATCGCCAGAGCGGGCGCGGCGCTGGTCGCCGTCCTGTTCGTCGCCGCGGTCGGCGCATCCCGTGTCTACCTGGGCGTGCACTGGCCCACCGACGTGCTCGCGGGCTGGTCCATCGGAGCGCTGTGGATCCTGCTGTGCCTGGCCGTCTTCCGCTACCCGACCTGGCGTTCGCGGGCCGCCGCTACAGTCGATCCGTGCCGCGAACAAAGCAAGTCTCCGACAGCGTCGTCGTCGCGATCGAACCGGTGACGGCCTACGACCGGGTCAGCGACGTCACCCAGATCCGCCGCTGGAGTCCGGAGAACACCGGCGCGGTACTGGCCGAGCCCGGCGCACCGGCCCGCGTCGGCCTGCGGTTCGTCGGCACCAATGTGCGCCGCGGCGTCCGCTGGTCCACGGGCTGCGAAATCACCGCCGCCGACCGCGGCGCACGCTTCGCCTTCGAAGTCCGGCGCTACGGCCTGCGCAAGCCGGTCCTCCCGGTCGCGATCGCCACCTGGGAATACCGCTTCGAGGCCGTTCCCGGGGGCACCCGGATCACCGAGATCTGGACCGACGACCGCCGCTGCTGGCCCGACCTGCCCACGCTGTGGTTCGACCGCCTCGTCACCGGAAGGCCCGGGTTCGCCGAGTTCCAGCGGGGAAACATCCGGCAGACGTTGGACCGGTTGAAAGCGGACCTCGAAAGCGCGGCCTGACCTCGCGCTGAACTCGCCCGCCACGCCCTCGCGGGCGGCCTGCCGACGTCGACCGAACACCAAGGCTCCTCGCAGACCTTTCACACGGTTCGCAGACGATAGAACCCCTGTGAGGCGTGTGAATTGTCTGCGAGGAGCCCATGTCGGGCATGTGTCGTTTGCGGACAGTCCGGGGGTCAGTCGGCGGATGCGATTCGATCCGATTGCACAGCGTGGATGCCCGCGAGGATGACGTGCAGACCCTCGGTGAACTCCGTGTCGGTGTCGCCGGAGAAGACGTCGGTCACCAGTTGCGCGGTGCGGGGGTAGCGCTGGGCGTCGACGAGACCTGCGAGGTGTTCGGGGAGATATGGGTTGCGGTCGCCGTATTCGCGGTCGGAGCGCGCCTGCTCCTCGATGACGAAGCCGACGGTGTAGTGCAGCAGGATCGGGAAGACCCGGGCGGCCCGGATTTTCGAGAAGCCCGCGTCCTCCAACGTGCGTAGCGTCAATTCGACTGTGCGCCACATTGCTTCGTCGCTGACATAGGTGCCCGCCAGCACCTTCGCCCCGTCACGGTAGCCGAGCATCGCCCGGCGCAACCGGCTCGCCAGCGCGATGAGCCAGTCCCGCCAGTCCTCGTCGCGTCGCGGCGCCTCGACGCCGTCGACCGCGGAGACGAAGACGGCCCGCGCCATCGCGTCGAGCAACTCGCGCTTGTTCGCGATGTGCCAGTACAACGCGGGCGCCTGCACGTTCAGCGCCGCGGCCACCTTGCGCATGGTCAGGCCGTCGAGCCCGACCTCGTCCAGCAGGGTAAGCGCCGCCTCGGCGATTACTTCGGCGTCCAGCTTGGCCTGACCGGATCTGTTCGACACCTTGACAGCTTAACAATGTTCTTGCTCTCCTTAACATCGTTAGGGATTTAACGTTGTTAAGGAGACGTCATGGACACGACCGATGTGGTGATCGCGGGCGCCGGACCAACCGGCCTCACGCTGGCGTGTGAACTGCGCATCCTCGGCCTCGAGGTCGCCGTGCTCGACGCATTGCCCGCGCGGACCGGCGAATCCAGGGCAGGCGGCATCCACGCCAGGACCATGGAGGTCCTCGACCAGCGCGGCATGCTCGATGGGCTTCTCGCGCAGGGCAATCCGCGGCAGGTCGGACACTTCGCCGCGATTCCAGTGGATTTCAGCGATCACGCGACCCGCTACCCGTTCACGCTCGTCATTCCACAGTCGCTGATCGAACGCGAACTCGAAAGCCGCGCAGCGGAACTCGGCGTCACGGTGCAATGGGACGCGCCGATCGTCGGCTACCGGCAGGACCCGTCCGGCGTCGAGATCGAGATCGGCGGCTCGAATGGAATCCGTCGCGTGCGCGCCGCATATCTCGTCGGCTGCGACGGCGGGCGCAGCGCGGTCCGCAAGCTCGCCGGGATCGGTTTCACAGGCACCGAGGCGACGATGACCGGCATGCTCGCCGACGTGGAGCTGACCGATCCGCCCGCCGAACAGTTCTTCGGTCGCCGCCGCGGGATGGGCGACTTCTCCGCCGTGCAGCTACAACCCGGCTGGTACCGGCTCGTCGTGCAGCGGCACGACCGGGTCCTCGAGCGCGGCGCGGCGCTCTCCTTCGCCGACTTCCGCGCCAACTTCACCGAGATCGCGGGCACAGACCTCGGCATGCACAGCCCCCGCTGGGTATCGCACTACGGCGACGCCGCACGGCATGCCGACCGGTACCGCGCCGGACGCGTGTTCCTGGCCGGCGACGCCGCCCACATCCACTACCCCGCGGGCGGACAGGGACTCAACCTCGGCGTGCAGGACGCCGTCAACCTGGGCTGGAAACTCGCGGCCGCGCTGCGCAACGACGCCGCCGCCGACGATCTGCTCGACACCTACGAGTCCGAACGCCGCCCGGTCGCCGCCCGCGTCCTGCACAACACCCGCGCGCAGACCGCACTTTCCCGCCCCGGCCCGCACACCGACGCCTTGCGCGACATCATGGGCGACCTGATCACCCTGGACGACGTCCGCCATCGACTCGGTCTCATGATCACCGCCCTCGACATCAACTACGACACCGCCTCCGGCCACCCGCTCGCCGGCCGCCGCGTCCCGGACGTCGACCTCGTCACCGCCGACGGTCCCACCCGCGTCCACGCGCTGCTCCGCCCCGCCCGGCCGGTCCTGCTCCGCCTCGACGACACGTCGCCGACCGCACCCGAGAACAACCTCGACAGCGTCCTCGCCCGCAGCAACGCCGCCCACTGGTCGGTGCCCGGAGTAGGCGACATCCCCCGCCCCACCGCCCTCCTCATCCGCCCCGACGGCTACACCGCCTGGGCGACCGACGACCCGAACACCACTCTCCCGGATACCTTCCGCAACTGGCTCGCCGCGACCGCCACCCACTGACCCCCGTCTGGGCGGCGCCGAGCCGCTCACAAACGGAGTCGACGAGGCAGTGTGGAAGTTGACCCGCCCAGGGCCCGGTCTGATAGAGTCGCGGACGCGTCTACGCGCAGGCCGATGTAGTTCAATGGTAGAACTTCTGCTTCCCAAGCAGACAGCGCGGGTTCGATTCCCGTCATCGGCTCTGACACACGAAAACCGCTGCCTCGCAGCGGTTTTCGTCGTTTCTGCGGTATTCGCGCCAGGGCCTCCGGCGCTACTCCGTCTGCGCCCACGCGGCGACGGGCAGTGAAAGGTAGATGCCGAAGTCGGTGAGTGGGGTGTGGTCGGTGATCGCACGATGCAGGTTGTCCACACGGGATTGGCGATCGGCGGCGCGGGAGTCGAAGTACTTCGAGCGGATTTCGATGACAGCGTCCAGGCCGGAACGGTCGTACGGGCCGAGCGGGCGGAAGCGGAGTTCGACGTCACCTGGTTGGAGGTCGCCGTCGTAGGGCTCCTCCGGGCACTCCACGGCGACCGAGACCAGGTGCGGGAGGTGCTCGGCCAGGGCGTGCAGTGTGGTCTCTGGGACGTGGGGGGCGTAGGTCACCTCGACTAGGGGCACCGGGCCAGGTTAGATGCCACGACGGTCAGCTCGCCATGTTGGTGATCTCGCTGGGTTCGACGTGCAGGCGGCGGAAGCGGCTGCCGTGGAAGACGAGCGGGTCGATGTCGTGGCGGGTGGCCACACGGTGGATGCGGAGGATGACGACGAGGTGATCGCCCGCGGGAACCTGGGCCTCGGGGCACCCTGGGCGATCCGGTCGAGGGTCGGCAGGAAGATCTGATCCAGATCGGAGTCCGGGGTGCGTGTCGCCTCGGTGGATGTCATCACCCCACGATGAACCCGATCGAGGGCGCGCTCACGGGTTGCGCGCACCGCGATCGAAACGATTTGTCGGTGCAGGGCATTAAGGTCGGCGCGTGGCTGGTTCGCGGTATTCGTTCACGGCGCGGGTGTGGGAGCACTCCGGCGAAGGCGCCTGGCATTTCGTGTCGCTGCCCGAGGAGATCGCCGACGACATCGAGGAGCGCTACGGGCACCGGGCCGGCGGGTTCGGAGCGGTCCGTGTGCACGTCAGGATCGGCGCCAGCAGCTGGTCGACCTCGCTGTTTCCGGACAAGAAGCGCGCCACCTACGTGTTGCCGGTGAAGAAGCCGGTCCGACTCGCCGAGAACCTCGTCGCGGGTTCGGATGCCGAGATCGATCTGACGATCGCGCTCTGAGCGAGCGTCAGAAGATGCACTCCTGCACCATCCGCCGGGTGGCGACGCCGACCCGCGTCTGGTCTTCGGCGCTCAACCCGAGCAGAACGGGGTCGACAGGACCGCTCAGATCCGCACCGAGAATCCTGCGCAACCCGTCCTGAGAGATCTTCTCCTCCACGTAGATTCGCGCGACGCACTCGGATTGGTTCGGTGGAAGCCCCTTGCCCGCCAGCACCGTGGCGATGTCGGCCTGGCTCAACTCCCCTGCGGGCAGTGCGACGGTGCCGGTCGCCGCCGTGGTGGACACGGCAGGGGTGGCCGATGTGGTCGACGAACCCGACTCCGTGCTCGAACCGTCCCCGCACCCCGCGAGCAGCGGCACGGCGATACACACCGCCGCGATCGTTCTTCTCATCCGAATCCCCTCGCTTCCAACGGTTCCCGTACGACCGGGACCGTACCCGCAGCGAGGCGTCCGCGTCACAAGTCCATCGCGGCGCGCAACGCGGTGTCCAACCGTTCCAGCACCTCGGACTCCATGTCATCGATGCGTTCGGCGAGCCAGCCGCGATAGATGCGGCCGATATTGCCCGCGTGCACCCAGCCGCGCCCTGGCACCTGGACCGCGAGGATGTCCTGCGGATCCTGGTCGAGCAGTTCGGCGGCGATCAGCCACTGGCGCGGCGATTCGTTGATGCCGTCGCTGCTGATGAGCACGACGGTACGACGCCGAAGCGAACCGTGCGGGTGATAGCTCCACAGTTCACCCCTGCGCACGCATCGCCTCCTCGGCGGCGGCCAGCTCCGCCTCGTCGGCCGCGGCCTCGGCCGCCACATCGGTCACGGGACCAACGCCCGTGCGCACCGCTTCCCGGCGCGCGGCCTTGGATATCCACGCCGACGGCGACATACCGGCCCGTGCCGCCGCCTGTTCCGCGAACGACCAGGCCGCCTCGTCCAGCGAGAGCGTGACCTTACGCGTTGCCATACCATTTATCGTACCCGCGAGCGAGCACTCTGCCAGCGGAAACGCGGACGTGCTGATATTATTGGCGCACTGCCAACAGATCTGACCCGAGGACGAGCATGACGACGTGGAACCATCATCGGGTCGGCGCGGGCGAACCGCTGGTTCTGCTGCACGGAGTCGGCAGCCGCTGGCAGATCTGGGAGCCGATCATCGACACCGTGGCCGCTTCCTTCGAGGTGATCGCCGTCGATCTGCCCGGCTTCGGCGGCTCGGATCCGCTGCCGCACACGACCGTCGACGAACTCACCGACGCGCTCGCCGACTGGCTGGCCGCGGAAGGCATCGAACGCCCGCACCTCGGCGGCAACTCGATGGGCGGGCTGATCAGCCTGAAACTGGGCGCGCGCGGGCTGGCCCGCTCGGTCACCGCGTACTCCCCGATCGGGTTCTGGGACACTGCGGGCCGGGTGTGGTGCCAGCAGTCGCTCGGCAAGTCGGTCACCCTGGCTCGCGCCTTGCGTCCGCAGCTGCCGAGAATTCTCGGCACCGCGGCGGGCCGCACGGCGTTCCTGTACCTGATCTTCGGCAAGCCGTGGGCGCTGGACGCGCAGTTCGCGATCGGCGTCGCCGAAGGAGCGGTCGACGCAACCGGTTTCGAGGAAGCACTGGCCTCCTTCGCCGACGCGCGGCTGCCCGAGATCGGCGCGCTGGCCGACATTCCCGTCACCGTCGCCTGGGGCAGTCGCGACGTTCTGCTCACCTACGCCACCCAGCATCGCAAGGCCCGCGCGGCACTGCCCAACGCTCGTCACGTCACCCTGCACGGCAGCGGGCACTCGCCGTTTCCGGACGATCCCCAGGGCTGCGCCCGGCTGCTGCTCGACCAGTTGACTACGGACCGCCGATAGCGGACCTGACCGGACGCCCACTGGCCGTGGCTCTACACCCGGACCGCCGGTAGCGGACCGGCCGGACGCACACGAGCCCACGCTCTACACCTGGACCGCCGGTAGCGCACCCACCCGCGCGGACTCACACGATTCGAGGCTCGAGATCGGAATCGCTGAAAGCGGACCGCCCCATGCCTACTCACACGAGCCGAGACTCGAGCAGGGTATCGGCTGGGGCCGTGCCGAGCAGCACCCTGACCGCATTTCCCCAGCGCTGCTGAAGGATTCGATTCCGCTCCACGTTCCCGGTCAGCAGCGCCCGCATGGCGAGCCCGGTCATGATCTCGATGGTGAACTCGGTGATCGTCGGCACCCGTGGATCGTCGGGGAACTCGGCGCGGAAGATGTCCCGAATGCTGGTGTGCATCAGCTCGAAGAGGCGTTGCTCCAGCGGCAGGAAGGCGGCGCGCAGCTCCTGATCGGTGCGCGCGCCGACCCAGATCTCCAGCGCGGCAAGGAAAGACGCACCGCTGAACATGCGCATGGTGAGATCGACCGCGGTCGCCAGCCGGTCGGCGTCCTCCGGGATCGCCGCGAATTCCGTTGTCAGCCGCTCCAATCGGCGCGCGGCCAGATGCTCGACCGCCCCGGCGAGCAGATCCGGTTTGGTCGGGAAATGGTGCTGCAACGTGCCGCGCGGGACGCCGGCGCGGTTCTGCACCTCGAGCGTCGTCGTCCCCGCGTAGCCGACCTCGACCAGGCTGTCGATCGCCGCGTCCAGGAGCCGCGTGCGCATTCGCGCGCGGCGCTGCGCCTGCGTCTCCCGGACGCGTTCCGGCATCGGGTCAGCGCCCCTGCCACTGCGGCTCGCGCTTCTGCGCGAACGCAAGCGCACCCTCGGCGGCGTCCTTGGAGAACAGCGCGGGCAGCGCGATCTCGCCCTGCTTGGCGAAGGACTCGGCCACCGACCAGTCCGGCGACTCGTCGATAATGCGCTTGCTCGCCGCGACCGAAAGCGGTGCGGCCGCGACGATTTCGGCGGCCAGTTCCAACGCGCTCGCCAGCGCGGCGCCCGGTTCGGTGACCCGGTTGACCAGGCCGAGCTGGTAGAGCCGCTCGGCGCCGATGCGTCCACCGGTCAACGCCAGCTCGGCCGCGATGGGCCGCGGCAGGCGCTGGGTCAGCCGCAGCACGCCGCCGCCCGCGGCCACCAATCCGCGCTTCACCTCGGGGATTCCGAATTGGGCGTCGCGCGCCGCGACGATCAGGTCGCCGGATAGCGCCAGCTCGAAGCCACCCGCGAGCGCGAAACCCTCGACGGCCGAGATCATCGGCTTGGCGGGCGGTTTCGCGGTGATGCCGAGCGGACCCCGCCGCTGCGTAATCGGCATCTCGCCTTTCGAGGCTGCGACGAGATCCATTCCCGCGCTGAAGGTTCCGCCCGCGCCGGTGAGCACGAGCACGCGCGCGTCGGCGTCGTCCTCGAAGGCGTCGACGGCCGCCTCGATGGCCTGTGCGGTGGCGAGATCGATGGCGTTGCGTGCCTCGGGGCGGTTGACGGTCAGCAGCGTGATCGCGTCGCGGCGTTCGACGAGTACCTGATCGGTCATCGGGGGGTCCTCTCGGTGCGCAGGGTGAGCTGGTCGGCGGCGGTGATCTCGGCGGTCGCGCCGAGCGGGTCGCCGTCGGTGAACGCCGCGATGGTCTCGGCGTCGGAAACCCGAACCAGTATGCGTGCACCAGCCGCGTTCAGCGCGCTGATCACCACCGCCTCGGGTTCGTCGGCGTGCTCCGGCGCGGGCCCCTTGCGATAGGCGACGGTGTAGGCCTCGACGGTCGCCGGGCCGGTGTAGCCGGGCGCGGTGTCGCGACGCGCGGTGGGGGCCACGACCTCGGCCGCGCGAAAGAGCTTGGCGGGCGGGCGCGCCGAGTAGACGCCGACGCCGTGTTTGGTGATGTACCAGCCGAGCGCGGTAGCCAGGCCATAGGAATCGGGGTCCGCACGCAGTCGCGCGGCGAGGGTGGCGATCGAGTGGGTGGCGTAGTTGTTGCCCGGCCCGCCTGCGAAGGTCAGACCACCGGTGACCGAGAGCGGCCGCGCGGGATCGTCGATCGGCAGGCCGAGCGCCTCCGCCGCGACCTGCACCGCGACCGGGAAGCAGGAGTACAGGTCGATGTGGGCGACATCGTCGATGCCGATACCCGCCGCGCCGAGCGCGGACTCACCCGCCGCCGCGATCGCGGGCGAGACGCTCATGTCGGCGCGCTCGGAGACGAACCAGACGTCCGTGGCCGTCGCGCCGCCGTGCGGGAAGACCCATCGGTCGCGCGGCACCCCGGCGGCGTCGGCGGCGGCCGCGCTGCACACGATCAGGCCCGCGCCGAGATCCACCGCGAGGTTCGCGACGAGCAGCTTCGGGTACGGGGTCGACACCAGCCGGTTGTTCGAGGAGGGCGTCGCCAGATCCACAGCCGACTGAGCCTTGGGCAGCCACGCGTACGGGTTGTCCGCGGCGACCGACGACAGCCGCGACCACAGCCCGCCGATACGCTCGCGGTGCTCGGCCTCGCTCAGGCCGAGCCTGCCGCGCAGCGCGGTTTCCATCAGCGCGTAGAAGTAGACCGGGCCCCACAGCCCGGCCGCGGTCTCCATCTCGGAGTTGGGCGCCTTGTCCGAACCGATCAGCTCGGTGGGCGCGGCATCCTCCGGCTGCTCGGGCCATTCGGGCCCGGCGCCCGCGCGAATCGCCGCGGTCCAGGAGGCCACGGACTCCGCCCCGGTGATGAGGGCGATCTCGGACTTTCCGTCGGCGATGGCCTGCGCGACCGTGTTGAGCAACCGCTGCGGCGCGTCGCCGCCGAATCGCACGGACTGCATCGTGCGCTTCGGCGCGGCTCCCAGCTCGGCGGCCACCAGCGCGCCGAGATCCGGGTACGGCTTGCTGACCGGGGCGACCGCGGCCACCAGATCGGCCGCCCGCAGCAGCCGGGCCCCTGAGCCGCTGTCCGCCCCCGCGCGGCGCAGCGATTCGGTGGCGAGTTCGACGGGGCCGGGCAGTCCCGGCTCGCCGGTTCGGTGCACCACCTGCCCGACGCCGACGAGCACCGGCGTTCGCGGATCCATTCCGGCTGGCAGCATTTTCCCTCCGCTCCGATCAAATTACCGTCAACATTGACGGTAATTTGGTTCGATTGAAGCAGACCGCTCCGACCAGGGCAATAGCCCATGGACAAGAACTGACTCGAGAGTAAGATCCGGGCATGGGATCCCCTATCGCGCTGCGGTTCGACGGCGACCGCGCTTACGTCACCCTGGACCGCCCGGACAAGCACAACGGCCTGACCATCGAGATGCTCGGCGACCTGGTCGACGCCGCGCACACCGTCGCGAAGCGCAAGGACGTGCGCGCGGTGATCCTGTCCGGCAACGGCCCCAGCTTCAGCAGCGGCCTGGATGTCGCCAAGGCGACCCGCGACCCGCTCGCGGGTGCACTGAACTTCGTGCCGCTGCCGTGGCGCGGCACCAACACCTTCCAGGAGGCCTGCTGGGCATGGCGGCGGTTGCAGGTCCCGGTCATCGCCGCGGTGCACGGCCGCTGTTTCGGCGGCGGACTCCAGATCGCGCTGGCCGCCGATATCCGCTTCGCGACACCCGACGCGGAGTTCTCCGTCATGGAGGCCAAGCACGGCCTGGTCCCCGATATGACCGGCGCGGCCACGCTGTCGCGATTGATCGGCATCGATAAAGCACTGCTACTGACCATGACCGCCGACGTCGTCGACGCCGCCTACGCCGAACGCATCGGCCTGGTCACCGAAGTGACCGACGACCCGATGGGGGCCGCCGAGAAACTCGCCGATCGCATCGCGTCTCGCTCGCCGCACGCCGTCGCCGGCGCCAAGCGGCTGTTCGAGCGGTCCTGGCACGCATCGGCCAGGCGCACCTTCAGAATCGAACGCGCCACACAACTGCCGCTGATCCTGCGCCTGGCCGCGAAACGAGATGGAGGATCACACAAAGAGGACTTCATTTCGTAGGGACAAGATCGCAAGCCCCCAATTTCCCCGGTTCGACTGCTAGCATTTCCGTCGATTTGCCAGCCATTCGAAATGTGCTTCGGGACACAATCGGGGGGGTGGTGTATCGAGGCCTGTTTCGGCGAGACCCGGAGGGCCCAACGACTTTGAACAAGACCGCAAAAATCC
This sequence comes from Nocardia sp. NPDC050793, assembly GCF_040654065.1. Taxonomy (NCBI): domain Bacteria; kingdom Bacillati; phylum Actinomycetota; class Actinomycetes; order Mycobacteriales; family Nocardiaceae; genus Nocardia; species Nocardia sp. NPDC050793. The sequence goes on from NZ_JBFAHG010000002.1 coordinate 339,461, forward strand.
TGCTTTCGACTGTGGCGGGTGGCACGGCCTTGCTTCTCACGGCTACTACCCCCGCCACGGCAAACCCAAACGCGATCAACCCGATTCCGGTACTCAATGGCACTACCGGTCTGCCGAATCTGGCCGGTCGCAGCCGAGCGGTGTTCCAGGCGACCGGCATGGCGAGCCCCAACAACACCCAGACCTACAACGTGCTCGGCACCGATCTGGGCATCATGTGGGACAACGGCCATGGCGAGATGCTGACCGCGTTCGGCGACACCGCCGGACTCGGCTTCCCCAACCTGCTCGCGGGCAGTATGTGGGCGTGGCGCAGCAACATCCTGGTCCGCAGCAACACCAAGGACCCCGCCAACGGCATCTATTTCGACAGCGTGGTGCGCGATGTCTTCGGGCAGGCGCGCGATCTCATTCCGAGCCCGAAGATTCCGTTCCTGGAAATCAGCCGCATTCCCACCGCGGGCATCTCGGTCGACGGCGTGCAGTACATGAGCATGATGTCGGTGAAGACCTGGGACAACGTCGGCGAGTGGACCACCAACTACTCGGGCCTGGCCGCCTCCGCCGACAACGGGGAGACCTGGGCGGATCTCGGGCACACCCGGCGCCCGAACGAGGGCGGCGACGCCAACTTTCAGATGAACGCCTTCCTGAAGAGCGGCGGATACCTCTACGAGTACGGCACCCCCTCCGGGCGCGACAACACCGCCTACGTCGCGCGGGTGCGCGAGCACGACATCCAGAACTTGGGCGAGTACGAGTACTGGGACGGCGAGGGCTGGCGCAAGAACGACGTCAATGCCGCGGCCCCGATCATGTGGGGCGTCAGCGAACTGTCGGTCATGTGGAACGACTATCTGGGCCAATTCGTCTCGCTGACGACGGACCGGTTCAACTCGGTCGTGATGCGGCGAGCCTCCTCGCCCGTGGGTCCGTGGAGCGATCCGGAAGTCCTGATCGACGCCAGGGAACTGCCGACGGCTTACGCGCCCTCGATCTTCCCATTCCAGACCGGGCGCGACCTGTACTTCCTCACAACAGTGCACAGCCAGTACAACGTGGTGTTGATGCGTACCACGCTGTAACGGGCTCGCCTGCGGGCGCCCGCTTTCTTTTCCGGAGCGCTTGACCTCAACATTGCTTGATGTACGAGGCTGGCCGCAGCACGCGACCGACCCAGGAGGAACAGTGACTTCTACATCCAGCATCGCCCGCCCGTCCACCGAAGTGACGGCATGGCTACGCGCCGCCGCGCGCCCCGTGGCCGACACCGAGCCGGACTACGCGGGAAAGGATCTCGACGAGCTCGTCGAGACGCTCGGATCGGCGACGATCGTCGGGCTCGGCGAGTCGACCAGGTTCTCGCGGCAGACCTACGGCCTGCGGGAACGACTCTTCCGCGCCCTGGTCGGCGGGCACGGCTTCCGCGGGCTCGCGATTCAGGACAGCGCGCGCTCCGGCGAGCGCATCGACGAGTACGTCCGCACCGGGGCGGGCGATCCGGAAGCCGCGCTGGCCGAAGCGTGGCGACCGCTGCGGACCACCGAGATGGTGGAAACGCTGGCCTGGATCCGGCTGTTCAACGAGCGGCACCCGGACGACCCGATCCGCGTCTTCGGCGTCGAACCGCCGCGCGCCGAACCCTCCGACTACGACGCGGTGCTGGACTACCTGCGCCAGGCCGCGCCGGACCGGCTGGCGCACGCCGAATCCCATCTGAACCCGATCCGCACCGCGCACCGAATCGACGAGCACGTCCAGCGCCACCAGGGCATCCACCCCGGACGCCCGTTCGCCGAGCACGCTCGCGACGCGCTGGCCCTGCTCGACGGACTGCCCGACACCGCGGAGCACCGTCAGGCCCGCGCCCACGCGCGGCTGATCGCCGACTTCCACGAGCAGAGCGTCGCTGGGCAGGGCGGCTTCGCCCGCGACGAACGGCCTTCCGCCGAACGCGTCATCGAATGGCAGCGAGCGACCGGTGTGAAGATCGCGTACTGGGACGGCATCGCCCACGTCAGTGCCCAGGCGCTGGGCGTCGGCTCGGCCGCGGGCGAGTTCCGCGGAACGGGCTCCCACCTGCGCGACCACTTCGGCACGGACTACGTCGCGGTGGCCATCGGCTTCCACCACGGTGACCTCGGCATGGCTCAGGCGCCGCGGCCGCGACCGGAGCTGGTCGACGCGGCGCTCGGCGAGGTCGACCTGGCCGCGTTCTTCGTCGACTTGCGCACGGCGGCAACGGAATCGGTGGACTCGTGGCGTCGCGCGCCGGCCGAGCTGCGCACCATCAGCGGGATCTACGACCCGAGCAAGGACGCCGAAGCGCACCTCACCGTCCCGTCGCTGACGGGGGCGTTCGACGTCCTCGTGCACATCCGGGAAACGTCGCCCGTGCAGTGGCTTCCCATGGTCTCCGAGTGAGCACGGGGCGCGGTGCGTTGCGCTCGGGCACGACACTCGGGTGCACTCCGACACCGCGCCTCCGACGCACTCCAGCACAGTGCCGACCGTTTGCCCGAACGCAACGGTTCCTAGACTCGCCGGTATGGATGCGGCCGATTGGGACGCGCGCTACGCGCAGAGTGAATTGGTCTGGGGCGCACCGCCGAACAGCACCGTGGTGGAGCACGTCTACGGGCTGGACCGGCGCGCACCGCTGCGGCCCGACACCGCCGACGGCGAGGAACCCGGCCTGCCGCGGGCGCTCGACCTGGCCTGCGGCGAGGGCCGCAACGCCGTCTGGCTGGCCACGCACGGCTGGCAGGTGCATGCGGTCGACTATTCGCAAGTCGGCATCGACAAGGGGCGGACCGTGGCCACGCGGCTGTCCCGGTCGGTGCGCGTACGAATCACCTGGCAGTGCGCCGACGTCACCGATCTCGACGCCGCCGGGATCACCGGACCCTACGAGCTGGTGCTGATGGTCTTCCTGCATCTGCCCGCCGCACAGCGCCGCGCCGTGGTGCGCCGGGCCGCGGAGCTGCTCGCACCGGCGGGCACGTTGCTCGTCCTCGGGCACGACACACTGAACCTGACGGAGGGCTTCGGCGGACCGCAGGACCCCTCGATCCTCTTCACCCCCGACGACATCGTCGCCGACCTCGGTTCGGAGTCGGGCCTCGATATCCACATCGCGGACCGAGTGCTGCGCCCCACGGAGGGCCGCGACGCGATCGACGCGCTGGTCATCGCGACCAAACCCGCACCGGAACCCCTGGAAACCGACGCCTCCTCCTGATCCGGCGCAGCGTCACATCGACCGTGATCGACCGGCCGCCCCCAACGACCGACGCACCTACTCCGACCAGCGCCGCAACCACGGCTGCACGGTCGCCGCGATGGTGTCGAATCCGGCGCGGAACGAATGCGGCTGGCCGGGGATCACGCGAACCTCGGCGGCGTCGGCCGCGTCGGGCACGCCGAACGGGTCGCTCGCCCCGTTGATCACCACGACTTCGATGTCACCCGGCGCGAGCAACTCCTCGCGCCGCGATTTCTCCGGCTTACCCGGCGGATGCAGTGGAAAAGAGAGCGCGATCACGCCTCGCGCCCGCGCCGCGACCGCCGTGCGGCAGGCGACCCGCGCCCCGTTGCTGCGCCCGCCGAGGATGACAGGGACGCCGCGAACTTTCTTCCGCAAAGCCGCCACGATCTCCAGCCAGGCTGCATCCTGTTTGTCCGCCGAGCCGGGCGCCCTCCGCCCTGCGACGCGATAGGGCTGCGCTACCCTGGCCACTGCGCCGCCCAACTCCAGCGCCGAATCGCGAACGACCAAAAGATCTTTCGCCTCGACCCCGCCGCCTGCGCCGTGCGTGAGCAGCAGCAGGAACGGCGGCTTGCGCGGCCGGTCGAGCTCGATCTCGGCGGGACCCGCGCTCGTCTCGATCTGCACACCTCACCGTAGCCGCCGCCGGGCGGAGAGCACAGATGCCGCGCTCAGGGGCTGTTTATCGCGTCACATTGGCCGCCGCCGTCTTTGCCTGCCCCTTACCGACCGGTAATATGGCGCATAAGTTACCCGCGAGTAGCATGCGGAAAACCGGAAGACTACCCGGTGACGACAACGGGCGGGAACGGCAACCAAACCGACCGCACCAACTCAACGGAGAGTGAGTACAGACAATGGGTCACTACAAGAGCAACGTCCGCGACCTGGAGTTCAACCTCTTCGAGGTCCTCGGACTCGGCACCCTGCTCGACGCGGGCGCCTACGGCGACCTGGACAGCGACACCGTCAAGGAGATGCTCAACGAGGTGCGTCGCCTGGCCGAGGGTCCGCTGGCCGAGTCGTTCGTCGAGGGCGACCGCAACCCGCCGACCTTCGACCCCGAGACTCACGTCGTCACCCTGCCGGAAGCGTTCAAGAAGTCCTACCGCGCCCTCGAAGAGGGTGAGTGGATGAAGGTCGGCGTCCGCGAGGAGCTGGGCGGCCTCGGCGCGCCCGCCAGCGTCGTCTGGGCACTGAGCGAAATGATCCTCGGCGCCAACCCGCCCGCTCAGATGTACGGCGCGGGCCCGGGCTTCGCGCAGGTGTTCTACAACAACGGCACCGACGAGCAGAAGAAGTGGGCCCAGATCATCGCCGAGCGCAACTGGGGCGCCACCATGGTGCTGACCGAGCCGGACGCCGGCTCCGACGTCGGCGCGGGCCGCACCAAGGCGATCAAGCAGGAAGACGGCACCTGGCACATCGAGGGCGTCAAGCGCTTCATCACCTCGGGTGACTCCGACGACCTGTTCGAGAACATCATGCACCTGGTGCTGGCTCGCCCCGAGGGCGCAGGCCCGGGCACCAAGGGCCTGTCGCTGTTCTACGTGCCGAAGTACCACTTCGACTTCGAGACCCAGACCCTGGGTGACCGCAACGGTGTGTTCGTCACCAACGTCGAGCACAAGATGGGCATCAAGGTCTCGGCCACCTGTGAGGTCACCTTCGGCGGCCACGGCGTGCCCGCCAAGGGCTGGCTGGTCGGCGAGGTGCACAACGGCATCGCGCAGATGTTCGACGTCATCGAGAACGCCCGCATGATGGTCGGCACCAAGGCCATCGCGACCCTGTCGACCGGTTACCTGAACGCCCTCGACTACGCCAAGCAGCGCGTGCAGGGTGCGGACCTGACCCAGATGACCGACAAGGCGGCGCCGCGCGTCACCATCACCCACCACCCGGACGTGCGTCGTTCGCTGGCCCTGCAGAAGGCGTACGCCGAGGGCCTGCGCGCCATCTACCTCTACACCGCCGCGCACCAGAACGCCGACGTGGCGAACCTGGTCTCCGGCGCCGACGCGGACGTGGCCTTCCGGGTCAACGACCTGCTGCTGCCGATCGTCAAGGGTGTCGGTTCCGAGCGGGCCTACCAGTACCTGACCGAATCGCTGCAGACCTTCGGTGGCTCCGGCTTCCTGCAGGACTACCCGGTCGAGCAGTACATCCGCGACGCGAAGATCGACTCGCTGTACGAGGGCACCACCGCCATCCAGGCGCAGGACTTCTTCTTCCGCAAGATCGCTCGTGACCGCGGTGTCGCGCTGGCTCACGTGGCGGGCCAGGTGCAGAAGTTCATCGACTCGGAGGCGGGCAACGGCCGCCTGAAGGGCGAGCGCAAGCTGCTTGCCACCGCGCTCGAGGACGTCCAGGCCATGGCGGCCACCCTGACCGGCCACCTGATGGGCGCTCAGGAGCAGCCGGCCGAGCTGTACAAGGTCGGCCTCGGTTCGGTGCGCTTCCTGCTCGCCGTCGGTGATCTGCTCATCGGTTGGCAGCTGCTGCGCCAGGCCGAGGTCGCCATCGCGGCGCTCGACGCGGGCGCCGCCGGCTCGGATGTGGCCTTCTACAACGGCAAGATCGGTGTCGCGCAGTTCTTCGCGCGCAACGTCCTGCCCGAGCTGACCGCCACCCGCGCCGTCCTGGCCAACCTGGACAACGACATCATGGAGCTGGACGAGGCCGCCTTCTAAGGTCTCGCCGACACCGTCGAAACACCGCGAGAGCGGCCCGGATTCGTCCGGGCCGCTCTTTCGCGTCAGGGACGTGTCGGGTCACACAACGTCATTCACGCCCGAAACCAGATCGGGCATGCACAATGTTCGAGGCAGACCGCGCCACAGAAGGGATCCGTCCGGATGAACCGATCGCTGTCCGCACTCGCCAAAGCCGGGGCCATCGCCGCGGCCTGCACGGTCGTGCTTGCAGGCCCCGCCGCCGCCGACCCGAACAACGTGAATCCCATTCCGGTGCTCAACGGCTGGCGTGGACTACCGCAGCTGCCCGGCCCGACCAAGGCGGTCTTCCAGATGACCGGCATGGACAGCCCGAACCGCACGCAGAACGTGAACTTGCTCGGCACCGACCTCGGCATCATGTGGGACGACGGCAGCGGCCGGATGATCACCGCCTTCGGCGACAGCGCCGGGCTCGGAATCCCGAACCTGCTCGCGGGCAGCATGTGGGCCTGGACCTCGAACGTGCTGTTCCGTAGCACAACCAAGGATCCGTCCCGTGGCATCTTCTTCGACAGCGTCGTCCCGAATCCGCTGCCCAGCCCCAAGATTCCCGGCATCGAGATCAGTCTCATCCCGACAGCGGGCATTTCGGTGGGCGGCGTGCAGTACATGAGCCTGATGTCGGTGCGAGAGTGGGGTGATCACGGCAAGTGGAACACCAATTTCTCCACCCTCGCCGCCTCCCGTGACGGCGGTCAGACCTGGGCGCCGCTCACCAACACCCGCCGCGCGAATGTGGACGGGCACGAGCGCTTCCAGCAGAACGCCTTCCTGAAGCACGGCGGCTACGTCTACCGCTACGGCACCGCCGCGGGCCGCAACAACCCCGGGTTCGTCTCGCGAACAAGGGAAGCCGATATCGCCGATATCGACTCCTACGAGTACTGGGACGGCGGCGCGTGGAAGCCGAACGATCCCATCGCCTCGGCGCCGATCGTGGACGGCGTGGCCGAGCTTTCGGTGATGTGGAACGACCACCTCGGACAATTCGTCATGCTCACCACGGATCCGGCGAATTCCGTTGTGCTGCGGACGGCTTCGTCGCCGCAGGGCCCATGGAGCGCGCCGCGGGTGCTGATCGAGGCCCCGTCGCTGCCGACCGCGTACGCGCCGATGATCTTCCCGTATCAGACCGGGTCGGATCTGTACTTTCTGCTGACGGTGCACACGCAGTACAACGTGGTGCTCATGAAGACGCCGCTGTAAGGGACCGAAACGGCGAGAGCGGCCCGGGTTTTCCCGAGCCGCTCTCGTCACAGGGAAACGCTCGCGTGACTGCCTGCGGCGCAGTCGATTTCGCGCGGCCAGTTGCCCAGCCGAATCTGCCCGCCGCGGTCGGGGTCCTGCCGCGCCGACTCCGAGAAGGCAGCGACTAGCGACCGCTGGAACCGGTGCCGATCAGGTTGCCGAGGCCGACGAGCAGGTTGGAGGAACCGGCGCTCCAGCCGTCCAGCCAGGGGTTGACGTAGCCGTCCGCGACCGGAAGCGGCTTCACACCGCCGGAGCCGGTGGTCAGCAGCCGGGACAGGCCGGTCGCGAAGTTCGAAGAACCGGCAGCCGAACCGGTCGGAGCCTCACCCGAGGTCGGCAGCGGCTTCACACCGCCCGAACCGGTCGCCAGCAGGTTGGTCAGGCCGGTGGCGAAGTTGGACGAACCGGCGGCCGAACCGGTCGGGGTCTCCGCCGACGCCACACCGGAACCACCAAGGACGATACCGGCGGCGACCACAGCGATGCCGAGCACGCGAATCTTGCTCATGGAATTCTTCTCTTCCTCGAAAGCTCTCGTCGGCAACACACTGCGGCCGACGCGGCTATGTCTATCACGCAAGATTTGCGGGCCACGACGCGACGATGAACGCATCGCAAATGCTCAGTTACGAGTAGTTCACCTTCCGGGGTTCGGACGCGTGAACCGAGACTCGGGTGCCCCTGCCTGGATTTCCGCGCTGAAGTGCGGCGATGGCGGACCTGACGTGACATCGACTCCACGCCGATTGCCAGCTGTTCGGCAAATGCTTCCGCGCAGAAGTGATTTCGTAGGTGCGGATATTCGATCCCGCTGATTCGATGGGTTGTTCAGAGCGGTATCGCGAGTAGTGTTTCAGCTTCCCCGAAACGAAAAAATGCCCCGCCTCGATGAGGCGGGGCGTAGTCGAGCTATTCGCTCACTTCGTCAGGTCGAGGTTCGCCGAACCGGTGATGAGGCTCTCCAGCAGCTTGGTCGTCGACTCCGAGGAACCGGTGTCCGAGGTGGGCTTCGCCCCGGCTTCCCCGCCTGGGAATGACAAAACGCCCCGCCTCCCACCCGGGAGACGGGGCTGCCCCAGCGGCCCGGCGGCCGCTCAGAGTTCCTCTTGCAACGAAGGTGGGATCTCGTAGCGGGCCGCCGGAGGTTCCTGTCCGGGAACGTGCACGCGCAGGAAGCCGCGCAGCTCGTCGATGTGCTGTTGGAGGGCGCGGATCAGGCGGATCGCGTCGCGGAAGCGCTTCTTGTCGTCGACCGCCTGGCTCTCCAGAGTCTCGATCCGCGCACGCAGTTTCGCGACTTCACGCGCCTGCCAGGCGGTGACGGCGCCGATCACCGTGGCCGCGGCGGCGCCGAATGCCTGCACGAATTCCGGACTCAACCAGCTCTGCGCCATTCATCGTCCGCCGTCCTGCCGCCCGACCGGCGTGACCGCAGGTCGAATGACCGCGCCCGCGATCACGGGAGTGAGCAGGCTGTAGATCGTCAGTACCGACTCGATCCACGAGATATCGATCCGATGGCCGACGACGAAGGCGATCACTCCGGTGATCGCGACGAGCACCGAGCGGATCAGCGCGGGCTCGGGAAGTTTGGTGACGGACATCAGATTTTTCCTTCCATGGCGTCGAGCAGGCGGTCGATCTTGAGTTCGAGCGCCTTCAGACGCTGCTCGTTGCGGTAGTCGGCGGCGTCGGAATTGAGCACATAGCCGGCCACCGTGTCCCGGTACTCGGAATCGGCCACCCGAGACTGGAATCCGTACGTGAGCTCGAAGTGCACCCGGCGCAGCTTGTCGAGCAACTCGCGCTGCTCCAAATCGGAAAGTGCCAACAGCACATCGCCTTTCAATCTTTCCGCGACATCGGCGCGGAATTGGTCCATATCCATACCGCCGGGATCCCACTTGCCTTGTTTGGATCCGGCCCATTCCTTGTGGCCGATCACCCGATCAGCCCCGTGGCCTAGCCGACGCAGAATCGCCGCGCAGCAGCCCACATACGCGTCGTATTGCTCGCGCGACCAGCCCTCGGTGCCGTTGTTCACGGCTTCGATGCCGATGGTGTGGAAGTTCGCGTCGTCCTCGGGCAGCCCCGGCCAGCGCCCGACCCCGGCATGCCAGGCCACACCCGCGGCGACGACCGTGACGGTGCCGTCCCTGTCGAGGTGCAATTGCGACAACGGCCCCTCCAAATGCGCGAACCCGTAGGCGATTTCGGTCGACGGCGTGTTGGAACCGCCGGTGTGATGAGCGATGACGCCCCAGATCTCGCCGAAATCGCCGTGCCCGCGCTCGCGCCAGCCGGGAAATTCGACGACTCGCAAGCCCTCCTCGCGGAGAACATCCGCCAACCAGACGGGATCGCCGGTCCATGCCATGGCCGTCCTGCCTTTCCAATCGAAATTGCTGTGCGAGCGCGATATTCGCGCCCGCGAAGGCGTCGGCGACCCAGCACGCCGACGCCTTCGCGGCATGCTCGCTACGAGCCCGAGTTCGGCGGGAAGGCGTCGTACATGCTCTTCTTCCACCACAGGAGGTAGTTGGTGTTCATGAACGGGATCGCGCCCTGGAGACCGGATTCGACGTATTCGAACTCACTGGGTTCGCTTCCCGGCGACGTCGGATTGGTCCGCGAACCCTCGCGGATCAGATACCGCTCGACACCGAACGTGAAGTCCTCGGTACGCCAATAGGTGGCGATGCCGCTCGGAACACCGCCGCCACCACCACCAACGACGACCCCGCCGCCCGGCTCGGCCCACACGAGCTCGCCACCCGCGGGCACCTCGATGCTGCTCCACTCGGTGTTCGGGATAATGAGGATGCGAACAATTCTTGTCATGGAACAACTCCCATGATCAGGGCAGGTGCGAAACGCTCCCTGCCGAACTCACCACCGCGCGGTCGCGCGTGGTGCTTCGTCGGCGCACCCGTTCCACCGCAAATGGCGGTGCTTCGGGGCCATGCCGCTGAAGTCGTAGATGTCGCCCTGGGCGATGCCCGCCCGGGACTTCTCTCACGGTCGGCCGGCTCGAGGCCGCTGACCTCTCTCCGCGGTTCGCCGCGGAGACAATTGGTTCGTGATGCGTCGGCAGCCTTCGAGCGGCCGAGTTGAGGGATATGCGACGGCGCGGCCAATTCACCCGGAGCCCGAGGAACAGGCACATTCGGTGCAACCGATCACGGTGCCGATCCGGCTCCCCCTGGTCGAGGCGTGGCCGGAAAACAGCAGACGACACGATTCGCTCAGCGCCACATCCCCGAGTCTTCGCAGTTCGCGGCTGTGACGTTGCGCAATGGGTGGTATGTCGTGATCGACTACAAATCGAACCGTACGGCTGGCTTCGAAGACAGCTGTACTACAACAGCTTTCGACCTGCATGACCCAGCCGGATGTGGTCGGCCGCGACGGATTGTCCTACGGGTCCATCAGCTGGGCCGCCGGTGACGTTGACCGGACACCTCACCCGAGTTGTCGAGCGATCCAGTCCGGAAGCTGCGCGCCCCAGCCACGTGCCGCCGCCCGCCTCGCAGGACACCCGCTTGTGTTCGGTCTGCAAGTCCAACAACAATTTTGATAGGTGCAGGTTGTCCAACGACCCATCGGCCCGCTCGACTTGCACACCCGCAGCACCGTCGTCGCCGACCAGGGACACCCTCAGCGCCGCGAAGTTGCATCGTACTGTGATGGTGGCGTCATACAGACCGTAGATCCACGTCGACCAACCGTAGCCAACGGAGCTCTTTCGACTCCGCTGTCGGTCGCCTCGATATCCTGGACGGAGTAGACGAGCGCCATGTTTGCGGCCTCGACAGCGAGCCGAACCCCATCCAATCCAGGCAGTTGAAGAAATCCTGGTCGATAAATGAATTTTTCAACCGAAGATCGGTGCGCGGTGTGGCGGGGGGATCAACCCTGAGCACTACCGATGCGCTCCCTGACCCACACCGGCACTTCACCTGCTTCCCGCGGGTACATCGCCAACTCCTCGCGCAGATTGTCGTCCGTCGGCTGTGGCATCCACTCCGGAACGTCCGAGTTGGAAAATTGCGATCTGTAGATGTCCTCACCATTGATCAGGATTTGTCCGCTGATCCAGGTGCCGAGCCGGGAATCGGAGAAAGCACGCTTGTGTTCGGAGAGCAGCGCCAACAAGCCTTCGGAAGCTTGAACATTGACAATCGAACCGTCGTGACGCTCGACTTGAATACCGGCTGCTCCATCTCGCCCCATCAGAGTCACCCACATCAGTGCGATCTTCCATTCGGACCCCATCAGCCGGACGGACTCGTCGACCAGAGCTCTCTCAATTACTTCGATACCGAGGTCTTCCGAAGCAATGGATTCCCATGCCGCTCGGATGCCCTCCGTGGAAAGCTCATCGTTCACCCGTCCAATCAAACGAAGAACAGCTGCAGATGGATGCGTGCGACTGTACAGAACAATGTCGATACCGTTGACATTCTCGACACCGTTTTCGCGCGCGAGATGGTGCGCATGACCCGACCGGGCCGCATGTATGTACGAGTTGATCTTGTTGCGGAAGTCTTCATCTAAAACGTGCGAATCTTCGGGCCGATAGGGTCGTTCTTCGGACATGGCCAACACGAGCCGGCCCTCGGGGCTCACAAAGATTTGATCGATCCGATTATATTCGCTAACGCTCACGAACTTCCCTTCAGTACCAAACGGCAATCAACGGACTGGATTAGCGCACATGAGTGAGTGGAGCCCAGCCCTCCAGCGACTCGGACACATGCCCGAGCGGGAGTCTCACTGTCCGGACAGCTGGAGGCCGCGAGTTTATTCCACAAATCATCGACAACCGGCGGAGGCAACCGCGCGGTGCGGAACGCGCGTTTCAAGGCTGAAGAGCAAGCCTATGTATGGTCGGCAGTAACCCGGTTCATCGCCCCCGCGCACGCGCGTAACCTGGAAACTGCTGCCCCAGTGCGACATCGAATGCCGCCGCCTGTTCAAAGGAATCCCAAGCATGGAACTGGCTTTGATCGAGGTACCAACCCATAAGGGACGCAGCGTCTTCGACCCTGTCCGCGAGAACACTCAGAATGACACAGCCCCGAAGGCGCATCGGCTCCGGATTGACTTTGTCGAAATCCATTGGATGAGATGCTCTCGCCAGCACTGACAGTTTATCCACACTACTCCGCTGTTCGAACCAGCGGTATACTGGACCACGAACGAACCTCATGAACTGATTCACGGCGTAATCGAGATCAACCTCGTGGGACAGCGAAATTTTCCGAGACGCATCGAGGGGATTATCAAAATACCCGAATGGGATCGAATCGATCTCACCTCCGCTGAATGCCCCAACGGAGGAGTTCAGATCCCGACATGCCTCGAGCACCTCTTCAACGACCTGAGCGACTATGAAGGCGCGCCCACCAATTCGAAGTTCCCCCCGGTTGCCGCAGTCCACATGGGCCATGACCCCCGATGTCATACAACGGATACCACTGTCGGAAGCCGCGAACCATACTCTTCTCCATGCGGGTGACCGGGTGCCGGGCTCGGCCTCGCCTTCACCGTCGAGCGGGGGAACCGGAGCGAATCCCTCACCTGCAAGCCGATCGGTCAACCTCTGGATGAATTGAGTCATCAGCGTGGCTCGAGCACCCACTTGCATCCTCCTTGGTACAGATGTCGAGTTCACTCTAGAGCAGACCTGGATCACTGCGGGCGCTGCCCATGATCCGATCAGATCCGCAGATGCGCACCGTATGCCAGGACTCTCGACGACTCGATATGGTCACCAACGGCGCCCTCTCTCGACAGGTCTATGTTTATTGACAACGACTGATTCTGTACCCGAAAAACTGATGGCCGTCGAAAAGGCCGGGAGATGGATTCAACATGCGGGTCGGACATCATTTCCTGCAGTCCTAGATATGCCGGGGCGGCCTGCGATCGCGCCATCCCGGAGAGATCTAGGGGTGAGCTGATGTCGTGCGGCGTCGCTCGACCAGAGATCGGAATCGGCAAATCGGGAAGCAACAACCCCAATTCCGGGACAAATGCTGAAAGCAACGTATCTTGCAGGAATTGCTGGTCGCCAGGCATCGTCCGAGCCCACTCGATAGCTTGCCTCCTCGACTGGTAGTAGAAGGCCATCGCCCAGTTTTCAGAGTTTGTGGCACGTTTGGCTGCCTCTCCATTCAATTCGGCGTACGCACTCAGAGCCGAGTCTCTCCATTGCGGATCACTCTTCGTCCCACGTATCAGGTCACCGAACCCCGGATCATTGGCAGCCTGATACACAACCTCATCCGATGGCACCCATTCCTTATTCCATCGGTAGGTCTCGACCCCTTTGACCACCGCATCACTCGGGTTGATGCGGCGGTCGAGTAGCGCGGTTTCGATCGTTTTGTTCGCAGAAACATCGATTTGAAGAACCCGTTCCCCGAGAGCATATTGCGGATACCCGAAAAGCTGGCCGAGTTCATACGTCGAATCATTGAACTTCGATTCGATCAGGATAAGCTTGCCATCAACAGGATCCCGCACAATAAAATCTGGCTTGAAATATCTCGGCGGCCACGTTCCTGGAATCGGAATCTTGGCGTCCTCGCCAGCTGCGATAATATCGTAGCCGTTCAGCTTCAGCCTGGCCCTGGTAAGAGCGTCACCGATAAAACCGCCGATAGGCGATCTTTTCGGATTCCTCGAGAGGTCGAATGTGTTCGGCGGGTGCGTTTGCCCTGCAGAATCGCTCCAAGGAGTATCGTGCGCCGGCTCCATGCCATCCCGATCGCGAGGAGGAGTCATGGCCTCTACCTCAGGCTGAGTGAGCTTGGGCTGCTGCCGCAGCGGCTTGGGCGTGCCGCCCCGAGGACGCCTCCCGTGTGTACCCGGTGCGCGCTCAGGAAGCATGGGGCGTGGCCGGGGTTTGAAGTTGGACGGCACGAGGCCGGGATCGTCAATCGTTGGCCCAGCTATACCGGCGGGATCCACCACACCGCCGCCGGGATACGACTGGGGCGCACTCAGGCCGCTATCGATCTCATTCGCGGAGTCCGGCTTGCCCAACGGCACTGGATCCGGTGTAGCGCCGTTTCGTCCCGCCAGACTTGGCCAAGGCTGGTCGGGTACGGCGGCACGGACTCCTGCTTCGCCGAGGCCTTCGGGGACGCGGACGCCTCTGCCGAGGGCACTCAGGCCCTTTGGGCCTGGGACAAGGAAGGTTCCGATGCCGAAGGCGGCGGTGCCGAGTGTTTCGAGGGGTTTGTCTGGAAACTGGCTCCAGTCGGTGCCGATGACGGCGATCGACAGGTCGTGGTAGAAGTTCAGTGTTGCGTGCTGCTGGTCGAGCTTGCCGTCGGGACTGTAGATCGGATTTCCGTTGGCGTCCTTGAAGGTTCCACTTAGGTAGAGATATTCCTTCGCCAGGTTCTTGCCGGTATCGACGAGGCCGTCGAAGGCTTGCTCCTGCGTCGGCAGATTCAGCGGCACCGATACTTCGTCCCACAACCCGGCCATGGCGCCGAGCCCGACGAGTGCATGGACGCCCGCCTTGTTTCCGCCTTTGGCGATGGGGTTCCAGAAGAAGACGGTGTCGATGACTTTATCGGCGATACCCAGGGTGTCGATGGTGCCAGGGGCGACCTTGGGTTCACCTTCGAGGATGTTGCCGTCGGTGTCGTAGACAGTGACACCGAGGTGCACATCCAGGCGGGTGATCGTCGTCTTGCCTTCGGCATCGGTGGCGATCGTGTCGCGGTACCACTGACCAGGCTTGTTACCGCGGAATTCGTGGGTGATCTTGCCGCTCTCGTCCATGCGGTACAGATGCACACCTTTGTCGGTATCTTCCGTGCGTGTTAGGACCGGCTTGCCCTGACTGTCCGGGGAAACCTGCCATGGCTTGTCGCCCACAAGCTTCCAGCCGTAGCCGTCGCTGTCGATCTGACCGGTGAATGTGCTCACCAGCCCGCCTTTTTCGTCTCGGGCGGTAGCGGAGAACGTCTTGTTGCCGTAGTTGTCGACGTGAACGTTGTCGTAGAGGCCGTTCTGGTTCGCGACACCTATGTCGGTGCCGATCCTGTTGCCCTGCTGGTCATATGAGGCGGTGGCCGTGGTCTTGTAATCGGATGACATTCCGAATTCGTGACTCGGCCCACCCGAGGTCGATGTTCCTGGATTGAAGTGCTGGCCGTAGACCTCGCCATTTTGTGTGTCTTTGCCGGCATATGAGGAGGTGCCGGTGGAATCGTCGTTCCACCGTTGCCACCCGCCCAGTCCGTTGCCCGCAACCCGCGAGTTCGTCTTGCTGCCATCAGGATTGGTAATGACCTGGTCGACAGTCTGACTACCGTTTCCAGGAGGAATCGTGTTCACTACGGTTCGCCCGTCGGGCAGCGTGGTGGTCCACGTATCGCCCTCCTTGCGGCCAGTGGTGTCGGGCAGGCCGTAGATATCTGTCACGGCTCATCGCCTCCTCAAAGGCTTCAGGCGCGCCGAATCCGACTCGAAATGCTGTGAGAGGCAGCCGTTCTCAGATGGGCTGCTGTAGTGCGCAATTCGGCCTGATGATCACGCGGTAAGAACGATTGACCGGCCCTGTGACGAGCCGAAAAGTGGCGTGCTCGTCGGTATGCCACCGACTCCGGGCGTTCTCGGTCCAGCTGATCCCGCCGCTATCGGTTCCGCACGTGGAACGATGGCGGGGAGCCGAGCTCCGGTGTGACCGTTACCGACAGACCGGCAGAATCTGGACGCGGTCATTGGAGACGGCCCATCGCCTCTGATCAGGGGGCGGCTCCGCCGAGCAGACGTCGGCTGCCGAAACTGCGGCGATCGCACAGGTGCGTCATTCGGCAGGCTTGGACGAGAACTGCGGCATGCCGAAGTAGGACAGTGAGTGGTAGCGGGCCGGTCAGGTGATCCGCAGGTAGGTATTCACCGCGTTGATCGTGGCCTGGGAGTATGGGGCCCATCCGCTGCCATCGCTGACCTCGACAGTGAAGCGGTCACCCGCGGCGACGGCGACCGTGGCATTCGCGACAGCCGGATTGGCAGTCGTGCCGGTGGCGATGACCGCACTGTTCTGCTTGAGGCGCACGGCGATCGAGCTCGGGTAGTTTCCCGACGTCCAGGCGACGCTGGCAGCGACAGTGGCAGACGCCTTGGCGCCCTGGGCCACCAAGGCATTGGTATCCACGGCCGAGCCGGGGTAGTTCGTGGTGTCGGCAGTCCAGTTGATCACCTGTACCCAGGAGTTCTGCGTGTTGGGACCGGGCTGGTTCCCGCTCTTGTTCATTCCCGATGGCATGAACCCGGGCACAGCGGTTGCCGCGAGGCTGCCACCACCTGTCAACGGGGCGGAAACCGCTACTGGGGGAAAGGTTTGCACTCCGGTCGCGGTGGCCGTGCCGTGGAACGCCGACACCGCACCGGAATGCGGCACGACGGTGGCCGACAGCTCGCCCGCGCCGCGCGCAATCGCGTTGATTGCGGCCGCACGGCCATCACTACCGAACCCGGCGGAAACGAGCACCTTCGCCGAAAGACCTACCGCGACTTGGGCATGCGCCGAACCACCGCTTTCGAAGTCGACGACACCGGACTGGATCGGGGTGTACTGCGCCACCAATTGTCCTGATGCACTGCTGATTCCCTGTGCGGAGACCGACGCGATGGCCGACGCGAGCAGCGCACCGCCGCCTGTCGCATCCGCACGAATGAACGGCATCACCAAGGGAATGTATTTGCCCGCGATGAATGCTACCGGCGCCGAGGGCAACGCCGAGCTGCTGGCGGGCGACGCCGGGATAGCTGGGGTAGCCGATGGCGACACAGGCAGTCTCGCCGATTTGAATGCAGGGTCCGCCACAGCGACTTCCTTCGAAACGATTGGTATCCAATAATTCGCGTCCCCGGTGCGGCAATTTCCGAGGACCCTCACGCTGGGCCGGCCGAGGCCGGGGGACGAAGACCTCGGGAAACGAAGTGCCGCGCCCGACCATCGGTCGAGCGCGGCACCTAAGGCGGCAAGCGCCGCCCCGATTCGCCCAGGGTCGGGGCTGACTACCCAGAAGTGCTGGAGACAGCTGCCGTGGCGGTACCCAACGCGTAGAACGACGGCAACGCATCGCAGTGCATCGCGGCTTCTGCCGAAAGCTCGCCGATACCGTCGAAGGTGGTATCGGCTGCGACGGCACGGGTGTCGGCGTCGAACCACGCGTTCAGCACCACAGACCCACCGGAACCGATGACCACACGCGCTGTGGGGGACGCGGTGTCACCGAAACCGGAGGCGACCGATTGCGACGACCGCGTCACGGCCGTCAGCAGACCAGCTCCGCTGGAGGCAACCGCTGCTCTCGCGGACGGAGTGGACAGCGCGGCCGGTCCGGCGACGCCCCCGAAGGCCGCGTACACGAAGGCGGGAACGACTGGGACCCGCGCCCCGTCGATGACGGTGACCGGTGTCCTCGGCAGCACCCCCGCGCCAGCCGACGGCGCAGGAACGGAAAGGGCCACTGTCGGCGGTGCGGGCAGAGCCGCCGTGATCACTTGACCTGGTGGTGTCATCGAACTCTCCGATTCGCGCCGGTCAGCTCATGGTGAAGGTGGGGGTGATGAGCAGCGTGCCCTGGGCACCGAGGGTGGTGGAGGCGATGGCGACCTTGTCGATGAAGGTGCCGCCGTTGAGGGCGCTCCACAGACCCGCGTGGGTGTAGGTGCCCGCGGGCAGGTCGATGGTGACCTGGCTGCCGGTGATCTGGCCGTTGGCAGGGGCGGACCAGGTGGTGGCGACCCGCTTGTAGGCGGGAGACCCGCCGGACGCCTCGTTGGCGCCGTTGGTGCCCGGGTCGGCGGTGTGGACCGAGACGTAGACGGTGGTGGCGATGTTCGCGTAGGCGGTGCACAGCGCGTTCTTGGTCGAGGTGACGGCGATAGCCATGGTCGAGCTCCTTGTCGATATGGTGGAAACAGAGATTCATCGAATCCCGAAGGCCGGGAGAGACTTCGGATCTAGGTGCGGATTACGCTGCCCGCGTACCAGGCGTACGTGGTAGCCGGCGAAGTGGGGTAGGTCACCAGCATCGTGTACCGCGAATTGGTCGGGATCTCGTCGCAGGTCGCGGCGGGCACGGTCCAGGTCGCGGTGGTCGAGCCGACGATGGCCGACCATGCGCCGAGCGACGTGCCTCCCGGCGCGGTCAGCACGATGGAAACTTGTGTGCCCTCGGGAAATACGGCTCCATCGGAGGGCTGAATGGTCTGCACGAAGCTGGCGCCGGTGGTCAGTTTCAGCGGCTGGAGGGTGGGCTGATAGCCCAGGTATCCGGGATCGTTCGGTGTGCTCATAGGATTCCTCTGTTTTGTTCGACCTCGTCCAGGAGTTCGCTGGACAGGTTCGGTCAGGGGTTCGGCCTAGCTGCGGCCGATTCGATGCGGATCGCGCACACGGCGGCGCGCCGCAGTCGGGTAGGCGCTTCGGCAGGCGGACTCGACTCAGGAGAAGGAGCTGAGCGTCCCGTCGAAATAGGTGTGAGTACCGGACGGATCGCCGTACATTTGGTTGGTGCCGGCAATGTAATAGCCTGGTGCCCAAACACTTCCCGCGCCTGCGAAAACGACGAACGTCCCCGACACGCGGTAGACCGCGTCTCCGGTGGTTTCACCGCTGTTGCGAACGACCTTCCATTGCCCCTCGGGACTCGGCGCGGACCACAACGAGACGTTGTAGTTGTATCCGGTTCCACAGGGCTGGGACCATTGGGCGCCGACACTCATCACGTACCAGCCGGGTTTGGTGATCTGGATCTGGCCCGAAGGCAGGTTGAGGACGTTGACCTTGTTCGCCTGACGCACGGTGTCGAAGATGCTGCCGTAACGCACACTTCCCGCGCTTTGCGAGACCGACGTCGTGCTCTGGCGATACAGCGACCAGCCGGTGCCGACGACAGGCGGTGACGAGGTATCCGCCGCGGCGAAGGATTCGAGGTCGAAGCCGAAGTACAGGGTTGTGCTCGACCAGGTCGTGCTGACATGGCAGGCGCTGAAGAGCCCGACCCATCGATTGCCCGCGCCGACCGGGGACGTGACAGCCGTGTCCTGGTAGCCGAGGCTGCTGACGCCGTTGACGAGCACCTCGTAGGACGAGCCCGTCGCGGCGACCGTGACCGTATCCCCTGTGCTCAGGGATAGATTCGTCCTCTCGGTCCAGACCGTCACGGTCAACTGACCATTGACCATCGTCGCGCGCTGGAGGGAGAGCTTGCTCGTCCCGACCTGTACCAGTACGAAAGTCGACAGGTCGACAGCCGCACGGATGATGACACCGCTGCCGGTGAAGTATCCGGCCTGATTGGCGCGACCCAGCACCAATGACACCGACTGCGAGTCGGTCATGAGCGGCGTTTTGTACAGTGCGAAATTGCCGCCCGTACCGGTATTTCCGCTCTTTGCGATCCCCGCCTGGTTGTTGACGACG
The DNA here is from genome assembly GCF_040654065.1 of Nocardia sp. NPDC050793. Classification (NCBI taxonomy): domain Bacteria; kingdom Bacillati; phylum Actinomycetota; class Actinomycetes; order Mycobacteriales; family Nocardiaceae; genus Nocardia; species Nocardia sp. NPDC050793. The sequence goes on from NZ_JBFAHG010000002.1 coordinate 359,184, forward strand.
ACCATGTCGGGGACGGTGTAACTTCCCTCCGCCCACTTCGCGACCGACCACTTCGTGGTGTCCCAGGTCTCGAAGCTGTCGGTGACCGCCGCCCCGCCCACCTCGCTCTGCGTCCGGTCGGTTTGCAGATTGGCGATCGCCGCCGCGTTGGATGCCGACGTGTTCTGCGCCGCGTTCGCTGTCGACTGTGCGTCGGAGGCATCGGTCTGCGCCGAAGTCGCCGCGTTGAGCGCACGGTTGGTCGCGGAGTTCAGGTTCGCGCCGATGGCGTCCACGCCTGCGAAGGACTGCATGACGTTGGACATGATCGACGCCTGCGCCGACGCCCAGGTGACCTTCTGCAGATTGCGGATCGAGCCCCCGGTGTAGGCGCCAGGAGGAATCTTCTTGTCGGGACTCGTCATCGGTCGCCACCGGACGCGACGCTGTCGGCATCGCCGACCTGCGCGTGGTTGAGGTCCAGCTCGCGCGGATCGACCAGATGCTTGAGCTCACCCGACTCGCGCAACTGCTCGACCAGATGCGCCCGCTCGTCCGGGGTCAACTGGGCCACATCGGGGGCCGATGTCTCCGGCGGCCGCGGCGCGCCCTTCTCGGCCCACTGGCCCGCGCCGTTGAGCCAATGGGTGACGCCACGCGCAGGCGGGATGTATTCCTTGGTCTGCTCGTCGGCGTAGTGTCGAAAACCGAGATCCCAGAGGTGTTTCGACCACTGCCGCAGTACGTCTGGATGCACCAGCAATGGTGAGTTGCGCGGGCCGGGCAACCCGACGAGGGCCCACACGAACGCGTCGTACGGATCGTTGGGATCGCAGTCCTCGTGCAAGGGAATAGGCATAGTTCTCTCCGGCAATAGAAATGAGATTTGGCGAGACCGCCCTGTTCGACCCTCCCGAGCCCGCAGTGCGGCGAGCTCGGCCGGGATTACATCTGGACGGCGAGAGCGTGGATGTCGTCGACGATGTCGGCGACCACCCGCATGGACTTGGCGAACGGCATGTCGTGATCGCGGTCCGAACCGATGGTGATCTGCCAGGCGGGACTGGCCGTGCGCGACCATGCGAGCTCGAGCTCGGTGACCTGGTCGACATAGATCGAGCCCTCTGGCATGCCCTTGACGGTGGAACCGACGCGGTCGCCGAGGAAGAAGTGCCCCTGGCCCTGATCGCCGATCAAGTACGGTTCGCCGTTCGCGACGGTGAACTTGTGCGTGAAGTGGCGTCGCGTCTTCCACAGGCCCTCACCGAGGGTGAGCAGCGAGCCGAGTGTGTACGCGCGATCGGCACTGTTCTCGAAATGCTCGTAGTAGTGCGACCAGCCCGAATTGTTCTCCCGCTGCGGCGATTTGAACTCCATCCAAGCCAACAGCGTGTCGGAGAGCAACGCCATCGCGATGGTGTCCACCACCGCGGTCGTACCGTTGGCGACGCCCGCCAGGATGGGACCGACGAACGGCACCTCGCCGAGTGCACCGGCCGTGACCATACCGACGAACTGGATCGCCGAGGAGATCGCCTCGTTCACGCCGGGCATCGAATGACCGCCTGTGAGGATCTGCACCGCCGACGACGGATTGACCACGAACTGCGACGTCTGGATACCCGTGTGCTCGTTCTGCCGGTACACCACCCACGGATTCGACGGCAGCGTGCCCATCCATCCCGGATTCTTGTACAGCTCAGGCGCATTCAGATCGGGCAGCACGTCCGGGCTGTAGTCGAGCAGGGTGTTGTCGAGCACCTGCATGGTGTGCTGCAGGCCGTCCCACATGTTTCCGCCGGTGCTGGTGCCGGTCCAGAATCCGGACTTGTCGACGATGTCGACCACCAGGCAGCCGTGCCGCAGGTCGGCGCCCGGCCACGGCTCCGGGTCGCCGCGGAGCCAGCGCCGGGTCACAACGGCCAGCTGCGCAGTCTCCAAGGTGCCTGCCGCGGCCTCGTGAAAGTTCCGGAACCGGGAACCGAAGATCGTCCACATCGACGTATCGGAGACGAAGTCACCGGGTTTCACGACCACTGCCCAGTTCGATTGGTCGAGGTTCCCCCAGCTGCTGACGTCCATGGGATCGTCGGGCAGTGTCCACCCCGCGGTTTCCAATCGCAGCAGGTTCAGGTGCAGTGCCGTCTTGAGCACCCACACACCGGGCCCGGCCAGCAGGAACTCGCGCGGGAACTGCACCGCCGCAGGCAGAAACGGATTCGACCAGCAATAGATGTGCTTGAGTTCCTGATAGGAGTGCATGAACAGCAGCTCCACCGTCGTGACGCCGTGGTCGTCGGTCTTGATGACCGCCTTCTCCAATCGGCCGTCCCAGCGCGCGCCGTCCTTGTCGACGGTGATGTGCACGTTCTGCTTCGTGCGGCCGTTGATGTCCACGGCCCACTTGGCCAGGTAGTAGTCGTAAGGCAGCACCAGCAAGCCGGTACCGGACTGGTTGAGCACCCACCGGAAGTCGGCGCTGATCTCCGCGCCGCAGACGCCGCGCAGATTCCAGTCACCGTCCCACAGCCGCACCAGCGGTCGCGCGTAACGCTGCTGCTTGCGAGTCGATTTGGCCAGCTGCGCGTCCGCGTAGAGTCCGGGCAGATCGAGCGCGGTGGTCACTGCAACCCCCACGGACGCGACCAGTTCCGCGGCTGCACGACCATCACCGAAGCGCCGGTCGGCGCGCCGGACACCTTCACGGGAACATCCGTGGCGGGGGTGTACGCGGGCACCGGGTAGAGGAAGCTGACGCCGTTCATCAACGCCCAGATCTGCGAACTATTCGCCGCGACGATCATCTCCTCCATCGGATCGGTGTCGACCGTCAAGTCTTGCCCGGCGTTGGTCATCGGCAGCGTGATGACGCGCGCCTCGTCACGATCGACCGCGCCCCACGAGAAGTCGGGCAGCGTCCATTTGCCCGGCGCCGAGCACACCCACTTCAGCCACATCGGCTGATCGGTCGGGTTGGCGATGCTGACTGTGCCTTGCTGGCTCACGTTCGCGCCCGTGGTGTCGATGGTCGACGTCCACGTGCTCGTCACATCCGACTCCACCCACCAGGGATTGCCTGCGACACAGGTCATCACGACCTTGCCCTGCCGCCTCAGATGCGGATCCTTGTCCGGCTTGAAGTCCGGCTGCTCGGACATCCGCAGCTTCAGCGACCTGGTGCCGTAGTCGGTCGTGATCGTCAGCGTCGCATCCCGGTCATAGGCCCATGCTTTGCGCCACGCGGAGTCAACCGCCTCCCACGACCGCCCCGCTGCTTCGAAGACATTGACCGCGAACACGATGTCGCGCTTGTTGGTCCGGTATCCACCGAACGACGAGCCGATCTGGAACGCCGACTGGTTCCAGATCGTCGTCACCGGAGCGTCGTACAGTCCGCTCGGCGACGTAGCCAAATCCACATCCTCACGACCACTGCCCTGGCCGGCGATCGTCCATGCCGATCCATCGACTCCGGTCACCGTGATCATCGCGGCATTCGACGCCACACCTCACCTCAATTCTCTCGAAAATCTGAAATAGACTCGCCAACAGGCGATCTCGAACCAGTCGGCGTCGATACCGCCTACCGGGAATTCATCAGCTCCCATTGCGTCGACAGCACTTTCAACCGCGCCACAATGTCCTCGGAACTCGACATGGAAATGTTCACGGTCGCGGCCCTACCGCCGGCCGCCGGAACGTACCCGCTGGCATTCGCATTGGCCCTCGCCGCCGCAGCAGCATCCCGCTGCTCGAGCATCTTCTGCAGGAAGAACGGGTCAGCGTTGAGTGCCTGCAGGAATGGACGGTTCACCGATGTCGAGCGTGCGTTCATGACGAACTCGCCGTCGGACAGCCACGCCGGAATCTTGTCGCCGATGGACGAACCGGGACCTCTGATGTCGCCGCCCGCCGCTCGCTGGACGGGATATTGCGGGTCGCCAGGGTAGTTCATGCGCACGGGGTAGTAAGTGACGGTCCGGTCCGTAACGACCTTCTCCGTGTCCTCATCGACCTTGGGGATGGCCCAGAACCCGTGGTAGACATTGCTGCTGTGGTAGTCGACGAAATCGGCGTCCTCGAAGTTCTGGTACCTCGGGTTGCCGTTTTCATCCTCACCGATACGCTGCCGCGCATTGCCATGGCCGGCGTAGACCATGGTGTGGCTGAGGAGCGGGGACCCGTCCTCGTTCTTCTCGCCGAAACTAACGAATACCAGATCACCGGGACGCAGTCCGGCATTGGTCAACGCGTTGGGATCGGGATTCCCGGTGATCGGATTGACGCTGATCGGTGCCAGCTGCGTTCCCGTCGGCCCACCGTTCGCATTTCCGTGTCCGTTGGCGATATAGCTGTACAACGCTTGAACATTCAGCCAGGGACGCGGCGCCGAATCACCTGCTTCATGCGGCGCCTCATTGCCGAGGTGGTTGTATTTCCGGTTGTAGGGATGCCAGCGGTCGGTCACCGCGAAACTGTCGTCGGCCCGCGAGGGATCGAACTGAAAACCTCCGGCGTGCAAAACCTGTGACGCGAAGCTCGTGCAGTCGCCGCCGCTCGCATCGTAGTTCGGATACTCCCAGTTGCTCATGATCGCCCAGTCATCGGCATATTTCACCGCAGTCTGACGATTCGGGTTCGGGTCCATGCCACCAGCAATCGGCACGGCGCCCTGCGCGGGGCGCAGAATCGAACCGAGGATCGAAGAACCGGCATTCAGCCACGAGTTCAGCAGCGCGGCAGGTTGATACGGCGAATCCAGCGTTGCGCTGATCGGCCGGATGCCAGAGTGGTCCTTCCAAGTCCACATCGTCGATAGCAAGGACTCGGCGCGCTGCCACTGCTTGTCCCTGACGCGATCTCGATAGCCCCTCGAATCCCCTTGCCCGAGGTCCTTGCCCTTGATCCACTCCAACACATTGTTATCGCCATCGGCATCGAACTCCGCATTGTACGCCGAGGCCAAGAATTGATTCAGGGTATACTTCTGCTTGATTTCGTCCGGCAGAGCCCCGGCATACGTTTCCTGCAAGTACTTGAGATAGTAGGCGGTAGTACGAACAGCCAGAGCGTCGTCGTTCGCGAGGTCGGACCATTCGTGATCATGAAATACGCTGGGATATTTCTCTTTGACTTTTTCGAAGGTGCGCTCTTTGACGTTGGTAATGCCCAGAGACCAGCCGGCCGGGTTAGTCATCCTGCCGACCCACGGGGTGTGGCCCTTCCCCCACTGATTCAAATCGTGCAGCGCTCCATCGTCATCGTGCTGGTCTGCCGCTTCCTCCAGCGCAATAGCCAGCACCAAGCGCGGATCGACCCCAGCCATCGAACCGCTGATCACCGAATCCCAGACCAGCGCGCGCTGCCCCGGCCGGAGCCTGTCCACCTTGCTCTGGTCCGGCTTCCTGTCGAAACTCGGCGGCGGCGTGTCCCACGTACTACTCATAGCTTTCCTCCTCACGGAATCCACCGCGCAACAACGAGATCAGTCAGATGGGCGGTCGAATGCGGCTGCGGCTATGCTGGCCGCGTGGAACGACTGGTCTTTGTCATTCCGTTGGTGTGCTGGCTGTTGGCGGCGCGGTCGCCGCGGTATCGCCTATGGGTAGGCGTCGCACTGGCGGCGATCGCGGTGACACAGCTGGTGGTGTCGTTCCTCGCTTGGACGCTGCGCGAGGTGCAGTACAGCGTCGAGGTGTTGCTGACCTTGGCTAGCATGGGCATCCTGGTGGCGGGTCTGATCGCCGACCGGCGAGCGGGTGGTATGGCTTCGCGTCGGACCGCGCTCGGTGGCGTTCTCGTCGTTCTCTACTGTGTGGCAAGCCCACTCGGTGTTTTGCTCATGCTGTGGTTCTGGTCGGACGGCTCGCCGTCCTATGGCGCGAAACCGGTTCCGGTGCCAGCCGCCGATCAGGTGCTGCCACTACCCGATGGCCTTGTGGTGCTCGCGGATTCGTCCTGGTGCTCGGAATCGCGACAAGGCCCGTGGTGCCACCGTGTCCTGTCCATCGGCAGTACCGACGGCACGACCGATAGCGGGGTCGCCGACCGCCTGCTGCAGCATCTGCGCGACTCCCGCGGATTGCCACTCGAGTTGTATTCCAGCGGTAGCGACGGCCGCGGATGGGACATGTGCAGGAACACGGGATGGTGGCTCGACCGTGCAGTCGAAACCATTGATCTCACAACGAGAACGCCCGGTCCGCAGCACGGGGCTTCAGCCACCGGCTGGCCCGAGGGCGCACCGGAAGGCTCGGTCACCGTGGTGACAATCGGTATGAGCCATCTGCAATGCGAAGCATGATGCCTCCTCATCGCGACGCTGGCGCGGCATGGTAATCGGACCAGTCCTCGGCGTTTCCAATCCTCTGTTCAGCTGATGAATACGTAGACGGTCAGTCCGGTTCCGACTGCCTGGCCGGCCCCGTTCTGGTGCATCTGCACATCGATCACGTCACCCATCAGCAGGACCGGCTGCGCCGTGATCGGGATGGAGATCGGAGATTCGGGGACCAGGTTCGTGCCCTCTGTTGTGGTAACGGCAGCGAAAGTCTGCAGGACCGTGCCATTGCGAATGTGGCGAACCGAGACGGTCACATTGTTGGTTGCCGCTCCGGTGATCGCCGAATAGCCCGGTGGGGCAACGAGTTCGACATCGGTAATGGTGTCGCCACTATAGAAGCCGGGGGAATAGACGCCAGCCAGGACCGTGGCGTCCGCGGCACCGGCCGCCTGAGCGGGCAAGATTGCCGAGAAGATCATCGGTCCTCCCAGGTGTATGCGGTGAATTGGTCAATGAGGGTTTGCATAGAGCGATCGCGATGTTCGTCGCGTACCTGATCCGCCGCGGTGACGGGGCGGGGCATGGGGCGGATGGCCGGCGGGTCGCCGCCTGCAGCTGCGATAACCGCGGCTTGCACGGCTTGCAGGGCATCGATGATCGAAAGCAGCAGGTAGGTATCGATCGTGTAGCCCTCGGGCGTAGGTCCAGCAGGCCTCGCCGATTCGTCCTCGTAGAGGTTGGCCGCTTCTTCGGCGATGACCATCTGTTCGGCAAGTTCGCGGTCCATCGACAGCGCCGAACGATACTGTGAACCGTGCGGCAGCCGGTCTTTGAACGCCCAGATGGTGCGCCAGTCGCGCGTGCGAATCGTGTTGGGCCCGAAGCAGTCCCGGACGTCGATGCCGCGCTCGAGCAAGTCGTAGTCGAGCGCGGCACCGAAGCGTTCCCAGAACTCTACGAGCCCGACGATCCCCCCGGCAGCTCCGAAGAGCCCTGGCCGAAGAGGTGGGCGTAGAGATCTTTCTGGAAGGCCAACCACTCATCCAGCGGCCGATCGGCGAAGAGCGCTTCGACGGCTTCGTACTGGCCACCCAGCACAATGGCCATCTGCTCGTCGTCGTTGTCGGTCCGGCGAAGGGCGAGCAGCTGGCCCCGGGTTACGGGCGGGATAGCGATGTCGTCGGTCAGGCGGTAGGGCGCGCGTCTGCGCGGGGCGAGCTCTTGCCGCAGCTCGTGGAAACGCCCGCCGACTTCGGCCTCGGTGGCCGCTTCGTGAGTGGTGGTCATGTCAGATCTCCGGGAATGTGTTGTGTTACTTGGATTTCGAAGTGCTGCGGCGTGAAGCCGCCTCTTCGACCTTGACCGCGTGGCCGAGCTTGTAGACGGCGTTGACGTACTCGGTGGCGCTGGAAACGATGTAGTCGTTCTCGCCGTCGGTCATCGTGACGGGGAATTCGCTGGGGATGGCGGACACTGGTGGACCCGCTTTCTTCTCCGGAAATATGGACAGGAAATGATGTGGGGCGTGCCATGACCGGAGACACATGACAGGCCCCACGCCCAGGCCGGAACCTGGGTGATCAGGGAAGGATTCGCGCTGCGACGAGCGGCGTCACGCCGCGGGGGCGATGCCGGTCTGCGCGACGATCTTCTTCCAGCCGAGGCCGCCGAAGCCGTGCGCGACGGCGTAGCCGGCGGTGTCGTCCTTGAACGCGACCATGGTCAGCTTCTGCGCGAGCACCTCGGTGGGGTTCCACTGCTCGCCGCCGAACTTGCTGACGGCGACCTTCGGCAGCACCTTGAACACGTAGATCGGGTCGGCGTCATTGCCGTCCTTGCCGATGATGATCGCCGAGTAGTAGGTGATCTGCTCCGAGGCGGGCTGCGGGAAGAACACCTCACCGGAGGCGGCGTTCGACTTGACCTGGGCCAGGTTCGCGCTGGTGGTCAGCTCGAGGGTCAGCGCGGTGGTCTGCTGCGGCTGGAACTCGATAGTGGTGATGTCGCTGGTGATGTCGTTGCGCACCGGCTGCAGTTCACCGTAGGCCTCGATCGGCGCTGCGGTGATGCCGCGGGCGAAGGCCACACCGGTCTTCTTGTCGATCAGGCCGACCGGCTTGAAAGCCGTGGGCAGCGTCTGCAGGGCGCCGCTGGCGTCGGTGAACGCCGTCGGCGCGGCGGTGTACCAGGGCGCGATGAACACCGCGGCGTCGAGCGGCTTGAGCAGCAGCGAACGCTGAGCGTTCTTGAGGGCCGTGAGGTTGGTGGCAGGCATGTGTCTCCATTCGAACGCCCGCGAATGCGGGCAGGGATTGAGGGAAAACGGCACTGCATGGTGCCGGTGAAAGGCCCTATCCGAGACAAGGTTTCGGTCCGCCTATTGGCGGCGGGCTTCGATCGAGAAGGCGATCTCGACCATCTGGTTGAGCGGATCGAGGTCGGGGACCTCGGTCAGACCGCGGCTGCGCCGCAGGATCGGCGGATGGAACTTCGGCTCGTCGGCCACGACCTCTTCGGCATAGTCGACGAGCACACCGTTGACACGGCTCGCGGGTGCGCCGAGCATCGCCGCACGGATCTGCACAGCGAGCTGCTGCGCCTGACCACGAGTCGTGCCGAAGGCGACGACGTTCACCTTCGCCTTGTAGGTGATCGCGTTGATGTCCAGTGTCCCGCCGACCTTGCGGACCCAGATCAGCGGCAACGCCGACTGCAACGCCGCTGACGTGGCGGGCAGCGTGGTGACGGTGGTGGCGATCGGGGTGAACAGGTCGATCATGAACTGTTCGAAATCGGGGAACTCGCCCGCAACTGGATAGGTCATCACACCGCTTCCGATGCCTGGCCGAGCGAAACGGTGGCGTCGAGGCTGCCCGCTGTCGGCTGCGGCGCGGGAACCGCCGCGTCGACGGTCATGGCTACGCCCTGTGCCAGGTTCGACAAGACGTCGATATCGGCTTTCAGGGTCGCGAGGCGGGCGACAACGGCCTTGATGTCGGTGACGATTTGTTCGACGAGGCCGAGAGAATCTTCGGTGGTAGGCACGATTTCTCCAAGAGTCGGGTTCACGGGTGCTCCGTGGAAACGAATACGTTCAGGTATGGGCCGATCCCTCGACGGACGGCGATCGGGGCCCCTCGGATTTCCAGGGATACGCGGTAGCTGGCGCATCCGCCCCGCGAACCCTGTTCTGGCACTGCGGATCACAGCCCGAACAGTGGCAGCAACAGCGGAATCAAATCGCTGATCAACTTGACGACGTCTGCGACGACGGTGAGCATTCTCATCACCCCCTCTCGGATCTCATCGCATGCGAAGAGAACAGGCGCGGCCCGCACAGAAACGGAATGATTTCTCGCGGTGCATGTTCCGGACGTCAGCGCACGTGAGACAGATATGTCAGCACGCGACTACTCAGCGCGTCTTTCGACGTTGTGGGGCCGTAGCCGTCGGATTTGATCACGTTGATGGTGGTGGTCCGGTCGATATCGGGACCGCCGCCGAGCCGCCCTTCGAGGGTGCGCAATTGCGGCTGAGACGCCATCGGCAATGGAGTGAGCCGTCGCAGCGCTTCGGCTTGCGTCGAGAACTGTTCGACGACGGCGCCTGCCATGCTGGTCAGCGCGGTGACGGCCGCGGTCGCGGCCGCGCCCGCCGGTCCGGTGACGGCACCGGCGAACGCCGCGACCGCTGCCTCCCCGCCTGCCGCTGTCACCTGGTCCCTGGTATTCCGGTAGATGTTGTACCAGCTGTGCCACTGCAGAAATGGGAAGAGCGAACCTGTTTGGGATGTAGACAGGAAGCCGCCGTCACTGCTTTCGGGTCCGTGCTCTTCCTCGACCGCACCACCCGCGGCGAACGCCTTCGGCTGGAGCGCCTTGGCCAGCATCTCGCCCCCTGTCGACGCTATGGTCGACCACTGGAGAAAGGGAGCCAACCTACCGGGACGCGTCGTCGCCAGAAACCCGTCGTCGAAATCTGGACGTCGGCCCTCCTCGACTTCCCCGCCGTCGGCAAAGCGTGGGAATTGCGAGCTGTTTCGCACGTCTTCGAAAAACATTGTTCAACCGTCCATGAGCTTCTACTCGTTACCGTGATTTCACTGCTTGGTTGGGATGCCCCACCCCCGGCTCGTAGCAAAACCGGGGGTGGGGCGGGCGCCCCGCGGCTCGGACCGTCTTCGACCGCGATTGCGTTGCGGGAGAAGGGAGCCTGCGAGGCGGGCTGGTAGTTCAGCGGGTGCGCGAGGAGTCGGGGACGATGCGCCCTTCCGCTATCAGGGTTCGCCGCGCTTGGTCTTTGCGGTGGCAGCAGTCGGTGGCGCATTCGCGGTGTACGCGCATGATCTGGTGGGCCAGGTCGACGGTGGGCGGCGTCGGGAGGGCGGTGTGAACGTTCAATTCCAGTAATTCACGGAGGGCGTCGTCGTCCATAGTTGCCTCCTCACGGGATGCCGACCGGACTCCAGTCGGTGGGATGGAGGCCCCGCCCCCGGCCTGGAGGGGCACGCCGGGGGCGGGGCGAACCCGGACGCCTGCGCCGTCTGCGACCGCGCACAGGGTGGCGGGAGACGGGCAGCGCGCCCGGGGCTATGCGGCAAGCTCTGCCCCGCTTGTCGATCGACATCGGAAGGGTTTCGGGGGCGTGCCGCATGTTCGATGGGAGCCAATAGCTCCGGTATGGCAGTGGCCCTGTTGCGTCCGAGGCTTCGAACACAACAGGGCCACGAGGAAATAGATCGAAAAGATCTGAGAGAGTGGAATTCCCAGTTGCTTCCGGGTGAAGGCGCAGCTCTGGCGCTGCACCAATCTTCACCTAAGACGATCCGGATGTCAACACACAATTTTCGCCTCGACGTGAAAAAGCTGGTGAGAGTGCATATTTTGGGCAGTGCGTGGCCTCGCAGGGTCTCGCGATTCACCGCTCATCGGTGCTCGGATCGTTCGATCGACCGGGCGATCATGTTGCGGCGTAGGTACGGCGTAGGACGAGCAGACCGTCCGTCGTCAGCCATCTCGACGGGAGCGCGGGAGATTTCGATGGTGCACATAGTTTTTCGATGCCGCACAGCGCCGGTGCTTATGTGAGGCGTGTGGTCGCTGCGTGCCGATCAGAGCCGGTGAGCGGCGTGAATTGCACTGGGGCGATCAGTGCGCCTTGGTAGGGCACGTGCGGACACCGGCTCAGTGATCCGACGGTTCCGGCCACGTCCTTTGGCATGAGGACCCAGGAAAAAGAAAATTGCCGCCAACCGGAGTAACCAGTTGGACGGCAACCATATTCAACAACGTAGGCACGGCGCGATCGTGGAACACGGGTCTAGCCGGCGCTGCTCCCCGCCTTGCGCCGCGACCTGCTGGGATAGGCGAGATGCTGGTCGAGAACCTCTCCCACGACGAACGTCTCGGGCCAGTCGGGAGCCCACGGGCCGGGCACGGGGGCGATCTTGCCCGCGTCGCGCAGCGTCTGAACGCGGCGGACTGTCAGGTTTCGGTATTCGGCCCCGAGTTCCTTCGCCAAGGTGGCGATGCCGGAGGCGTTGAGCCGGTGGGTGCGCGCCTGCTCGACCATCGAAGAATCGAAGACGCTATCGGTCGCCGGCGGGCAGACGATCATTGTCGCCGCGCGCACGGCCTGGCCGACTTCCTGTGGCGCGCTCGCGACGCCTTCGGTCATCGCGAGAGCGATCAGGTTCTTGTCGAGCCATCGCGACAGTCCGGCGGTGGTGGTCGAACCCGTGTAGTCGAGACCGCGTTGTTCGCAGACCAGCCGGACCCAGCCGACCAGCACCGCGTGCAGATGGTCCGCCGCGCGTGCGGCCGCCGGGTTGAAGGGCAGCGGTTGCTCGCTGGGGCGGTGGCGCATGCGGTAGTCGCCGCGGGCGCCGAGCTTGGCCTGCCGGGTCCGTGCTATCGCGAGATCCTCTGCGAGCTCCGGGATTTCGCGAAACAGTTCGGCGAGCTCGCGAATTTCGGCGCGGCTCAGATACAGCCGATTCGGCTCGTCGTTCACGCCCGGCCCCGCGGTGCGATTTCGGCATTGATCCGCTCGGCGAGCCGCTTGGCGTGGCCATGCCGGATGTAGTCCTCGGTGTGCCTGCCATCGAAGAGGTAGCCGCGAGCAAACGCCACGGCGCCGGACCAGCTTCGCCAATTCTGTGGCGACCACCAGCGTTGCAGCTGCCGCCGTGTGGCCCCGTCGAGCAAGCTCTGCCCCCACCGCAGCGCGTCCTGGGGAGACGACAGGCTGAAGTACGCGCTGAGGTCGGCGATCGAGCGCAGCGGGTTGCCCGCGGGCAGCGCGGTGATCGGATCACCGGGCGCGGCTGCCCAGTAGGTCGGGATGTTCGGCACATCGCGTTGGCCCGCGATGCCGTAGCCACCGGGGTCGACGCCGAGGCACTTACCCACCGGACGGAGCGGGTCGGCGATGAGCGCGCATGCGGCGACCCTAGAGAGCTCGTCTCGACCGAGCGAGGCCGCGAGGTCGCCCGCGATGGCGGCCCCTTGCGAATAGCCTGCCAGCACAAGGTGACCCGGCGACGCCTCGATCGCGGCGATCAGCGCCTTCCGACCTGCCACCAGGCTTTCCGCGTAGGGCATCGTCCTGCCGTAGTCCGCCGGATAGGAGACGATTCGCGGGCGGAAGCGCTTCGAGTCGAGGGCGTCGGCGAAGGCGGCGCTGATGCCGTCACCGTCTGGGTGCCACGTGCCCGGCACGATCAGAACGTCGAACGGCTCGGGTGCCGAGAGGGAATTCCACAGTGCGCGAATACCTTTGGTGCGCGACATAGTTAGACCTGCGACCTTTCATCGCTCGCGTGCGCGTCGGTGAGCCGATCCGAATCGGCGGCGCGCATTGCCCTGCCAGACCTCGCCATGCCGCCGAGTTCGGGCGAGGCGCCAAGCGTCGGGGTGTGCGGATCGCGGACGAGGACGAATGACTTCGCCCGCGTCGGGCAAACCGGTGCGGAAGCCTTCCGCTCGCGGGTTTTGGCCGCCTGCGCGAGCTCACCGAAGACACTCTCGAGCACGGCCGAGGCGGTAGCTGATCGATCGCCCGGCGAGCGAAATTTACCGTTCGACCGTGAGTGATTCCAGTCACAAAAGGTTTGAGAGATGTCAGGCGCGAAGCCTTTTGCACGTGTACGGGACCGCAACTGCCGGCCAGCGATCACTTCTCCCCCATCCCCGGGATCAGCTCGGCAGTCCGGCATCCAGCAAAGGCGGCGATGCGGGCGAGTTCGCAGAGTGTGAAGGAACTGTCTGCAACCAACCGCCGCTTCAGTACCGCGGCGGGTATGTCGACGTGTTTGACCAGGTCATTCAGACCGATCCCCCGCTTCGCAAGAACGTGTTGCACACGCTCCGCAACCATGTCATCCAAACGATCCATACGGGACACCCTAAGGTCCATATGGACCTCCTGCAATCCCAAACGGCACTTACATAGCTCCGCAAGCTTCGCCGCGAAGAGTAGATGAACCCTGCGACATGTCGTTTGCCAGGTAGCCATTCGGACCTCAGAATGGTCCATATGGGTGCGAAAGAGACGGCTTCGGGTATCAATCGTGCAGTGGGGAACGAGCTGCGAGCAGCGCGAGCGCGCCGCGATCTGACCCGCCAGCAACTGTCGGAACTGACCGGCCTCGCCGTCAGCACGATTCAGCGCTTCGAGAACGGCGAACGGTCACCCGACATGCAGCAACTGCACGCGCTGTGCCAGGCGCTGGAGATTCCCATGCGCGATTTCGTCACGATGGCGCTGAAAGACATCGAGCGCCCCGACTGAGCCACCACACCCACATCGATTACTGCCCGGGCCGACCTACGGTCCCGGGCAGTCGATCCCCGACCATGAAACGGTGCGTCGCACGGGGTCGAGCGACCCGCGCGGTATTTCAAGCGCAGCGCGAATCCGCCACGCCCTTGACCGCGGACTCGATAGCCACTTCGGCGTATTCGACCACGGCCTGGACCGTGTCGACGCCCATCACCCAGGAAGCAAGCACCACATCGCACAATGTCGCGGTGCCGTGCAGAATCCGTTGCGCCGCATCGTCACCGATCGCCGCGCCGAGTGCCGCCGCAGCGCCTACGCCCCGCCCCGTTTCCAACTCCGATACCGAGCCGATCTGGTCCACGACCACAGTTCCCCTTCATCTCAATGCTCGACTTCGAGCGCGAGCCTGGGACGAAAACTCCACTGTCGTCCCAGAATCACGGTAGTTATATCCCATCGCCGCGAACGAGGCTCACCAAAGTTGCCCTGCAACAGAATGTTTCGCCGATGAATCAGTGACAAGCGTCGCCTCGAGCCGGTAACTGACGGTTCGCGGTTGCCCTTCGTCGATCGACGCCGCCGCACTGCCCTCGGACCTTGTAACCCCAAATCCGGTCGGCCACAATGCTGAAGCCGCGCGGTTCGAAACGTCGCGACACCTAGAAGCGCCACATGCCCGACAAAACCGTCCATCCAAAGGCCTGTCCACATTCATCACCCATGCGCCCCCTCGACAAAGCGCCATTCTTGGCCTGAACCACATGTTCGCTCGGCAACCGACATGTACTGAGCCGTACCGTATTTCGCGCGCGCGGGATGCTCGCACCACCGCGCGAGCGACGTCGGACTGCGGTCCGATCACCCGAATCGCGATCGGAATTCCCCACCGAACACCACTCCCCAGCCTTCCTCGAACAACATCACCACAAGGATGCGCACCCCGGTGCGGCTCTCCGATGAACCCGACACCCCCTACGGCGGCCCGCCCACCCGAATCGGTTTCGCAAGCCGAAGCGGATCCCCATGGAAACCCGCGCCGCCCGTAAGGGTTCAGCATCCGTACCGCATCGACTCGAAGAGCCGGAATCCGCCGCCGGAACCGCCCGGCCCAACCGATGAGACGAACATACTCGTACATACGTTCGAATATCAATGGCGTGCGGCATTGGCGTTGAATTCGCTGGTGAGCACGCCGCACAGCGGCAACAGGGCAGCAAGCATGGACTCGCCGGCCGCCAATCAGCCGCCAGTCAGCCGCGAGGCAGCGGGTGGACAGCTGCCTGACCGGTACAGAGGGCGATCGCCGTTCGACCGTGCGCGGCATGGTTCGTGCCGATCGGTGAGCCGACCGGGGATGCTACGAAGCGGCGGCCGTGCGGCGCGAACAACCGGTGGGAAACCGGAATTCGCGCCTCGAAGCTCAGATCACGTAGGCGAATTCGACCGTGCCCGATCACTCGCACTTCACGACGGGAATCGGGTCGTACTTCACCGTCCGCGTCGCACGCGAGACCTCGCGCCCGGTCTTCCGATCCTTGATCACCCGGGTGTCGGAGATGGTGAAGCCCGGAGCGCCTTCGGAGGCGATGCAGTCCTTGCCCTTCGGCAGGGTGATGGTGTTCGGCTCGGTGGGCTTGGTCTTGTCGCCGGTGATCGATTCGACGTCGACCGTCTTGGTGCCCCAGAGGCGGACGGTGATCTCCGAGCCGGTGGCGAAAGTTTCGATGTAGACGCCGCTTTGGGTGTTGTTGCGGAATTTGAGGTCGATGGCGCCGTCGAAGACGGTCGCCTCGCGCGCGGCCGGGTAGCGGGAGATGTAGTAGCTGTGTTCGGTGTGGCCCGCGTCTTCGAGTCCGGCGAAGTAGGCGGCGTTGTAGAGGGTGGTGGCGAACTGGCTGATGCCACCGCCGACGGCGGTGCTCGGGCGGCCGTGGTCGATGATGCCGGATTCGACGTAGCCTTCCGCGGTGCCGCGCGGACCGGTGAAGTCGTTGAGCGAGAAGGTTTCTCCCGGCCGGACGACGGCGCCGTTCACCTTCTGGGCCACGGTGCGGATGTTGACGCCGGACGGTCCACTGAAGCCGCTGGTGGTGAACGTGCCCATCTGTTCGACGATGCGGAGCCCTTGCGCGGCCTCGGTGGTGAGCTTGGGTTCGATCTTCTCGTAGACGGCGGGCGCGCTGCGCTGCTGGGATGCCGCGAGCAGCGTGGACAGCTGTTCGAGGGTCTTCGGCCAGTTGATCTTTTCGCCGACGACAGCGGGTACCACCTGTGGCGCTCCGCCGCTCACCGCGAAAGTCGCGTCCTTGGGCTCCACCTCGGATTTCGCCAGCTGCGGGGCGAGAATGGCGGTCGCGGCGTTCAGGTCGTAGTTCGCGGCGAGACCACCCTGCCCATCCGGAGCGAAACTGAGTACGGTCGCGATCTGTTCGGGGGTGAGTCGTGCGTCGCCGTCTTTGCCCGCGAACACCACATCGTCGCGCACAGCGGGTTCGGCGATCTCGTGCAGCGCACGCTCGACGGACTCGGGCCGGACGGTGAGCGGCGCTGGGACGACGGGCAATTCGAGGGTGCCGCCCTCGACCCAATTGTCGATCAACTCGTTTCGCGCGGCGGGGGTGTCCAGCACGCGGCCCAGTACGGGCGGGACGGCGACCGGCTTGCCGTTCTGGAACTGGATGGTGCCCTCGACGGTCGGGCGATCGTGCACCCGCAGCGCGGTCAGCTGACGGTCCAGCGCGGCGTCGTCGACGGTGCTGGCCACCGGGACCTCGCGAGTACCGAAGAAGGAGACCAGGCGGGCGAAGGGGTTGATGGGCTGGCCGCCGATGCGGTCCCAGGTGCCCTCCCAGTCGACGGCGAGGCCGGCGGCGGAGGGGGTGAGCTCGGCTCGCACGTCGCCGATCTGGAGCGGCAGTTGCTGCCCGGCTCGGCTGTCGAGGGTGGTGTGGAGCTTGGCGTCGGCTTCATCGACGTCCATCCCCCCGATGTCGATCCCGGCGACGACCACTCCGCGCGGAACGTCGCCGGAAGAGAGCACGGCGTCCACGGCGTAGCCGAGGCCGCCCACAGCGATCAGGGCTCCCGCGGCGATTCCGGCGCGACGGATGGCGGGTTTCCGCCACCACTGCCCGGAGTCGGCGGGCTCCGGTCTCGGTCTGGATCTGCGCGCGTTCTCCCAGCGCCTTCTGTTCTCGGCGACCGGCTCGGCACCGGTCGTGTACACGGCTTCGGTGGGGTGGCCATCCGTGGCCGCCCGCGCAACGTTGCTCTCGTGTCCGGCGTTCGTGACCTGCGTGGGGTGGTTCTGCCAGCCGCCATCGTTCGCCCACGCGGGGTTGCTCGGCTGCTGTCCGGCGTTCATCGCCTGCGTGGGGTGGCTCTGCTGCCCTGCGTCGGTCGCCCACATGGCGTTGCTCGACTGCCCGGTGTTCATCACCTGCGTGGGGTGGCTGTCCTGCCCGGCGTCCGCCGCCCACGCGGCGCTGCTCGGCTGCCCGGCGTTCATCGCCTGCGTGGGATGGCTCTGCTGCGCGGCGTCGGTCGCCCACATAGCGTTGCTCGGCTGCCCGGCGTTCGAAGCCTGGGCGTGGTAGCCCCCGCCCCCGGCGCTGCCGCCCGTGGCGGCCGTTCCGGGCCCCCGCGATGGCCGCCGCAGCGGCGCTGTCGGTGTGGAGTCGCCAACCCACTGCGGCTGCTGACCCGGCTGGGTCACGGGAAGTTGTGTGGTCTTCGCCTCATCTAGCGATTCACGGTTCGATTCGAGTAGATGACGGAGTCCGACCTCGCCGTCCTGCTGTCGGTCGCGGCCGCGGTGTCCGGTGCTCGACTCGCTGGTCACGAACCGTCCTCCCAGATGAACGTGTATTTCTGGACCGCGCACGGTGCGGGTCACCATCCCACGATAGTTGCCTCCGCCGGGGACGTCCGTTCAGCTCGGACGCGCAGCAAACCTTGTGCAATGAACCGTCTAGAACGCGGAAGAGCCCCGCGCAGTTGCCGGGTCGGGGGTCTGGCAACTGCGCGGAGCCGATCTGTTTATCGGAGCAGCGCACCCCGCGTTACACACTTCCCGGGGACAATCGAGGACGACCCGCCAGACAGCTCGCACACACGAGGAGATGGACGGAATGCAGCTGGGAATGATCGGCCTCGGGCGGATGGGCGCCAACATCGTCCGCCGCATCGTCCGAGACGGGCACACCGCCGTCGGCTATGAACGCCAGCCCCACCACATTGACGAATTGCGCGCCGATCTGGGCGAAAATTTCCGGGGAAGCACCGACCTGCCGGAATTCGTGAACATGCTGGAGACGCCGCGAGTGGTGTGGGTGATGATCCCGGCCGGCGCGACCGGCGCGGTGATCGACCAGGTCGCCGAGCTGCTCGAACCCGGCGACATCATCATCGACGGCGGCAACAGCCGTTACCACGAGGACATCAGGCGGGCCGAGAAGCTGACCCCGAAAGGCATCCACTACCTGGACATCGGCACCTCGGGCGGCGTCTTCGGCCTGACCCGCGGTTACTGCCTGATGATCGGCGGCGAGGCCGAGCAGGTGAAGTACCTGGATCCGCTGCTGAAATCCATCGCGCCCGGCGTCGGCGCCGCACCGCGCACCCCCGGCCGGACCGGGGATCCTTCCACCGCCGAGCAGGGATACCTGCACTGCGGCCCCGCAGGCGCGGGTCACTTCGTGAAGATGGTGCACAACGGCATCGAGTACGGCGCCATGGCCGCCTACGCCGAGGGCCTGAACATCCTGCACAAGGCCAACTACGGCGCGACGCACAAGGGCGAGTTCTCGGCGGAGGAGACGCCGCTGGAGCATCCCGAGTACTACAGCTACGACATCGATGTGCCGGAAGTCACAGAAGTGTGGCGACGGGGTTCGGTGGTCGCCTCGTGGTTGCTGGATCTCACGGCGGGCGCGCTGTACGCGGACCCGAACCTCGATTCGCTCGGCGGGCGGGTCTCGGACTCCGGCGAGGGCCGCTGGACCCTGGACGCCGCGATCGACACCGGGGTTCCCGCGCCGGTGCTCTCGGCCGCTTTGTTCGCGCGGTTCTCCTCGCGCGGGGAGTCGCTGTACGCGGACAAGCTGCTCTCGGCGATGCGTCAGGCGTTCGGCGGACATTACGAGTTGCCGCCGAAGTAGATCGGAGCACGATCGTGTGTAATCCGCTGACCGGACCTTGATTTCGAGGTCTCGCCAACACATTCGATCGCATGTCTGCCGAAAAGGTCTGCACCCCGGCCGAACAGGTGAAGAACAGTCCTCGCTGGCCGTAGCGCTCTTCGCCGGGGCTGCAGCACCTGTGAGGCGTGGGATAGGTCTGCGAGGCCAGAATGGAAGGTGGAGATCGAAAACCACTGAGGGCGTGGTTATTCCGTCAGGTACGCAAAAGGCGGCATCCGGGAGACCGGATGCCGCCTTCGCGCGGGTCAGCGCTCCAGGATGGCGACGACGCCCTGTCCACCCGCGGCGCAGATGGAGATGAGGGCGCGGCCGGAGCCCTTTTCGGCGAGCATCTTCGCGGTGGAGGCGACGATGCGGCCGCCGGTCGCGGCGAACGGGTGACCCGCGGCGAGCGAGGAGCCGTTGACGTTGAGCTTGCTGCGGTCGATGGAGCCGAGCGCGCCGTCCAGGCCGAGGCGCTCCTTGCAGTACTGGTCGGACTCCCACGCCTGCAGGGTCGCGAGCACCACGGAGGCGAAGGCCTCGTGGATCTCGTAGTAGTCGAAGTCCTGCAGGGTCAGGCCGTTGCGAGCCAGCATGCGCGGCACCGCGTAGGTGGGCGCCATCAGCAGGCCGTCGGGGCCGTGGATGTAGTCGACCGCGGCGACCTCGGAGTCGACCAGGTGGGCGAGCACCGGCAGGTTGCGCTCGGCAGCCCATTCCTCGCTGGAGAGCAGCACCGCGGACGCGCCGTCGGTGAGCGGGGTGGAGTTGCCCGCGGTCATGGTGGCGTCGCCGAGCTTGTTGCCGAAGACCGGCTTCAGGGTGGCGAGCTTCTCGATCGAGGAGTTCGGGCGCAGGTTGTCGTCGCGGGTCAGCCCGAGGAACGGGGTGACCAGGTCGTCGAAGAAACCGCGGTCGTAGGCGGCGGCCATGTTCTTGTGCGACAGGTAGGCCAGTTCGTCCTGCGCGTCGCGCGCGATGCCGAATTCCTTGGCGGTGATGGCGGCGTGCTCACCCATGGACAGGCCGGTGCGCGGCTCGGCGTTGCGCGGGATCTCGATGCCGACCATGCCCGGGCGCAGCTGGCCGACCAGCTTCAGGCGGTCCTTGTTGGTCTTGGCGCGGTTCACGTCGAGCATCCACTCGCGCATGCCTTCGCTGACGCCGATCGGCGCGTCGGAGGTGGTGTCGGTGCCGCCGCCGACGCCCGCCTCGATGCGGCCCGCCGCGATCGCGTCGCCGACGGTGACGATCGCCTGCAGGCCGGTGCCGCAGGCGAGCTGCAGGTCGTGCGCCGGGGTGTAGGGCGAAAGCTTGCTGCCAAGAACGCTTTCGCGGATCATGCCGTGCTCGCCGACCCGCTTGAGTACCGCGCCGCCAACGACCATGCCGAGCCGCTCGCCCTGCAGGTTGAACCGGCTCACCAGACCGTCCAGCGCGGCGGTGAACATGTCCTGGTTGGACGCGTGGGCGTACGCCTTGTCGGAGCGAGCGAACGGAATCCGGTTGCCGCCAACGATCGCGACCGGACGCGTCGTCTTCGCGGTCTTGGCCGTGCTCTTGGTTGAACGGGCTTTGTTTGTCACTCGAGTCTCCAAGGTCTCGTCGGGTGGTCCGGCGCCCGGGGGCGGTCCTTCGCAGATCGGCGCCCCGCGCGTTGGTTTACATTAAACTTACTCTGGAGTAAGTTTGTTGTCGACACCGTACCCCGCAAATGTGCGCTGACACGCCCACCGCGCGGTGCCTGCCACGCAGTCCAGGCCCTCGCGGAAACGTGCGGAACACCAGGGGCGAACCAGACATCCGCGAAATTCGAGACAGAAAAGGTAGGAACAGTGGCAGCCAAGAGCAAGGGTGCACCCAACCTCTACGGATCGTTCGTCCACTCCGCCCCCGGCCAGTTCCTGGCGAGCAAGCTGGGTCTGCCGCAGCCGGCGCACCTGCGCCGCTACGTCAAGGGCGAGCCGCCGCTGGCGGGCCCGGTGCTCATCGGCGGTAAGGGCCGCGTCGCCGAGCCCGTGCGTGCGCTGCTGTCCGACTACGCCTTCGCTGATTCTTTGTCGCAGGGCACCAAGTACGGCGCGCTCGTCTTCGACGCGACCGGCATCGGCTCGATCGAGGACCTTTCCCAGCTGTTCGAGTTCTTCCAGCCCGCGATGCGCAGCATCACCCCGTCGGGTCGCGTCGTCGTCATCGGCACCACGCCGGAGCTGGCGGGCAGCGTCGACGGGCAGATCGCTCAGCGCGCGCTCGAGGGCTTCACCCGCTCGATCGCCAAGGAACTGCTGCGCGGCTCCACCGCCCAGCTGGTGTACCTGCACCCGGATGCCCCGGCCACCGCGACCGGCCTCGAGTCCACCCTGCGCTTCCTGCTGTCGGCCAAGTCGGCGTTCGTCGACGGCCAGGTGATCCGGGTCGGCAAGGACGACGCCACCGCCCCCGCCGACTGGGACCGCCCGCTGGAGGGCAAGGTCGCCGTGGTGACCGGCGCCGCGCGCGGCATCGGCGCGACCATCGCCGAGGTATTCGCCCGCGACGGCGCGAAGGTGATCGTCGCCGACATCCCGGCCGCGGGCGAGGCGCTCTCGCAGACCGCCAACAAGGTCGGCGGCACCGCGCTCGCGCTGGACGTGACCGCGCCCGACGCGGCGGACAAGCTCGCCGAGTTCGCCACCGAACGCTTCGGCGGCATCGACATCATCGTGCACAACGCGGGCATCACCCGCGACAAGCTGCTCGCCAACATGGACGAGGGCCGCTGGAACTCGGTCATCAACGTGAATCTCGCCGCGCCGCACCGCATCACCGAGGGCTTGGTGGCCAAGGGCGTGCTGAAGGAGGGCGGCCGCGTGATCGACGTGTCCTCCATCGCGGGCATCGCGGGCAACCGCGGCCAGACCAACTACGGCGCCTCCAAGGCGGGCGTCATCGGCATGGTGAACGCCGAGGCCCCGAAGCTGGCGGAGAAGGGCATCACCATCAACGCGGTGGCGCCCGGCTTCATCGAGACCGCGATGACCGCCGCCATCCCGCTCGGCACCCGCGAGGCCGGTCGCCTGATGAGTTCGCTGCTGCAGGGCGGCCAGACCGTCGACGTGGCCGAGACCATCGCGTTCTTCGCCAGCCCGGCCTCGAATGCGGTGAGCGGCAACGTGGTTCGAGTCTGCGGCCAGAGCCTGATCGGAGCATGATGACCGAAACCATCGCGCTGACCGAAACGCCCAAGAACAGCCGCCTTTTCGTGAAGGCAGCGCTTGGCGCGGTGCCGCTGCTTTCGGCGCGCAAGTCGACGGTGCCGGATCGGGTGATTCGGCTCGACGGGGTAAAGGTTGATCCGGACCACCTGGCCGCCTACTGCCGGGCCACCGGCCTGCGCTTCGGCGACTCGCTGCCGCTGACCTACCCGTTCATCCTGAGCTTCCCGCTGGCCATGCAGCTGGTGGTGGCCCGCGACTTCCCGTTCGTCGCGGTGGGTGCGGTGCACGCGCAGAACCTGATCGAACGCACGCGTGAGATCTCGGTGAGCGAGCCGCTCGACTTCCGCACCCACATCGAGAACCTGCGCGAGCACCCGAAGGGCCTGCTGGTGGACGCGGTGACCGAGGTGAGTGTCGGCCGCGAGCAGGTGTGGCGACAGGTCACCACCTTCCTGCACCAGCAGCGCACCTCGCTGTCGGACCAGCCGAAGGCCGAGCCGAAGGAGGAGGAAGTGCCCCCGCCGCCGCTGCGCGCCCTGCGGGTGGATCAGAAGATGATCACCAGGTACGCCAACGCGTCCGGTGACCACAACCCGATCCACACCTCGGCGTTGGGCGCCAAGGCATTCGGCTTCCCCAAGGCGATCGCGCACGGCATGTGGTCGGCGGCCAATGTTCTCAGCAACATCGAGGGCCGCGTTCCCGAGAAGGCCAGCTACTCGGTGAAGTTCGGCAAGCCGATCCTGTTGCCCGCCACGGTGAACGTGTACGCGGATCAGGTCGAGGGCGGCTGGGATCTGTCGCTGCTGCACCCGAAGAAGGGTTTCCCGCATCTGACGGCGACGCTGCGCTGAGCTCGCTTGGCGGACGCCCCCGAATCACTTTGATTCGGGGGCGTTTTCGTGTTCGTCAGCAGTCGCAGCAGCCGCCGCAACTGCAGCAATCGCCGCAGCCGGAGCAGCAGTTGGAGCAGTTGGAGCAGTCGCAGCAGGAGCTGCAGCCACAGTCGGGGAAGGCAGGGTGCGTGCACCACGCGTCCTTGCGTTCGCCGGTGCACGGACTGGTGTGGTCGGCGCAGCAGGCGTAACCGGTGCAGTAGACGCCGAAGACGATGGTGAGGGCTTGACCGAGGTTGGGGCGCCGGGTCGGGGGGCGGTGGTCGGTGCGGTGGGCGCGGGGGTGGTGGGCTGTTTCGGCGCAGGCCGGGCAATGCGTCGACCTACCGAGGGCGGGGGCGTCCGGGTGCTCGGTGAGAGTTGGCGCGCCGAGGAAGGGGGCCCGCGGGGGGTCGAGGCGAGTCGCCACGACGGGGGCCGGGCCGGATGCTGACGCGCTGCCGGTACCCGGCTTGCAGGTGCAGGTGTGGTCGGCGTGGGAGATCTGGCCGAGCCCAAGGCGACCGGGCGACGACGAGAGGCTGTCAGTACCCGGCGCGTGGGCGCAGGTGCAGTCGGCGGGAGAGATCTGACCGAGCTGGAGGCGAACAGGCGACGACGAAAGGCTGTCAGCACCCGGCGCGTGGGCGCAGGTGCAGTCGGCGCGGGACCCCTGACTGACCTCCAGTCGACCAGGCGACGACGGGCGGCTGCCGGTGCCGGACGGGTGGGCTGGTGCGTCGTCGGCGCGAGATACGTTGCAGGCGTGGGCTCGTACCGCACCGATACCTTTACCGAGCCGATGCACCAGTGCGTGCAGTGGATCGAGCAGCATCCAGCGGACGGTCGGGACGTCGGCCAGGCGGGCGGCGGCGAGGGCCCTGCGCAGCTCCGCGTCGGACTCGCGCACCAGCTCGTACGACTCGGCGAGGGTGGTGCCTGTCGCGGCGAGCGGATTGAAGCGGCCGTGCGCGGCGTCGTCGTCGAAATCCGCGATGGCGTCGGAGAGGTGCGCGATGCGGCCGAAATGCCTTCCTGCGGTGCGTAGTTGGTCGGCGTTCTCGGGACGGTTCGCCAGAATTGCCGTGTGGGCGAATAATTCGGCCGCGCACAGGGCCGCCGGGGCCGTGAGTTCGTCGAGCGTGACGGGCAGCTCGCTGGAAGCAGCGCTGGGACCGAGCGAGACAAGCGGCTCGCTGAAAGCAGCTTTGGGATCGAGTGTGACGGGCAGCTCGCCGGAAGCAGCTCTGATACCGAGCGAGACGTTCCGCTCACCGGAAGCAGCGCTGGGATCGAGTGCAGCAGAAGGACTTCGGTCAGATAGGCCTCTGCGCACGTCGCGGCGCCCGCCCGCGGTACTCGTCGCCGGGCGAGTCGCGGGCCGAAGGGCGGCAGCGCGGCTCTCCACGAGTTGCTGTGAATCGATCGCGGCCACAAGTGGTTCCACGTCGAAATCGATCAATGCCGCCTGCCTTCGAGCGCTGTCCGCCCAGCGCGTCGACATCCTGGCCATGGGCCGTCCCGCGAGCCGCGAAGCGTCACCGTCCGCGACGTGATCCCGCAGCTTGGCCGAGCCGAGCAGCAGCGACGCGGTCGACGCGAGCAGGACGCCCGGCGAATCGGCGGCGGCGACCTCGGCACGCTGCATGCCGCGCAGCGGGCAGCGCCCCGCGGTGGTGCGCGCCGAAGGAGCGGGCAGCTGCGCTTCGGTCAATACGCTGAGCAAGATCGCGTCGGTGTTCGTCGCGGTGCGCGCGAGCTGGCCGTGCCCGTCGCGCAGGCCGAGACACAACCCGCACATGTGCGCTCGCCATTCGGCCGCGTCGATTCCATACTTTTCGGCGCCGTGCGCGCACGGCCTGAGCATCCCGAACATTGTTCCCCGTTTGTCCCCGAGCCGCGCGGGCCCTCCAGCTGTGATCCCGACAGAGAGTGGCAGAGCGGCGCGCGGCTGGCAAACGGGTGCGCCGCTTACTCCGGCTTCTTGCGACCGGCCAGACCGCGCCAGGCCAGATCGTCGAGCAGGTCGACGGCCTCGGCGACCTCGATGCGCCCGCTGGCGAGCCGGTCGGCGATGGCCTCGCCCGCGCCGATCACCGCGACCGCGACGATGTCGAAGTTGGTGCCGGGTTCGGCGTGTTTGGCGCTGGACTCGAGCAGCTTGGCGGTGAGTTCGATGACCCGCTCGCGTGCGTTGTCGATCTCGGAGGCGAAGGCTTGCTGACCGATCGCTTGGCGATAGAGCACCTGCCAGGACTTGCGGTTGCGGTCGACGAACCCGAGGAAGCCCTCCAGCGCGGTGCGGACCTGCTCGTGCGGGGTGAGCAGCGGATTGCCCGCTGGCGCGACGGCCTCGATGAAGCGCATGCCCTCGCGCTGGATGCACGCGCGGAACAGTTCGTCCTTGGAGCCGTAGTAGAGATACAACATCGGCTTGGAGATCTTCGCCTCGGCGGCGATCGCGTCCATCGACGTATCGTGGAAACCCTTGCGTGCGAACACCTCGACCGCGGCGTCGAGCATCTGCTGCTCACGAACCGCCCGAGGAAGTCGCTTCGTTCCGCCCGCCATCCACTCTCCTACCGCATGGTGAATCTCTTATATTACTCCAAGGTAAGTTCCGTCGGACGGATTTGCTCACCAGTCGCCGGTATCGGCTGTGCGCTCCGGCCCCCGCGCACGCTGGGGGACGGCACCGCCCGACAGCGATCCCCTCAGGTGAGCCGAACCGGTCGACATCGCCCGTGGCGGGACCGTCTACGGAAACGCAGCGATACTACGGGGGTGCGGCGCGGAACCCGCCTGTACGTCATAAGGAGTCGCACCTCCGCCTTCGCTCCGGCCTATGCGCGGGGCTGTCGACGGACTGTGTCGGGCTGCGTTCACCAGGCGTGCTACGCCTCCGCTCCAGGCCATGCGCGGGGCTGTCGACGGACTGTGTCAGGCTCCGTTCACCGAGTCCACCGCCGCCTCCGCTCCGGCCGGGAGTTCGTCCGGCTGCCGGATCGGCCGTCCCGCTCAGCAGGGCGGCATCGCCCCCTTGTACGCGCCCATCCGCAGCACCGACCTGTCGACCTGGGCGGCGGGCAGCCTACCGCTGGCCATCGCCTCCTCGAGCTGGTCCAGCACGGTCGGGACCGCGTCGGTGGTGATCCACAGGGCGTTGTCGGCGCCCGCCACGAGAGCGGCCTCGACCGCGTCCTCGATGGTCATCCGGCTGGTGATGGCCGCCATGCCGCCGAGGTCGTCGGTGAAGATCGGACCGTCGAACGGGGCGGCTCCGTATCCGGTGCCTTCGCGCAGCAGCGACATCGCCTGCGGACTGATGCTGGCGGGCACGTTCGGTTCGGTCAGGCCGGGCACGTCCAGGTGGCCGACCATGACGGCCGCGCCGGAACCGATCAGGTTTCGGAAGGGCACCAGGTCAACCGTCTGGAGCTGATCCAGCGGCGGGGTGCGCACCGCGCCGGTGTGCGAGTCGCCCGATCCGGAGCCGTGGCCGGGGAAGTGCTTCATCACGGTGCCGACGCCTACCTCGCGCATGGCGCGGATGTATGCGTCGGCGTAGCGGGTGACGACCTCCGGGTCGTCCGAGAAAGAGCGGTCGCCGATGACGGTGTCGTCGGGCTGGCTGCTCACGTCCACATCGGGGGCGAAGTTGACCGTCACGCCGAGTTCCTTCAGATCCCGGCCACGGGTCACGGTGGCGTCGTAGAACTGCTCCGGGGTCATGGTCTGCGCGGTGACGCGGGCCGACGGGACCGGTCCGATGAGATCGCGGACCCGCGAGACCCGGCCGCCCTCCTCATCGATCGTCACCATCAGCGGCGTCGTCGCCAACGCCTTCACCTCGTCCAGCGCGGGACCGGAAATCAGCGACCGGTCGGTCCAGCCGCCCAGAAAGATGCCGCCGACCTGTTCGTTACGCACCACGCTGGCCGCGTCGCCGCCACCGGTCACGCCGACGGTCAGCAGCTGCGCGAGCTTCTGCCGGGGGGTGAAACGGGCGAGGTACTCCGCGTTGCAGTCACGTTTGGGTGGGCTGGTCGGGGACGCGGCCAGTGTTGTTCCGGGGGATTCGGCCGGCGCAGTCGTGGCAGGCGTCGGGGTCTCGCCGCCGGAGCAGGCGGTCGCGACCGCGGCGCAGAGTGCGAGCAGGACGAGAGGCGTCTTTCGCATGGGTCAACGGTAGTGCTGGGGTGGTTGGTGGGGAGCGTTGGGGGTGCGTTGGCGGGTGGGGCTGAACTGCGGTTTTGGTGATCGATGTGAAGGGGCGGCGCTCCGATCGGGTGGGGTTGGGTGCGTTTCGGAACGTGGGTCCGGGGGTTCGGCCTGCTGTTCACGCTTGGTCTGTGAGTAGGTTTCGTTCGGTCCGGGTGGTGCCGTTGGCGAACGGGGTTTCCGGTGGTGAATGTGCTACTCGCGCACGGCTTCCCAGGTTTTCCTCGAACGGTGCTGGGCGCGTTGGGTGGGGTACCCGGCTTACCTCCCGCAGTCGGGCACGCGTCGTTCGGCTTCCAGCGTGGTCGACCGGCTGTGGTTGCGTTCTTCGGAGGAAGGCCCTGCGCCATTTCTGACGTCACACACTTTTCGTACGCCTCACACAGGCGGTGCCTATGCGAAGCGTGCACGCGATGTGTGGGAACGTCAGCGGTGGGGCTGTTGGGGTTTTGATGCTGACCGGGCGGAGTTGCTCCTACAGCGGGAACGGTTGCGGGGTGGTGCGCAGATCGACGGGAGCCAAAGGGTGGCCGAATCGACGGTAGTCAAATGGCGGCTAATTGATCTTGAAATGCCACCAAATGACTACCGTCGAATCCATTTCTCTATCGACGGTAGTCAAATGGTGGTTGGAGGGTTGACAGGGTCGAGCTCTCTTTCCGCTTGCGCTCTCTGAACGCAACCACAGCCGGTCGACCCGGCCGGAACCGCAGCATCGCACCCCTACTGCGGGAGGTAAGCCGGGTACGGCAGACGACGTGCCCAGCACCGTTAGAGGAACACCCGGGTAGGTCTTCCTCCTGAAAACCGCGAGCATTGGGCACCGTCGACCAACCGCACGCACTCGCACGAAACCCAGCCCGTTTCAACGAAACCCGATTCGGCGCACCCATTGCGAACCGCGAACAATGGAACCGTCGACAAACCGGATATGCCGCACAACTGGACACTCTCACAACAACCGGACATTCTCACACCAGGACCCGAGTACGGCGGGCGAGATCAGAAATGCGCACACCGTCGTAACCCATTACGGCACTGTGCAACGTGTCATGGAAGGGATCGGTCCAGTGCGCGGGCATCCGTTCGGCGCCCACGAGGATCCCGGCGACCGAACCGGCGGTGGCGCCGTTGGAATCGGTATCGGCACCGCTTTGCACCGTGAGTGCGATGGTGCGAGTGAAATCGCCTGCGCCCCAGAGAAGTCCGGCCGCGACACGGCAGGCGTTCGGGATGGCGTGAACCCAGTTGTAGGCGCCGTGCCTGGTTTCGATGTTGTGCAGAGCTTGTTTCCAGGACAGCGCCTGATCGTGGTCGGCACGCACCTCGGCGAGGGCGACGGCTAGGCGTGAGCGCGGTGGGAGCATGTCTTGTGCAACTGTGAGCGCGGCGGACGGGCCCGAGGCCGTGAATGCGGCGGCGATCAGCGCGGCGGCCCACATAGCGGCGAAAATGCCGTTGCCCGTGTGGGATACGGCTGCCTCACGGGCAGCGAGGGCGGCGGCGCGTTGCGGGTTGCCCGGGTTGACGTAGCCGAAGATGTCGGCGCGGATCATCGCGCCGATCCACTCGCGGTAGGGGTTGCGGACGGTGGCTGTCGCGGGCGGACGCAGGCCGTCGACGAGATTGCGGTAGGCGACGCGTTCGGCGGTGTAGGTCTGGAGGAAGGGCAGGCGTTCCAGCCACAGGTTCGCGACGTCTTCCGGCGTGAAGTTCAGGCCGCGAGATTCCAGTAGATGCAGTCCGAGCACGGTGTAGTCGATGTCGTCGTCGCGCGGGGCGCCGTCGATGCGGCCGCGTGTCGACACCGGCCAGGTCGGGTTCAGCGGAAACGGGGGTGGGAGCACAACGGGGACGTAGCCGGTCAGCGGATATGCGTCCACCCGTTCCAGATACGTGCGGATGTGCTCGCGCGTCCACACGAATCCGTTCTCCAGCGGCTTCCCGAGCGTGCAGCCGACGCATCGTCCCAGCCAACCGCCGTGGATACGGTCCAGGAGTTCGTCATCCGGAGCGGAGGTGGTCGCCGCAGCATCCGGCACGGTGGAATCCGACGCCGCCGGGCCAGCGGACGCGGAATCGGCCGACGCAGAATCGAAAGCCGTTCTAGCTGTGGAATGTTCGGCTCCTCGCCCAGGAGCAGTCGCCTCACCGCCAGCCCCACTACCAGATGAAAAGCCGGTCGACGACGCACGGCCCGCCGGATCGGCAGGCCAGGAACCAGTCGGCGCCCCACCGCCGGATGCCGAACCGGTCGACGCCGCACCAGCCCCTGACCCGAGAGACGCGGCATCAGCCAACTCCCCCTCATCGAACCCCCACTCCGGATCGAACGGCGCCGACTCGATCTCCTCCCGCAGCGCCGAACACGCGTCCGCGTCGGCCGGGTCGGCGGTCGCCAGCGCCCGAACCGCGGACTCGAACCGGGCGACGAGGTGTCCGGATTCGAGACGCTGACGCCATTCGAAATACAGCAGGGCGCGGGGGTCGGCCTCGTGCCTGCCGTAGAACACCGCCTCGATCGTCGGGTCCATCGCGCTCCCGGTTTCTGCTGCTCAACCGTGCTCCTATGCCCGATTATCCCTGCGCGCCACACCGGCCGCGGGCCTGCGCGCGGGGGTAACCTCGGTTCCATAGCCAGGAGACTCCGACCAGGAGGTCACCGTGCCCTGCGATCTGATGCTCATCGCCTACGACGGCTCCGAGAACGCCAAGCGCGCCATCGAATACGCCGGCCGGTTTCTCTCCGCGAACCGGGCCGTGGTGCTGACGGCCTGGGAACCCATGGTGCGCCAAGCCGCTCGGCTCTCCGGCTTGTCCGGTGTGATGCAGCCCGAGTGGGTGCCCGACGAGGAGCTCGAAGACATCGCCTACGTCGACGCGCGCAACATCAACACCGAGGGTGTGCGGCTGGCCAGACTCGCGGGTCTGAACGCCGAGCCGCGCACGGCCGAATGCACCTCCACCATCTGGAACGCGATCGTGGAATGCGCCGACGACTTGGACGTGGACATCATCGTCGCGGGCACCCGCGGCGCCACCGGCATCCGCGCGCTGTTGCACAGCAGCGTGGCCGACGCTGTGCTCAAACACTGTCACCGTCCGGTGCTGATGGTCCCGCCAGGCAGAGAACCACAGCGCGAATTCTGACCCGGTGATCTCGGTCGCTCAGGCGCGCCCGTGGCGGTCGCGCGGGTCTATGGTCGAGGAATCATGAACCGATTCCTGCTCGCCCAGCCCAATGGTGTGATGCGCGCGACCGGGACCCGGATGACCTTCGACAACGCGGACCGCGCCCGCTCGGCATTGCGGGACGGCGCGGCGGAGATCGTCGTCGGGGCCTTGCCTTTCGATCCGGCTCGCCCCGCCGCGCTCGCCGCGCCGCAGCGATCCGAATACACCGCGGGCCCTTGGCGTCCCGCCGCGTTGCCCGAATTGCCGACGGTGCGGGTGGTCACCGAAATACCGAGTCCTGCGGAACACATCGCGCGGGTGACGAAACTGATCGAGCAGATCAACGATCCGGCGCAGCCGCTGCAGAAGGTGGTCGCCGCCCGTTCCGTGCTCGCCGAGGCGGACAGCGAACTCGACCCGGAGCTCGTCGCCGCGCAGCTGCTCATCAGGCACCCGCACGCCAACGTCTACGCCGTCGATCTGACGCCAGCGGGTCGCGCAGGGACTCTGATCGGCGCGACACCCGAGGTGCTCGTCGCGCGGCACGGCGCCACCGTGACGTTGCGTCCGCTCGCGGGCACCCTGCCGCGGCGCGCCGATCCGGATGCGGACGCCGCGCAGGCCGCCGAGCTGCTGACCAGCACGAAGAACCGCGACGAGCACGCGTTCGTCATCGAATGGATCCGGGAGCGGCTGGCGCCCGTCTGCGCCGAACTGACCATCCCGGACGGCCCGCAGCTGGTCAACACCCACGACGTGTGGCATCTGGCCACGCCGATCACCGGCACCGTGCGCGATCCCGCGACCACCGCGCTCGACTTGGCAATGCTGTTGCACCCCACCCCCGCGGTCTGCGGCACGCCCACCGCACTGGCCCTCGACACCATCAACCACGTCGAGGAGGATCGCGGCTTCTACGGGGGTGCGGTCGGCTGGTGCGACGCGCGCGGCGACGGCGAATGGGTGGTCGCGATCCGCTGCGCGGAACTGTCGGCGGACGGACGCGCGCTGCGTGCGTTCGCGGGTGGCGGCATCGTCGCGGCCTCCGAACCGCGGGCAGAACTGGACGAAACGACGGCCAAGCTGCGCACCTTCCTCGGCGGTCTGCGGTGCGCGGTGCCCGAGTAACGGGGGCCACGCGGAAATTGTGAGACGCCGGATTGTCACCTTGCTCACCCTGCGGGCGTGCCATGCGGTAGGTTGACCCGGAATGTGCCTGTTCCGATGTATTGGAGAGCCGCGATGAAGTTTGCTGTTCCTGGTGTTGCGAGTGCGGTCGCCGGTGCCGTGCTCGGCGCGATCGCGGTGTTCGTGATCACCGCGGCGGTGCAGCAGAACACGCGCCCCGAGATCGACCGCAGTGGCGATGCGGAATCCTCGCTACTCAACAACGTTGAGTACGGCAGCCGCTGAGCCGCTGACTGCCGCTTCATCCGCCGACTCGCTCGGCTCCTCCGGTGTGGCCTCGGATTCGTCCGAGGCCGCGCCGCTCGGTAGACGATGGTTCGCCGCGACGGTCGTCGTGGCGTTTCTACTGACCTTCCTGCAGGCGCCCGGACAGACGGTCGCCGACACGAAGTACGACCTGGCGCAGAATCCGCTGGGGTTCCTCGACCGCGCCGCGCACCTGTGGAGCAGCCAGGCCCCGATGGGCCAGGTGCAGAACCAGGCGTACGGGTACTTCTTCCCGCACGGCGCGTTCTTCTCGGCCGGAGATCTGCTGGGCCTGCCCGCCTGGGTGACGCAGCGGATCTGGTGGGCGCTGCTGCTGCTCGCCGGGTTCTGGGGCATCGTCCGGCTCTGCGAGGCGCTCGGCCTCGGCAGTCGCGGGTCCCGGATCGTCGCGGCGGTCGCGTACACACTGTCTCCGCGCGTGCTCACCACGCTCGGCTCGATCTCCTCGGAGACCCTGCCGATGGTGCTCGCGCCGTGGGTCCTGCTGGCGCCCGCCGCCCTCGGCACCGCGTACCGCCGTCACAAGCGCGGCGGCGCCGCCTCGCCTGCGGGCAGCGCGCTGGCCCTCGCGTTGATGGGCGCGGTGAACGCCGTGGCCACGG
This sequence comes from Nocardia sp. NPDC050793, assembly GCF_040654065.1. Taxonomy (NCBI): domain Bacteria; kingdom Bacillati; phylum Actinomycetota; class Actinomycetes; order Mycobacteriales; family Nocardiaceae; genus Nocardia; species Nocardia sp. NPDC050793. The sequence continues at coordinate 391,935 of NZ_JBFAHG010000002.1, forward strand.
TCGCCGCGTTCCTGCCCGCCCTGCTCTGGTGGGCTTCCTATAAGCCGAACAAGCGCTGGTGGCGTTTCACCGCGGCCTGGATTCCGCTGCTCGTGCTCGCCACGTTCTGGTGGGCCGTGCCGCTGCTGCTGCTCGGCAGGGTGAGCCCACCGTTCCTGGACTACATCGAATCCTCCGGGGTGACCACGCAGTGGGCCTCGCTGGCCGAGGTGCTGCGCGGCACCGACAGCTGGACTCCGTTCGTCTCGCCGGAACGCATCGCGGGCGCGGTCCTGGTGACCCAGCCCGCCGCGGTGCTCGCCACCGGCTTGCTCGCGGCGGCGGGCATGGCCGGGCTCGCCATGCGGTCGATGCCGTACCGCGGGCGGCTGGCGCTGATCCTGCTGGTCGGACTGGTCGGGATCTGCGCGGGTTACGTGGGCGAGCTCAGCGGGCCGTTCGCGGACTCGGTGCGGATCTTCCTGGATTCGGGTGGCGCGCCGCTGCGCAACGTGCACAAGCTCGAGCCGCTCATCCGCATTCCGCTGATGCTGGGCTTGGCGCATCTGCTGGCTCGGGTGCCGCTGCCCGCCTCGGCGCCGCTGCCGGTGTGGCGCAGCGCGTTCGCGCATCCGGAACGCAATCGGATGGTCGCGGTCGCCGGGTTGATCCTGACCGCGCTCGCGCTCTCCACCTCGCTGGCATGGACCGGCAAGCTGGCTCCGCGCGGCTCCTACGACGAGGTGCCCGCCTACTGGCAGCAGACCGCGGACTGGTTGGCCGAGCACGCCGCCGACACCCGCGCGCTGGTGGTGCCTGGCGCGCCCTTCGGCAGCCAGGTTTGGGGACTGACCCGCGACGAGCCGCTGCAAGCGCTGGCGAGCACCCCGTGGGCGGTGCGGGACGCGGTGCCGCTGAACCCGCCGGGCACCATCCGCGCGATGGACTCGGTGCAGCGGCTCGTCGCGGACGGCCGCCCGTCGGCCGGGCTGGCCGCGACACTCGCCGACCAAGGCATCGGAATTCTGGTGTTGCGCAACGATCTCGACCCCGAAACCTCGCGGTCGACCAGGCCGCTGCTCGCGCACCGGGCGATCGAAGGGTCCCCCGGCCTGACGAAGGTGGCCGAATTCGGAGCGCCGATCGAGACGAACACCATCGCCGACGACCTGGTCGCCGACGGTGATCTGCGACCGGCGTATCCGGCCGTCGAGATCTACCGGGTCGAACCGCGCGCGCCCGTCGATGGCGTCGAAATCCGTTCCGGCACAGGGGCTCCCGAATCGTTCCCCGGTGCGTACACGGTTCCGCTCGACGCCGTCCCGATGGTGCAGGGCGGGCCGGAAGTGCTCGAAAGGCTACACCGCGACGGTGCGCCGCCGCACCCGACGCTGTTCGCGGCCGACGCCGCCCGCGCCGGTCTGCCGATCGGACCGGTCACCGTCACCGATACGCCGATGGACCGGGAGGCCGATTTCGGCCGGGTCGACAATCACAATTCGGCGCTGCGCGCTCCCGAAGACGGACGCCGCACCCACAATCTGGTGCCTGATTACCCGGTGCCCGGCGCGGAACCGGTGCGGGGCGAATGGTCCGGCGCGACCGTGACCGCGTCCAGTTCGGCCGCCGACGCCACCCAGCTCGGCGGCGCGGCTCCCGGCAGCTCGACCGCCGCGGTGGTGGACGGCGATCCCTCGACGGCGTGGATCAGCAACGGCACGGAACGCGCTGTGGGCCAATGGCTCCGGCTGGATCTGGACCGGCCGATCAGGTCGGGCCTGTTGCGGTTGACCACCAGTTCGGCGGCGATCGGCGATCCCGTGAAATGGGTCGAGGTGCGCACCGCGCACGGAAGCGTCTCGGCGCGGATCACCGAACCCGGTGAGTCGGTGTCGATTTCGCTGCCGGCAGGCAGCACCGACTGGCTGACCATCACCGCCATCCGCACCGAAGGCGGCACCGGCGGAGGTCAATTCGGCATCAGCGAACTGACCCTCGACGATTACAGCGTCCGCGACGCACCGGTGCGGGTGGACATCCGCCACCTCACGGTGTTGCCCGCGACGCCCGCCGGCGCGCAGGTGACGGCCTGGGATCTCGGCCAGGAATTCCCCGGGCGCAGTGCGTGTTTCGACGCGCCCGACCGGGTTCGATGCAGCAAGGGGCTGGCGCTGGCTCCGGAGGAGCCCGGTCCCTTCGAACGCACCCTCAGCTCTCCCGGACCCATGACGGTCGCTCCCGAACTCACCGTGCGCACCAGACAGGGCCCCGCCTTGGAGGCGCTGCTCACCGACGACAGCAGGCCGGTGGCGCGCGGCAAGGCCGATGTCGGCGATCTGCGCGGCTCCGCGTTCGCGGCGACCGACGGCGATATACGCACCAGCTGGACGGCGCCGGAAGACTCGGTGCGCAACCTCACCGGACCCAAACCGACCCTCACCATCGAGCTGCCCGAACCGGCGTTGGTGAACGGACTCGACATCACACCGTCGCTGGGCGGGCTGCCCGCGGCTCCCCTTACGGTGTCGGTGAACCTCGGCAACGGTCCGCAGGTGCGCGAGCTCGACGACCGTGTGCCCGGCGAAGCGGCGCGAATCCCGCTGTACCCGACGGTCACCGACCGCATCGAACTCAGCGTGCAGAGCTGGAAACCGGTGCTGGACAAGACCGCACTCGGCTTCGCCATGAGCCAGCCGCCCGGCATCGCCGAGGTCGCCGTGCTCGGGCCCGACTACCCCGAGCAGGCCGGGTTGGACCGTGAGGTCACCGTGCCCTGCGAGCTGGGCCCGACGATCGCCCTCGGCGGACGCACCGTGCGCACGTCCGTGACGGCGACCGTAGCGGAGTTGCGTTCCAGCGCACCGGTTCCCGCGCGAGTGTGTGATGCCGAGGACGGGACCCTCGCCGTGCCGGAAGGGCGGGCAGACGTAGTCGTGGCGCCTACCGAACTGTTCTCCGTCGACCGGCTGCGCCTGAACCGCACGGACTTCGAGCCCACCGCCCCTGCCACAGACCTCCGTCTGCTGGTGCTGCCGCTGAGCACGAACGTCGGCTGGGAGGCGCACACCGCCGACGGGCGTTCGCTCGAGCCGATCGTGGTGAACGGATGGCAGCAGGCGTGGTTGCTGCCCGTGGACGCCCAAGGACCCATCACCATCTCGTTCCCGGTCGATCGGTGGTATCGCCTGGGCATTTTCGGCGGGTTGCTGCTGCTCGTGCCGTTGGTGTTGCTTGCGATACCGCGGCGGATTCGGGTGGGGGGCAGGCGCGTTCGTGGTGCGGGATCCGGTTCCGAGTCGGGTGCTGATTCTCGTCGCGCGGCGGACGCGGGCCGGGCCGACTCGTCCCGCCTGGCAGGCGTGCCCGATACCCTCGCAAGCGATTTCGCTGCGGACACTCCACCACGCCCCTGGCGCAGCCGCATCGTCGGCGCGCTCGGCCTCACCGCTGCCGCGACGATCATCGCTGGACCTGTCGGCGCCGCGCTGACGGTGGCCGGGTTTGCCGCAATTCATTTCGCCGCGCGCGAGACTGCGCGGTACCTCGCCGCGGTAGCAGGCCTCAGCACGGCCATCTCGGCCGCCGCCCTGTCCACCGGGCCGTGGCGCGCGCCCGACGGGTACATGGGCCACTCGCTGTGGGTGCAGTTGCCTGCCCTCATCGCGGTGATCGCCGTCGGCCTTGCCGCCCTGCCCTCCTGTCGGCGGGAGTGAGCCTGCGCTGCACTCGCGCCTCCGAGGTGAGGCGGCGGCGCACAGCCCTCGGCGCTTTCGATGCGGCTACCCGCACAGGCTGAGCACGGCTGCGTATGGGAATACGGCAACGTCTATGACGGCGCGATAGCCCCTCGGCCGGTGGACGAACGGCTGAGCCGACCGATGATGACCGCAAGACGACCGCCGACGCATGTCGAACAGAATCGTTGTCGCCGCGGTACGGCCGTCGGTTGGGCCTCGCGGCATTGCCCGCACGTCGGCGGGGGGTGCGGACGACCCGGCGCAGAGCGCCCCGCTTGCGCGACCTCAGCCGACCCGGGGCGCTCCCGCGATCGCCGGATCCGGTAGTCCCTGCGGACTTGGCTCCAGCTCCGCGACCGCCGCAACCCTCCGCCCACTCTTCCTGCGATCCATCCGCCGCGCCAGCTTCCGCGCCGGCTCCTCGACCAGCGCGTAGCTGGCCGCCGCGACGGGCAGGGTGATGGCGACAGTCAATACGAGGACGTGGACGAAGTTCCCGTGGAACGGCAGGATGCCGAACACCGGGAAGACGATCGACAGCACCGCGAGGTGCCAGAGGAAGATGCCGTACGACCAGCGGCCGAGGGTTGCCGCGGCCGAGGATTCCAGCCAGCGGTGCTTCCGGTCGCCGAGCACCAGCGGTGCGAGCAGGCCGAAGCCGATGATCGAGCCGAGCGCCATCTTCGCGGCGTACTGCCACGGCTCGGCTCGAGTGAGTCCGGCGGGCCCGCCGAAATCGGTGGACGAGAGCAGGAAGGCGATCAGCGCGACGGTCCACATCAGCAGCTGGTTGCCCGCGACACGACGCCAGAGTGATAGCGGATGCACATCGTCGACAAGTTCTGCGAGCAATATTCCGGCGGCGAACCACGGCAGATAAGCGGGCAGCCAGTTGTCGGCGTGGATCGCGTCCGGAGTCGGCACCGGAAGGAAATTCCAACTCAGACTCACTAGCGCCAGTGCGAGCACCACGGGGACCCGCCAGCGCGCCGATTTCCCGCGCAGCCGGACCACCGCGAACGCCAGCAGCGGCAGCACCAGATAGAACGCCACTTCGACCGAAAGGCTCCACATCTGAGTGAGCCCGTCGGTGAGTGTCAGCGGCACGAAGACCTGGAGCAGCGCCAGGTTGGACGCCCACACTTGCAGGCCCGCGGTGTCGGACGCGCCAGGCAGCAGCAACAGCACCGCACAGACCACCGCCCAGTAGGCGGGCAGGATGCGCGCAGCGCGATGTCGCAGGTAGTTGCCGGTCGGCGGCGCGGTTCCGAGACCGCGGGCCGCCTGCGCGTGCGGGCGCCACAGCAGGAATCCGGAGAGCGCGAAGAAGACCGCGACCGCCATGTCGAAGCGTTCCCAGATCCGGCCGAGAACTGGCGTGTTCGTCGCTCCGGTCTGGAACGCGACATGGGTGAGCAGAACGCCGAGCGCCGCCATTCCGCGCATGCCTTCCAGCGCGGGCACGAAACCGCGCGACCGCGCCGAAGTCGTGGCCGTTGTGTCGGCGGCGAGAGTGGCGGTCATCGGGCTCCAGTCTGCCAGGGAATTTTCCAGGTGAGAACTACACGTTTCACTTTTCGCGCTAAACTCGGGCGATTTCTGGTCGGATTCCGGCCTCGGCACGGCATGCTACGCCAACGGACTGTTAGTGTCGGGGCTCACGAGTGCCGCGGGCTGCCCGCAGTACTAGTCGGACCGACCTGTGTTCTACGACGAGGAGTGTTTGCATGGCACTGAGTGCCGGTACCAGAAGGACGGTGGCCTGCCTGCTCGTAGGTCTCGGCGCGTTGCTGATCGTCATGGCGCTGCTGATCCCGACCTATACCGTCGACAAACTGGCCAAGACTCCTCTCGACCTCGAGATCACCACCATCGCGAACAGTCAGCAGGGCTCGGAGAGCCTGGTGCTCGACTCCAGGTCGCTCACCTCGCCCGAGGGCGCGGCCAAGGTGGACACCAACGTTCCGCTGATCTCGCAGCGGTTCGTCACGGTCGAAGAGCCTTCGGACGCCACGGAGATGACGATCCAGGCCGGCCAGACTCTGCGTCGCATCGACAAGCAGGGCGACACCGGCCTGCTCACCGCGCTCGTCGACCGGGTCACCATCGACCGCAAGACCGGCATGCCGGTCGACAAGGACCCGAACGGCTCGATCGCGGTCTCGGCCAACCCGCAAGGCGAGAGCATCGCCGACCCCGTGCATCGCACCGGCTTGCAGTACCGCTTCCCGATCGGCACCGAGAAGAAGTCGTACCCGTACTTCGACGTCAACGCGCGCAAGACCTTCGACATCGACTTCGTCGAAGAGACCGAGATCAACAGCTTGAAGGTCTACCACTTCCGGCAGTCCATCCCGGTCACCAACCTGTGGGACGTCGTGCAGGCGCCGACCAACCGCCTCTCGCTGCCCGCCGCCAAGTGGGGCCTCGAGGGTGAAGAGCCGGTCACCATGACCCGCTTCTACACCAACACCCGCGACCTCTGGGTGGAGCCGCAGACCGGCACCGTGATCAAGGGTGGCGAGCAACTCCACCTCTACTACGCGCGCAGCGGCGACAAGCCGGACGTCACCGCGCTGAAGTCGAACATCATCTTCGACGAGAACACCATCGAATCGCAGATGTCGGTGGCTCAGGACAACATCGACCGGCTCTCGCTGTACGGCCGCATCATGCCGATCGTGCTCGGTGTGCTCGGCGTGATCCTGGCGATCGTCGGCGTGATCCTCGGTATTCGCGGCGGCAGCACGCCCGCCCCGGCCCGTCCGATGCGCGGCGGCAACCTGCCCCCGAGCGGTGCGGCCACCCCGCCGCGCGGCTCGGCTCAGCGCGGTGCGGACGATGCTCCGACCGAGCAGATCAATGTGAAGAAGAACCTCTAGGCGCTAGCGGTTCCTGGACAGCGGCTCCCCGGCCATTCGGTCGGGGAGCCGCTGTCGTTTGCGAGGATCCCCTTCGGCTCCCGTAGCCAGGTCTGCCGCCATTTCTCTGCCGCCGATTGCGCCACCCGCTGCCTGGGCTGGTCGACCGACTGGTGCTGCGTCCACCCGCTGACTACGGAAGTCGATCAGCCTCGACAAACCACCCGGTAGTCGTCATGTCCGGACCGGCCTCTCCCGCGTCGGTCATGCGCGTTCGTCCGGCAGGTCGCGCTCGGGGGCGCTGAGTCACCATCGGCCACACGCTCTGCCTCGCCTTGGCCATTGCACGTCAGGCCCCTTCTCGGCTTTGCCGCGCTCGCCCCTAGACCCTCGGAACCTCCGCCCAGCCGCGCTCAATCCGCCGCAGGGTTGTGGTTTGGAGCCCGGGCCCGGACGCGCTCAATCCGCCGCAGGTGGAGATTCAGAGCCCCGCCCAGCCGCGCTCAATCCGCCGCGGGTAGAGATTCGGAACCTCCGCCCAGCCGCGCTCAATCCGCCGCGGGTAGAGATTCGGAACCTCCGCCCAGCGGCGCTCAATCCGCCGCGGGTTGCGGTTCGGCGGGTTCGGTGTGTTCGGCGGTGCGCAGGACGACGACCGCGACCAGGATCGTGGTCGCGGCGGCGACGGAGACGGCGGTGATGATCAGGGCCGGGACCGAACGGGCGAAGGAGACCATGAGGGTGACCTCGACGGCGAGGCCGAGCCAGGTGACGGCGGCCAGCGCAGTGCGATCGACCGCGATCGCGGAGAGCACGGCGCCCTGGAGTACCGCGAGGATCGCGCCGTGCAGGGCGAACAACCAGAGCAGGCCCTGGATCGGCGCGTAGTCCTGACCTGCGAGCACGGGGGCGATGGGCGCGGCGAGGGCGGCGCAGAGCACCGCGACGATGCCGATGGCGGACAACACCGCGAGGGCGTCGCGAATGGCGCGGGCCGAGTGGGTCGGCTGGGCCATCCGCGGATAGAGGACGACGCCCACCGCCTGCGGCAACCAGAATGCGATCTTGGCGGCGATGGCGCCGAGGGCATAGCGGCTGGCGTCGACCTCGTCGAGGACCATCCGCACCACGATCAGGTCGGCCGACGACAGCGCCATCAGCGCGGCCTGCACCTGCGCCGCGCGCAGCACCGGCAGGACGCCGACGGTGTGTCCGCCGGATTCGCCCTCCGGCGCGGGCGTACCCGCCAGGACGCGCGCGAAGACCGCCGCCGCGACCAACCCGAGCGCCGCCGCCCACAGTGCCGCCCCGGCCCCGCCGCCGAACGCGAGCACGACCAACGCGGGCGCCACTCGCGCCACGCCTGCCGAGCCGAGGACCACCGCGAGCTCGCGGAATCGTCGACCGCCCTGCAGAATCCCCTGCTCACCGGAAAGCAGGACCAGCGCGGGCGCGGCGCACAGCGCACCGGCACACGCGACCACGCCGACGTTCAACGCGACCGTCACGACCGGAACGAGCACGGCCACCACCACCGCGACGATCAGCGCGCACCGCCACTGCAATCCGCGCAGCGCCGTCACGTCGGCGCCACGCACCCGCTCGCGCGCGACCACGTTCTGCAACGCCAGCGCAGGCACTGCGCACAGCAACTGCACCGCGAGCAGGCTCGCGAACTCGCTGTATCCCGTGACGCCGAGCCAACGCCCGGCCAGCAATTGCAGCAGATATCCGGCCACGTTGGCGGTCATCGCCCCGGCGGTCACCAACGTCAGATCCGCCACCACAGGAGGACGACGAACCACGGACATCCCGCAATCGTCCCACCCAATCCGAAACACCCGCGCGCGGGCCTGGTCACGAGCTCTCGAGGTCGTCCAAATGCAGCGTGCAGCGCGCTTCGACGGCCTATCCGATCGACACCAAGACAACTGCCGGCCGCCCGCAGGCAGCTCCGTCCGCGCCGGAGGCGTTCGCCATTCACGGCAATACACAGACCGCCCCGAGCGGCAACCACCGACCGACCGCGCGCAGCCAATCGCAGGAGGTCACCGCTCGCAACCAACGACACGCCCACCCCGCAACAGACCGGCCTGCGGTCGGTACGAGCTCGAGCCTGATCGTTCGCGGCTCTCCGGACATCGACCCCGTCCGCGCCGTAGGGTTCTCATCCGTGGGTGACGGCGGTGCGGGTCTGCGGGTGCGGGTGGTCGCGGGCGCGTACAGCGCGGTGCTCGTGGCGGTGCTGGTCGGGCCGCTGCTAGGTCCCGGATATCTGCTGCTGCGGGACGCGGTGAGCACGCCGCGCTCTTATCTCACCGGCTCGGCCCTCGGGCTCGGCGACTCCGCGCCGCGGGCCGTACCACAGGACGCGCTGCTCGCGGCGGTGTCGCCGCTGGTGGACGGCGGGTTGATCGTGAAGGCCATTCTCGTGCTCGCGCTGTGGGCGGCCGGGTACGGCGCCGCTGTGCTGGTGCGGGAGTTGTTGCGCGCGCCGCTCGCCGCGCAATTGGTCGCGGTGACGGTGGCGCTGTGGAATCCGTACGTGGCCGAACGGCTGCTCCAGGGGCACTGGAGCCTGCTGGCCGGCTACGCGGCGCTGCCGTGGACGGCGCTCGCCGCCTACCGTTTACGGGGGTCATCACATACCTTCCACACGCTTCGCACAGGCGGTGCCTGTGTGAAGCGTGTGAAACCTATGTGGGAGTGGCGGGTACGGGGAGCTGCGAAGGCGAACGAGGGCCGAGGCAGATCGCGCCGGGGTGCGACTCGGCGACCTTACGCGGAAACGCTGGGTGGTTGGGCGGCGCTCGCGGGATGTTTCGCCGCCGCCGGGCTGACGCCGACCGGTGCGCTCCTCGCGGGCATCACCGCCACGGTGACGGTCCGCCGCCGACATCTCCCCGGCACGCTCGCGCTGCTGGTGGCGGCGTCGGCTCCGTGGCTGACCGCAACGCTGCTGTCGGGCGCGGGAGCGGAGCCATCGGACCCCGCGGGCATCCCCGCGTTCGCCGCGCGTGCCGAACCCGGGCTGGGCACGCTGGGTTCGCTGGCCGGGCTCGGCGGCATCTGGAACGCCGACGCGGTGCCGGATTCGCGCACCACGCCTCTGGCTTTGCTCGCCACCCTCCTGCTGCTCGCGATCGTCGTCTCCGGCATCAGCGCGGTCGCCACGGCCGAGACCGGCGGGCGCGAGAGCCTGCGCATCCGTCGCGCCCTGCTCGCGCTGGCTGGGGCGGCAGTTGTACTGCCCGCGCTCGCCGCCACCGGCTGGGGCATGGAGGTCATGGAGTGGTTGGTGGTGAACGTGCCGGGCGCGGGACTGCTCCGCGACACCCAGAAATACGTCGCGCTGGCCGTGCCCGCCTACGCGCTGTGCGCCGCCGCCGGATGCGGCGCACTCGCCTCCCGGTTCCGTCGAACATCAACTGCCGCAACGAAGTCCAACGAAACAACCGCCACGGCACTGGCCGCAACGGCGTTCATCGCATTCCTCGTTCTCCCGCTGTTCGATCTCGCGTGGGGCGTCGGCGGTGCGATGCGCACGGTCCACTATCCGCCGGGCTGGCGACACGTCGCCGAACGCATCGACACCCCAGGCGATGTCGCGGTTCTGCCCGCGGGCATGTTCCGCAGGTTCCCGTACAGCGGCGCGGCCCCGGTGCTCGACCCCGCACCGCGCATGCTGCCCAACGACGTGCTGCAAACCGGAGAGCTCCCCGTCCGCGGACGCACGGTTTCGGGCGAAGGAACCCGCGCCCGTGAAGTGGAAACGCTTCTGCTCCAAGGTGGTTCGGCGCAGGACTTGGCGCGCCTCGGCGTCGAATGGGTCCTGGTCGAACGCACCACCCCCGGCCCGCTCGGCGAATCGAAAACCACACTCGCCCAACTAGAACCGGTCTACGCCGACGACCACCTCGCGCTGTACCGAGTCCCGGGCCCCGACCCCACCCTCGCGACACCGGACCACCGCTGGCTCGCCGTCGCCGCCCACCTCCTCTGGGCCGTGATGTTGATCGGCGGCCCGACGCTCGCGGTGGTCGCGCAACGCATGTCCCGTATCGAAAATCGGCCGCCCGCCGTCGAACACTGAGGCAGCGCGGCAGATTTCGCCGATGCGCAACAACGCAGACCGCCCGAAGACGCGCGGCCATGGCGTCATCACGAACCCGCCGCGGCGATAGGCGAAAGCCGCACGCCCCCAGATCAATCCGCGGGCGCCGCGACCAGCCCCGACACGTGCTCCCCGCGCGACACCGCCGCGAGCACCTCGTACACGCCGTTGCCGGTCTGCTCCCAGGAGAACTCCCTTGCCCTCGCGCGCGCCTTCTCCCCCATCACGCCGCGTGCGGCAGAGTCCTCCAGCAGGTCGCCGACGGCGGTGGTGAGCTGGGCGACGTCGTCGACCAGCAGGCCGGTGACGCCGTCGACGATCGAGTCGGTGAGGCCGCGGGAGCTGCGGTAGCCGACGGTCGGCACGCCGTGCTGGGCGGCTTCGATGACGGCCAACCCCCAGCCCTCCTTGCGCGAGGGCAGCACGTGCACCCAGGCGCGGGCGAGCAGTTCGTGCTTGCGGCGTTCGTCGACGTGCCCGTGGAAGGTGACGGCGTCGGCGATGGCCAGCTCGCGCGCGGTGGCCTGGAGGTTCTCGGCCCACCAGCCGCCGCCGACGACGTCCAGGCGCAGGCCGGGGATCCGGTCGCGCAGCCGGGCGACCGCGGTGAGGGCGTCTTCGATCTGCTTGTGCGGCACGAGCCGGGACAGCACCACGACGCGCGGCTCGGACGTGCGGGTCGTCGCCGCGCCGGTGGGAGCGTCGACGGGCACGGGCTCGGCGCCGTTGCGGACCACCGCGATGCGCGAGCGATCCACGCCGAGGGTGGCCAGTTCCTCCGCCGAGGGCAGCGACACGGTCAGGTATTGGTTCTCGCGATGCACGCGCGGGGACAACCGCGACTCGATCCACCAGCCGATCCGGCCGATCAGCCGACCCGCGACGGGCCACTGCTCCCGATGCCCGTGGTGCACCAGCACCACCGAGGGTGCGTCGGTCGCGGCGGCCGCGAAGAAGGGGATGCCGTTCTGGGTGTCGATCACCGCGTCGGGCCGCACTCCGCGCAGCGGGCCGATGCCGAGCTTGCCGAGCGCTATGGCGGCGAGGGCCCGCGGGTAGACGGTGTAGCGTCCGCCGCCGCGGCTGATGTCGATGCCGTCGACGTGTTCCCGTTTCGGCGCGCCCGGGTAGCGAGCGGTGCGCAGCGTGACCTTGACCCCGCGCGCGGCGAGCTGAGCGCCGACCTGTTCCAGGTACCGCTCACTGCCGCCGCCCTGCGGGTGCCCGGTGTCACGCCAGCAGAGCAGGAGGACTTCGCGCACAGTGGAGCTTCTCTCGGTAGGTCCCGGCGGGACACGGATGGTCGGGCTACACAGTAATAGACGGGACCCCCCGTCAAGTGCCCTAGCGCACATCCTGGCACCTGGCCGTCGATTCGAAGGGATTTTCAGGCAATTGTCTGAAACGTCCACATTTCACAGCTGGATCTGGATACCCTCCCGCCACCCCCGATTTTCAGGGGCAGGCCGGTCGAAGGCAGGCCGGCCATCACGATGAGGAGAACACCATGGAAATGGCACGGACGAGGACCGGCGGTGGCACCGGAAACGGCGGCGACCTGGACGGCCTGCTCGGCATGATCCTGGCGCTGATCACGTCGTCCACCTCGACCGGAAGCGGCGCGAGCAGCGGCGTCGGCTGAGCCGACCAGAAGCGGCGGTCCGGTGCGCGCGGCGCCGGACCGCTTTCGCGTGAGCAAACCGCGCCCGTGAGGACAGCCTGCGGGCCGGGGATCGGCCTGTGCGAAACTCGGCGCCGTGCTGAGAGCCGAAATCACGTCTTCCGACGCGCCCCGATTCGCGCGACGCGCGACGCTGCGCCGGTCACTGCGACTACTCGGCAGCTTCCGTTTCGAACAGTCCGATCCCGCGCGCTTCTACGGCGGCCTCGCCACCGACACCGCCGAGATGATCGGCGATTTCTACACCGACATCGCCGGAGCCGGCCTCGCGGGAACAACGATTCTGGACGTCGGCGGCGGCCCTGGCTATTTCGCGGACGAATTCGCCAAGACCGGGGCGCGCTACATTCCCGTCGAACCCGACCCCTCGGAGATGCACGCCGCCGGACTGTCGGTGCCAGGCGCCGTGCGCGGCTCGGGCATGGCACTGCCGTTCCGGGACGACGCCGTCGACATCTGCTTCTCCTCGAACGTCGCCGAACACGTGCCGCAGCCTTGGGCCATGGCCGACGAGATGGTCAGGGTGACTCGCCCCGGCGGACTGATCGTGCTGTCCTACACGGTGTGGCACGGCCCGTTCGGCGGACACGAAACCGGGCCGTGGCACTACCTGGGCGGCGAGTACGCCGCCCGCCGGTACCGCCGCAAGCACGGCAAGGAACCGAAGAACCGGTATGGCACGTCACTGTTCGCGGTCCGGGCTTCCGAGGGATTGCGTTGGGCGGCAACGACTTCGGCCGACGTGCACACCATCTTCCCGCGCTACCACCCACACTGGGCGTGGTGGCTGGTGGGTGTTCCCGCGGTGCGCGAGCTCGCCGTGAGCAATCTGGTGGTCGTCGCGACGAAATCGGCCTGAGCGACCGCTATTTCGCGAGCCAGCCCCGGCGCCAGCGGCGCCCGCAGGATGCGTCGTGCTCCCACGGCGACTCCTGAATGGCCAACCCGACTGTCTCCAGGGTGGTCAATCCGACCTGGTCGGCGAGGATTCCGACGACGGCGACCGCCTCCGCGGCCTGCATCGCCGCCGTGGCCTGCTCGATCGTCAGCGTGCGCCCCGGTAGGAACGACACCACCCAGCCACCCGCGCCGACGCTCTTCGCCTGGTGTTCGGTCTGATCGCTGGTCATCAACGACCGGCCGATCACTTGCACCGCCATGACTCGTTCACCCCAATTACGGTCTCTGATCAATGCTGGTCGGCCGCTGATTCGGCCGGAAAACGCGGGAGGGAGCTGATGAGTAGCTACAGCATCCACCGTCCAGCAACAGAATGCAATAGTGCGTTCTCGGAAGAAGCGAACCGACGGGTTGGAATCCGACCTGGTCAGACGCTTGTAGAGAAAAGAAACTGAAACAGGTTACAGACAAGCGGGCGGTAAAACTGTAACGTGTTCCCATGCATTACGACAGCTTGTTCATCGGCGGCCGCTGGACCGCGCCAGCGGGCACCGAGCGCCTTCAGGTCATCTCACCGGCCACGGTCGAGCCGGTGGGCAGCGTCCCCGTGGTGGAGCGGGCCGACGTCGACGCCGCGGTCGCCGCCGCGCGGCACGCCTTCGACCATGGGCCGTGGCCCGTGACCCCGCCGCTGGAACGCGCCGCGGTGCTCACCAAGGCCGCGCGCCTGATCGAGCAGCGTTCGGCCGACCTGCTCGCGACGCTCACCGCGGAGATGGGCGCGCCGCAGATGATCGCCATGACCCTCAACCAGATACCGGCCACCGCCGCGCTGGACGCGTATGCCGCACTCGCGCAGACGTTTCCGTGGCAGGAGACGCGCGTCGGCGGGTTCGGAACCACGCGGGTAACCCGCGAACCGCGCGGCGTGGTCGCCGCCATCACCGCGTGGAACGTGCCGCTGTTCCTCGCGGTCAACAAGCTCGCCCCGGCCCTGCTCGCCGGCTGCACGGTGGTGCTCAAGCCGGCTCCGCTCACCCCGCTGACCGCCAATATGGTCGCCGACATCTTCACCGAGGCGGGCCTGCCCGAAGGCGTGCTTTCGGTGCTGCCCGCCGACGCCGATGTCGCGGAATACCTGGTCTCCCACCCCGGCGTCGACAAACTCACCTTCACCGGCAGCACCGCCGTCGGCCGCAAGATCGGCGCCATCGCCACCGGGCAGCTCAAGAGCGTCTCGCTCGAGCTCGGCGGCAAGTCCGCGGCAATCCTGTTGCCGGACATGGATCTCGCGGCAAGCATTCCGGTGCTCGCCTTCTCCGGGCTGATGAACAGCGGTCAGGGCTGCGTCGCGCAGACCAGGATCCTCGCGCCGCGCAGCCGCTACGACGAGATCCTCGACGCGCTCGTCGAGCACGTGCGCACGCAGAAGACCGGCGACCCCACTGATCCCACAGTCCAGTTCGGCCCGCTCATCTCCGAACGCCAGCGCGAACGCGTCGAGGGCTACATCGCCAAAGGCAAGGCGGAGGGCGCGCGGCTGGTGCTCGGCGGCGGACGGCCCGCCGACCTGGACCGCGGCTGGTTCGTCGAGCCGACGATCTTCGCCGACGTCGACAACAAGTCGACCATCGCGCAGGAGGAGATCTTCGGCCCGGTGCTCTCGGTGATCCCCTACGAGACCGAAGACGAGGCGGTGGCCATCGCCAACGACTCGGCCTACGGCCTGGCGGGCTCGGTGTGGACGACCGATATCGAGCACGGCGCGCAGATCGCGGCGCGGGTGCGCACCGGGACCTACGCGATCAACTGGTACGCCTTCGATCCGACGTCGCCATTCGGCGGCTACAAGGCCTCCGGGCTCGGCCGCGAGAACGGCCCCGAGGGTCTCGACTCGTTCTGCGAGCAGAAGTCGTTGTTGATGCCGCTCGGCTGGACGGGATAGGCGTACCTCCGCCTCCGCGCCGTGCGCGGGGGCGGTCGGGCTCCGGCCTATGCCGTTCGGACATGTTCGGACAGAGGACACGGGGGCTGCCCCTGCACGGCTCCCCCGGTTCACTGGTCGGGCATCACGATCCGCAGCGCCGCCGTGTCGCCTCGACCCGGCAGGATCCGCGTGTTCACGACCTCGACCCGCCAACCAGGCGGCAGCACCTTCTGAAGGCGGCCTGCCTGGCGATGCAGCGGCGTGCTCGCCACCGCGCCCTCCGCCCCGGTCACCGCCGGCGCTTCGCACGCGTCGAACTCGAGATCGGTCATGCTCCAACCACCTCTCACGCGTCTCTACGCGCCGCTCGCCGGGGGTCGCGACGGCGACAGGGAAGTAGTTCCTCCGATCGGACGGGCAGAGCGTCGAGGCGCCGATCGGTTGTGAAGCAGATATCGAAATTAGAATAGGACACGACGTGGCGCGGGTCACAGCCACGGGTGCGCAAGCGGTCAGCGGCGCAGCGAACGGCGATAGCCGGCCGGGGTCGCGCCCGTCGCGGCACGCAAATGCGTCCGCAACGCGGTGACGCTGCCGAAACCGGATTGCGCCGCAACGACTTCCACCGGCAGGTCGGTAGTCTCCAGCAATTCACGCGCCCGCGCCGTGCGCTGCGCCTCCAGCCAACGCCGCGGCGTCGCACCCACCTCCGCCTTGAAACGCCGGATGAACGTCCGCTCACTCATCAACGCATGCCGGGCCAACGCCGAAACATCCGGCGCCGCAGCGGGATTCGCCGCCGCCCAGGACATGGTCGCGGCCAACCCCGACGCGCCCTCGCCCATCCGGCCGTACGCATCCGGAATGTATTGCGCCTGACCACCTTCCCGATGCGGCGGCGTCACGTTCCAGCGCGCCAGCTCGGCGGCGAATCCGGCGCCGAGCTCGCGGCGCACCAAGTGCAGGCACAGGTCGAGACCCGCGGAGAGTCCCGCGGAGGTGAGCACGTCACCGTCATCGATGTACAGCGCGCCGGGGTCGAGCCGGACCGACGGGAAGAGCGTGGCGAACTCCTCGCAATACGCCCAGTGCGTGGTGGCGGGCCGCCCGTCCAGCAGGCCTGCTGCGGCGAGCACGAAGGCTCCGACGCAGATGCTCACCATCGTCGAGCCGCGCTCGGCCGCCGCGCGCAGCGCGTCGATCACCTCGGGCGGGGGCGGCAAGGTGGGCAGGCCGATGCCGGGAACGACCACGACGTCGGCCTCTTCGAGCAGCTCCAATCCGTGTTCGACGTGCAGGTCGAAACTGTTGGGCGTCCACACCGGCCCCGGCCGCACGCCGCAGGTCCGCATCTCGAAGCCGCGCCCCTCACCGGTCTTGCTCGGCCCGTGCCGGAAGGCCTGGACCGCGCAGGCCAGGTCGTAGGTCATGACGCCGTCCAGCGCGAGGGCGACCACCTGTTTCACGCCTCCAGTTTGGCATGAATCAGAGCATCACTGTCATTCACGCCACTGGCCGGGGCGCTGGACGGGCGGTTCACTGAAGCCACCGAGACGGAGGAGGTCGGCGTGGGTGCGCCAGCAGAAGACAACCGAGCGCCAGCAGAGGACAACCGAGCGCCAGCGGAAATCAACCGGGCGCCAGCAAAGATCAACGGAGCGCGAGCGAAAGACAACACAGCGCCCGCGGGTATGGGCATGGAATGGGCCACGGAAACCGGCGGCGCACTGACCAGCCGCCAGCGCAGGCAGCTGACCGGCAAGCTGGTCTCGGCGCTGCCTGGCATCGTTGCCGGGCAGGTCCGCCTCGCCCTCGGCCGCCGCGGCGCGGGTCGGGTCGACTTCACCGAACTGCGACTACCCGACTCCCGTCTCGCGCGGGCAGCGGAAGACGAAGCGCGCGAATGCCTTACGCCGCATGTTCTCGAACACTCCTACCGGAGTTACTTCTTCGGGCGCGCGCTCGCCGAGCTCGACGGCATCCGCTACGACGACGAACTGGTGTACGTGTCGTGCCTGCTGCACGACCTGAATCTCGAACACCCCACGCCGGGAAGGTGTTTCGCGGTCACTGGCGCGGAACGTGCGGTCGAGTTCGCCGAAGGAGCCGGCGCGACACCCGAACAGGCGCGCACCATCGGCGCCGCCATCGCCGCACACCTGACCATCGGCGTCGCCGACCGGCCGGACGACCTGGGCCTGGTCTCCGCCGGCGCGAGCGTGGACGTGCTCGGCCTGCGCATGGCCGACCTGGCCCCCGACTGGGTGGCCGAGCTGCTGGACCGCCACCCTCGCCACCACTTCAAGCGACACATGATCGCGGCCATGCGCGCCGAGGCGGCCGCCGTGCCCGACGGTCGCGCCCGGTGGCTGCTCTCGGTAGCCCAATTCGCGCCACTGATCCGGCTGGCGCCGTTTCCCGAGTAGCACCGACGAGCGAGACGGTGTGTGATCCTGTCGCGATCGACCAGCGCAAGACGCGCAATCGCCCGCACCCGAGAGGGGGTGCGGGCGATTGCGAAAGGGATCAGCCCAGGCGCTGCTTGAGGGCCTCGAACTCGTCGCGCACGCCCGAAGGCAGCTTGTCGCCGACGAACTCGAACCACTCCTCGATCAGCGGGATCTCCTTGCGCCACTCCTCGGCGTTCACCGCGAGCGCCTCGTCGACGTCGGCCGCGTCCACGTCCAAGCCGTCCAGGTCCAGCTGCGCCGCGGTCGGCACGTGGCCGATGGCGGTCTGCTCGGCCTGTGCGGAACCCTCGATGCGGCCGATGATCCACTCCAGCACGCGGGAGTTCTCACCGAAGCCGGGCCACAGGAAGCGGCCGTCGGCACCGCGACGGAACCAGTTGACGTAGAAGATCTTCGGCAGCTTCGCCGCATCGGCGTTCTTGCCGACGTTGACCCAGTGGCCCAGGTAGTCGCCCACGTGGTAGCCCATGAACGGCAGCATGGCCATCGGGTCGCGGCGCACGGTGCCGACCTTGCCCTCGGCCGCGGCGGTCTGCTCCGAGGAGAGCGTCGCGCCCATGAACACGCCGTGCTGCCAGTCGAAGGACTCGGTGACCAGCGGAACGGTGGTCTTGCGGCGGCCGCCGAACAGGATCGCCGAGATCGGCACACCCTGCGGGTCGTCCCACTCGGGAGCCAGGATCGGGCACTGCGACATCGGGGTGCAGTAGCGCGAGTTCGGGTGGGCGGCCAGCGTCTCCGTCTCGCGGAGGTGCCAGTCGTTGCCCTTCCAGTCGATCAGGTGATCGGGCTCGCCCTCGAGACCCTCCCACCAGACGTCGTTGTGGTCGGTCAGCGCGACGTTGGTGTAGACGGTGTTGCCCGCCTCCATGGTCGCCATCGCGTTCGGGTTCGACTGGCGGTTGGTGCCGGGCGCGACGCCGAAGAACCCGAACTCCGGGTTCACCGCGTACAGGCGGCCGTCCTTGCCGAAACGCATCCAGGCGATGTCGTCGCCGAGGGTCTCCGCGCGCCAGCCGGGAACGGTCGGCTGGATCATCGCGAGGTTGGTCTTACCGCAGGCGCTGGGGAACGCAGCGGCGATGTAGTAGGCCTTGTTCTCCGGGGAGATCAGCTTGAGGATCAGCATGTGCTCGGCCAGCCAGCCCTCGTCGTGCGCCATCGCCGAGGCGATGCGCAGCGAGTAGCACTTCTTGCCGAGCAGCGCGTTGCCGCCGTAGCCGGAGCCGTAGGACCAGATCTCGCGGTCCTCGGGGAAGTGGGTGATGTACTTGGTGTCGTTGCACGGCCACGGCACGTCCTGCTGGCCCTCGGCCAGCGGCGCGCCGACGGAGTGCAGCGCCTTCACGAACGGCCGGTCGGCGCCGAGCTTCTCCAGTGCGGCGGTGCCCATGCGGGTCATCACGCGCATCGAGACCACGACGTATTCGGAGTCGGTGAGCTCCACGCCCAGCTTGGGGTCCTCGGCGCCGAGCGGGCCCATGCAGAACGGCACCACGTACATGGTGCGTCCCTTCATCGAGCCGCGGTACAGCTCGGTCATGGTGGCGCGCATCTCGGCGGGGTCGACCCAGTTGTTGGTGGGGCCCGCGTCGGCCTCGGTCTTGGAACAGATGTAGGTCCTCGACTCGACCCTGGCCACGTCCGACGGGTCGGAGAGGGCGAGGAAGGAGTTCGGCTTCTTCTTCTCGTCCAGCCTCTTGAAGGTCCCAGCGGCCACGAGCTGAGCGGTCAGGCGTTCCCACTCCTCGTCGGAACCGTCCGCCCAGACCACGCGGTCCGGCTGAGTGAGTTCGGCGACTTCTTGTACCCAGGCGAGTAGTTCGCTGTGCTCGGTCGGCGCCTGGCCATCGGATCCACGAAGACCAGGAATGGTCGCTGAGGTCATGAAAACTCTCCTGAGATGGGCGGCTGTCCGATGCTTCGCCGCCTGGCCCAAGGCCCATGACCAGCGCGAACACACCGAGCGCCACCGTTGGCGGGAAGGCAACCCGCTACGACCAGTCGAAAGCGCGCCCCGGCTGGACGGCGTACATGGACGAAGCGGACGCCCAGGTTCCTGCTTAGAGGTTAACGCGATGTGACGACCAGTACGGAATCGGGTTCCTAACCATGTACCCATTCGGTTGCCTATTCAACAGGCACGATGTGCCTGTCGAGCAGAGCGACATCGCGTTCGCAAGCCGCCAGTTGCCCCGGCTGCTCGGCCGCGGCCCGCCGAATCCGGGCCTCGAGTTCCGCCACTCGGCGGTCGGTGTCGACGATGCGCGTGGCGCTCGCACGCACCACGCGATCGGCCAATTCTGTCTCCGCTTCCACCAGCGCGGTCGCCACCCGCTGTTCTAGCTGGGCTTTCACGTTCACGAGCGCGTCGGCGACCCACTGCCGGACGTGCGCGCGGTCGGCGACCTGCCGCCGCGCCCGCACCACCCACCACGCCACGAGGCCGCCGAGCAGCAATGTGAAGGGAATGCTTGCCACATCAAGCGCTGGCACCAGCGACAACGGCGCGACGAGCAGCCTGCCGAGGCCGACGCCCGCCGAAGCGCCCAGCGCGATCATGAGGTGATCTTCGACACCCCGGTGCCTCGGCTCCGGATCGGGGCCGACCCGCGGCGCCGGATCCCGCCTGCGATGCGGCGCGAGATCAGTGCGGCCCGCGCCGTCCAGCCGGTGCGCCAGTTCGGTGAGCCGGTGTTCGATGCTCGCGTCCACCGCGCCGGTCAGCTCGGTCACCGACTGTTGCAGGCGGTCCGGGTAGTCGCCGAGCTCGGCGGGGCGCACGCGGTCGAGCTCGGTGCGCGCGGCGGTGTGCAGCGCCCTGACGTGCCCGCCTACCTCGGTCATCAGGTCGACGCGCGCCAGGTGCAGCTGGCCGCGCAGTGTCGACATGGCGGTGGCGCGGCCGCCGTCGCGGCCGGCGAGCAGGGTGGCGCGTTCCTCGCGCCAGCGCGCGGGTTCCGCGCCCGAGCGCAGCGCGGCGACCTGCTCCACGACCCGCTTCCTGGTGTCGGTGAGCACCCGCGCGAGCACGGCGGTCAGCCGCTCGTCGCCGGACGCCTCCGCGCCCGCCGTGGCCGCGGTCAGTTCGGCGTGCAGCGCCGTCAGCCCGGAACGGTCGATCAGGCCCGCGTCGCCGCCGGTGCGTCCCGCGACGGCGAGGCGCGCCGAGACCGGGAGAATGTCCAGGTCGCCGAAGCCTTGGGCGGCGAGCAGCTCGAGATTGTGCGAACGCACGACGCGCCAGTCCTGGTAGGCGTGCACGCCGTTCATGACCAGCAGGATCAGGGTGCCGTCGGACCGCAGGCGCCGCACCACCTCCAGCGTGTCAGCGCCGAGGCTGGTGCCCGCGTCGAGCAGGACGAGCGCCACGCCCGAGGGCGCGCCACCGGAGGGGGCAGTGGATTCCACGGCCGCGTTGGCGTCGGTCATCGGATCGGTGAGATCGATGCGGGGTTCGAAACGCGCCAGCTCGGTGCGCAGCAGGGTGGTGTTGGCATCGTCCGGGCCGATCAGCGCGACGGTCGAGGCCGTTCCCGCGCCGCGCACCGCCTTCAACAACGCCATGCCCTGGGGATTCCAGCGCGCGATCACCGCCTCCACGTCCGCCGACAGCGGTTCCGGCGGGGCCGGACCCCGCGGCATCGGATCCGGTCGATCAGAGTCCGGCACTGCTCATTCGCTCCCATAGTCGGATGTATCCGTTGTGCACCCGCAGCGCCGCGCGCCGCGCCGCCGGCGGCATGTCGCTGGCGACCACGGCGCGCCAGCGCGCCGCCCTGCTCAACGCGTCGTCGGCGTCGGCGGGCGCCGGCGCCGGGTAGCCGGCGGCCAGATGCGCGACCGCGGGATTCGCCAGTCCGGCGCACAAGGCCAGCCACATCGCGTCGTCGCCGTACAGGTAGTCCTCCAGGATGTCCCTGGCCTGTCCCGCCTCGCCGGGCACCGCGCGGGCGGCCAGCCTGGCCAGCTCGTCGAGCAGTTCGCCGCCGCGCAGCGCCGAGACCTGCTCGTAGCGGCGGTGCAGCAGCCGGTGCAGTGCGTCGATGCCGCTGGCGGCGTGCAGCAGTTGCAGGATCGCGTGCGCGCCGAGCTCTGGATCGTGGCGCAGGGCGCTCAGCGCACAAGTGATGCCGTAGAGCTCCCAGCGGTGCAGCAGTTGCTCGCGTTCGGCGACGTCGGGGCCCGCGGTCGGTGAGACGAACAGGTCCGGCGAGAGCGTCAGCGCGGGGTCCGCGTCGGCGGCGAGCCTGCGCAACGTAGCCATATCGGCGTCGGTGACGGCTCCCGCCCGCGTGCGGACGGCCAGCGCGGCGACCACCGGCAGCGTGAGAATGCCCAGCTCCCTGGTGTACTGCTCGGCGGCGGCGACCGCGTCGCCCCAGCGCGAGCCGATGGCGTCGGCCTTGTTCAACACCACCACCGTGCGCTCGGCCGGCAGTTCGGCGAGCACCCTGCGATCCGCGGGCAGCGGCGCGCCCGCGAGGACATAGACCACGATGTCGGCGTCGAGCACCGGATCGGGCGCGCCCGGCTCGTCCACCGGACCGGTCTCCGCGGCCGACATCAACGCCAGTGCGTGCAGCACCGTGGTCCGGCCCGCGTGCGCGCGCCCGGTCACCTGGATACGCGGCGGCCTGCGCCACGCGTTGACCGCGCTATTGGCGTGATGACCGATCGCGGCGGTCCGCCCGCCCGCCGATTGCAGATCGACGAGAAGCCGATCCAGCTGATCCCGTTCGCGCGTCGGCACGCCCCGTTCCCGCATCTGCCCGTTGAATTCGGTGGCCGTCGGCATGGCTACCCACCCCCTTGTCGAGGCGCAATTCTGTCAGACCGAGCGGTAACCGGCAGTGCCGACCGCTCAGGAACCGGAGAAGTATTTGTTGGCCGCGCGGACGGCCCAGCTCGGGGCGTACTTCGCGGCGGCGGCCAGCAACTTCGCCTGCGTACCGATCTCGTAGTGCACACGGGGCAGCCGGGGGCGCTTGCTCGTCGCCTCCCAGATGCCGTCGGCGACGTCGGCCGCGGTCAGCCGCACGCCGAGCGATTTCGTCGCCCCGGTGTCCATGCCGTCCACCATCGCGGTCGCCACGAACAACGGCCACACCGCGATCACCCGGATGTCGTGCCGCGACCATTCGAGATCCAATGCCTCTGTGAGGCTTTTGACCGCCGACTTGGTCGCGCCGTAGCTGGCGAGCTCGGGCTGACCGTAGATCGCCGAGGCCGAGCAGAGATTCACCACCTGGGAGCGTCTGGTGTCGCGCAGGTACGGGAAGGCGTGGTGGGCGCCCGCCAGGACGCCGCCCAGGTTCACGTCCATGATCGCCTGGTGGGTGGCCAGGTCGATGTCTTCGAAGTGGCCGGAGCGCAGGATGCCCGCGTTGTTGATCAGGATGTCCAGCCGGCCCGTCTCCTCGTAGAACTCGGCGAGCCGCTCGGTCCAATGAGTGTTGTTCGTCACATCCAGCACCCCCGTGCGCACCCTGCCACCTGCGGCGTTGATGTCCGCGGCGAGCCGGGAGAGGCCGACCTCGTCGATGTCATAGGCGCCGATGTGGTACCCGTGCCCAGCGAAAAGCAGTGCCGTGGCTCGGCCGATACCGGCCGCCGCACCGGTGATGAACACGGTCGGTGAGCTCATGTCGGCAGTCTAGTGCCGCCACCGGTCCCTGCTACTTGGCTTCACACAGATGCCGGGCTTCACTTACTCTGCACTGGTGGTCGGCACCATCGGCGGTGCGCAGCTTTGCTTTTCAAGCAAGCGCTCCGGCCCGTCGAGGAGGTTGCGATGACCGTCGACGCCATCGGTGTTGTCGACTGTGAACCGGAGGCCGTCGGCCACCGGTCGGCCCGCGGCGCTCAGGCGCTGCCGCCCGGTGACAAGCCGCTGCTGCCGAGCGCTGATCCGTTCTACCGGCCGCCACGCGGTTTCGCCTCCAAGCCCGCCGGCACCGTCCTCCGCAGTCGCGCCATCGACCTCGCACTCTTCGGTCTTGTGCCGCAACAGGTTTCGGCCTGGCAGCTGCTCTACCGCAGCCACGACCTGCACGGCGCGCCCGAGGTGGCCGTGACCACCGTGCTGCTGCCAGACGGCGCCGACCCGTCGGAAGACCGTCCACTGCTGGCCTTTCAGACCGCCATGGACGCAGTCACCGAGAAGTGCTCGCCGTCCTACGCCTTGCGGCGCGGCTCCCGCGCGATCGGCGCGGTCACCCAGGTCGAGTGGCTGCTGGTCGCGAACGCGCTGCGCCGCGGCTGGGCGGTCTCGATCGCCGATCACGAGGGACCGCACGGCAACTTCGGCGCACCGCGCGAACCCGGCTACCGCGTGCTCGACGGCATCCGCGCTGCGCTCGGCTTCGCCCCGCTCGGCCTGCACGCCGACACCCCGGTCGGCGTCTGGGGCTACTCCGGCGGCGGCATGGCCAGCTCCTGGGTGGTGGAGATGGCGCCGACCTACGCGCCGGAGCTGAACATCGCGGGCGCGGTGCTCGGCGCACCGGTCGGCGACCCCGAGCAGGTGTTCCGCAGGCTGAACGGCGGCAGCTACGCGGGTCTGCCCGCCATCGTGATCGCCGCGCTGCGCAAGCTCTACCCAGCTCTCGGCGCGGTGATCGACAACGAACTCACGCCGGAAGGGCACCGTTTCGTCACCACGGCCGAGACCTCGACGCCGCTCGGTGCGATCCTCGCGCTCGCGGGCAAGAAGATGGACGACTTCCTTCAGCGCCCGCTGCAGGAGCTGCTGTCGACGCCCGAGTTCCGCGACCTGTTCGACGACCTGCGCCTCGGCAACTCCACCCCCACCTGCCCGCTGCTCGTGCTGCAACCCGTGCACGACCAGGTCATCCACATGGAGGGCGTGGACGGTCAGGTCGCCCGCTACCGCAAGGGCGGCGCGTCGGTCACCTACGTCCGCGACCGGCTCAGCGAGCACTTCTCGATGCTGCCGCTGGCCACCCCGATCAGCCTGGCGTGGCTGGCCGACCGGCTGGCGGGCGAACCGCCGACCGCCGACTCCGACTCCACCGTCTGGTCGGTGCTCGCCTCCCCGACCGGACTGCGCGGGCTGCTGGAAATGGCGACCACCACGGTGAAGGTCGTGCTCGGGCGGCCGCTGCGCGGCGAGACCCCGCCCGCACCGAAGATCGTCGCCGAACGCGCCGCCTGACCTCGCGAAGACCACGCGGTCGGGGTTCGATTGCCGTGCTGTTCGCCGGATGCTGGACAATGGACGCCGTGAACGACGCCGCCAACCACACTGTCGAGTCGGTTCCGGGCAGGCCGTCCACAGCATCGGCCCCGCTCGAAGCAGGCAGACGATCGCCCACCGGCTCCCGCCTCTACCCGAGGGTGACCAGCTTCCGCTCCCGCCGGGGCGCGCTGACCCCGAACCAGCAGGGCGCCTGGGATCGCATGTGGCCGAAGATCGGCCGCGAGGTATCCGACGCACCGCTGGACGCCGCCGCCTGGTTCGGCCGCGAAGCCCCGCTGGTCATCGAGATCGGCTGCGGGACAGGCACTGCCACCGCCGAGATGGCGCAGGCCGAGCCGCACCTGAACCTGATCGGGATCGAGGTGTACCAGCCGGGCCTCGCTCAGCTCGTGCAGCGCATCGAGCGCGAGGACATCGGTAACATCCGGCTGCTCCGCGGCGACGCCGTAGATGTGCTCGAGCACATGATTGCCAAGGAGTCGCTGACCGGTGTCCGGGTGTTCTTCCCCGACCCGTGGCCGAAGGCAAGGCACCACAAGCGGCGGCTGCTGCAGCCTGCGACCCTCGCGCTCATCGCGAGCCGCCTCCGGCCGGGCGGTGTGTTGCATGTCGCGACGGACCACGCGGGTTACGCGGAACACATCGCCGAAGTCGGTGCCGCGGAACCGCTGTTCATCGGCCTGAACGAGGCGACGGGCGGCGTCAGCGCGGACAACGAGGAGAGCGCCCCGATCGGCTTCGACCGCCCCGTCACCAAATTCGAAGGCAAGGCACATCGGGCGGGCAGCGCCATCACCGAGTTCATATGGGGCAAGATCGAATGATGAGCGAGCGCAGCGAGCGACCAGTTACCTCGGCCGTCATGACGGTCGTGAGACGGCCGAGCGTCAGCGAGGCGACGGCATGAGTGTGAGTGAGATGGCTCACGAGGTGGTGGACGTCACCGCGGAGGGGCACGGCAGCGGATCGGAAGGACTCGGCGGCGCCGCGCCCGACGTGCGCCGAGTACTGCTCGTCTGGGACGCGCCCAACCTCGATATGGGTCTCGGCGCCATCCTCGGCGGCCGCCCGACCGCCGCGTACCGTCCGCGGTTCGACGCGCTCGGCCGCTGGCTGCTCGCACGCACAGCCGAACTGTCGGTCGGCAGCGCGACCCGAGTCGAGCCCGAGGCCACCGTCTTCACCAACATCGCACCGGGCACCGCCGACGTGGTGCGCCCGTGGGTGGAGGCGCTGCGCAACGTCGGCTACGCGGTGTTCGCCAAGCCGAAGATCGACGACGACTCCGACGTCGACGCGGACATGCTCGCGCACATCGAGTTCCGCAGCCGCGGCGCGGGACTGGCCGGGATCATGGTCGCGTCCGCCGACGGTCAAGCCTTCCGCGAGCCGCTCGAACGATTGGCCGCGCGCGGAGTTCCCGTTCAGGTGTTGGGCTTCCGCGAGCACGCGAGTTGGGCCGTAACATCCGATACCCTCGAATTCATCGACCTCGAGGACATCCCGGGCGTGTTCCGTGAACCGCTGCCCAGGGTCAGCCTCGACTCGCTGCCCGACGAGGGCGCCTGGCTGCAGCCGTTCCGGCCGCTGTCGGCGCTGCTCACCTCTCGCCCCGCCCAAGGAGTCGCTTAGTGTTCACACGCTGGGGCGATCTGGTCTACCGGCTGCGCTGGGCCGTCATCGGCATCGTCTGCGCGGCCCTCCTGGCATTGGGAGGCTACGGCCTCGGCCTGGAACACCA
Source organism: Nocardia sp. NPDC050793 (assembly GCF_040654065.1). NCBI lineage: Bacteria > Bacillati > Actinomycetota > Actinomycetes > Mycobacteriales > Nocardiaceae > Nocardia > Nocardia sp. NPDC050793. The sequence continues at coordinate 418,568 of NZ_JBFAHG010000002.1, forward strand.
CCTGAGCTCCAGCGGTTGGGACGACCCGACATCGGAATCCGCGCAGGCCGCGCGCACCGCCGACGCGGCCTTCGGGCGCGATCACAACAGCGACGTGATCGTGCTCTACACCGCCCCCGACGGCAAGACGATCGACGACCCGCAGTTCCGGGACAAGATCGTCGACAGCCTGAACCGGCTGCCGAAAGAACACCCGAGCGAGATCGCCAAGGTCAACGGCGCCTACTGGCAGACCGAGACCGGGCCAGGCGTCCCGCTGACCTTCGGTTCGAAGGACAAGAAGTACACCTTCGCCTCCATCGCCATCGTCGGCGACAACGACACCGAGATGGTGCGCAACTACCGGAAAGTGAAGGACGTCTTCTACATTCCGGGCGTCGACGTGCAAGTGACCGGCCTGCAAGCGGTGTCGGGCACGCTCAACGACACCATGGCCGCCGACCAGAAGCGCATGGAGATGCTCGCCATCCCCGCGGTGGCGGTGCTGCTGTTCTTCATCTTCGGCGGTCTCGTCGCGGCGGGTCTGCCGCTGGTCGTCGGCGGCCTGACGGTGATCGGCGCCAACGGCATCATCATGTTCCTGACGAAGTTCACCGAGGTGAACTCGTTCGTCTCCGGCGTCGTCTCGATGATCGGCCTCGGCCTGGCCATCGACTACGGCCTGTTCATCGTCAGCCGTTTCCGCGAGGAACTGGCCGAGGGGTACGACACCCGCGCGGCCGTGCGGCGCTCGGTGATGACGGCGGGCCGCACGGTCGTGTTCTCCGCAACCATGATCATCGCCAGCCTCGGCGGCATGCTGTTGTTCCCGCAGGGCTTCCTGAAATCGGTCGCCTACGGCACCATCGCGACGGTCTCGCTGGCCGCGCTCACCGCGATCACCATCCTGCCCGCGATGCTCGGCGTGCTCGGCAAGCGCGTGGACATGCTCGGCCTCAAGCGCTTCCGCAAGACCAAGACCACGGAGGAAGTCGAGAACGGCTTCTGGGGCAAGACGACGCAGTGGGTGATGAAGCACCCGCTCAAGATCGCCGTGCCGATCTGCATCGGCCTGCTGCTGCTCATCATCCCGGTGAAGAACCTGGCCTTCGGCGGCATCAACGAGCGATACCTGCCGCCGGACAACAAGACCCGCGTGGCGCTGGAGAACTTCTACGAGGTCTTCCCGCTGCGGAAGACCGACCCGGTGCAGCTGGTGATGGTCTCCGATGACAGCGCCGCGGTCGGCAGGGTGTGGAAGGAAGCGAGCGAAGCGCCCGGCCTCACCGGCAAGTTCGAGGTGCCGAGCCGGTCCACCAGTGATCCCGACGTCTACCGGACCAGCGCGACACTGGAGGATTCGGAGAACTACGACCCGACCATCGAGTACCTGCGCTCGATGGACGTGCCCGACAACGTCGAGCTCTATGTCGGCGGTCAGCCGACGATCCAGAAGGACAGCATCGACGCGCTGCTCGACCGCATGCCGTTGATGATCGCGCTGGTCATCTTCGTGACCACGCTGCTGATGTTCCTGACCTTCGGCTCGCTGGTGCTGCCGATCAAGGCCGCGCTCATGAGCGCGCTCGGCCTCGGCTCCACGCTCGGCATCTTGACCTGGATCTTCGTCGACGGTCACGGGGCCGGCCTGCTGAACTTCACGCCGCAACCGATCATGTCGCCGGTGCTGGTGCTGATCATCGCGGTGATCTACGGTCTGTCCACCGACTACGAGGTCTTCCTGATCTCGCGGATGGTCGAGGCGCGCACGCAAGGCGCGTCCACCACGGAGGCCGTGCGGGCGGGCACCGCGCATACCGGACGCATCATCACCGCCGCCGCGCTGATCCTGCTCGTGGTTGTCGGCGCGTTCGCGTTCTCCGACCTGGTGATGATGCAGTACATCGCCTACGGCCTGATCGCCGCGCTGTTCATCGACGCGACCATCCTGCGCATGCTGCTGGTGCCCGCCACCATGAAGCTGCTCGGTGACGACTGCTGGTGGGCGCCCACCTGGATGAAGCGCATCCAGCAGAAGATCGGCCTCGGCGAGCCAATCCTCGACGACGAGCGCCCCGGTGGCGGCGAGGTGGTCGACCTGGTCAAGACCACCCCCATCACCGATCCGGTGACGATGCAGATGCCCGCGGTGTCGGCGGGCAAGCAGCCGCGCACTCCGCGCAGGCCGCGGACCATCGAGGAGATCGAGGCCGAAGCGCCTACGCAGAGCATCGATTCGGTTCCGCCACCCGCGCCGCGTCCGGCGGCTCCGGGGGCGCATTCGGCGCCGCCCGCCCCGCCGCGCACAGTCGCTCCCGGCCCGCACGACCCGACTCGGCCGCGCGCGAGTTCGCTGTCGGGGCTGCCTGATCCGAACCACAGCCGGTCGGTGCAGCCGACTCCGGCGGAGCCGCCGCGGCCGCGTGCCGTGCCATTCGCCGAACCGGCGCGGGCGCAGGAAACCGCAGGCTCGGTGGACGATGCGACCAGGCCGCTCGAATCAGGGGCGACCTCCAGGGCGCGCAACACCGCGCCCGACTCGCCCCCGCACGGGTCGAGCGCCTACGATCCGGCCGTCGGCGCAGGAAACCGCACCTTTGCCGAGGCGAACCACCAAACCGCCTCCGCGGCACCGGGTTCCACCCAGCATCGGGCGCCCTCGGAGCCTTCCCATCACACGGCCTCGGACGACAGTGCGTCGGAGATGCCGTCCGACAACCGCACCAGCATCGAGAACTGGATGGCCGAACTCCGCTCCGCCCGCCGCCACGTCGCCGACTCGGACGAGGGCAGGCACCACAGCGGCGACGGACGCTCGGTGAGCGTCAACGAACTCCTCCGCCGCCACGACGAGGACTGATCGCTCGAGCGGGCTGCGGCGCCGCCCGCCGACCGCTACCGGAGCTCCCGCTTCCGCGACGGCGGCTCGTCGCGAGTTCCCGTGAGCAGCAGGAGGATTCCGACCACCAGGAAGGCGGCGTCGCGTCACTCGGTGTCCAGGTCCGCACCTGAGTGGGCTTCGGCGCCGCCCGGCAATGCGCTGCCGCCGCTACCCGAGGCTCCCGCTTCGGCGAAGGCGCGCGCGTAGCGGGTTCCCGTGAGCAACAGGAGGATTCCGACCACCAGGAAGGCGGCGACGCGGATCAGGCCGTCCAGGGTGGCCAGGTCGAAGAGGAAGAGCTTGGCCAGTGCGGCGGTGGTGACCAAAAGGCCGGAGCCGAGGGCGACCTTGGCGATGGCGGCGGAGCGGGCGAGGTTGCGCAGGCCGTAGAGCAGGGCCGCGGTGGCCGCCACCATCCACACGATCGTCGCGACGCTGTGGCCGACGACGAACCCGTCCGCAGCGCCGGTGGCGACTCCGACCGCGACGATCGCGGCCGTCACCAGGTAGAGCGCCGCGCCGCTCGCGGCGATCCACAGCATCGATTCCTCCGCCCCGCCCTTCTGCGTGCCCGCGAGTCTGCGGACGGTCCAGACCGCCACCGCGACGACGGCCAGTCCGATGACCGCCGCCAGCGTGGTCGAGATGGACAGGTACTGCTCGGCGCGATGTTGCGACGCAAGGTTTTCCGGCGTCGCCATGGCCGCGAAGGCGAGGCCGCCGATCAGCGCGAAGGCGAGACCGAGGCCTGCGGCGGCGCCGGAACGCAGCTGGCCTGCCACCCCGAGGAAGCCCAGCGCGACCAGCAGCGTCGCGATCGGGAGGGTCTGGGTGCTGGTCACGCCGACGCACGACTCGAGCAGTGCGAAGGACCCCGCGATCGCGGCGGCGATGGCGGTGTGTCCCGGAATCTTCACGCGCGCATGCATTTTCGGCGTCAAAGCCGTCGCCGCGACGGACAGGAGAACGACCGCGTGCGCGGTCGCGATGATGGCGGCGATACGGCGGTCGAACAGCGCCACCGCCACGAGCAGCGGGGTGGTCGAGATCGCGAAGGCCAGCGTCGCGGTGATGTCACCGGCGCGTCTGCGCACCACAAGCACGGTCCCGGCCAGCCCGACCACCGCGATCGCGATCGATGCTTCCAGCAACCACAGCTCGCGCGCGCTGTCGGACGGCTCGACCAGCGCGATGAGGATGCCCACCAGGGTGGCCAGCACCGCGGGCACGGTCCGCACGACGTGCAGGAACGGCCAGTCCCGCCCGAATTGCACCGGAGTGCAAGCCAATTGCAGCACGATGAGGAATCCGAGCAGCACCAGATCGGCGGTCACGAACGGCGCCAGCAACGCCGCGCCCAACACCACGAGCACCGCGAGCGGCTGCGAATTCCACCGCATCGCGAGTCCGACGCCGCCCGCCGCGACGACCAGCGCCACCGCAAGCCCGAGCACCGGGTGCAACCAGTGATAAATGGCCGTCACAGCGACCGCGTCGAGGTATGCACCCGCCACACCGGTTGCCGCCAGGGCTATTCCGCCGACCCGCCCACCGGCCTTACCGAAGACCCGCGCACCCGCGCCGATCAGCACCGCCGAGAACACCGCTCCAGCAACAACTCTGGGCACCGGCCCGAAGAACCCGGCCTGCGCGGCGAGCACCAACAGCATCACCACACCGATCAACGTGACCGCCACGCCCGCCACGGCGAGCACCCGGCTGATCACCCCGTCCCGCTGCCACCACGGAACCTGCGGCTCCCGCCGCGGCGGCACGGACGGCATCATCCGCCTGCCCACGTGCGGCAGTGCCCCCGGCTGCATCGGCCATCCCTGCGGCACACCCGGTCGCCGGGGGAAACCCGGCGGTGGCACCGCACCCGGCGGGACCGTCGCACCCGTTCCGGGCACCCAGCCCCAATTCCGCTCCGCCGCAGCCGCGTACGCAGCCCCATAGGCGGGCTGCGATGCCGTCGGCGGCAGGAATGGTGGCGGAGGTGGAACAGCGGCCGCGCTCGAACCGCCACCCGCAGCCGACGCCACACCTGGCCAATCCGCCACACCCGAAGTCGAACCCACACCACCAGGCGCCCCACCCTCGGCACCGGCCGAGCCCGGCCCGGGCGCAGCACCTTCGACACCCAGCTTCGCAACAGCAGCCGGACTCGTGTCGCGCGCGGCTCTCCCGGAGCCGTGCTCTCCGGTCACGGACGGAGATTCATCCACATCGGCGCGCGAATCCTCTTCGGCAGCAGCCGGACTCGTATCCCGCGCCGCGCGCCCGAAAGCGAGCGCCGAGGCCGGGCCGCCCCGGAGCGCCGCCGGAATCCCCTCCGCGACGCCCGGGGCCGCCAGGTCGCCTGACGCGCCCGCGGCCGGGGCGCGTTCCGGGGCCACTTGGTCGTGAAGCAGCGCCAGGTCCCGACCGAGTGCACCCATCCGCGTCCCCAGCGCAGTGAACTCACCGGACAATCGCGAGATCAGCGCCGGATCGATAGATGAAGTCATAACCCCATGCTCGGCCCCTCATACGTACCGAACATGAGTAGAAACCCCCGGCCGAGGGCCGATATCTACCCGATCTCGGCCAGACCGACCCCCAACCGGATGCCGGGTGGGGGCCGGTCACGCCGGGCGGTCATGAGGCGGGCGCGGCCCGCATGCCGGTCACCTGGTGGATGGCGCCGATAACCGCCGAACGCGGCGGCATGCGCAGCACGCCGGGGGCGGGTTCGGCCGCCCAATGCCAGCCGAGGCGGGAGTCGGTGCTCGGTAGCAGCATGTGACGGCCGCCGGGAATCACGGTGACCTGATGTCCGGCCAGGCAGCGCCGGACGTGCACGTCAACGGGGGTGACGGGGCTGGGCGGGGTCACCAGGAACGTCCACGTGCGGTCGCCCGGGTCGGCGACCACCGGTGCGGTCATCTGACGGTCCAGTGTCGCAAGCACTTTCCTGCCGAGTTCCGGCGGCATGACGACGCCACCGAGCAGGCTGCCCGTTGTCACCACGGGTCGCCCGGCGAGCAGCTGGACCGGCAGTCCGTACCGATGTCGGAGCAAGTGCGCCGCCTCGTGCGGGCTGTGACAGCGTTCGAACATGATGCTTCCCCTCAAGCGATGACGTTGCTGTGGCAGATCGGCTGTCGGCGTAATAGGTCGTGCAGGTCACGGCCCCGCGGGCGCAACTGTTCGGGTCGAGCGAGAGAAACTTGCGACGCGGTCGCGCGATCGGCGCGCCGGGCTCGCACAGTGGTGTTCGGCATCGTGGTCATTGCCGCCGCCCTTTGCATTCTCAAAGTTGCAGAAAGGCAACGGTATTCCAACCAGCGGCCAACGAGTCGTACGCAATGTCCCACTTCGGGTGAAGTCCATCCCGTAGCGTCGTACTCTGAAACCCAGATTTAACAAAGGACTCGGGTACATGGACGAATCGTCGATCGGGGTGCGGATCCGGCGCTTTCGCGGCAAAGCGCTCACGCAGCGCCAGCTCGCCGACCAAGCCGGGGTGAGCGTTGATCTCGTGCGCAAGCTCGAGCAAGGTGGACGCCAGACGGCCTCCATCGCGAGCCTGCAGAAACTGGCGCGCGCGCTCGACGTCGACATCTCCGATCTGATCGGCAAGCGCCACGGGATACCGTCCGGCAACCCGGACGCGGGCATCGTCGCCATCCGGCGCGCGTTGACCCCCGTTGACGATCTGCTCGGCGAGGTGCCCGAGGAGGAGGCGGTGAGCCTCGACGACGGCCGTCGCGCGGTCGACTACGCATGGGGCGCGTACTGGGCGGGCCGCTACGAGTTGCTCACCACGATCCTGCCCGCGAGCCTCACCCAGCTGCGCGCGACCGTGCACGCCGCGCGCAACGGCGCGGTCGCACCGGCCAACGAGCTGCTCGCACGGATGTGCTGGGTAACCGGTTGCACCCTGGTCCATCTCGGGCACACCGATCCGGCGTTCCTCGCCATCCGCCAGGCGCTGGCCGCCGCCGAGCGTGGCAACGATCCGTTGCTGCTGGCGACCATCCGCGGCTCGGTGGCCTGGCAGCTGCTGGTGCAGGGCCGCTACGACGAATCGCGCCGGGTCGCGCTGCGCGCCGCGACGGAACTGGAGCCCGCGGGCGAGGTACCGCCCGCGCACCTGTCCGCCTACGGTTCCCTCGTGCTCCAGGGCGCGACCGCGGCGGGCCGAGCTCAGGACGTGCCGGAGGCGCTGTCGTTGATCGAGGCGGCGAGCGAGGTCGCGCTGCGGATCGGCGGCGACCGGCAGGACTACGAAACCTATTTCGGCCCTTCCCAAGTCGTCATGCAGACGGTGGACGTGAACGTCTCCTCCGAGCGCTACCCGGAGGCGCTGGCCGCGGCGAAGGAGATGCCCGCGAACAGCGGTCTGCCGCAGGCCTCGCGCGCGCGCCACCTCGCCGACACCGCGGTCGCCCTGACCAGGACCGGACAACACCAGCGCGCCCTGGACGCGCTGCTGAACGCCGAACGCGTCGGCGGCGTCGACTGGATCAAATACCAGTCCCTGCCCCGCCACATCGTTTCCGAACTCCTCGACCACGACCGCCGAGTCCCGCTGCGCGCCTTCGCCCGCCGCATCGGCGTCAACACCTGATCCCAGGCGAATTACCAAGTAACCTCGGGCAATTCGATGTCGATCGGAAACGGCCTATCGACGACGACGCGGGTCCGGTGGACTCCGGTCGGCGCATAACCGCCCTCCGGCAGCAGCTCGAAGGTGTAGACGACGATGGCGTTCGACTCGTTCTCTATGCGCCAGAAGCATTTGATTCCGGCTTCGGCGTACTGAGCGGGCCGAAGAATCCTGTCCGTGGTCCTCGTGCCCCGCGACACGACCTCCACCACCAGGTGAACATCTTCCGGCCGAAAGGCCAGTGAATCCGCGGTGACGACACTGCGGGACACCGCGAGCAGATCCGGCTCCGGAACAGTCGATCCCAGATCGACACCCTGCTCGCTCGCGATGACCGCCCAATCCGGAGCGATTCGGCGCAAGGCGAACTTCAGGATATCGATGACCTCGTTGTGCCAGTGGGTCGACGGCGCCATCATGACGACTTCACCGTCCAGGAGTTCGAACCGCGTATCGATCACTTCCATCAGTCGGGGTAGATCATGAGCAGTGAACCCGCCAGGCGGTGGAGTCGGAACCAGCACCATGTGACCCCGAATGGGCTCCTCGAAGTGCTCGGCGGCGGTCATATCAGGAGGCTACCTGCAGGTCGGGGCCCACGGCCAGGGCATGGCACATCAGTGCCCGAACAGTTTGCGCCAGTGGGCGACGAACGGGTGCTTGGCGGTCACCGAGCCGAAGCGGACGCGGCCGTGCACGACCAGATGGAGGGGGCCGAGTGGGGGACCGGTGCGGACCTTGTTGTTGACACTCGCGCCGATGAGGTCGAGACCGTTCATGTCGACGGTGGCCTCGGCGGGCACCACCAGGGTGAGCGAGCTGCAGTAGTCGTCGACGTTCAACTCGACCACCTGGGTGGACATCACCGCCTCGGTGAAATCGAGGGTGACGCCCGCGAACCAGTTGTTCAAGAGCAGCGAAGGCGCGACCTGCCACGGCCCGCGCCTGGTCACGTTCGACATGCGGCCGCGAATCACATTCCCCGCCGGGGCCGGCGGCATCGGCGGCCGATTCGGGAACGAGGGCGTCGAGTTCACGAACGTCGTCGGCTTGGCGGCCGGCTGGCCGATCAGGCGGACGCCGGGCAGGTCGATGAGCACGGCATTGAGTTCGCCGCGGGTCTTGGCGGCCAGGGCGGTGTCCATCCGCTCGGTGAACTCGCCGAGCGAGAGCATCCCGAGCCCGACCGCCCTCTGCAGCAGCTGACCGACGTGCTCGCGTTCGGCGTCGGAGACGCGCAGATCCCGATCGCCGATCACACCATCGGAGCCGACACCATTGGATACCGATTCGGGGCCGCCCATGGGTTCGAGGCTACCGAGAGGCGCCGGTCTCGGCATCAGGGCGATCCCCGATTCCGGCGCGCGTCCGGGTCCTCCGTTGGTCGGACGACCCGGCCTACTCGAGCCCCTGTTCGATCGCGTACCTGGTGAGTTCGACCCGGTTGGCCAGCTGCAACTTCCGCAGCGTCGCCTGCACGTGGTTCTCCACCGTCCGGTGGCTCAACCCGAGCCGCGACGCGATCTGCTTGGCGGACAATCCTTTCGCCACCATCCGCAGCACCTCGGTCTCCCGTTCGGTGAGCGCGGGCCGGTGCGGTTCGTCTGGCTCGGCGGGCGTGGTCGCCATCCGGCGATACTCGCCGAGCACCAACCCGGCCAGCCCGGGCGTGAACACCGGCTGACCGGCGGCGGTCGCACGCACCGCATCGATCAGTTCGGCCGCCGACGCGCTCTTGACCAGATAACCGGACGCGCCCGCCTTGATCGCCTCCAGCACGTCGTCGCGCTCGGCCGACGCCGACAGCACCAGCACCCGGCTCTCCGGCGAGACCCGCAGCACCTCGGCGGTGGCGACGGCGCCATTACCGTCGGGCAGCTGCATGTCCATCAGCACAACGGCGGGCCGCACCGCCGCGGCGCGCCTGGTTGCCGAGCCGACGCCGTCGGCGGTCGCGACGACGTCGAATCCGGCCTCGGCGAGATCGCGGGAGACCCCATCGCGCCACATCGGATGATCATCGACCACCATCACCGAAATGGTCCCGGCCGCACCGTCATCGGTCACCGCACCACTCCTTTCGCCGTACCGTTCATCGTGCCAGAAGCACCAGGTCATCGTGCGTCGCGCGGGATACGGAATTCCCATTCCACGCCCTCGCCCGCGCTGCCTTCGGTGAGCAGTTCCGCGATACCGCCGAGCGCGCCGATCCGCCCGACGATCGATCGCGAAACCCCCATCCGCCCTTCGGCCTCCGCCTCGGCCAACCTGCCCGCGGCGATGCCGATGCCGTCGTCGCGCACGCTGACGATCAGCTCGTCGCCCGTGTCCTCCAGCAGCACATAGGCTTTCGCGTCCGGTCCGGCGTGCAGCTCGACGTTGACCAAGGCGGTGGCGACGGCGGCGGCGATTTCTCCTGCGGCCCAACGCCCCACCCGCACCGGCTCGCCCGGAGTCGCGACGAACACCTTCGGCGTCGCGTGCACGGTCAGCAGCGGACGCAGATCCACCTCGGCGCCGCCCGCGTCCTCGCGCACGCCCTGCTCGGAGATCAACACACGAAGCGCCACCTCCTGCTCCCCGGCGCGCAATGCCAATTCCTCGGTGGGACCACCGATTTCGCTGCCACGTCGTTTGATGTAGCTGAGCACCTGGAGCACGCCGTCGTGCACTTCCCTGGCGAGCCGCTCGCGCTCCTCGGCCGCGGCGGTCAGCCGAACTGCGCGCTGCAACTGCTCCTGCGCGCGCCGGGCAGTGTTGGCGGCCAGCCCGAGCGCGAGGCCCACCGAGACGAGCACCGGCGCCGTCGCGTCCGCCCACACGTCCTGTCCCCACTGGTCGCGCACGGTGATGATCACCGCCGCGATCGACAGCCCGGACGCGATGCCCGCGACCGGACCGCGCAGGATGGCCGCCGAGATCACCGCGTTGGCCGCCCACATGGTCGTCGGCAGGGTCTGGTGCCCGTGGTACCAGTCGTAGTCTGCGACCAGCCGGGTGGCGGCGACCAGCCCGATCACCACGATGTGGTCGCCGATCACCACCCAGACCCGCACCCGGGCCACGTCGTCCCGCCACTGCGAGAGCATCAGCGCCGACAGCCCGGACCAGACCACCATCAGCGCGATGAACACCCAGCTCAGACGCTGGTTCTGGTAGTAGGGCACGGACGCGATCTGCTGGCCGACCGCGTACAGCAGCGTGACGAGCCGGAACGCCTGCACGGCCCGCCACAGCGGCGCGGTCGCCGCGTCGGCGGGGTCGAGCTCAGTCGGCGCGGTCGGGCTCATCGGCATCCCGGCGTCCGACGTCGGCGTCGCCGCCGCGCGCCTTGCTCAGCAGCGCGACTTCCTCGGCGAGCGTCGCCTCGACGTCGAACCTCCCCGGATCCGGCCGGTCCGGTTCCGCCGAATACAGCCGGTGCTCGGCCGTCTGCAACTCGCCGAACGCCTCCTCCGGGCTATCGGCGAGCAGCGATCGGATGGCCGTGTTCATCACCGCGACGAACGGCACCGCGAGCAGACCGCCCGCGATCCCACCGAGCACCACTCCGGCCGCGATCGCCAGCACCACCGCCAGCGGATGGATGCTCACCGCCCGGCCGAGCAGCAATGGTTGCAGCACATGGCTTTCCAGCTGCATCACCGCGATGATGATGCCGAGCACGATCAGCGCTGTCACCAGTCCCTTGGTGACCAATGCGATGAACACCGCGATGAATCCGGCGAGGAACGCGCCGATGATCGGGATGAACGCGCTGATGAAGACCAGCGAGGCCAGTGGCAGCGCCAACGGCACCCCGAGTATCGCCAGCCCGGCTCCTATGCCGATGGCGTCGACGGCCGCGACCACGACGGTGGCCCGCACGAAGCCGACCAGCGAGCCGAAGCCGAGCTGCCCGGCCAGCCGGACCCGTTCCCGGTGCGCGGTCGGCACGATCCGGGTGACGAACTCCCAGACCTGATCGCCGCTGTAGAGGAAGAAGATCAGGATGAAGAGCGTGAGGAAGGTTCCGGTCAGTATGTGCCCGATCACTGTGGCCGTGGTGAGCGCGCCGGAGGTGAGACTGGCCTGATTGGACTGGATCGTCTTGACGATGGTGTCGCCCGCGTTGCGAATCTGGTCGTCGCTCATCTGCGGCGGGCCGTTGATCAACCAGTCCTGGATCTTGTGGATGCTGCCGGTGAATTCGTCGGACAGCTGCGGCACGCCCGCGACGAACTGCTCGACGGCGAAGGTCAGAATGCCAGCGACCAGCCCCAGCGAGCCGACCAGCGAGACGAACACCCCGACCCATCTCGGTAGGCCTAGGCGCTGCATCCAGTCCACCAGCGGAGCGAGCAGCGCGGCCGCCAGCAGCGCGATGGCCGTTGGAATGACGACGGTCGCCAGCCGCTGCACGATCATCACCAGGGCGATCACCGCGGCGAAGATGACCAGCAGCCGCCATGCCCACTCCGCGGTCTGCCGGACGATCGGGTGCACCGCGTCCGCGGCGGAACCCCGGCGCGGACCTTCCTCGAGCTCGGTCACCTCGTCGAGGGTAACGGGCTACCGAGCCCGAAGCGGGAGACAGCCCCACGTGGACGAATGATCGAAACGCTAGATTAGGGGGCGTGTCAGCGCCCTTGGAAGCGGTCAAGCAGACCATGCATACGCGCTGGCCGCTTTACCTGACATCGATGCTGCTGGCCAACGCCTTCGGCGCGGTGCTGGTGTGGGCGTTCATCCAATACGGACTCCCCGTTCCGGAAGGCGAGGCGGCCGGTACCCGACGCACCGGTCTGCTCATCCCCGCACTCGTCTTCATCACCGGCGGACTGCTCAGCCTCGCCGCCTCGGCGCTGATGCTGCGCCCGGTCATGCGCTGGCAGATGCGCGGCGGTCCGCCGAGCCGCCAGGAACAGATGGCCGCACTGCACGCGCCGCTGCGCCAGGCGATCCTGCATCTGGCGCTGTGGTTGATCGGCGGCGCGGTGCTGGCCGGCCTCATCATCTCCGACACGCCCGCGCTGGCGGGCGCGGTGATCGTCACCGAGTGCATGGCGGCCACCATCGTGTTCGGTTTCACCTACATGCTCGGCGAGCGCATCCTGCGTCCGGTCGCGGCGCAGGCATTGACCGAGGGCACCTTCGATCACACCCTGACGGCGGGCGTCGGCACCAGGATGGCGATGACCTGGGGCATGGGCACCTTCGCGCCGACCATCGCCATCGTGCTGCTGTGCGTCACCCAGATCTCCTCGGACGTGAAGTTCTCGGCCCAGTCGCTGGCGATCTCGATCCTGCTGCTCTGCGGCGTGGTGATCCTGCAGGCGCTCGCACTGTCGATGCTCACCGGTTCGAGCATCTCCGACCCGGTGCGCCAGCTCAGCCAGGCCATCGACCGGGTGCAGGAGGGCGCCCGCGATGTGCAGGTCGAGGTGTTCGACGGCAGCGAGATCGGCCTGCTCCAGGTGGGCTTCAACCGGATGATGGAGGAGGCGGCCAAGCGCCGCGAGCTCCAGGAGCTGTTCGGTCAGCACGTCGGCGAGGAGGTCGCCCAGCGCGCCCTCGACTACGGCACCGAGCTGGGCGGCGAGACCAGGTTCGTCGCGGTGTTGTTCGTCGACATGGTCGGCTCGACCGCCACCGCCGCCGAACGGCCGCCCACCGAGGTGGTCAGCCTGCTCAACGAGTTCTTCCGGATCGTGGTCGACGTGATCGACCGGCACCACGGGTTCGTCAACAAGTTCGTCGGCGATGCCGCGCTCGCCATCTTCGGCGCGCCGCTGGACCGGCCGGACGCGCCCACCGCGGCGCTGGCGGCGGGTCGCGAACTCCGCGAAGCATTGCGCGAGGTCTCCGGCCTCGACATCGGCATCGGCGTCTCCGCGGGTTTGGCGGTCGCCGGAAATATCGGCGCCGCCAACCGCTTCGAATACACAGTGATCGGCGACCCGGTGAACGAGGCTTCCCGATTGACCGAATTGGCCAAAGATCAACCCGGCCGGGTACTCGCCTCCGGCAGTGCACTGTATTTCGCGGAGGAAAGCGAGCAGGAGTTCTGGGTGGAAGGCGAAGAGGTGCAGCTGCGCGGCCGCCGCCGGAAAACCCGATTGGCCTGGCCGAAAGAAGGCGCCGACCCGCGCACCGATGCCGACGCTCGAACAGCAGATTCGCTAGGCTGACGAGGTGACGGCCAACGGGGATACAGCGGGCGAGCCTGCACCGCGAACGTCCACCGTCGAGCAAGGCCGGGGCAAATTCTGGTGGGTCAAGTGGTTGCTGGGCGCCGCGCTGTTGGCCTTGTTGCTCGGTGAAGCCGTCTATCTGTGGCCGCAGCTCAACGAATCCTGGCAGAAGCTCACCGAAATTCATTGGGGCTGGGTCGCGGCCTGTATCTGGTTTCAAGCGCTCGCCATGAGCGGATTCGGCCGCGTGCAGAAACAACTGCTGCACGCGGGCGGCGTCGATGTGAGTCAGCGCAAATCCGTGGCGGTCGTGTACGGCGCTACCGCGATGTCGGTGACCTTGCCCGCGGGCCAGGTGTTCTCCACCGCGTTCACCTACCGGCAGACCCGGCGTTGGGGCGCGAGTCCGATCGTGGCGTCCTGGCAGCTGGTCATCTCCGGCGTGATCGCGACAGCCGGGCTCGCGCTGCTCGGCGTCGGCGGCGCACTGCTGGTCGGCAATCAGGTGGGACCGCTGAAGCTCGTGCTCTCGCTCGCCGCGGTGGCTGCACTGATCTGGGTGGGCAACTACATCTCGAGCAATCCCGGCTCGCTGGAGAAGGTGCTGCGGCGGTTGCTCGCGCTGGTCAACCGGGTGCGCAAGCGTCCCGCCGACCACGGCATGAGCAAGGTCGCCGAGATCCTGACCCAGCTCGAGTCGGTGGATCTCGGCAAGCGCGACGGCGTCTGGGTAGCGGCCTGGGCACTGGTGCACCGGTTCGGCGACGTCGCCTGTCTCGGCGCGGCCTGCTACGCCGTCGGCGCCGAACCGAAACTCGCCGGCCTGCTCATCGCCTTCACCGCTGGTAAAGCCGTCGGCTCCATCCCGTTCGCCCCCGGCGGCATCGTCTACGTCGACGCGACCCTGATCTACGGCCTCACCGCGGGCGCGGGTCTGCCCGCCGCCCAGGCGGTCGCCGCCGCGTTCGTCTATCGGCTGGTCAGCTTCGTCCTGGTCGCCATCGTCGGCTGGATCGTCTTCGCCTTCCTCTTCCGCACACCCCAGGCCGACGACGCCGCCTACGAGCAGGAATTCGAGACGCGCCGCACCCTCTGAACGGCGTCCGGCGTCCCGGCCGAGTGACTGACCAGGGCCAGTTTCGGATCGGTGTCGAGATCGAGATCGAAACGATGCCGCACTACGCTTGCGCCCGTGAAGAGACTGGTTCCGGTGGCGGTCGACGCATTGTTGGTGATCTTGTTCTGCGTCATCGGCCGGCGCAGTCACGACGAGGCGGTGATAGCCGGTCTGCTGAAGACGCTGTGGCCGTTCGCGATCGGACTGGCGATCGGATGGGCCGTGGCGATCGTGGTGGCGCGCCGCACGGGACGCGCCGACGGAACCCTGGTGTGGCCAACGGGAGTCCTGGTGTGGCTCTGCACGCTCTGCGGCGGCATGGTGCTGCGCGCGATCAGCGGACAGGGAGTCGCGTTCAGCTTCGTGCTGGTCGCGGCCACCGTGCTCGCACTGTTCCTGCTCGGTTGGCGCGCGGCGATCCAAGCGCTGAACTGATCGGCCGTCGGCCGCGCCGAGCGAACAAGCGGTCGGCGCGGATCGATCAGCGCGCTGACCCGAGCGCGGCGATCACGGCTCCGGCGCGGCCAGCGACTGCAACATCCTGGCGGCCATCCGCGAGGTGGCGTTCCCGCTGTCGATGTCGTTGATGTGCACCGCGAATGCCAGATCGCCCATGTTCGCGATGAGCCAGCCGTCCTCGCCTGCTTTCGCCGCGTAGGCGATCACGGGGTACGGCCGCAGCGGCGCCAGATCGGGGGCGCCGGTCGCTTCGCGCAGCATGGTGCGCAGCCGTTCGGTCAGCTCGCCGCCCAGCGGCGTCAGCTGCGCGTCGGTGCGGCCCGTGTTGGCGACCTCGATCTTCGGTGCGGGCACCTCGCCGCGCGCGATCGACGCCGCCGCGATCGCCATCCCGAAGGGGCTGGCCAGCACCGCGTCCGACCCGCCGCCCTGGCGCACCTGCTCGGCGCTGCGTCCGGCGATGGCCAGCCGCCCGGTCACCTCGTCCAGCCCGGGCACCTGGAAGTCGATGCCGATGCCGAGCCTGCTCGCAGCCTCCGCCGCTTCCTGCACCGAAACGTCCTGCGGGGCCTTGCCGTTACCGATGGCCGCGACAGCCCGGAACAGCTCGATGTTGCCACCCACCGGGTACAGACCGGTGAACGCGATCGGTCCGTGCTCGCTGGCCTGGCTGTTCTGCGCGACAGCGACCACCGCGCCGCTGGACGGCTGGATCGCCACGATGGTCGCGGGCGTGCCGACGCTCACTACCGCGTCCTCGGCGGCGCGCTGCAACCGCTGATCCATGGTGGCGATGATGTCCGGCCCCGGCGGTCCCTGGTAGCCGGCGACCTGGCTGATGAATCGCCCGTCCGGCTCGAAGATCTGCACGCCCCAGCCGGAGTGCTCGTCCTGGCTGGTCTCCCAGACCTTGCGCAGCGCGTCCAGCTGCGGCGACCAGACCCGGCGATCCGAGGAGATCAGCCGCGGGTGCTTCTCCATCACCACGCCGGGGATCGGCGCCATGCGCGGTTCCAGGATCGCGAAATCGCCCTCGCGCAGGTTGACCGCCACGATCGGCTTGCCCTGCGAGGACGCCAGCTGCTGCCTCAGCGCGGGGCCGGTGATCAGCGGCGCGACCGGCTCGATGGCCTTGGCCAGCGCGTCGGTGGAGGCGACCTGGTCCGGCATCTTCGACGGGTCGAGCTTGATCACGTTGATGACCTGCTCGTGCATCAACGGCGCTCCGACCATGTCGAGGACCCGCGGCGGCGGCTTCGGCGTGGTGCGCACCAGCTTCACGGTGCGGTTGCCTTGTAACTGCGGCATCACGACCGACGGCTCCCAGGAGATCCGCCAGCCGATCGCGAGCTTGCGCACCGTGCCCTGGATGCTGTAGCCCCAGTTCTTGTTCTCGCCGAAGCTCCAGTCGACGTCCATGCTGAAGATCGCCGATTGCGAGTCGAGGCCGATGAATTGGGTCTTCTGGTAGTCGACCTTGCCCGGATGCAGACCCTCGAACATTTGCTTCAGCGTTGCCGAAGCGGCGTTCGGGTAGGAGGTGAGCTCCGATGCCTTCTTGTAATCCTGGTTGTCGAGGAGTTCGGTGAAGCGCTCGACGACGGCCGCGGGCTCGTTGGGCTCCTGATGAAACCCGCAGGACCCCATGGTGATTGCCACAGCCGCCGCTCCCGCGAGTGCTAGTGCGCCCCTAACCCGAAAGCGGCGAAATCCCCTCACATCCATGTCGCCCACTCTTCACTCTTGTCACTCCAGCAACAAGACCACCGTACCTGAAATGAACCTCTTTGCGACGTCCCGGTGACCGGGCCGTTACCCATGCTCAGCATTGTCAATTGTGCCCGAAAAGTGCGTCCGAATGTCCCGATCCATAACGTCGTCCAGTCACAAGGCGATAACCGGCGCCGCTACCGTACCTGCCGAAACGCGAACGTGGGCGAGAACCCTCCCGGTCGGTGATCCGTCCCGGACAGCGCGCGCCCGGCACAGTACGACCTCCCTGGAATACCCCTTTCCCACCCTGTTCACACAGAGCGAAACCACCGCGCATCCTTGCGGCGTAATCTTGTAATCATTGCAAGAAATGCAAAGGAGATTCGTCATGAAGCACGAACATCGCGGACGAGGTTTCGGACGCCCCGGCGGCTGGCAGCAGGCCGACCTCCCCGATCCCGCCGATGTGCCCGACTGGTTCGCCGGAAGATTGCCCGGCGACTGGTTCGTCGGCAAACCGGTCATCGAGGTGGACCGCGACGAGATCGTGGTCATCGGCGAACTGCCGCTGCCCAAGCCCGAGACCGCCGACGCCGAGGACGCCGAAGCGCCCACCGAGAAGGTCCCCGCCGCCACGAAAGAGGGCGCCATCGCCCGCTTCCGCGAATCCACCCGCCCGGCGCGAATGCAGATCGCGGGCGAGGCCCAGCGCCGCTACGGCCGCAACGTGGCGTGGGGCGTTTCGGTGGACGGGGAACGAATCATGTTCACCCAGCTCGCCGTTCCGGTGATGACGCGGCTGCGCCAGCCGGAGCGCAAAGTGCTCGACACCCTGGTCGATTCCGGCGTCGCCCGCTCCCGCTCCGACGCGCTGGCCTGGACGGTGAAGCTGGCGGGCAAGCACGCCGAGGCGTGGCTCGAGGAGCTGCGCACGGCGATGCGCAAGGTCGACGATCTGAGGTCGGAGGGCCCGAAGGGTTTGTGAGCGGGGGTTGCGGGCGGGGCGGTCCGGCTCGGCCCGGGCGCGGTTCGGCTTGCGGCCGCGCCCATTAGGGTTGGCCCATGGCCGACACCGCCCCGATCCTGGTCCTCAACGGGCCGAACCTGAACATGCTCGGCACCCGCCAGCCCGAGGTGTACGGTTCGGCCACGCTCGACGACGTGGTCGAACTGTGCGAACGGACCGCGGCGAGGTTCGACAGGAAGATCGTCGCGTTCCAGTCCAATCACGAAGGCGCGCTGATCGATCGGATCCACCAGGCGCGCGGTGCCGAGTCGGCGATCGTCATCAATCCCGGCGGGCTCACCCACACCTCGGTCGCATTGTGTGACGCGCTGGTGATCCCCGAAGTGCCGATCGTGGAGGTGCACATCAGCAATGTGCACGCCCGCGAGGAATTCCGGCACCACTCCTTCATCTCTCCCATCGCCACCGCGGTGATCGCGGGCATGGGGATTCAGGGCTACGCCGCCGCCATCGAATTCCTCGCCACCCGCTGATTCACGCAATACGGAAGACCGGGAAACCCGGTGCGATGGCGGCCAGTTCGGCGTCGCTCGCGTCCTTGGTGACGCCCTCGAAGAAGCGGTTGACCTCCCAGCCCCACTTCTCCAGGTACAGCCGCAGCACCGGCACCTTGTCCGCGTCGGCCACCTCGGCGGCCGCGAACGGCTGCACCTTGCGCCCGAGCCGCAGCTCCCCTTCGCCCGCGACCCGCAGGTTCCGCACCCACTGCGTATGCCCGCGCGGCGCGACCAGGTAGCGCGTGCCGGTCTCGTCGACGAGCAGGTTCACCATCGTGGTCCGCCACTCCCCGCTCTTGCGGCCGCGCACGGCGAGCAGCCGGGATCCCGCGATGCTGATTCCGAGCTTGGGCAGCCAGTTGAAGACGCGGTTCATGATGGGGTCGAGGCCGGTGGGGGCGATGTAGCGGGTGGTGGCGTTCATGACGACTCCTTTGTGAGCACTGCTCTCTGTTGAGACCAATGGTCCACCCATGCGCGCACAAAGTCAAGAGCACTGCTCTCGTTTTCACGGGCCCGCCGTCCGTCAGAGATTGCGGTGGATGCACACGTAGACGTCCGGCGGACGCCGAGGGCGTGACGAGGGCCTGCCGGCGTCGGCACGAGCCGAGGCGATCGCGACCCGACTCGCTCGACCGGGGCTACGGAACAATCTCCGTGCGCCGTATGCCAGCGCTCCCGGATTCGCCGAGAACCCGAAAGATAAAGACCCACCAGCCGAATCGCACACCGACCGCTATTGTCAACGGCAGTACGCCGTAAATGCTTCGACCACCAGCGGCCGAATTCCCGCTCAGCCCTCGGGAAGTGGAATCAGTTCGAGATGCTCCGCGGTCCTCCGCTCGACGGCGCTACCACGTTCGGCGACCAAATCCACCCCACCACCGTGCGAGACCAGCCATCTACCGCACACGCAGCGCAAATAGCGAACAGAGCGATGCGAGGAAACGAGCATCGGCGAGGACCACGAGCAGGTGGGGCAGGTGTCGGGCATAGCTAAGGCTGAATAACGAAGAGCCGGAAGGCAACGACCAGCGCGGCGTGGCGTCGAACTGGATCGAAAAGCGGGCGGTGACCGGAGGGCGAGCGGCGGCATCATCGACGACCCGAGATACTTTGCCCTTCATAAGCTTCCGAAAACGCAGTGGCGAATGCGTTCGGTCTGTCGAATTTCGCCTCGCGCTCGGGCAGATTCGATGCGGCATCGCCACTGCGCGGCGAGTTCCGTTGCCAGCGGCTGGATATACGAGGCCGTGACGGTGAAGCAGGCGTGGAGGCGGCTGGCTGGTGACTGTTCAGCAGGCGCCCAGGTCATCGGTAAGCCAGTGCGCCAATCGGTTCCGAAGGCGGCGCCCCAGTAGCGCGCGGCGAAGGCCGGGTCGGTGAGCGCCCGCCACAGCTGTCGAGCAGCCTGCGACCACCATGATCGGCCGTCGAATAAAGCATTGTCCCCTCGGGATGTAGTAGTTATGCTACGAATCATCCGGTCCACACAACGGGAGGGTGCCATGACTGTGGGCGATGGCGTCGTGATCGACGTCGAGGGTCTGCGAATGCGGTACGGCGCGAAAGACGTCCTGCACGGTGTCGGCTTCCAGGCTCGGCACGGTGAAGTGCTGGCGTTGCTCGGGCCCAACGGCGCGGGCAAGACCACCACGATCGAGATACTCGAAGGTTTCCGCATCCGGTCGGCGGGCCGGGTCGAGGTGCTCGGCGCCGATCCGGCGCACGGCGGCGAGGATTGGCGCGCCCGCATCGGCGTCGTCCTGCAATCCTGGCGCGATCACGGCAAATGGCGTGTGCGCGAGCTGCTTTCGAATCTCGGCGGATACTACGCGCCGTACGGTACCGAGCGAATCCGCAGGCCGTGGGACACCGACGAACTCATCGAGGCCGTCGGCCTGACCGAACAGGCGGGCACGAAGATCATGTCACTGTCCGGCGGTCAGCGGCGCAGGCTCGACGTGGCCATCGGCATCGTCGGCCGCCCGGAACTGCTGTTCCTGGACGAGCCGACGGCCGGTTTCGATCCCCAGGCCCGGCGCGATTTCCACGACCTCATCCACCGTTTGGCCGACGACCTGCACACCACCATCCTGCTCACAACGCACGATCTGGACGAGGCCGAGAAGCTGGCCGATCGCATCCTGATCCTGGCGGGTGGGCGGATCATCGCGGACGGTTCGGCCGACGAGCTGTCCCGCCGCATCGCGGGCGAAGCCGAGGTGCGCTGGACCCGCGACGGCCAGCGCTTCGTGCACACCACCACCGAGTCGACCAAGTTCGTCTACGAGCTGTTCAAGCAGTACGGCGAGGAGATCGGCGAACTGGAGGTGCGGCGCGCGTCGCTCGAGGACACGTATATGACACTGGTGCGGCAGTTCGAATCCGGTCAGCTGGAGAACGAGGTCCACGCCTTGGAGGAGGTGACGCGATGAACCCGATCACGAACGCGGTCCGCGCGGGCTTGTCGCGCGGAGCGATCGAGTTGCGGCAGACGGTGACCAATGGCCAGGATCTGTTCGGCCTGCTGTTCTGGCCGGTCATCATGGTCGTCGTGCTGATCTTCATGCGCAACGCGACGTTCGGTTCGAGCAGCTTCGGGCTCGGGACGCTCGCGCTGCCGAGCATTCTCGGCATGCTGGTCTCGTTCAACGGCATCTTCGGCATCGCCCAGCTGCTCAGTCTGGAGCGCGAGGACGGAACCCTGTTGCGCGCCAAGGCGACTCCGAACGGGATGGTCGGCTACCTGGTCGGCAAAGTGGTCACGGTGTCGGGCTGGGTGCTCGTGCCGTTCGTCATCGTGCTCGTTCCCGGATTGTTCGTGGTGGGCGATGTCGCGCTGGACACCGCGGGCGCGTGGCTGTCGTTGATCGGCATCGTGCTGCTCGGCATGCTCGCGACCCTGCCCATCGGCGCGTGCATCGGTTCGCTGTTCGCCAGCCCGCGCGGGATCGGGTTCGCGTCCATGCCCATCATGGGTCTGGCCGCGGTGTCGGGCATCTTCTACCCGATCACCTCGATGCCGGGCTGGGTGCAGGGGATCGCCCAGTGCTTCCCGATCTACTGGCTCGGCCTCGGCATGCGCGCGGCGATGTTGCCGGACGAGGCGGCGACCGTCGAGCTCGGCGGCTCCTGGCGGCATGTGGAAACCATTGCGGTGCTCGGCATCTGGGCGGCGGCGGGATTCGCCCTCGCGCCGATCCTGTTGCGCAGGATGGCTCGGCGGGAATCGGGTTCCAGCGTCGCCGCCCGACGCGAGAAGGCCATGCACCGTGCCTACTGAGGTCATCTACAACCGGATCGCCATGCTGCGCGCCGAGCGCGGCATCTCCCGGCGCGAGCTGGCGGAGGCGCTCGGCGTGCACTACCAGACGATCGGTTACCTCGAGCGTGGCGAATACAGCCCGAGCCTGCACCTCGCGCTGCGCATCGCGGAGTACTTCGAGGTGGCGGTGGAGGTCGTCTTCTCCACCGCCCCGTTCCCCCGCCTCGGCTCCGGGTCCGAAACTGCCTGAGCAACAATTCTTTTCGTACGACACATGCTAGGCATCGGTGCCGCGAAGCAATCGGTACGTCGGCACCGGTCGTCCGGCACGTTCGCTTTCCGCCAGCACCCGATCCCAGATCGCCCGCGCCGATCGGAGCAACGCGGTGTCCACGCCGAGCTGGTCACCGGTCTCGACGACGTGCGCCGCACCCGCCGCCGAGGCCGATGACCGTCACCGAGCGGGCCGCGTCCGGCCGGTTCACACCCCGTCCGCCGCGCGCTCACCCAGCATGAGCTCGTAGGTGGAGACCGCCTTGCCGCGCTCCTCGCTGGCGGCGATGGCCTTGCGCCAGAAGGATTGAGCGGTGTGCGAGAAGGTGGCGTCGACGCCGACCTCCTCGCTGGCGTCGATGATGTGCTGCGCGCCCGCCTCCATCATCTTCAAGCTGGCCAGGTCGGCCCAGCCGCCCGCCTGGTTGGCGGCGGAGAACTCCTGCATGAAGTAGGGATAGGCCTCGCTGGACCGCACCGCGAACGGCACGAATTGGGCGACGTCGTGGCCCGACTTCGCGATCACGGCGGTGGCCTGGTCGAAGGCGAGCAGCCACGGGTGGAAGGTGATGAGCAGCGCCTGGTAGAAGATCTGGGCCAGACCGTCGTCCTCGCCGAGATACTCCTGCGGGCTCAGCGGGCGCAGCAGCTCGGCGTGCGCGTCGAACACCTCGCGCGGACCGCTGTAGAAGATGTAGGACGCGGGATGGGTGATGTTGTCGCCCGCCGACATGACGCCGCCCGAAATGAACTGGGCGCCGCGCTCGCGCACCCACGCCGCGCCCCGGCGGGCCTTCTCCGGCGAATCCGACGACAGGTTGGCGATCACCTTGCCCGCCAGCCGGTCCTCGGCCTGGCCGAGCACGTCGTACATGGCGGCGTAGTGGGTCAGGCTGACCACGGTCACCTCGTTGGCGTCGAGCGCGTCGGCGACCGTCGCGGCCCGCTTCGCGCCGAGTTCGACCATCGCGTCGACCTTGGCGGTGCTGCGATTCCAGACGGTCACCTCGACGCCCGCGTCGAGGAAGGCCCGCACCATCGCCTGCCCCATTGGACCGAGGCCGATGACGGAGACGGAACGGGTGGACTGCTCGGACATTATGTGCCCCTTCGGTTCTGGATTGCTGGTTCGCGGCGCCGGAACCGATAGTCGTCCGCGCAGGTAGAGTCGACAAGACCGTACGTCGAGGTGGGGATACTTACCTCGAAGTCCGAAATATGGTCAGGAGGTCGGCGATGAACGGCAAGAGTGACACGGATCACGATGCGTGCGGCATGTCGGTCGCGATCGACGTCGTCGGCGGCAAATGGAAGCTGCACCTGATGTGGGCGCTCGGCGCGGGCCCGCAGCGCTTCGGCGAAATCCGGCGCCTGCTGCAAGGCGTCAGCGAGAAGGTTCTCGCCGAGAATCTGCGCCAGCTGGAGTCCAGCGGCGTCGTGCACCGCGAGGTGTTCCCGGAGATCCCGCCGCGCGTGGAGTACTCGCTGACCCCGATCGGCCACGAACTCGCGGCGGCGCTGCGCCCGCTCGAAGAGTGGGGCGACAAGCACCGGGTGGAACTGCTCGGAAATCTCGCATCGGTCGGCTGAGCGGGATCGTCGGGAGACCAATGGCTGCTCCACGGGTCGGTGGGGTCTCTCGAACAACGCGGAGTGCCGTGACGCGCGGGGGTTCGGGCCTGCGCCGAGAATGTGGGAATGACCTCCGCGCCACGGGTGCTGCTCGCTCCCGACAAGTTCAAGGGCTCGCTGCCCGCATCGGCGGTAGCGGGAGCGCTGGCGGCCGGGATCGCCGCGGCGCGGCCGGACGCGGAGCTTGTGCGGGTTCCGGTCGCCGACGGCGGTGACGGCACCGTCGACGCATTCGTCGCCGCCGGATGGGAGCGGGTCGAGTCGATCGCTCCTGGGCCGACCGGCGCGCCCGCGCCCGCGTCCTACGCGGTGCGCGGCGATACCGCGGTCGTGGAGTTGGCCGAGGTCGTTGGACTGGCGAAACTGCCTGGGGGACAGTTGGATCCGCTCGACGCGGGGACGGAGGGGCTCGGTGTGCTCGTCGCCGACGCCCTGGAGCGCGGCGCCACGCACATCGTCCTCGGTTTGGGTGGCAGCGCGTCCACCGACGGCGGCGCGGGTCTGCTGCGCGCACTCGGCGTCCGTGTCCTCGATGCCGAAGGCCGCGAATTACCCTCGGGCGGAGGCGCTTTGGCGCGTGCGGTGCACGTCGATCGAGGTGGACTGCACCCCGCGGCGGCCGCGGCCCGCTTCACACTCGCCTGCGATGTGGACAATCCGCTGCTCGGGCCGAAGGGCGCGGTCGCGGTGTACGCACCGCAGAAGGGCGCCGACGCCGCACAACTAGCGATTCTCGAAGCGGCGCTGACGAATTGGGCGCGGCTGGTCGGACCGGAATTCGCCGAACGGCCGGGCGCGGGCGCGGCGGGCGGCACCGGCTTCGGCGCGCTCGC
Organism: Nocardia sp. NPDC050793; assembly: GCF_040654065.1. Taxonomy (NCBI): domain Bacteria; kingdom Bacillati; phylum Actinomycetota; class Actinomycetes; order Mycobacteriales; family Nocardiaceae; genus Nocardia; species Nocardia sp. NPDC050793. The sequence goes on from NZ_JBFAHG010000002.1 coordinate 443,071, forward strand.
GATGCTCTGCGCCCAGATGCGCAGCGGCATCGAGGTGCTTCTCGAACTCCTCGACTTCCCGTCCCTGCTCCGCGACGGCACGCTCGTGGTGACAGGTGAGGGCTCGCTCGATGCCCAAAGTCTGCACGGCAAGGCCCCGATCGGCGTCTGCGCGGCGGCGCACGCGGCTGGCGTCCCGGTCGTCGCGGTCGCGGGCCGCGTTCAGCTCGAACCGGACGCACTGCGCACCGCAGGCTTCACCGCCTGCTACTCGTTGAGCGACGTCGAACCCGACCCGGCTCGCTCCATGTCGAACGCCGCCCAACTCCTCGAACAGATCGGCGCCCGCATCGCCGAGCAGCAACTCTGAATCGCTCACGACGCCAAGCTCATTCGGCATCCGTACGGTGCATTTCCGCGAAGCGACCTGTCCTGGGCACCACATCACGCTGCTCACCGCAACCCCCCGAAGTCGACCACGGCCAAGCGGCGGTGCTCGCCGGATCGTTCGACGGGAATCGACGGACGAACGGTGAGAGTGTCGGACGGCCGGTTACCACGATTCGATCAGCGGGACATCATGCTCCTGCCGCTGCCATTCCTCGGTGAGGCGATCGAGTCGGCCCGGGGCGGCGATGCCGCGCACGCCTGCGATCTTGTCGTCACGGATCTCCAGGATCACGAGGCCCACGACCCGGTCATCGAGCGTGGCGAGCATGGCCGGGCAGCCGTTGACCACGGCGGCATGGATCGCGGGCGAGCCACCGGCGAGTCTCCGCTTGGCCGGCGACGGTTTGAAGCCGGCCCGTATCGCGCTGGCGATCCGCTCCGGGGTCGAGTACCGGATCAGCTTCGCTGCCAGCCCCAGCCCGGCGCCGTCGGAGATGCCGGTCGCGTCGTCGGTCAGCAGCGCAACCAGCCGTTCGGTCCGGCCCGAGGAGGCGGCATCGACGAACGCCTCGACGATTCGACGCGCGGAGGCACGGTCGATGTCGGTGCCGTTGCCTGCGGCGGCGATTCGACGCCGGGCTCGGTGGATGTGTTGCTGACTTCCGGACTCGGTGATGCCGAGAATCTCGGCTATCTCGGCGTGGCTGTAAGCAAAGGCCTCGCGCAGCACGTAAACGGCCCGTTCGACCGGCGACAGACGCTCCATGAGCGTCAGCACCGCCAGGGTCACCGATTCGCGCTGCTCGACGGTGTCGGCCGGGCCCAACATCGGGTCGCCGTCGAGGAGCGGTTCGGGCATCCAGGCGCCGACCGCGCGTTCGCGCCGCACCTTCGCCGAACGGAGCCGGTCGAGCGCCAGGTTGGTGACGATCTTGGTCAGCCAGGCCTCTGGCACCTCTACGTATTCCCGGTCGGCGGCCTGCCACCGCAGGAACGCGTCCTGCACCGTGTCCTCGGCGTCGGCGGCCGAGCCGAGCAGACGGTAGGCGAGCGAGGCCAGCCGATTCCGGCTGGCCTCGAAACGCGCCACGGTGGCAGTGTCCATGAGCACCAATCTATGCCGAGACCCCGTCGAGCGAGTGCTCCCGGGTGGCGGTCAAGCGGTACTTGTGACTCGGCTTTCCGAAGGTCGGGTGGCTCACGGCCCAGGCGGCGGTATCGAGGATTGCCGACTTGACGCGTGCGGCCGTCCGGCCGCGTAGGGCCCCCGGCTTCGCTCGCGCGTCACCGTCGACCAGCTGGAAGAGCCCGTCGTTGCGGCCGAGGCTGATGTGGTTGCCGATATAGGACAACGTGGTCGGCGCGACCTTGCGGCCGGTCAGGTCCCCGATGATCGCGGCCGTCGCCTGTTTGCTGGTGGGTCCCGCCGAAGCGCAGGACATCGGGTACGGCAGGCCGTTGTCGCCGATGACGAAGACGCTGTCGCCTGCGGCGTAGACGTTCGGGTGCGAGACCGACCGCATCTGACGGTCGACCGTGATCTGTCCGTTGGGTTCCACCGCCAAGCCGCTGGCGGCGGCAATCGGGTGGACGGCGAAGCCGGCCGCCCACACGATCGCGTCGGAGGCGAAAACGGTGCCGTCGGCGGCGACCGCCACGGCCTTCTCGACGCGCTCGATGGCGGTGTGCTCATGGACCGTGATATCGAACCGATCGAAGGCACGCAGCATGTGACGGCGGGCCTTCGCGCCCAGCCAGCCGCCGAGTTCGCCGCGGGTGACGAGGCTGACCCGAAGTCCTGGACGAGATTCGGCGAGCTCGGTGGCCGCCTCGATCGCGGTCAGGTTGCCGCCGACTACCAGCACCTTCCCGTTCTCGCCCAGCTCGTCCAGGCGTGCGCGCAGGCGCAGCGCGGCCGGCCGCGCTGCCACGTGGAAGGCGTGCTCGTCGACGCCAGGAACACCGTTGTCGGCGGCGGTGCTGCCGAGCGCGTAGAGCAGGGTGTCGTATTCGAGCCGGTCGATGCCCTCGCCGTCGACGACGGTGACCGTCCGTTGCTCGGCGTCGATGCTGGTGACCCGCGCCACGCGCAGCTGGATGCCAGTACCCGCGAACACCTTCGCCAGCGGCCGGTGGCGCAGATCCTGCCCGGCGGCGAGCTGATGCAGGCGCAGCCGCTCGACGAAATCGGGTTCGGCATTGACCACGGTGATCTCGAAGTCGTCGGAGTGGAGTTGGCGGGCCAGGAATGTGGCGGAGAAGGCTCCGGCGTATCCGGCCCCGAGGACGACGATGCGATGCTTCATGGTTCGCTCCTGTCTGGTTCGCGTGCTCTCTGAACGAGACAGCCCCCGAATTCCTGACAGCATCGACCAGTGACGTGGATCACCCCCGAGGCTCGCCCAGCGGACGAACGCCATTCCGAACCACGCTCGCCCGAGAAGGTCCTCGACCTCATCGACGGGTTGCGCTCACGAACCGCGCAAAGTGTTCGACGCACACCGTTCCAGCGGCACGGGAAGTGCCAGATACTGCGAGTCAGGACAGGACCTACGTGCAGCCGGGACGCACGAGTCAGCGCACCCGGAAGCGAGAGCGATCCGGGTGCGTCACCGGGTCGGCAGTGGGGCCTGTTCGGCGTGGCTGACGGTGACCTGTCCGGTGCGCAGATAGGTGAGCACCGCGTCGTCGACCGTGGGGTTTCCACGGCCGAAGGTGCCGTGGTCGCCGCCTTCGACGGTGATCAGAGAACCCTGGAGCGCCCGTGCCATTGCCGGGCCGCCTTCGTACTGCGTGAGTGCGTCGTATCTGCTTTGCAGCAGTAGCGGTTTCGTGCGCAGGGCGGCGCCGCTCAACGGAACCGGTTCGGCGACCGGTCGCCAAGATCCGCAGCTGAGGCCGGCGCGGACCAGGTCGGCGCGGGCGTCCATCGCGTTGCCGCCGGAGGCGATGGTGCCGATGGCGGCGCCGAGCAGTTCCGGGCGGCCCGGCACCGCGTTCTCGTTGCAAGTGATGGCGGAGAAGACGAAGCGGCCGGTGGGGTCGGTGGCGGTGGCGCCCTCGATGGCGAGCAGCCGCTGCACGTTGGCGGGATCGGCGTTGGCGTCGGACATCGCCCGCGCGAAAGTCGGCCAGAACGAGCGAGTGTAGGTCGCCACCGCGGTCGCGCCGACCAGCGGCACCTGCGCCGAGCCGCCGCCGGAGATCAAGGTGCGCACCAGGTTCTGGAGTTTGCCGCCCTGCTCGACGGTGCCGTTGAAGCCGTCGCGGGCGAGTTCGGCCAGCGGCTCCGGCAGTTCGCCGGGCAGGTCGGCCACGCTCGCGGGCGGCGGCGTCAGGTTGGCGTACCAGCCGCCGCCCTGCGCGGAGACCAGCCGCACCCAGTTCTGGTAGACGCGCAAGGCCGTGTCGCCGAGCCGGTAATCGCCGTTGTGCTCGGCGATCCAGGCGAACAGGTCGTCGAGGCGCTGCTTGCCCGCGGCCTGTTGCTGGGCGAACTCCTCGGTCCACACCCAGTCCGGGTGCACGTTGGAGTCGAGCACCATGCGATCCACCCGGTCCGGGAACAGCGAGGCGTAGACCGCGCCGAGGTAGGTGCCGTACGAGGTGCCGAGATAGCTGATCCGGTCGATGCCGAGGGCGGCGCGCACCGCGTCCATGTCGCGGGCGGTGTTCTCGGTGGTGATGGTGTCCAAGTAGCCGGGCTGCGCGGCGTCGCAGGCCGCTTTGATGGCGTCACGGCTGCCGCCGCCGATCGAAACCTGCTGTCCCTCGGCGTTTTCCGTGCCGGACGCGCAGCGCAGCGGGGTGGCCCAGCGCAGGCCGCGCGGCTGCACCGCGACGCGGTCGTAGTGGGCGTTCAATTCGGCGGGCACGACCTCGGCGCGCTGTGCCCAGAATCCGAGCGCGTCTGCGCCGGGTCCGCCCGGGTTGGTGAAGATGACGCCGTGCCGTTCGCCGCTGGCGGCGATCCTGCTGACGGTGAGATCGATACGCGGGCCGTCGGGTTCGGAGTGATTCATCGGCACACTGATCACGGCGCACTGCGCGCTCGAGCCCGCAGGCACCGAACCTTCCGGGCAGGATCCGAAAACCGGTGCGGCGTCGGCGAATCCCGTCACCACCGATCCGGCGAGCAGTCCCGCCGCGGCGAGGGTGGCGGCCACCCGTGAAATACGCGTCCTCATCATGTTCGCACCTCCGCCGAGCCGCCGCCCTCGGCAAAGCGCACGACGCGACCAAGAGCATTCTGGTCGGGCCGCCGCCGGGTAGACAAGTCGAACGGCCGATTTCACACCGGGGTGCGTCGCGATGTCTCGCCAACGGGCACACCGGAGTAGCGTCGAGCCATGTCGACCGAGATCCGCAACAATATCGCCCTGGAACGCTTCGAGATCTACGTCGACGGTGCCATCGCCGGATACGCGGAGTACCAGGACACCGCGTCCGAGCGCGCGTTCGTGCACACCGAGATCTACCCGGACTACGAGCGACAGGGCTACGCCACGCAGTTGGTCGGCACGGCGCTGGCCGGCACTCGCCGCGAGGGATTCGGCGTGTTGCCGATGTGCCCCTTGGTCCACCACTTCGTGCAGACACATCCGGAGTACATCGCCGCGGTGCCGCAGTGGGCCAGACAGCGCCTCGGCCTACCCCAGTGACTCAGTAGTTCGCGACGGCGCCGTCGAGCGCGAGCTGTAGATCCGCGTGCACCAGCCGCGCGATCTCCGCGGGCTTGCCCGGCAGGTCGCCGATCGGCGACTGGAAGTAGAAGCTCGCCGACTTGGCCTCTTCCTTGGTCGGCTCGATCGTCGGGTCGGGACGCGGGCCGTAGCTCAGGCCGAGGCTGACCAGGGTGGGCTGCACGCCGAGCTTCATGGCGCGGAACGCGATGTGCCCGATGCCGCTGCCGACGGACTGCACCTTGGTCGGGTCGACGTCGTTGCACGTGCCTTCCGGGAAAACCGCGATGTGATCGCCGCGCGCCAGCCGTTCGGCGCAGATGTCCATCATGCGCTGCCCCGCCGCGTTCACCGCTCTGATGCCGTGATCCTTGCCGCGGAAGACCGGGATGCCGCCCATCATGTCGACCTTGCGCCGCTGGTCGGGGTCGATGAACAGCTCGTCCTTGGCCAGCACCCGCACCCGGCCGATGATCGAGCGCAGCGGGCTGCGCCATGCCGCCGCGGCGACCGTATACGGATCGTTCTGCGAGAGATGGTTGATCGCGAAGATGATCGGCTTGCCCGACTTGGTCAGCACCCGCACCGCTTCCTTGGCCCGCTCGGCGTAGCTGATCCGGGGATGGTAGCGGCGTCCCAGAAGGGCGTACGCGGCCATCGCCTTCAGCCGGTTCTGCTGGTGATCGCGGTAGTAGTCGTAGACGGCGTCACTGTTCTCGAGGATGACCTCGGGCGCTTCCATACCGCCGACTCTACGACGTCGCCGCGTATGCGCCACATCGGGCAGCCGACCCGCGAACGGGGCCGAAAAATTGACCCAGACAGTTGCCGCCCTTTTTGTCCCGAGGTGAACTTCGACCGAAATCCAGGGGCCTGGAAACGAGCACTGAGGCGCACAAACTGCGATGATGTGCGAGTGGCACGCGGAGACGACCCGGACGATCGGAAAACTCACGGCGGGCACGGTGACCGTCGCCGTCGCGATTTCCGGCGCGGCGAGCAGGCGGTGCGGGCGGGCACCCTGCTGCTGGCGACGACGGATCTGGTCGAGCCGACCTTCCGAAGAACGGTCGTGTACATCATCGAGCACAACGACTCGGGCAGTCTCGGTGTCGTGCTCAACCGCCCGACCGACACCGCGGTCCACGACGTGCTGCCGCGCTGGGCCGATCTGGCCGCCACACCGCGCACCCTCTTCAGCGGCGGGCCGGTGAAGAGGGACGCCGCCCTGTGTCTCGGCACCTTGAAGGCAGGCGCCACCACAGCGGGCGTGTCCGGCCTGCGCCGGGTCGACGGCCGCGTGGTGCTCGTCGACCTCGACGCCGATCCCGATCGGATCGCCCCGCTCGTCGAGGGTGTCCGCATCTTCGCGGGCTACTCCGGCTGGACCTTCGGTCAACTGGAGGGCGAACTGGAGAACGACGACTGGATCGTGCTCTCGGCGCTCTCCTCCGACCCGATCAGCACCGGCCGCTCCGATCTCTGGGCGCACGTGCTGCGCCGCCAGCCGCTGCCGCTCTCGCTGCTGGCCACCCACCCGATTGAACTGGAACGCAACTGAGCTCGTGTACTCCTCAGACGAGAAGGAGTCCACATCGTGAAGCGCAAGAACTGATCCGGTGAGTGCATGGACAACTCACCGGGCACGCCGGACCAACCTCGGCCGACCGACGCGGCGCACCGCGAGACCGCGGGCGCGGCGGGCGACCAAGCCGAATTGATGCGCGTGCTGTACCAGGAGCACGCGCCTGCGCTGTGGCGCTACACCCTCGGCCTGGTGCACGACGCCGGTCGCGCCGAGGACATCGTGCAGGAAACGCTGTTGCGGGCGTGGCAGCGCCCGAACGTGCTCGATCAGCAGACGATGTCGGCGCGCGCGTGGTTGTTCACGGTGGCCCGCAACCTGGTGGTCGACGAACATCGCAGCGCCCGCAACCGCAGGGAGTTCCGCACCGACAACCCGCCCGAACAACCAGCGCCGGATCAGGCTGATCGGACGTTGGACGGCTGGCTGGTCGCCGATGCGCTGGCCCGGCTCAGCAGCGACCACCGCGAGGTGATCGTGCGCGCTTACTATCGCGGCCTTTCGACCCACCAGATCGCGGCCGAACTGGAGATTCCGCCCGGCACCGTGAAATCGCGCATGCATTACGGTATGCGGGCGCTGCGGCTGGCTTTGCACGAAATGGGGGTGACGAACCGATGACGGACATCGCCGACGACTTCACGACCTGGGACGCGCCCTACGTCCTCGGCTCCCTCACCGGCAGCGAGCGCCGCGCATACGAGGAGCATCTGACCCAATGCCCCGACTGTCGCGCCTCCGTCGCCGAACTCGCCGCCATGCCAGGCATGCTCGCGCTGGTGCCGTCGGAGACCGCGCTCGGCATGATCGGGACACCGGACGGTTCGGTACCCGAAGCGTCGCCTCCGGTGCCCAACCTGCTGCCCAAGCTCGCCGCGGCCGAACGGCGGCGCAGGCGGCGCGGTCGATGGGCGGCGGTCGGTGGTGCGGTGGCGGCGGCCGCGGCCGCGGCTGTCGTGGCCATCGCCATGCCGGTGATCAGCACGACGCCCCAATCGGAACCGCCGGTCACCGAGCAGGTGATCGCGGAGCGGTCGATGAGCCCGCTCGAGCCCACCCCGATCTCGGCCGACTTCAAGCTGATCGCCGACGGCGATCGCGCCCGCGTCGTGATGACCTGCACCTACGGGCAGAGCGACCTGCAATACACCTACAAGTACACGCTGGTGGTGACCGGCGCCGACGGCAGCCAGGTCGAACTGGACCAGTGGCCCGCGGGACCGGGCACCGTGCTGACCGTCGACCGCACCATCGACATGCGACCCGAGCAGGTGCAGAAGGTGGAGATCAAGTCGTCGGCGACCAACAAGGTCGTGCTCACCGGGACGGTCTAGGACTTCGAAGCGTCAGCACGACGAATCCCCCGCCGGAATCTCCGGCGGGGGAATTCAGCTGCGCCGCAGCGTGATCAGGCGACCTGCTTGCGGAACCGCGACATCGCCCACACGTAGCCGACCAGGCCGAGGCCCGCGCACCAGGCGATCGAGACGATGCCGTTGGCGCCGATCTCGGTGCCCATCAGCAGCCCGCGCAGCGTCTCGGTCAGCGGCGTGAACGGCTGGTACTCGGCGAACTGGCGCATGCCGACCGGCATGGTGTCGGTGGCGACCAGACCGCTGCCGAGGAACGGAAGCATCACCAGGGGAAACGGCATGTTGCTCGCGGCCTCTGGCGTGGGCGCGACAAGCCCGATCGCCACTCCCAGCCAGGAGAACGCGAACATCACCAGGCCGATGAGACCGAACACCGCGAGCCATTCGACCGGGTTGGCGTTCGGGCGGAACCCGACCAGCAGCGCCACCGAGACCATGAGTACGACGCCGATCAGCGCCTGGATCAGCGCGCCGACGACCTGCCCGGCCAGCATCGATGACTGCGAGATCGCCATGGTGCGAAAGCGATTCACGATGCCCTTGGTCTTGTCGGTGGTGATGGACACCGCCACCGAGACCGTCAGGTAGGCCGGGAGCATCAGCATCATGCCCGGGGTCAGGTAGTCGATGTAGTTGCCGCCGGAGGACTTCTCCAGCGCGCCGCCGAACACGAAGGTGAACACCAGCATCAGCACGACAGGCATCACCAGAATGCCGAAGGTCATGGTGGGATAGCGTTTGACGTGCAACAGGTTTCGGCGCAGCATGGTCGCCGAATCGGCGAGCGCAAACGAGGTGGTACTCATGCCTGTGCCTCGCTGACGCTCGGCTCCGGCATGCGCATGGCGCGCTGGCACATGATTCGCTCTCTACGTTCGCTCATCGCACGGTCTCCTTCTCGGCGGTGGGGTGCCCGGTGAGGGCGAGGAATACGTCGTCCAGGTTGGGGGTGTGCACGGAGAGGCCTTCGACCTCGATCCGCGCCTCGTCGAGCCGATCGAGCACGGAGCGCAGCGATTTCACGCCGCCGTCGCTGGGCACGGCGAGAGTCAGCTCGCCGTCGCCCTCCGAATCGAGCACGCGGGAGGCCTCGCCGAGTGCCGACGCTGCCGCGGACAGCGCTGCGGCCGTGGCGAATTCGAGGCGGATGTGCCCGCCAGGCACCAGCTTCTTCAGCTCGGCGGCCGTGCCATCGGCGACGATGCGTCCGCCGTCGAGCACGGCGATCCGGTCGGCGAGCTGGTCGGCCTCCTCCAGGTACTGGGTGGTGAGGAAGACGGTCACGCTGTAGTCGTCGACGAGGGCCCTGATGATCTCCCACATGGACCGCCTGCTGCGCGGGTCGAGGCCGGTGGTCGGTTCGTCGAGGAAGATGACGCGCGGGTCGCCGACCAGGGTCATCGCCAGATCGAGACGACGGGTCATGCCGCCGGAATAGGTCGCCGCCGTCTTGTCGGCGGCCTCGGCCAGGTCGAAGCGCGCGAGCAGATCCTCGGCCAGCCGTTTGCCATCGCGCCGCGGCAGGTGGTGCAGGTCGGCCATGAGCAGCAGGTTCTCCCGGCCGGTGAGCAGTTCGTCGACCGCGGAGAACTGGCCGGTCACCCCGATCACCGACCGTACCGAGTTGGGCTCGGCGGCGAGATCGTGTCCGCCGACGCGGATTTCGCCGGCGTCCGCGCCGATGAGCGTGGTGAGGATCTGCACGGTGGTGGTCTTGCCCGCGCCGTTCGGCCCGAGCAGCGAGAAGATGGTTCCTTCCGGCACCGTGAGGTCGATGCCGTCGAGCACCACGTGCTCGCCATACGCCTTGCGCAGGCCGAGCGCCGAGATCGCCGGCACGCGATGACCGTTGATCATGGTGGTCCTTTCGTGAAAAATTCATCAGCGAATGCGAATAAATGCATATCTCACCCGCACCGCCGCCCAATGGCGGTGCGGTGTTGCTTTTCGAACGTGCTGTTCGGTTGTCGCGGTGCGCTTTTCGCGCTGGCTGTGCGTACCTCCGGCTTCGCTCCGGCCGTGCCGGCCCCGACCGCCTTTAGATGTCGAGGTCCTCGATCTGCGGATGGTCGGCGATGTCGGCGACGCGCTTGTAGAACTTGGCGGGCATCTTGTCTTTCAGTTCGGCGAGCGAGTCGGCGATCTCCAGGGCGAAGTCGCCCCAGTCCTGCTCGCCGACGCCGAGGACGCGGCGCCAGTGCCGCCAATCCTTGAAAACATTGGTGTCAGTGGGGAACTCGGACCAGTTCGAGTACTGCGCATGCAGCGCGTACTTACCCTTGCGGGTCCGAAACACCCGCAGATGCTCCGCGCGCTTGTCGTTCATGTCACGCCATTCACCGAGCAGGGTCCCGGCGAACCGCACCTGCCGGACGCCGTTGTGGCCAACCCGGAGAACCACTTCGTCGTACCCTTCCTGACGCCCCTCCTCCAGCTCGATGAAACGGCGCAGCGCCGTGGTCACCGCGCCGGAGAGATTGCCGCCGACCAGCTCCTGCGCGCGCTGGAAGAGCGGTAGATCGTCGTCGGCTACGTAGATGGTCTTGTTGGGCATGAACTCACTATACGTAGATGTATACGTACACGCAAGCGCCCTCGTCGAACGTCTTTCTCGCGCGCGAGGCGTTCGCCGTTGAACCGCCCGCCGGACTGATTCGTATTCCTCGTGTACGAGGTAGGTGGTCGACCGGTGTGCACGCGATCGGCCGACCTCCGCGGAAGGGAGCGTCCATGCCGAACAGGGTCGTGGATCATCTGGTTCGGGCGGTTTCGGCACTCGGTGTGCGGCATATCTTCGGCGTCGACGGCGCGAATATCGAAGACCTCTACGACGCGCTGTTCGACTCCGAGGTCACCGGAGTGGTTGCCAAGCACGAATTCTCCGCGGCGACCATGGCCGACGGCTACGCGCGGGTCACCGGCGGGCTCGGCGTCGTCGCGGCGACCTCCGGCGGCGGTGCGATGAATCTCCTTGCCGGACTTGCCGAATCGTATACGTCCCGGGTGCCTGTACTGGCACTCGTCGGCCAGCCGCCGACGGCGCTGGAGGGCCGAGGGGCGTTCCAGGACTCCAGCGGGCGCGCGGGCGCGATCGACGCGGTCCGCCTGTTCGGCTCCGTCAGCCGGTACTGCGCCCGCGTGGAGACGGCGGACCAACTGCCGGACAGTGTGGTCAGGGCAGTCGCCGCCGCCCGGCGCGGTGGGCCCGCAGTCCTGCTGCTACCCAAGGACGTGCAGCAGTCCGGACTCGACGCGGTCCCGCCGTTCCGGCTACCGCCGCGAGCGCACCGTCGCGATGTGAGCGGACTCGCCGCGGTGCGCCGCGCGCTGGGCCAAGCGCGAAGCACAGGGAAGATCGTGATCATCGCGGGCGATCAGGTCGCGCGCGACGACGCGCGCGACGAATTGGCGCGTCTCGCAACGGCTCTGGACGCCACCGTGGGCGTGACCCCGGACGCCAAGGACACCTACGACAACTTCGACCCCGGGTTCTGCGGCATCGCGGGCAGCATGGGTCATCCGGAACTCACCGCCGACCTCCGGTCCGCCGCGCTCTGCCTGCTGATCGGCAGCCGGCTGCCCGTCACCGCGCGCACCGGGCTCGACGATCTGCTCGCCGGCCTCACCGTCGCCAGCGTCGGGGTGGCACCGCCGTACCTGCCCTCGATCCACGCGACGAGCACCGATCTGTCGGTCACCCTCGGCGAGCTCGCCGACGAATTCGCCACTCCAGCAAGCACATCGCATGTCGCACCGGAGGCGGGCGCGCTGACGCCGCTCCAGGTGCCGGCCGCGAACGGGCCGGGGCTGCGCTATCGGGAACTCGTCGAGATCATCGGCGCGGCACTGCCCGATGGCACCGACGTCTTCGCCGACGCGGGCAATACCGGCGCCGCGGCGGTGCATCACCTGCGCGTACCGCGCGGCGGGCGCTTCGTCGTCGCCCTCGGCATGGGTGGGATGGGCTACGCATTCGGCGCGGGCATCGGCGCCGCGTTCGCCCGACGCAGGCCGGGACGCACCGTGGTGATCGCGGGCGATGGATCGTTCTACATGCACGGCATGGAGGTGCACACCGCCGTGCAGCACCGGCTGCCGATCACCTTCGTGGTGCTGAACAACAACGCACACGCCATGTGCGTCACCCGCGAACAGCTCTACTACCGAGACCGCTACAGCTTCAACCGCTTCCAGCCCGCGTTCCTCGGCGACGGCATCGCCGCCATGTTCCCCGATCTGCCCGCCTACACCGTCCGAACTCCGGCCGAACTCGCCGACGCGCTCGGCCGGTGCCTCGGCACAGCGGGGCCGTCGTTCCTCGCGATCGACTGCGACCCCGACGAGATCCCCCCGTTCACCCCGTTTCTCAACACACTCGAGAACTCCAGGAGGACCCCGTGACGACCAGCGCCCTGCCCGCGCTCAGCGACATCCCGGAAGACGCCGTACCCGGCGTCCTGCGGATCGAGAACTCCGACAAGGACGCGACCACCCCGATCATCATGGACATGCTGCGGTCGGTGTACCCGCACGACCAGATCTTCGGCGACTTCTGCCCGGTCCAGGGTTACATCGCCGCGCCGCCGCGCGAGGTCTACGACTACCTCGCCGACACCAGGTCGCTGGAGGAATGGACCTACAGCATGCGCGGATTCACCGAGACCGAGGAGCCAGGACTGTGGCTCGCCTATGACCGGCTCGGCGACTCGACCCGGATATTCACTCGCACGGTGGCCAATCCGGACGCGATGACCGTCGACTATCACTGCGCGTGGGATCAGGGCGAACACCTGTGGATGATCTACCTGATGCGGGTGGTCGACGCGCAGGTAGTGCTGCACAAGCCGGGTTCGGTTGTGCTGTGGACGAATTGCCGCCACCCGTTCTACGACGAGAACCCCTATCCCGAGACCGCGCCCGCCGGGCGACCGGTGTGGGTCGGCGACTTCTGGGAGATGTTCTCCGCCGGTCACCAGCTCGAGCTGGACAACCTCAGGGCGATCTGCGAATACCGGGCCGCGCACGGGCTGCCGATCAAACCCGAGTGGATGAAGTGATAGCGCCGATGTTCACTACCGACCCGATGCCGACCGTCAGCCTGGCCGATGTGGCCTCCTATTTGCCCGGCGATCCCGTAGACACCGAATACTTCACCCAGTTCGCCCGCTCGGACCGGATGGCCAAGAACGTGATGTTCCGCGCGCCGCGCGCTCGCCACCACGTGAGCAGGGAGGAGACGGCCGTCGACATGATCGAGCGCGCCGTCGAGCCGTTGCGGCAACGCCATGGGACGCACCTTCTTTCGAACGTCGACGTGCTGCTCACGCACACCCAGTTGCCGGACAATCCGGTGCTCGGCAGCGGTCCCGAGGTCGCCAGGCGACTCGGCATGCGGCCGCGCGTCGTCTACGACATCCACAACGGCGGATGCGCGGCGTTCGTGAACATGATGGCGTTGGCCCGAATGATCTTGCAGACCACCGACGCTCGCACCGCGCTCATCGCGGTCGCGCAGAATTGTGCGGGCCCGGTGTTCACCCAGACCGAGATCCGCAAACTCGCGCAGGCGCCCGTGCCGGGTGACGGTTGCGGCGTCGGTCTGCTGGTCAAGGACGACAGCGCGCCCGTCCTCGACATCGAATGCCGCACCTACCCGGAATTCGCCGGGGACATGGACTTCTCGACCAACGGCGAGCGCAAGTACTGGGAGCCGGGCGCGGGTCAGGCCTGCGTCAGCTTCACCGAATCCAAGGTCACCAAGGTGTTCACCCGTGGCAACCGGCTGGTGCCCGAGGTGGCGCTCGCGGTGTGCGACCGGATCGGCGTAAAGGGCTGTGACATCGACACTTTCGTCACCAACCAGCCGAACCGGCTGTTCCTGCGCAACTGGCACGACGCGCTGGAACTGCCCGCCGAGCGGCACCCGGACACCTTCGATCGGTGCGGAAATCTGTTCGCGGCGGCCATTCCCGTCACGCTGGATGTGGAGAACCGGGCCGGTCGGCTGCGCAACGGGTCGGTGGTGCTGATGTCCGCGTTCGCGCACGCGGGTGATTTCGCCGCCGCCGCGGCGGTGCGCTGGGGCGCGGCGGGATGAGCATCGGGTTCACCGAGGACACCCGGCCCTCGCGGAACCACCGCCGACCGCCCCCGCCGGTGACGTTCGACCTGTCACTGAGCGAGAATCCGTTCCCGCCATTGCCTTCCGTGCTGCACGCGGTCAACGAGGCGCTGGCGCACGCGAATCGGTATCCGGAGTTCCTGCCTCGGCAGCTGCCCGAGATCATCGCGCGGCATGTCGGCGTGCGGGAGGACCAGGTGGTGGTCGGGTCAGGCGCGACGGGGGTCGCCATGCAGATCATGCAGTCCGTCGCCTTCGACGGCGCGGAGATCGTCACCGGAACGCCGACCTTCGACGGATACCCGATCATGGCCGAGATGGTCGGGATGACTCTCGTACCCGTGCCGTTGGACACCGCGGGCAATCAGGATCTGGCCGCGACGAAGCGGGCCATCGACAAGCGGACGGCGGTGGTCGTGGTGTGCCGTCCGCACAATCCGACCGGCGCCATCCTGTCCGCGCGCGAGTTGAAGTCGTTCCTGAACGCCGTGCCGAACCGGGTGACGGTGGTTCTCGACGAGGCATACGCCGAATTCCTCGGACCCGAGGAGCGGGTGGACACTCTCGCGCTGCTGCGCAAGCACGCGAACCTGCTCGTGCTGCGCACCTTCTCGAAGGCGTACGGGCTGGCTGGTCTGCGCATCGGCTACGCGTACGGGCGGCGCGAGCTCATCGAACGGGTGCGGCGGCTGCAACTTCCGTTCAGCGTCTCCGCCAGCGCCCTCGCCGCCGTGTCTGCGTCCTATGCGGCCGAACCCGAGCTCACGGCCCGGATCCGGCATATCACGGGTGAACGCGAAGCGTTGCGCGACGCACTGCTTGCCTGCGGCCACGCCGTCCCGCGCAGCCACGCCAACTTCCTCTACCTGCCAGGGCCCGGCGTGGCGACGGCGTTGCGGCGGGAGCGGATCGCGGCGAAGGCGTACCCGGACGGCAGTGCCAGGGTGGCCGTCGGCGACCGGGAAGCTGGGCGCGCGGTGTTGGCAGCGGTGGCGGGATTGCGCTGAGCGGCGCTGCCACGTGGCGCCGGGCTGGTTCGATGGAGTGGTGAGAATCCCGCGTCTGCGCAGCCTGCAACCGAATGCCGCGCCCGCGTCCGGCACCGCGAGCCGGGTGCTGGCGCAGTTCACGGTGGGAGGACGCGACCTCCTGCTGCGGCAGACGGTGATCGAACCCGGCGGCACCAGCGGCTGGCATTACCATGACGGCACGCTGCTGGTGCTCGTCGCTCGCGGCACCCTCGACCACCCCGGCGCCGACGGCACACCGGTCACCTACCACCGCGGGCGCGTCTTCCGCGAGCCGAGCGGACCCGAATACCCGCACGTCGCCCGCAACCGCGGTGCCACCCCGGTCACGCTGCTCGTCCTCTACCTCAACCCGAAGGGCAGTCCGCTCTCCCGCCATGTCAGCCCACCGCCTGGGGGCGACTGACCCGAGATCGGCGGGAGAGAAATGGCGGTTCCCGGCGCCGATTCGTCCGCCATCTCACTACCGTCGAATCCATTTCTCTATCGGCGGGAGAGAAAAATGGTGGTCGGCAGCAAGCGATATCGAAGTCAGCCGTCGGGCACCGTGGGGCTGGCGCGCCGAGGCGACGAGGCCAGTGCCGAGCACCTGTGCGGTCGCGCGCAGACGACGAGATCAGCCGCCGCCGCAACCTCCGCCGCCACCACCGCAGCTGCTGCCGCCACCACCACCGCAGCTACTGCCACCACCATCGCTGCCGCTGTCGCCGCTGCCGAAGAAGGCCGCCCCACCGGCACCTGCCGCACCCCAACCGCTACCCCTGCGCCCGCGATGCCGCGACGAGGTGGGCAATGGCGCACGCCGCCGAAGCTTGACGACCCCGGCGACAAGGAAGATGGCGGCAACGCCGAAGAACGCGACCCCCGCACCGGACCCGAACGGCCCGGCGACGACCATCCCCGCGACGAAGATCACCAACGCGAACCCGAAATACATCCGAACCTCCCCCGGACAGAGCCACCGAACGGCGAGCTGTCATCCAGGGTACCGACGACCACCGACAGCAACGCGTGAATTTAAGGGTCAGAGCACGCGTCGCGGAAGCCAGGGGATCAGTTCGCGGGCTGGCAGGCGTCGCGCAGGGAGCACGCGCCGCAGGACTGGCCGCAGCCGCCCACGTCCTCGGCGGGCACCAAGCTCGCGATGGCCTCACCTGCCGCGTTCGCGCCCGCACCCAGGGTGAACAGGGCGATGACGGCGGCGGCGCCCGCGACGATCAGGGCGACCACGCCGCCGGCGGCGAAGGCGACCAGACCGCCGGCGAAGAGCAGCGCGCCGGCAGCGACCGAGGTGGGGGCGGCGACGCGGTTCGCGATGCGGAAGGTTTCTTCGGAGGTGAGAGCGGCTTCGGTGTGCACACCGACGAAGCGGTTGCGCGGGAGCCTGCCGGTCAGTCCGAGCACGCCGGTTGCGATGGCCACGGCGGCCAGCACGAACAGGGCGAGGGCTACGACGAACACCTATGCAGGCTAGCGCATGCGCACGCGGCCCGATTTTCGGTCCCTCGGACCGGACGTTCTACCCTGTAATACGAAGTTTGTCCAGGATCGGCGAGAAACAAGAAGGCAGGACCGTGCAGGACAGTCGTGCAACCGAAAGCGATGTACCCCAGCACCGGTACAACGCTGACCTCGCGGGCCGCATCGAGCGCCGGTGGCAGCAGAACTGGGCGGAGCGCGGGACCTTCCACGCGCCGAACCCGACCGGCCCGCTCGCCGGGGACACCCCCGCGGACAAGCTGTTCGTCCAGGACATGTTCCCGTACCCGTCGGGCGCGGGCCTGCACGTAGGCCACCCGCTCGGCTACATCGCGACCGACGTGTTCGCGCGCTACCACCGCATGCACGGCCGCAACGTGCTGCACGCGCTCGGCTACGACGCCTTCGGACTGCCCGCCGAGCAGTACGCGGTACAGACCGGCGCGCACCCGCGCGACACCACCGAGTCCAATATCGCCACCATGCAGCGCCAGCTGGATAGGCTGGGTCTCGGCCACGACCGGCGGCGCTCGTTCGCGACCACCGACCCGGAGTACTACCGCTGGACGCAGTGGATCTTCCTGCGCATCTACAACGCCTGGTACGACCTGGAGACCGGTCGCGCCCGCCCCATCGCCGACCTGGAGGAGCAGTTCGCCTCCGGCGCGCGGCCCGCGCCCGAGGGCAAGGACTGGTCCACCATGTCCGCCGCCGAGCGCGCCGCGGTGATCGACTCGTATCGCCTGGTGTACCAGACCGATTCGATGGTCAACTGGTGCCCGGGCCTCGGCACCGTGCTGTCCAACGAGGAGGTCACCGCCGAGGGCCGCAGCGAGCGCGGCAACTTCCCGGTCTTCCGTAAGCGCCTGTGGCAGTGGATGATGCGCATCACCGCCTACTCGGACCGCTTGGTCGACGACCTGGACGCGCTGGACTGGCCGGAGAACGTGAAGGCCATGCAGCGCAACTGGATCGGCCGTTCGCGCGGCGCCCAGGTGAAGTTCGACTCGGACGCCGGGCCGATCGAGGTATTCACCACCCGGCCCGACACCCTGTTCGGCGCGACGTACATGGTGCTGGCTCCCGAGCACGAGCTGGTCGACCGGCTGGCCGCGGCGCGGTGGCCGGAGAACACCGATCCGCGCTGGACCAACGAGGGCGCGGCAACGCCCGCCGACGCCGTCGCCGCCTACCGCAAGGCCATCGCGGCCAAGTCGGATCTGGAGCGCCAGGAGTACAAGGAGAAGACCGGCGTCTTCCTCGGCTCCTACGCCACCAATCCGGTGAACGGACAGCGGATTCCGATCTTCATCGCCGACTATGTGCTGATCGGCTACGGCACCGGCGCGATCATGGCGGTGCCCGGCCACGATCACCGCGACCACGAGTTCGCGACCGCCTTCGGCCTGCCGATCATCGAGGTCATCTCCGGCGGCGACGTCGCCAACGGCGCCCACGCGGGCGAGGGCGAGCTGGTGAATTCCGAGTACCTGAACGGTCTTTCGGTCGAGGAGGCCAAGGCCACCGTCATCGGCAGGCTGGAGGCCGACGGGCACGGCACGGGCACCATCCAGTACAAGCTGCGCGACTGGCTGTTCGCCCGCCAGCGGTACTGGGGCGAGCCGTTCCCGATCGTCTACGACGAGCAAGGCGCACCGCACGCGCTGCCGGAATCCATGCTGCCCGTGCGGCTTCCCGAACTGGACGACTTCGCCCCGGTGACCTTCGATCCGGACGACGCGAACTCCGAGCCGTCCCCGCCGCTGGCCAAGGCCACCGACTGGGTGCACGTCGAGCTGGACCTGGGCGACGGGCCGAAGAAGTACCGGCGCGACACCAATGTCATGCCGAACTGGGCAGGCAGCTCCTGGTACCAGCTGCGCTACGCCGATCCGACCAATACCGAGGCGTTCTGCGCCAAGGAGAACGAGGAGTACTGGCTCGGCCCGCGCACAGCGGAGCACGGTGCGAACGATCCGGGCGGCGTCGATCTGTACATCGGCGGCGTCGAGCACGCGGTGCTGCACCTGCTGTACGCGCGCTTCTGGCAGAAGGTGCTGTTCGATCTGGGTGATGTGAGCAGCAGCGAGCCGTACCGGCGACTGTTCAACCAGGGCTACATCCAGGCGCACGCGTACACCGACGAGCGCCGCGCGTACGTGCCCGCCGCCGAGATCATCGAGCGGGACGGCAAGTTCTACTGGATCGACGCGACCGGCGGCGAGATCGAGGTGTTCCAGGAGTACGGCAAGATCGGAAAGTCGTTGAAGAACGCCATCTCTCCGGACGAGATGTGCGACCTGTACGGCGCCGACACCTTCCGCTTCTACGAGATGTCGATGGGTCCGCTGGACACCTCACGGCCGTGGGCGACCAAGGACGTCGTCGGCGCGCACCGGTTCCTGCAGCGGGTCTGGCGTCTGGTGGTGGACGAGGAGACGGGCGCGCTGCGCGTCACCGACGCCGCGCCGTCGGACGAGACGCTGCGCCTGACGCACAAGACCATCGCGGGCGTCGACGAGGATCTCGCCGCACTGCGCGACAACACGGCGGGCGCGAAGCTCATCGAGCTGACCAACCATCTGACCAAGAACTACCCCGACGGCGCCCCGCGCTCGGTGGTGGAGCCGCTGGTGCTGATGTTGGCCCCGCTCTCCCCGCACGTCGCCGAGGAGCTGTGGGAACGGCTGGGCCACAGCGTTTCCCTCGCGCACGGCCCGTTCCCGGTCGCCGATCCGGCGCTGCTCGTCGAGGAGTCGGTGGAGTACCCGATCCAGGTGAACGGCAAGGTGCGCAGCCGGATTCAGGTTCCCGCCGACGCCGACAACGCGGCCATCGAGGCGGCCGCGCTGGCCGACGAGAAGATCGCGGCGCTGCTGAACGGCGCCGCGCCGCGCAAGCTGATCGTAGTGCCGGGCCGCCTGGTCAACATCGTCGCCTGACGTAGGAGAGGCGCCCACCGCACAACGGTGGGCGCCTTACCCTCGCCCCGGTCAGCCCCGGTCAGTCCTGGCAGACCGACTCCAGGATCTGGGTTCGGTACCCGGTGCCGATCTGGATGGCGTTGTAGTCGGCTTCCTCGCGGGTGCGCCCGCTACCGGTGGTGTATTCGACCGAGCCCCAACGGTCGTTCTTGGCGTCATAACTGGTCGATTGCACGAGCGCGCCGCAATATCCGCTGGGTATCCAGATCTGCCAGGCGCAGTCGCCGCCGGTGGTGTAGGGGCCCCCGGAGCCGGTGGCCGGATGGTGCACCACGGGGACCACTCTGTTGCAGGCGGCGACAGCGGCGTCGACGGCTTCCCTGGAGGACGGATAGTTCCAGGCGCTTCCGGTTCCGCCTGTCGATTCCGAGAGCGCGATCGCGGCGTAGCGAACGGTGTCCGCCGAGGCGGTGGCCTGCGAGGCGGTCAGAGCGACACCGATCGTCGCAGCGACGATGCCCCAGCGAGCGAAACGGGCGGCGGACCGCGATGACGAGTTCTTCATGATCGCAACAGTGCTGGACCGCGCTTGCCGAAAACTTAAGGAGCCCTGGGCACATCGCCGCTCCCGGCTCAGCGGGCGATGGGCCGCAACACTATTTCGGTCGGGTGCGCGTCGCGCGGGGTCTCCACCGCGTGCCGCACCGCGGTCGCGACCGTCTCGGCCGTGAGGAACTCCTCCGGCCGGTACTCGCGTCCCTCGCCCGCGGTGATCTCACGCTGCATGTCGGTATCGATCCGGCCGGGATGGATGGAGGTCACTCGCAGCGCGGGCTCCTCGAGCCGCAGCGCGTCGGCGAAGGCGCGCAACCCGAACTTGCTGGCCGCGTACGAGGCCCAGCCCGCGTTGGCCCGCAGACCCGCGCCCGAATTGATCAGCACCACATGGCCGTTCGCCGCACGCAACGCGGGCAGCAGCAACCTGGTCAGCTCCGCAACGGCGATGAGATTGGCCTCCAGGGTGTTTCGCCACTGCGCCACCGAGGATTCCGCGATGGTGCCGAGATCGGCGATGCCCGCGTTGTGCACGAGCACGTCCAGCCGCTGCACCCCGGCGACCGCCGTGGCGACCGCGTCGTAATCGGTGAGCTCCACCGGCCACGGCGTCGCCTCGGGCAGCTCGGTGAGGATGTCGCGCAGCGCGTCTCGCGAGCGCGCGCCGAGCAGCAGCTCGTGCCCTGGCGCGAGTTCGCGGGCGATGGCCGCGCCCAACCCTCGGCTGGCTCCGGTGATCAACGCGGTCGGCTTCGGGGTGCTGGTGACGGCGGCGTTCATGCGCCTCACCGTAGTGGGTGCGCGAAATCCGTAGCACTGCGCGGACTCGTAGCGATGCACGCATACGTCGGTAGACCAATCTCCACGGACGGGGCATGCGAGAGTGAGATCCGCCGAACACCTGATGAGCCAACGAGCAGAACTCAGCGCCACAGCGGGATACGGCGCCACGGCAGTATCGAGCACCGCCACCCGACCCGACGCAGCTGAGCGGGCATATCTCCGCGTGGGATCGCAGAATAGGGGGATGGCACATCCGGGTTTCACCCCCACCCAGCTCGCGGCCCGCGCCGCCTACCTGCTGCGGGGCAACGACCTGGGCACGATGACCAGCGCGGCGCCCCGGCTCTACCCGCACATGTGGAGCTGGGACGCGGCGTTCGTCGCGGTCGGCCTGGCTCCGCTCAGTGTGGAACGCGCTGTCGTCGAGCTGGACACGTTGCTCTCGGCGCAGTGGAAGAACGGCATGATCCCGCACATCGTGTTCGCCAACGGCGTCGACGGCTACTTTCCCGGCCCGGCCCGCTGGGAGTGCCGCAAGCTGGCCGCCAACGCGCCGGACGGACCGGACACCTCCGGCATCACCCAACCGCCGGTACACGCCATCGCCGTGCAGCGCATTCTCGATCACTCCCGCCGCCACGGCCGCAGCACCCGCGCGACCGCCGAGGAGTTCCTCAACCGCCGCTGGCCCGACCTGGTGCGCTGGCATCGCTGGCTCGCGCACGCCCGCGATCCGAAGGAGAACGGCCGGATCACGCTCTACCACGGCTGGGAATCCGGCATGGACAACTCGCCGCGCTGGGACCGGGCCTACGAGAACGTGGTCCCCGGCGACCTGCCCCCGTACCGACGCGAGGACGTGCTGGTCGTCGCCGATCCGACACAGCGACCCACCGACCGCGAGTACGACAGGTACCTGTGGCTGGTCGAGCAGATGCGCCGAGCCGGATATGACGACTACCTGCTGGCCTCCACCATGAGCTTCGCCGTGGAGGACGTGTTCGTCACCGCGATCTTCGCGCTGGCCTGCGAGGTGCTCGCCAATATCGGCGAGGAGTACAAGCAGCCGAACGCCGACGTGCGCGAGCTGTACTCGTGGGCCGACCGCTTCCGCGCGGGCGTCGTCGCCACCGCGGACGCCCGCACCGGCGCGGCCCGCGACTTCGACGTGCGCGCGCAGCGCTGGATCAACACAGAGACCCTCTCGGTTTTCGCCCCACTGCTGTGCGGCGGCCTGCCGCGCGACACCGAACGCAGTCTGCTTCGCCTGTTCGAAGGTCCGCGCTACTGCGGCCACCCCGACCTGCGCTACGCGCTGCCCCCTTCGGCCTCCCCCGTCTCCAAGGACTTCCGGTCCCGCGAGTATTGGCGCGGACCGGTGTGGCCGGTGATGAGCTGGCTGTTCTCCTGGGTCTTCGCCCGCCGCGGCTGGGCGGAGCGGGCGTTCATGCTGCGCGCCGAAGGGCTGCGGCAGGCGAGCGACGGCGCCTTCGCGGAGTACTACGAGCCTTTCACCGGTGAACCGCTCGGCAGCATGCAGCAGTCGTGGACCGCGGCGTCGGTGCTGGACTGGCTCGGCTGATCGCCGTCGCTACCGCCCATTGGTAAATAGTCAGCAAACGTTTCACACGTAGCGCTGATCCCATCGAGCGCGGCCACCTAAGGTCGAATGGCATGGATAGCACGCGCTGGAGAGCGACCCGCATTTTTGCGTTGTCCGCGATCACCGTGGGCAGCATCCTTTTGGCAACCGGACAGTCGGCGCCCGCGCCGGTCGGGCCGGATGTCTCGTCCTGGCAGCACATCGACGGGCGGCTGATCGACTGGTTCGCGGTCAAGCGATCCGGACACGATTTCGCCATGGTCAAGGCCACCGAGGGCATCAGTTACATCAATCCCTACTTCGTAGCGGACAGCTTGCTGATGCGGGCGGCGGGCATCGCCCGCGGCACGTACCACTACGCCCGGCCGCAGCTGCCACCGGAACCGCAAGCGGCGCTCTACGCCACGATCGTGCTGGGTCAGAACGGTCCGCTCGACCTGCCGCCGGTGCTGGATCTCGAGCATTCCGGCGGCCTCGATCCCGGGGCGCTGATCAATTGGACGCACCGCTACCTGAACACGGTGCAGGCGCTCACCGGCCGGGTGCCGATCATCTACACCTACCCGTACTTCTGGAAGACGGCGATGGCCAATACCAGCGAGTTCACCCGCTTTCCGCTGTGGATCGCCGATTACCGCGGCAACGACCAGCCCGAGGTGCCCGGCGGCTGGCCGGCCTGGACGTTCTGGCAGACCACCGACCGCGGCAGCATTCCCGGTATCGCGGGCCGCACCGATCTCAACGTGTACAGCGGCGCCCAAGGCGATTTCGCCCGCTTCGCCAACATGGGCTGAACCACCGGAAGCAGACGATCACCCCCGGGTGGCGAAACCACCTGGGGGACAACCTTTTACACGCCGATCCGGCCGCCGTCCTTCTTCCACACCACCGCCACCGACGGCCTCGGCTGCGCGGAACCGCCGTCGGGCCAGTGCGACAACGGGTTCTCCGGCGTGGCGTCGTCGGCCTCGCCAGGGTGCTGCACGCACACGATGACCCGCGATTCGGTGACGATCGGACCGCAGGTCTCTCCGCCACGCGGCACCGTCAGGAACTGTTTGGTCTCACCGCGATTCGCGCCGTCGAGCACCACCGAGAAGAGGCCGTCGTTGGACTTCAGCGCATTGCCGTCGGTGGAGATCCACAGGTTGCCGTACGGGTCGAAAGCCAGGTTGTCCGGGCAGGAGATCGGGCTCACCTTGGTCTTGTCGAAACCGGCGTAGTAGGTGTCGGCCGCGGCCGGATCGCCGCAGACCAGCAGCAGCGACCAGGTGAACTGGGTGCCGGTGTGGTCGTCGTCGATCTCGAGGACCTGGCCGTTCTTGTTGAGGTTGCGCGGGTTCGCCTCGTCCGCACCGGCCTTGCCCTCCTTGCCGCGGTTGTCGTTGTTGGTCAGCGCGACGTACACCTTGCCGGTGAAGGGGTTGGCCTCGAAGTCCTCCGGGCGGTCCATCTTCGTGGCGCCGACCTTGTCGGCCGCCAGCCGGGTGAACACCGCGACCTCTTCGGCGGTCATGCCGTCGACCAGCGACTTGCCCTTGCCCTGCGCGTCGGTCTCCAGCAGCGGAATCCACTGGCCTTTACCGGTGAAGCCGTTGTCCGACGGCTTGGCGCCGGTGCCGTCGATCTTGTCGGCGTGATCGCCGGTGAGCTTGGCGACGTAGAGGGTGCCCGCGTCGAGGATGGTCATGTTGTTCCGCCTGCTCGCCGCGCCGGAGCCGGACTGCACCTTGCGGGAGGACACGAATTTGTACATGTAGTCGAACTTTTCGTCGTCACCGGTGTAGGAGACGACGTCGCCGCCCTTGGTGACGTAGATGTTCGCGCCCTCGTGCTTGAGCCTGCCCATGGCCGAATGCTTGACCGGCGTCGAGTTCGGGTCCCACGGGTCGATCTCGACGACGTAGCCGAAACGATTGGCCTCGTTGGGTTCCTGCGCGAGGTCGAAGCGCTTGTCGGCGCGCTCCCAGAGGTTGGCCGTCGCGCCCGCGGTGAAGCCGTAGCGCTTGGCGCGCGCCACCGCGGCGTCGCCACCCGCGGGCTTGTCGCCGTTGGCGAAGTAGCCGTGGAAGTTCTCCTCGCCGGAAAGCACGGTGCCCCAAGGAGTCACACCGCCCGCGCAGTTGGCGAAGGTGCCGAGCACCTTGGTGCCGGTCGGGTCGGCGGAGGTCTTGGTGAACTCGCTGCCCGCGGCCGGCCCGGTGAGGGTGAACTCGGTGGTCGCGGTGATGCGTCGGTTGTACTTGCCGAAGACGGGCGTCAGCTTGCCGGTACCGGATTCACCCTTGACCTCGACAACGGTCAGGCCGTGCGCCGCCATGGTGATGGCGAGCTGCTCGGGCGTCGGGTTGGCTTTGTCGTAGCCGCGGAACATGTGCGGCGCGGTGGTGTACTCGTGGTTGACCACCAGCAGGTAGCTGTTGGCCTGGCCCTCGATGGGAAGCAGGGCCGCGAAGTCGTTGTTGTAGCCGAACTGCTCGGCTTGGGCCGCGGCGGTCTGCCGGTCGAAATCGAAGGCGGGCGCGTCGGCGAAAAGCGGGTCGCCCCAGCGGATCACGACCGACTGATCGTAGCCCGACGGGACGACGATGGCGTCTTCCTTGTTCGGGGCGACCGCGACGAAGTCGGTTCCGGTTCCGGGCGGGCCCGCCGGGCCGGCGCCGGTGGAGCCGGCCTCGGCGTCGTCACCGCACGCCGCAAGCGCGGAGGCGGCGCCGACGGCGAGTACCGCCGCCGCGCCGCCCCTGATCAGACCGCGCCGGTTCAGTGAGCTGACGATGTCGCCGAAGTACTCGCCGCCCGAGGTGTTGGGCGTCTCGTGGAAGCACGCGTTGGCACATTTGTACTCGCAGGTCACGGCGGCGCGCGCGGAGCGGCCGTCGTGCTGCACGAAGAGGGCGAGTGGTTTCAAGGTCACGATCACTCCTGGCTCGGTCTGTCGGCCGCACGCTAAACGCCCCAAGCTATTCCCAGGAAACGCGTGGGTGAACAGCCGACCAAGTCTCAGGCGTTCACCGGAACCGCGATGACGACCTCCTGCTCGTTCTCCGGCAAGTAGTGCACCTGAACGATCCTGCCCACCTGCACATTGCCGACACTGGCCGGAGGCAGAAACTTCTCGGCGCGAGTACGGAAGGTGCTGCCGTCAGGCCTGGTGACGGCAAGCCCGATCTCGACCTTGGAGTAGCCGTTGCGGATCTCGCCCGGCACCGAAAGCGACTGCACCACCGCCTGTGCCGCGATGCCGCGCGCCGCGATGTCGAGCTTGGCCTCGGTGGTGAAGCCCTTGCGGATCATGGATTCGTTCATCGCCTGCTGCGCCTCGACGCTGTCACCGGACAGATCCACCTCCACCTTGTCGGTCCGGTCCGGCAGGTACCGCACCGGAAGCACCACGCCGGGACGCAGCAGCGCCAGCTCGGTGAGCGGCACGATCATCTTGGCCGCGGACTCGAAGACCTTGCCGTCCACGCCCTCGACGCTGAACTCGATGCGAATCTGCGGCTGGTCGTTCACGGTGAGCCCGGTCTGCCGGAACGACTTCACGGTGCCGATGCCGAGCAGCCCGCCGCGGAATTCCGTGGAGTTGCGCCCGGTGAACGCGGACATGATGCCCTCGCCGGTGAAGGCGAAGACCATCACCACCGCGGTGAACGCGATGATCGGCAGGGCCATGAATCCGTTCACCCAGGCGATGAAGCCCGGTTCGTAGGGGCTGGTCGGCTCGTAGGTGAGGCCGTGCCAGAGGTAGGGGCCGATCGCGGCGATGGCGAAGACGATCGCGGCGGCGCGCAGTTTGGTTGCCATGGTGTACTCCTGAATTCTCGGTTGTCGGACGGACTTTCCGTATTCCGGGCAGCCCCGTCGTTCCGGCCTGGCGCACCCCTCGGTAGCGCCGGGCTCGCGGGACGACGGGGAGCCGAGCACGCGGACCGTCCGTCAGGCGCCGACGATGGTCGAGCAGGCGAAGGTGATGTCGAAGGTGGAGGTCGACGGGCCCGCGAGCGGGTTGCTCAGGTCAGGGGTGCCGACGCCCTCGCCGGTGACCTTGTAGGTGTTGCCGTCCTTGACGACCTTCGCCGAACCGCCCGGCTGGCCGTTGCCGTAGCCCACCGCGTAAGGCAGACCCGAGGAGCCGCCCTTGCTGCCCGCGATACCGACGGCCTGCACGGTGTCGGCGTCGGTGATGGTGGCACTGGCCGTCAGCTGCCCATAGGTGGCGTTGTTGTTGTCGGTCAGGGCGAGGGCCAGCGTGTTGCCCTGCTTCACGCAGGTGGTGTCGAACGTGCCTGCCAGCGCCTTGCCGTCGACCAGCGCCGCGGACTTGCCCGCGGCCGGCCCGGCGGGCGCGGCGGCGGTGGTCTGCTGCGAGGTCGCGGGCGAGCTGCTCGCGGAGTCGTCACCGCAGGCGGTGAGGAAGCCGGTCAGCGCGAGGGCGGCGATGGCGGCGGTGCCGGTGCGGAAGTACTTGGCGTTCATGGTGATCCGTTCTCTCTCTCGGTTGGTCCGGCCCGGTGGTCGGGCCGTTGAGAGAAAAGGTAGGAATCGCGCGCCGCCTACCGATCCCAGGTTTCGGCGGCCCGAACCGGCCAAAGGTCCGTTAACCTGGTCGAATGCGACGACCGCGCGCCATGGTGCTCGACGAGGTGTGGCGCAGGCTCGACGGCGTCGAGGCACTCAGCGGCCCGCACGGCGGACCGCTGCGCCGGACCGTCAAACTCCTGCTCGACCCTTTGGTGATTCGTCCCGTCCAGCATCCGAGCTGCGCCGGGGCGATCCTGACCGCGGACGGCGCGACGCTGCTTGCCTCGCGCATCTTCGCCGCCGCCGACGTGCTGCGGGCCACCGCGGCCTGGTTCACGCTGCTCAAACAGGTCCGCCGCGCACTGCGTATCACCGAGGGCAATCCCCAGGACCTCTACTTCCAGCGCTGTTTCGAGCTGGCGACGACGGCGGGTCATCCGGATCCGGTGCGCGACAGGCAAACCGCGGAGGCCGCACTGCGCGATATCCACGAGTTCGCCGCGGGGCGGACCACGCAGGCGCTCAAGGAGCACCTCACGGACCCGGAGGTGGCGCGGCAGCTGGGCGGGTTGATCGAGATCGCCTGGCGGCGACGGCCTTCGGCGGGCACGGGCAGCAATGAGCACACCGCGGCATTGGGCGATCTGCTCGACGCGTGCGCGACCAGCAGGGTGACCGGCGACGGGCAGCCCGAACTGGACAGCCTCGTTGCGGCGCGCGTCGGCACCCACTCCGGTATCGATCTCTGGCACAGGGCATCCGGCAGCAGTGCGAACGAACTCGGGCTCACTGCGCATCCACTCCCGCACTCGCCCGCGCTGGGCAAGTCGGCGTCCAAGGCGGACCTCGGGCTTCCGTTCGACCGCACCATCTACGAACGGGTCTTCACGGTCCTCCAGGCCTCGAGCGAGCGCGCCGAGCTGCCGCCGATCCCGGAACTCGTCACCGACGAAATCGCCCGTAGCTGTTCGCCGTGGGCACTGCTGGACGAGACGCTGCGAGTTGCGGCCGCTACCGGAGCTGCACTGGCCGTGGGTCTTTCGCCGTTCGGAACGGCGTCGAACGAGCGCATCGGTGCGGCAGGACGGGTGCGTCACTTGGCCGATACAGCGAGGTCCGAGCGTAGCGGCGTGGTGGACGTGGATCGCGGCGGCGTGGCGAACGCGGCACGGGCGGGCCTCGGCGGGACGGCGGATGCCACACAGGCGGACCGCAGCAGCGCGCCGGATGCCGCACAGGCGGACCGCAGCGGCCTCGCGAACGCGGTGCGGACGGACCGCGGCAGCGCGGTGGAAGCCACACAGGCGGATCGCGGCGGCGTGGCGAACGCGCGAGCAGATCACAGCGGCGCGGATGCCGCACGGGTAGCGGCGCCGGGCAGCGGGGCGGACGCCGCACGGGCGGTCGGGCGGGTCGCAGCGCCGGACGGTGTGGCGCGCGGGACTGCGGCACACCAGGCGATCAACAACCGCTGGCGGCGCGAAGCCTATGTGCTGCAAGCACGGCGGCTCGCGGTGCATGACACCGATCGAGCGAGCGGGCCCCTCGCGCAGATCGCCGCGGAACTCCGGACGCCGTGGCGGCCGTATCTCCGGCGGCTATGGGTTCGGTTGCACGGCCGAGATGTTCGCGCGGCCCCGGTGGTCGAACCCGACGAGCTGTGGGATCTGCTGGACGGCGTGGCCCGCTCGGTCATCCTCGATCACCGCACCAAGGTGAAGAACGCGCTGAGCGCTGATGCCGTTGCCGGAGAGATCGGTTCGACGGAATCGAGGGCGAGCTGATGAGCACGGTGCTGCTGCGCGAAGACAGCGACGGACTCTGGACCATCGCGCCGGCGGGCGCGCCGACCTTCTCGGCCGACGCTCCACCGCTGGACACCATGGTGCTGGAGGTGGTCGGCGGTCACCTCGGCTGGAGTCTGCTTGCCGGAGAACCGGTCCCGGCCGCCGTACTGCACGACGTCGACCAAGCGCAGGAATGGTTGTGGGCCGTCTACGGCGAGCGCGTCGCACTGACCGCCGCCGACCCGCAGGCAGTTGAGCTTCCGGTCGAACCCGCACTGCCCGCCCTGGTCGCTCAGGCCAGGAAGTTGGCGTACGCGCACTGGGCCGCCCGCTGGTGGCCCGCCTCCACCATCGACGGCATCCCGGCGCTGGACCAACGGCTGCTCGACACCGAGATCGCCACGCTCACCGAGGCGTGCGAGTTGATCGTGGCTGGCGCCGACGCTGACCTCGAGCCGACGCCAGCCGCTCCCGTCACGCTTGGCCGCGCGGAGGACTACGCGCTGGCCGCCGGTTCCGGTGCGCGACACGGCGAGCTGGTCTTCGGGCGGGGCAGCGGCGGCTGGGACTGGCGGCGCTGCCCGCCCGGCCTGGTCGATGCTTCCGAACACGCGGTGTCCTGGGAGTTGACCAGGGCGGAAGGGGCGACGCTCGTCCGGGTGCGGGCGGTGGCCGCGCCGCAACTCGATGCCCCACCCGCGCATCTGCATCCGCGCGCGCTGCTCGACACCAGCGTCGGCGCGATCGACACCGAACTCCACCTGGTCGGCGACACCTGGCAGGGGATGACGTCGACCTCTGCGGAAGCCGTTGCCGGAGTGCATGTTTACGTGCCCGGCGTGGGTCCGGATGCGCTCACCTCCGCCGACCACGACGAGCGCGCGCGGATTCGGGATCTGGTGGCTGCCCGGCTGCGCCGCGCCACAACGGACGACGACTCCTTACTCCTGGCCGAGATCGCCGCCGCCGCATCGGATTCGGACTTCTGATGACACAGGACGAAGCAGCGCCGCCCGGCCTGGAACTGCTCTACGAGGGTGCCGCGGCGTATCAACGCGGCGAGGTCGCGGAGGCACTGCGCATCTTCGAGCACGCCGTGCTCACCACCTCCGGCGGTGTACGCGTCAGCGCGCTGGTGAACGCCGCGAGCATGTGCGACGAGCTCGGCGACCACGCGGGCGCGGCCGTCCGGTTCCGGTCGGCGCTGGCGGAAATCCCCGGCGACGCCGTCGAGAAGCGCGCGTCCACGCTGGTCAACTACTCGCAGGCACTGCAGCATCTCGGCGACCTCGACGCGGCGCAGGACGCGCTCGAGCAGGCAAGGGCGCTGCTGGCCGACCATCCCGAATTCGCCTCGCTGCGGGTGCCCTGCCTGCTCTCGCTGACGGCGGTGGCGTTCCACCGCGCCCAGTGGGTGCGGGTGGTCGAATTGGCCACCGAAACCCTCGACGTCGCACAGCGTTTCGCGCCGCACCTGACCGGCCATCCGCTGATGAACCTGGCGGGCGCGTACTTCGAGACCGGGCGCAGGGAACTCGGCATCGACTTCGCCGAACAAGCGCTGGCCGCCTTCGAAGCGGCGGGCGACCGCAACGCGGTGGCCGAAACCCAGCAGAATCTCGCCACGCTCTACACCAGGGTGGACCGGTTCGACGACGCGGAAGAGCCGCTGCGGGTGAGCCAGCAATACTTCGAACAGGCCGGACTCGAGTACCGCGCCGGGGTCGGGCTCAGGATCATGGGATTCGTCGCAGAACAGCGCGACGACGAGCAGGCCGAGGCGCTGTACCGGCGTAGCTTGGCCTGTTTCGAGGCGTCCGGCGCAGCGCTGGATGTGGCGGCCGTCCAGACACGTCTGGCGACAGTGGCTTTCAAAAGGTTTCGGGTCGACGAAGGACAGGAGTTGCTCGCGGCCGCGTTCGAGGCGTATGCGTCGCGCGGCCTCGGATTGCATTGCGCGCAGGTCGATTTCTGGCATGCCGTGCTGTTGGAAGCACTCACCGACAGGGCGGACGCGCCGACCCCCGAACTGCTCGCGCTGGCTCGCGACGTGGCGGTGCCCGCGGCCATCGCCATCGATGCCGTGCGATACACATTGCCGAACGGCAATCAGCGCGCCCAGTGGAATCGCGAGATCGCCGACCCCGCGATGCGCCTGGCGTTCCGGTTCGCGTACCTCTGCGGGGACGGGCCCCTCATCGCGGACCTGATCGAAACACAATGTGCCGGTACCACCTTGGATGTTGCCGCGACGGACATCCAGCCGAGCCCGCAGCTACCGCTGGAGCCGCTCTCACCGATCGAAGCACCCGCGCAGGCCGAGGGCTCCACGCTGCACCTCGGTTCGGCGTTGGCCAAGGTCGCCGCAGCCGCGGGTCTGCGGGTGGCCCCGCCACCGCGACTGTCCGTGGCGCCGGACGGGCACATCGCGCTCGCCGGGTACATCACCGCCGCCGAACAGCGCTATGGGCGGTCAGTGCGAGGGGAATGGGTCTTGACGGTATGAGTGCGTCGTTGCCGCAGCCGACAGTGACAGTGCGGATGGCCGACGCGGGTGACGTCTACATGTCGTGGCGATGGGACGGCGATATCGCGCCGCGCGGGGCCGCGATGTTGCCGGGCGATCCGATCGCTGAGGCGGTGCGAGCGCTGGCCGATGCGCTACCCGATCCCACCGCGCCCGAGGGGATCGGCCGCGCGCTCACTACCGGTGCGTTCGCCTCGGTTGATGCGGAATATGCCCTGGCACAGCAATTGTCCCGCGCCCTGCTGCCATACGGGCTGGCTGTGCAGTTGCACGAGCTGTACACGCGCGGAATCCGGCCGCACCTCCGGCTGCAACCCTCGCCGCGTGTGGCGCAGGTGCCGTGGGAGATCATCGCGCCCGACCCGGCCCTGCGGCTCGTCGACATCGCCGACGTCAGCCTGCTCGCTCCAGCGGGCGTCGTGCACGCGCCGGGTCGGCGCGCGCGCAGCTGGTCGGCCGATCGCGAGCTACCGGTGGTCGCCGTCCTCGATCCGCGGGTGCCGGGATTTCGCGCCGACTCCGCCCTCGGCTCGGTGCTCGGACGGATGAACGGTGCGGGCGCACTCTCGGAGCGCGTCGCGGAACATATTGCGCGGCAACGCCTCCGGCCCGATGCGCCGGACGCTGTCGAGGTATTCCGCCGCACCGACCTGGACCGGACGTGGCTCTCCGAGACCCTTCGCGCTGGGGCTTCGCGGCTGATCTACGTCGGCCACGTCACGGCCGCCGCACCGGAGTCCGGTCAGAGCGAAAGCGCCGAACTCCACCTGGCCTGCACGGCCGATGCCACCGGTTTCGCCGAGCCGCTCCGCGCGCACCGCCCGCTCTCGGCCAAGGACCTCCTGCTCGGCACCCACACGTTGGACCCCGAACCCGTTGCGGGCCCGGACCTTTGGCCGATTCCGAGCCGCGTCGCCCTGATCGCCTGCGAGAGCGGCGGCGACCTCCGCTTCACCGAGGCGCTCGGCCTGGTCGCCGCCATGATCAACGGCGGCGCCGAACTCGTCACCGCCACCCGCTGGCCGCTACCCACCGACCTGGCGTTCCAACGCCTCGCGCGCGCCACCGCCACCCCCTTGCAAGACCTCATCTGCGCCATCGACGCAGCCCACGACCACCCCGACCCCCTGCACTCCCTCACCACCTGGCACCGCACCCACCTCACCACTTGGCGCGAAACCGGCACCATCGAACACTCCCCCCTCCTCTGGTCCGCCCTCGCCACCTTCCACACCTGATAGGCCCCTTGACCTATCAGCGATTCCGCGGACCGAGTCCTTGATTCGATATAACGTCTGTGTTATGAATTGGGGAGAGGTGGAGCTGGAACCAGAAGTCGTCCGATGGTTCAGATCGCTGAGCCACGACGACCAGGAGACCGCGACGTTCTACGTCGATCCGCTGGCGCAGCGCGGCGCACTGCTCGGCGAGCCGTATACGCGGCAGCTGAACGGGAAGCTACGTGAGCTCCGGTTTCATCTCCAGGGACGCGGTGCGGATTACCTACTGGATAGCGTCCGGCAGGCGCATCATCCTGCTGACGGTATTCCGCAAGCAGCAGATGCGCGAGACCGCTGAGATCGAGCGGGCCGTGCGGGCGATGTCGCGAT
This sequence comes from Nocardia sp. NPDC050793, assembly GCF_040654065.1. NCBI lineage: Bacteria > Bacillati > Actinomycetota > Actinomycetes > Mycobacteriales > Nocardiaceae > Nocardia > Nocardia sp. NPDC050793. Next base: position 476,021 of record NZ_JBFAHG010000002.1, read on the forward strand.
GTATCGCGGAAGCTCACACGGCGGAGGAGGACTGATTCCCATGGGTGAACGGAAGAGCTGGGCCGAAATACGTTCCGAGGCCATGGATCGCCCGGGTGCCGGGGCCGCCTACGAGGCGGCGCGGATCCGGTTCGAACTGGGCGCCGCGGTTCGCGCGCGACGGGAGGCGCTGGGGATGACGCAGGCCGAGTTGGCGGAGCGGGCTGGGTTGAAGCAGCCCGCGGTGGCGCGGTTCGAGGCAGGCGGCACCATGCCGACGATCCCCATGCTCGAGCGGTACGCGGAAGCGCTGGGGCTGCGGCTGGAGGTGCGGTTGCGAGAGGCGGGGTAAGGGTGTATCTCCGCCTTCGCTCCGGTCATGCGCGAATTTTGGACGGACTTCGAGGGGCAGCGCTCATCAGAGGTCAGGCGCGCGCCTGGGATCAGTGTTCGTCGTAGTGGCCGTCGTGGGGCGCGTGACGGTGGCCGTCGTGGATGTAGTCGACGTGGTCACCGTGCGGGACGGCGACGTGGCCGCAGCCCTCGCCGTGCACGTGGTCGTGGGCCGTGGCTTCGGTGTGGCCGGAGGGCTCGCATTCATCGAAGTGGCCGTCATGGGCGCGGTGCAGATGGCCATCGTGGACGTAGTCGACATGGTCACCGTGCGGCACGGCGACGTGGCCACAGCCTTCACCGTGGGTGTGCGTGTGGCCGGTGTGCTCGGAGTGTGCTGCAGTCATCAGAAAACCTTCTTCCATCGCAATGGACAGGGTGAATCTGTGAACAAGCAAACATTAGCACGTGCGCATGAATGGAGATTGCCAGCTGTGCGCTGCCGCCCTCAGAGCACCTGCGCGAGGAACTTGCGCAGCCGCGGCGTCTCGGCGGCGTCGAACAGCGCGTCCGGCGTCCCGGTCTCCACCACCCGACCCTGATCCATGAACACCACGTTGTCGGAGACGCTGCGCGCGAATCCCATCTCGTGCGTCACCACGATCATCGACATGCCCCCGGACGCCAGATCGCTCATCAGCGCCAGCACGCCCTTCACCAACTCGGGGTCGAGCGCCGAGGTGGCCTCGTCGAAGAACATGATCTCCGGCCGCATGGCCAGCGCCCGGGCGATCGCGACCCGCTGCTGCTGCCCGCCGGAGAGGTTCGCCGGGCGCGCGTCGGCCTTGTTCGCCAGCCCCACGACCTCCAGTTGCTCGATCGCCAGCGCCCGCGCCGCGTCCTTCGACAGGCCACGCAGCCTGCGCGGGCCGAGCGCGATGTTGTCCGCCACGGTCTTGTGCGGGAACAGATTGAAATGCTGGAACACCATGCCGATGCGCTGGCGCAGCCGGTCCGGATCCTCACGCAGCACCGACTCACCATCCAGCAGCACGTCACCGCTGTCGGGCTCGTGCAGCCGGTTGAGCACCCGCAACAGGGTCGACTTGCCGGAGCCGGAGGGTCCGATGACGGTGGTGGTCGTGCCGGCGTCGACGTGAATGTCGATACCGCGCAGCACGTGGTTACGGCCGAGGGTCAGGTGCAGGCCGGTTCCGGTGAGAGATGCACTCATGGTTCAGCGCCCTTCGGTGATGGTGGCCTGCTCGAGTTCGTCGATCGGCTGATCCGGCCTGCCGGTGCGCATCCGATGGTCGATGTAGTTGACCAGGTGGGTGAGCGGGATGGTCAGCACCAGGTACATCAGGCCGGCGGCGACCAGCGGCGAGAGATTTCCGGTCTGCGCGTTGAGATCTCGGCCCACCGCGAACAGTTCGCGCTGGCTGGCCAGCAGGCCGAGGAAGTAGATCAGCGAGGAATCCTTGATGAGCGCGATGAATTGGTTCATCAGCGCGGGCAGCACCCGGCGCACACCCTGCGGGATCACCACCAGTGTCATCGCCTGCCGGTAGCCGAAGCCGATGGCGCGCGCCGCCTCCAACTGCCCGGCCTCGACGGATTGGATTCCGGAACGGAAGATTTCGCCGATGTAGGCCGAGGCGAGCAGCGCCAACGCGATCGCGCCGAGCCAATACGGATTGTTGCCGGTGATGTTGCGCGCCACCGGGCCGACACCGAGACCGATGAGCAGGATGATCACGACGGCGGGCAGACCACGGAAGATGTCGGTGTAAACCCGTGCGGGCCAGCGCAACCAGCGGGTGCGCGAGATTCCGGCGACCGCGAGCAGCATACCGATCGCGGTGCCGAGCACGCCCGAAACCAGCGCCAGGATCAGGGTGTTCGGCAGACCGGTCTTGATCAGATCAGGAAAAGCCTTGCGGTACAGGGACCAATCGAAGAATGTGTCGCCCAGTTGTTCCAGGGTCGACTTCGGCGGGTGCTGCTCCTGCTCTTCGTCCGTCTGATTCTCGGCGGCGATCGCGGCGAAGTCGGGCAGCTGCGGCGTCGGCGCGGCCTTGGAACCCGGCTTCCAGCCCGGCGGCAGCTGCCGCGGCACCCAGTCGCTGTAGAGGCGGGCGTAGGTGCCGTCCGCGATCACCGCGTCCAGGCCGCTGTTGAGCGCGTCGGTGAGCGGCTTGTTGTTCTTGTTCACCGCCCAGGCGGCGAAATTGTCCAGACTGAAAGCGTTCTGGACCACCGAGGTGCCGTCACCCGGCTTGATCGCGCCTTCGGCCTGCGCCGAGGGAGCCACCCAGGCGTCGACCTGACCGGTCTTCAGATTGGCGTAGGCGGTGTTGTAGTCCGGGAACTTCACCGGGTCCAGGTGCAGGGTGTTCACCACGTAGTCGTCCTGCACCGTGCCCTGCACGACGGCGATCCGGGTACCGGCACCGAGATCGGCGAAGCTTCGGATCGGACTCCCGTCGGCCACCACGAGGGCGAAGTAGCCGAAGTCGTAGCCGTTGGTGAAGCCGACCAGCTCGCGGCGGGCATCGGTGGTGGTGATGTTGGAGGAGCCGACGTCGAAGCGCGCGCCAGCCACCTGCGCGAGCAGGCCCGAGAATTCGGTGCCCGAGAACTGCACTCGCAGACCGAGTTTCGCGGCCACCGCGCGCAAGAGTTCGTTGTCGAAGCCGGTGAAGGTCCCCGCGGAGTTCACGCAGATGCTCGGTGGCGCGTCGGAGAGGGTGCCGACACTGAGCGTGCCGGGCGTGATCAACCCGAGCTTGTTCACGTCGATCGATTCGAGCGGGGCGGTGTTGGCGGTGGTGTAGCGGTCCGGTCCCGCGGTGGCGGAGGAGGCCAGATTCGTCGGCGCCGCGGACGCCGCGCTCAACCCAGGAGGCGCGCAGAGATCCTCGAGCTCGGAAGGTTCGTCGCCGGTACCACAGCCTGCCGCCGTCAGTCCGACGACGACCAGTATCGAGGTGATCAGGGCACGACGCCACGCTGCGGGCAGACCAGCCATGGTCGAGAACCATAGTGCGGACACACCGCAAATCCACAGTTACATGCGGCCGACGCGACGAGGGTCACTCTCCGTCCGGCGCCGCGCCTGTGCGAGAATCGCTCGGAAATTTGCCCCGGGTACGCGGACATTCTGTCGCCTGCCCTGCACGACCGGTCGGCGCGGCGTCGGCGGCTACCCGCTCGCGGGGCTTTTTCAAGGTTCACACCGATCGAAACTGCTCGACGTTCCACCGATGCAGTCGGCGACCGACTTCGCCTCGGCACCACCACGATCGGACAGCGCGCGATCACCGCTGTTACCGCTTCTCGAGACTGCGTCGGGACTGAAATCAGAACCGCGACCTCGAAAGGACACAGGGCTAGTGAACTACCTGGATTCATGTTCGGTCTCGGGCGGCTCCGCGTCGCGGACCGGGGGCGCCGCGTGACGACCGCCAACGAGATCATCGAGCTGACCGACGACGACTTCTTCCGCGACCCGCACGCCGTCTACCGAAGTCTGCGCGAACGCGGACCGATCCACCGTGTCCGCCTGGATGGGGTGCTGAGCTGGCTGGTCGTCGATCAGGACGTGGCCAAACAGGCCTTCATCGAGCCGAATCTCAGCAAGCGGATCACCTCACCCGAAGGCCAGGCCGCCATCGCCAAGAACGGCGCAGCCGAGAAGTTCGCGGGCGCCGTCAACGACAACATGCTCGTCGCCGATCCGCCGCAGCACACCCGGCTGCGCAGCCTGGTGGCAAAGGCGTTCGCCAGCCGCGCGGTTCGCGACCTCGGCCCCCGCATCACCGCGATCGCCGACTCGTTGCTCGACGAGCTGAGCGCCAAGGACACCGCCGACCTGCTCGACGACTACGCGGTCCCGCTGCCGATCATGGTGATCTGCGAGCTGCTCGGCGTGGCGGACGACGACAAGGGCGACTTCCGCGCCTGGACCGAGGTGGTGGTCGACGAATCGGCCGGCGTCGAGGAACGCATCAACGCCGGAATCAGCTTCTTCACCTACCTCACCGAACTGATCGCGGTGCGTACCGACAATCCCCGCGAGGACCTGCTCTCGGCGCTGATCGTCGCCAAGGACGACAACGACCGGCTCGATCAGCAGGAACTCATCTCGATGCTGTTCCTCCTGTTGGCCGCCGGGCACGAGACCACCGTCAATCTGATCGGCAACGCGGTGCTCGAGCTCCTGCGCGATCCCGTCACGGCCGAGCGATTGCGCGCCGACCCGACCGGCGTCCCCGCCTACGTCGAGGAGATCCTGCGTTGCCAGGGTCCGGTGCACATCGCGACAGCTCGGTTCACCACCGCGCCGATCACGTTGGGCGGCCGCGAGATCGACGCGGGCGAGTTCGTCATGATCTCGCTGGCGGCGGCCAACCGCGACCCGCAGCGGTTCGCCGAACCGGACGAGGTCGACGCCGCGCGCACCGACAACCGGCACATCGCCTTCGGCCACGGCATCCACTACTGCGTCGGCGCGGCGTTGGCCAGGATGCAGGCCACCATCGCACTCACCCGGCTGCTCGACCGGATCCCTGCGATGTCGCTCGACGGCGACTTCGACGCGCTGAGCTGGCGCAAGAGCCTGCTCATCCGCGGTCTCGCCGCGCTCCCCGTTCGCCTGTCGCTGCCCGTCGAGGGGGCAGCGGCGGAGATCGGCGAGCAGCAGTACTCGATGAACTGACCGCGGTGGAACCCGGAACCGGGCTCAGGCCAAGCCGGTGACCTGTTCCGGGTTCACCTCGTCGCGCCAGCGGATGGCCTGCTCGAGCTGGCCGAAGTCGTAGTCGGGCCCGCTCACGCCCACGGTGAACAGTCCGACCCCTTGCTCGATGAACGCGGGCGCCAGCTCCGCGCCCGGCCACGGCACCGACCGCTCGATGCGGGACGGGTCGGAGCCGATGGCGGCGGCGTGCTCGGCGAGCACCTGGTTCTTGCGCCGCAGCGAGCCGAGGTCGGCGAAGCTGTGCCAGATGTCGGCGTACTCGGCGACCAGGCGCAGCGTCTTGCGCTCGCCACCGCCGCCGATGAGGATCGGGATCTCGCGGGTCGGCTGCGGATTCAGCTTCCTCAGTCGCGCGGTCAGCCGCGGCAGACTCTCTTTGAGCAGGTTCAATCGGCTTCCCGCCGTACCGAATTCGTAGCCGTACTCGTCGTAGTCCTTACGGAACCAGCCAGCGCCGACGCCGAGGATCAACCTGCCGTCGCTGATGTGGTCGACGGTGCGGGCCATATCGGCGAGCAGTTCCGGGTTGCGGTACCCACCGCCGGTGACCAACGCGCCGATCTCCACCCGCTCCGTCTGCTCGGCGAACGCGGCGAGCATGGTCCAGCACTCGAAGTGCGCGCCCACCGGATCGCCGCTGAGCGGATAGAAATGATCCCAGTTGAACACGATGTCGACACCGGCGTCCTCGGCCCGCCGCACAGCATCGCGAATCAAGCCGTACTTGGGGGCGTGCTGCGGCTGCAGCTGAACTCCGATCCGGATCGGCCGACTCATCTCATGCCCTCCTCGTTCGCTCGCTGATCCCCGCGATCGAGGCTACCGGCGTCGGGTGGATCCGGCGGGGTGAAACCGTTCGCCGTGGCTCGAATGAACGCACATCGGTCGGGTCGATCGGAACCCCTGTGCGCCAGCCGCGTCTGAACGCCGCTGGGTCGGCTCGGCCGCAATACGCGACCGGCGATCGGCCCCGAAGACCAACCTTCCACCTCTCCGTGCACCGAGGGCCGACGGGACGGCACCGGACTCTGCTGCGGCGGAATTGGTCGACCGATACGATCGTCCGGACCGTCCGCACGCCGCGTGCGGCGGTGACCCCTCTACTCGGATCGTCCGGCACGTTCCTGCCGGTGAAGGGATGTGATCTGCCGTGGCAACGGTAACCTTCGAGCGCGCCAGCCGCCTGTATCCCGGCGCGACCAAACCCGCCGTCGACCAGCTGGATCTGGAGATCGCCGACGGCGAGTTCCTTGTCCTGGTCGGCCCGTCCGGCTGCGGGAAGTCCACCTCGCTGCGGATGCTGGCCGGGCTGGAGGAGGTGAACGGCGGGCGCATCCTGATCGGCGCGAACGACGTCACCCACGCGGAGCCGAAGGAACGCGACATCGCGATGGTGTTCCAGAACTACGCGCTCTACCCGCACATGACGGTGGCCGAGAACATGGGCTTCGCGCTCAAGCTGGCCAAGGTCGCCAAGGCGGAGAAGGACCAGCGCGTGCGGGAGGCCGCCAAGCTGCTGGACCTGGAGCCCTACCTGGACCGCAAGCCGAAGGCGCTGTCCGGCGGTCAGCGTCAGCGCGTGGCGATGGGCCGGGCGATCGTGCGTCAGCCGCAGGTGTTCCTGATGGACGAGCCGCTGTCCAACCTGGACGCGAAGCTGCGCGTGCAGACCCGCACCCAGATCGCCCAGCTGCAGCGCAGGCTCGGAACCACGACGGTGTACGTCACCCACGACCAGGTCGAGGCCATGACCATGGGCGACCGCGTCGCCGTGCTCAAGGACGGCCTGCTCCAGCAGTGCGCGACCCCGCGCGACCTGTACCGCGACCCCGCCAACGCGTTCGTCGCCGGTTTCATGGGCTCGCCCGCCATGAACATGTTCACCCTGCCGGTGTCCGACGGCGCGGTCGCGCTGGGCGGACACGCGCTGCCGATACCTCGTTCGGTCTCCGATGCCGCCGAGGGCAAGGTCGTGGTCGGCATCCGCCCCGAACACTTCGAGCTCGGCGACGGACTGGGCAAGGACGGCATCGAGATGGAAGTGGACGTGGTGGAGGAACTCGGCTCCGACGCCTACATCTACGGCCGCACCGTCGCCGAGGGACAGGTCAACGGTGCGGGGGAAACCATTGTGGCGCGGGCCGATTGGCGCAACCCGCCCGCGAAGGGCACCCGCCTGAAGCTGTCGACTACCCCGGAACACACGTACTTCTTCTCGGCCACGGACGGCCGTCGTTTGAACTGAGCTCCCACGGTGTGCCGCTCGGAGAGGCGCAAAAGCCCGGCCTGCGGGCAGCTGATGCTGCGCCGCAGACCGGGCAATCGCTCGATGTTCGGGGCGCGTTCGGTCAGCGCGTGTCGGGCGGGCGATCGGCGCCGAGCTCAGGCACACAGGTGAACACGAGCGAGCGTTCGGATTCGAATCCGCCGGCATGGACGAGCAAGGTGAGGCGGTGCGTGCCCGGACCCGGGGCATCGAACCATTCGTCTTCGCCGTCGCCGAGATCCTGTTCGTCGAGGATCCAGTGGTACATGGCGTCGGGCAGCGGCCTGCCGTTCGCGTGGGCGACCGAGCCTACGACGCGCAACGGGCCGCCGGCGACCAGGACCCCGTCGGGTTCCGGCCACAGGATCACCACTTCGGGCGCCGACATCGGAACATCGACCGCGACCGGGTCGGATACTGCGGTATCGAAGTCGTTGTGGACCATGATTCGCACGAGGGTGGGTCCGCCGGGCAGCGATGCGGCGTCGACAGTCGAATCCGGGTTCCTGATGCCGATCGCAAGACCTTCCCAGGTCGCGCCGTCATCGGTGGAATACTGCGCCCAGGCCACCAGATCGTCCTTCGGCTGGTCTGTCCGCCAATGTATTTCGATGCTGTCACCGGTGGCGTTCGCGTCGAATTCTGTAATCCTCGGCTGCTGCGCGGGGGCCCTGCGCCGCCACAGGACGGCACGCTCTGTGTCCTCGATGCGGAGCTCGGCGCCTCGGTCGGTGTCCGGGAGATACGCCTCGAAGAAGTATCCAGATTCATCGAACTCCGCTGCGTCCCAACTACTCTGGTAGATCGACCGGCGCAACGCCGCGCGCGCGATCATCTCGCCATCGGATCCGACGAGTTGGGCGATCAGGGTGGTGAGTTCGCCGCTCGGAGGCCCCACCACGGAAATGCGCACCACCGATTGCACCTCGATATGGCCGGTGACGTCCACGAACCCGCTGACGGCGATGACCGGCTCAGGTACAAGATCATTCTGAAAATATTGTCTTCCCGATGTGCCGGAGACACCTTCTCCATCGGTGTACCGCCGCATCCGTAAATCCCACTCCGGCGGGAAATCGACCTCGACGTCTTCCGGTGCGAGGCGACGGTGCTCTATGAGTGCTTTGTGCCGGAACAGCGACATCCACCTCGGCTGGCACCGCGACATGAAATCACTCGTCGAATCGGGCGGGAGAATCGTTCCGTCGGCCACGTCCAGGCCGTACTCCCCGATCGACGCGACAGGATACGGCTCGTACGAGGGGTAGCCGGAGTCGATGCAACCGGTCGCCATGCAACCGGTGGTGTGGCAGAAACCGAGCGCGTGACCCACCTCGTGCAACAGCGTCGACTGGTTGCCCGCCGCGCTCGCGCCGAGCCCGATCTGACCACGGCCGATGACGCTGCCGAGCGGGATGTCGGCTGGCAGCAGGCCGTAATACACCGTATCGACGCGATTGCCGTCGTTCTGGCGAGCAGCGTTCAACGCCGTCATGAGCGCCAGCCAATTCGGCGTTCCACCGGTGGCGGCGGGCGGATCGTCGAGCGGCAGATTCCACTGGATTGTTCCAGCGAACCCCAGGTCCGCCGTGCTCCGCACCGGCATGGCACGAGTAGCGAGAGCGGCGGTGGCACGGAGGTCGGCCAGCGTGGGAGCTGCGAGACTCACCGTGGAGGTCGCGGAAGACGCGGAGGCCGGGCCGTTGTAACTCACCAGAATCCCACGCAGCCGCAATGTCTGGCGGAGCGTCGCGTAGAGCAGAAGGGTCTTGCGGTCGAGCCTATTACCGGCGAGATCGGTCAAGGTGAGGGTGAGGCGCATGCGCCCGTGAAAGTTGTTCGCCGGGATCACGAAATTGAGCGTGTCATTGATCGAGCGACGTCGGTCGGCGTAGCCACCGGCGGAGGGCTCGATCGAGGAAGGCCAGCGCGGTGTCAAGGTGGCGGCGTGGTGGTAGCGGAAATCGTTTCCATAGTTCTCGACTTCCAGAAGCCCGCTCACGCGTCCGCCGAACAGGCCGGGATCGACGTAAACCCGAACCCACGCGGGCTTGGACGCCATCAACTGGACGGAATTGTCCGGCCCCTGATCTGCCGGGTCGCCGAGATGCTCGCTCGCCCGGAAGTATTGGATCGATTGTGTGACCTCCACGCCCGCCACGGAAGGCAGCAGAGGAAAGATGGTCACCGCTCGAATGGGGCGAATCAAATCCGGACGCAACAGAGACTGACGAACGACTTCGCTCACTCGTGGCAGCACACGATTCAAGCCGAGCATGTCGACTCCTAGGATCGGGACGTGATACTTCCGACTCTTCTGCGGGTCTCACTCGATCTGGCCGGATAACCCGGATTCGCAGCGGATATCGCTCTCGATTTGTGTCCCACCCCCGAGAAGGAGAGTACACACCGACCGCGCTCTCCGACCCGGAATCCAGCCGACGGTGTTCCCAGGGCGGCCGCGCGCCTCACTCGGCCGCGCGCTCCCGCCGTTCCCGCAGATAGTCCGCGTTCACCCGGATCCCGAGCTCCTCGAGCTCGATCTCCTTACCCGTCGCACTCCGCACCTCGACCCGCACCGGCGCCCCCGTCGCCTCTTCGACCAGCAGCAGCGGGGCCGGGCCCGGCTGTAGGTACGCATCTCCCCACTGCATCAGAGCCAGCACGGCCGGGAGCAGGTCGCGGCCCATCTGGGTGAGGACGTATTCGTGCCGGGTGCGTTTGCCTTCTTCCTGATACGGCCGCTTTTCCAGCAGACCGGCCTCGGTCAGCTTGCGGAGTTGGGCCGCCGCGGCCGCATCCGTGATGCCGACCCGGCTGGCGAAACCGTCGAAGCGGCGGGTGCCGTAGTAGGCCTCGCGCAGGATGAGGACGGCCGAGCGCGTGCCGATGAGATCCATCGCTTTGGCGATGGAGCAGTCGACGGCCTGCCACGAACTGAGATCGGCCAACGGTCCTTCCATTACGGCTGCCATGACGCACATCATATCCATGACTGACTTGAGTCAACTATACCCAGGCGGTTAACCTGACTATAAGCCAATAGAGCCAGGGCGTAGATGCCCCGGTCAGAGGAAGGATCCGCCATGAGAGACGCGGTCATCGTCGAAGCGGTGCGCACGCCGATCGGCAGGGGCAAGCCGAACGGAGCGCTGCACAACGTCCACGCGGTGGACCTGCTGGCGCACAGCCTGCGCGAGGTGGTCGAGCGCAGCGGCATCGACCCGGCGCTGATCGACGACGTGATCGGCGGCGTGGTCACGCAGGTCGGCGAGCAGGGCGCCAATGTGACGCGACGGGCGGCACTGGCCGCGGGCTATCCCGAATCGGTGCCCGCGACGACGGTGGACCGGCAGTGCGGCAGCAGTCAGCAGGCCATCCACTTCGCCGCCCAAGGCGTGATCGCGGGCGCGTACGACATCGTGGTCGCCGCCGGCGTCGAGTCGATGGGCCGAATCCCGATGGGCGCCAACCTTGTCGGCTCCGAGGATCTATCGGGTGTCGCGTTCGCCGAGCGGTATCCGGAAGGTCTTGTACCGCAAGGCATCAGCGCCGAACTCATCGCCGCGAAGTGGGGCCTGACCCGCACCCAGCTCGACGAATTCGCATTGACCAGCCACGAAAAGGCGGCACAGGCAACGAAGGACGGCCTCTTCGCCGCCGAGCTCGCCCCGATCAACGGACTCACGGGCGACGAGGGCATTCGCGTCGGCAGCACCCTCGACACCCTCGCCGGCCTGCGGCCCGCCTACTACGACCCGGCCATGGCCGAGCGCTTCCCACAGATCGGCTGGCAGATCACCGCCGCCAGCGCCAGTCAGGTCAGCGACGGCAGCGCCGCGGTGCTGATCATGACCAGCGAACGCGCCGCGCAGCTCGGCCTGCGCCCGCTCGCCCGCCTGCACAGCTTCGCCGTCGCGGGCGACGACCCGCTCATGATGCTCACCGCGGTGATCCCGGCGACCCGGAAGGTGTTGCAGCGAGCCGGTCTTCAGCTCTCCGACATCGACCTCGTCGAGATCAACGAGGCGTTCTCGCCGGTGGTGCTCGCCTGGGCTCAGGACACCGGCGCCGATATGTCGAAGGTGAACGTCACCGGCGGGGCGATCGCCATCGGTCACCCGCTCGGCGCGTCCGGCGCGCGCCTGATGACCACCCTGGTGCACGCCATGCAGGACCGCGGCGCCCGCTACGGCCTGCAAACCATGTGCGAGGCCGGCGGACTCGCCAACGCCACCATCCTCGAGCGGTTGTGAATCACCGGGCGCCCGGTACCCGCCGGGCGCCCGTTCGGCTCGGACGGAATTGCGTCAACGGAGTACCCGGCAGACAGAAACACGCGCCTCCATGCCAGCTCAGCTCGAACCCGCGCACTACCTCGAACAGACCCCGGCACCGCTCAAATAGAACCCAGCACCAGCGCGACGAGGCAGCCCAGCAACCATGACTCGATGATCAACGGAATCGCCACCAGTGGCGTCCACCCAATCGCACTGCGCGTCCGCAATTTCGAAACGACCAGTACCGCCGCCGCCACACCCGCCCCGGCGATCCCCGTCCACGCGATGCCGTAGGCGACCGGCAGATACCTGCTGCCTGGCTGTCCGTCTTCTACGAGAAACTCGTACAGGGGAACGAGAACTGCGGCTGTCCAACCGAATCCGAGGGCGAGGAGCGCTGCGAGACCAGCCCGCATCAAGTCCGCCAATTGCCTCGATACCGCCGACCCCATACGTCCCAGGGTGCCCGGCTGTCGACCGACCAACCAGGCAACCGCATGCCGCCGATCGCCAGCCGGGTCGGTATACGCGACTGCTCGTCTCGACGCCCACCCCGTAGGCTGGCCAACGATGACCGCCGACGCCTTCCCCGAGCCTGTCGTCTACGCGATTCCGCTGCGCACGCGGTTTCGCGGGATCACCGTGCGGGAGGGGATGCTGATTCCGGGGCCGCTGGGCTGGGGCGATTTCTGCCCGTTTCCCGAGTACGACGATCGGGAGGCGGCGGGGTGGCTGGCGACGGCGGTCGAGCAGGTGACGACCGGCTGGCCGGACCCGGTGCGGGAGCGGATTCCGATCAATTGCACTGTGCCCGCGGTGGATCCGGAGCGGGCGCACCGGATCGTCAGCTCCTCGGGCTGCCGCACGGCGAAGGTGAAGGTCGCCGACCATCCCGATTCTCTCGGCGAGGACCTGGCCCGGGTCGAGGCAGTCCGCGACGCGCTCGGCCCGGACGGCGGAATCCGGGTGGACGCCAACGCGGTGTGGGATGTGCACACCGCGATCACGCATATCGCCCGGATCGACCGTGCCGCAGGCGGTTTGGAGTACGTCGAACAGCCGTGCCGGACCATCGAGGAACTGGCCGAGGTACGCAGGAAGGTCGACGTGCGCATCGCCGCCGACGAATCCATCCGGCGCGCCGAGGACCCGCTGCGCGTTGCCGTGGCGGGGGCTGCCGACGTTGCGGTGCTCAAATGCACGCCCCTGGGCGGAGTTCGGCGCGCGATGGAGGTCGCGGCGGCGGCCGGACTGCCCTGCGTGGTCTCCTCGGCATTGGAGACCAGCGTCGGCCTCGGCGCGCAGCTGGCGCTGGCCGGCGCGCTCCCGGAACTCGACTTCGCCTGCGGACTCGGAACGATCTCCCTGTTCGAGGGCGACGTGGTGGCCGAATCCCTGCGCCCGGTGGACGGTTTCCTCCCGGTACCGCGCACACCCCTGACGCCCGACCCAGCACTGATGGACCGATACCGCCACCCCGACCCCGACCGCGTCGCCTGGTGGCACGCCCGCTACGAACGCGTGCGCGCCCTGCTCCCCTAGAGGCCGACGTTTCCCACACACCCACCACACGCCTCACATAGGCACCGCCTGTGTGAGGCGTACAGAAGATGTGTGGCGCTCTCTAGCCGATACGGACGCCGCAGCTGAGCATCGTGGTTCGCAGCACGAGGGCGGCTTCGGGGCCGATGATTCCGTCCACCAGTTCCAGGTAGCGGGTGCAGAAGCCGGGCCCGTGCGGGGCGACTTCGCCGGGCTCGGGTTCCAGATGGTGAGCCAGTTCGTGCAAGACCACCAGTTCGCGCAGAGCCCACGCGGTGCCGCCGGTGTGCAGCGGCACCGCGAGGACTGCGTCGGCCGCTTCATAGTGAGCGGCGGTCGCTCCGGCACGCGACCGCACCCGAACCGGCACCTCGGCTCTATCCCATTGGGCCCGAACCCAATTGAGGGCGAGCACCTTCTCAGCATAGGTCTGGACGGACGCCACCGAGGCGAAACGGCGTTCGACGGGCAACGTGATGTGCGAGCCGTACAGTTCGACGGTGCGGTTGCCGTACTCGTCGGCGCGCTCGAACATGCCTCGGACCAACTGCTCGGCGTCGTACACCTTGGCGCGCTGAGTATCTCGCACACTCATCGCGGAATACTCAGCACGCGACGGTTCACCCCTCCGCACCGGAGGTCAATTGCCCTCGGGCCCCGCCCAATTCGGGCGACGTGCCCAACCGCGCCGCCCGACCCGCGCGGTCTCCCGCGTGACGGGCCGCGGCCGAATGTCCGGCGGAGGCTTGGGGACCGCGCCAGGTTCCGCGGGCCTCCGAGGTGCGGCCGTAGAAGTCGGTGAGTTCCAGTTCCTTGTCACGCAGCGCGAGCGCGGTTCCCGTCGCCGTCTCCGGCGCCACCGCCTCGGCTTCGACCTCCGACTTCACCTCTGCCAGCCGTCGCCCGATGCGCGCGGCGAAGGCCATCTGAAAATTCAGCCGGGCCGTCACGGGGGCCGCGGGCGCCTGCACCCGGCGTCGCACGGTGCGTCCCCAGCGCTTCTCGCTGACGATCTTCTCGACGGTCGCCGTGCGGTACTGGCCCGATTTGATGTAGTGGTCGGACGCGCGCACCATCTGCACGAGCAGGCTGGTGTAGAGCGCCTCGCAGGTATCGATGTCGGTGTCGAAGCCGTAGGCGTAGACCTGGGTCGAGGTGCGCGCAACATCGCAGCGCACGTCGTTGGCGTGCGCGATCGCGACGAACAGCTGCACGTAGGTGCGCAGTCCCTTCTTGCCCGGCTCGCCGATCGGAATGACCCGCTGCACCGGCGTCGGCCTGCGTTCCCGCCCCGCGACGTGCGCCCGCGCCACCGCTAGATCGATCGAGGACCGGGTCGCCAACCGCTGCGCCGCGGCGAGGAAGGCCTCCGCCTCGTGCTCGTTGTCGGTCGCCTCTGCCTTGCGCAGCAGGCCGCCGACGCGTGTGAGCATCCGATCGGGAACCGCGTTGGGCGAAGTCATCGGCAGCCAGGGTAACGGCACGTCCCGGCACAGGTCATCGTGAGCTCGGGCGGTCGGCCCGCCGACCGGCAGCGAATGATCCGCTCAACGCGCCCAGCGACCGGCGACATCCGCCCGGCCTGGCCTTCTGTACCGCTCTTCGGGCGCGGCGGATGAACACCATGTATCTTCCGTTGTGCAACCGGCAGGGTGTGCTGCTGCTCACGTCGTACCCATGGAGTGTTCGCAATGGCTTTGAAGAAGGTGTCGTCCCTACGTTCGTCGCTCGTACCGCGGGCCGCGCTGGCGGCTGCCTCGGTCGCGCTGCTGACGGCGACCTTCACCAGCGCGTGCGCCAGCGACAACGGCGGCAGCCCGACCAGCCAGAACCTCACCGGCCGCGGTCCGATCACCTACGTCGAGGGCAAGGACACCACCGAGACCGGTGTGGTCAAGCAGCTCATCGAGCGCTGGAACGCCTCGCACCCGGACGAGCAGGTGACGTTCAAAGAGCAGTCGAACGACGCCTCGCAGCAGTACGACGACCTGGTCGAGCACATGCGCTCCAAGCAGTCCACCTACGACGTGGTCGCCCTCGACGTGCCGTGGACCGCCGAGTTCGCCGCCAAGGGCTGGATCCAGCCGCTGAAGGACTCCTTCGCCATCGACACCTCGACGCTGCTCTCGCCACCGGTCGCCAGCGCCACCTACAACAACACGCTCTACGCCGCGCCGCGCAACACCAACGGCGGGCTGCTGTTCTACCGCAAGGACCTGGTCCCGAACCCGCCGAAGACCTGGGGCGAAATGCTCGGCCAGTGCCAGGTCGCGCGTGACAACAACATCGGCTGCTACGCCGGGCAGTTCGCGCCCTACGAAGGCCTGACGGTGAACACCTCCGAGGTGATCAACGGCTTCGGCGGCACCTTCGTCGGCGCCGACGGCAAGACCCCGACCGTCGACAGCCCGCAGGCACGCGCCGGTCTGAACACCCTGGTCACCGCATACAACAACGGCGACATCCCCAAAGAGGCGATCACCTTCAAGGAGCCGGAATCGGCGAACGCCTTCACCCAGGGCAAGCTGATGTTCCTGCGTGCCTGGCCCTCGACGTTCGGTGACGCGGGCGCCGAATCCTCGCAGGTTAAGGACAAGTTCGCGGTCGCGCCGCTGCCCGGCGAGAACGGCGTCGGCGCCTCCACGCTCGGCGGCTACAACGCGGCCATCAGCGCGTTCTCCAAGAACAAGGCCACCGCGCTCGACTTCCTGCGCTTCCTGATCAGCGAGGACGCCCAGCACATCATCGCGTCCGGCGCCCTGCCCTCGGTGCGCGCCTCGCTGTACGACGACCCGGCGCTGATCGCCAAGATGCCGTACCTGCCCGCCCTCAAGGAATCGATCGCCAGCGCGGTGCCGCGTCCGGTGACCCCCTTCTACCCGGCGGTGTCGAAGGCCATCCAAGACAACGCCTATGCTGCCCTGACCGGAAACAAGTCCGTCGACGACGCGATCGTCGGGATGCAGAAGGGCATCGAGACCGCGGGTTCGTGAACGAGCGTCAACGAGTGAACCATGAACGCAGCGCGTGGTGGCGCAGCGGACCCGACCAACCCGTAGGAGTGAGATAACGGTGTCGGATCCTTCGGGAGCGGCCACGCGCCTGCCGAGCGACGAATTCCTTCCGCGTAAACGCGGTTTCGGCGCGAGCCTGGCCTGGGAGCTGCGCCGCTCCGGCAAGGCATGGGTCTTCGTGGCGCCGGTGCTGATCGCGCTGGCGGTCGTCATCGGTTACCCGGTGATCCGCGCGCTGTACATGTCCTTCCAGAAGGACCCCGGGCTGGACCCGAGCACGGGCATGTTCGTGGAGGGCGGCAGCGCCGGATTCTCGAACTACACGCACTGGCTGCTGCAACAGTGCAGCCTGCCGACCGGCGAGACCATCGCCTGCCCCACCGGCAATCTCGGCTCACAGTTCTGGATGGCCATCGGCGTCACGCTGTTCTTCACCGTGATCACGGTGGCGCTGGAGGCCACCATCGGCCTCGCGATGGCGATCGTCATGGGCAAGAGCTTCAAAGGCAGGGCGCTGCTGCGTGCGGCGGTGCTCATTCCGTGGGCCATCCCGACCGCGGTCACGGCGCGGTTGTGGGAGTTCATGTTCCAGTACGACGGCGTGGTGAACCGGGTGCTCGGCACGCGCATTCTGTGGACGTCGGACCCGTGGGCCGCGCGGTTCGCGGTGATCGCCGCCGACGTATGGAAGACGACGCCGTTCATGGCGCTGCTGCTCCTCGCGGGCTTGCAGGTGATCCCCAACGACGTGTACGAGGCCGCCAAGGTCGACGGCGCCTCGGCTTGGCAGCGGTTCACCCAGATCACGCTGCCGCTGCTCAAACCCGCACTGCTGGTGGCGATCCTGTTCCGCACCATGGACGCGCTGCGCATGTACGACCTGCCCGCCATCATGACGCTGAACAACCCGTCGACCCGCACGGTGTCGATCCTGGTGGTCGACCAGGTGCGCCAGGGACCGAACAGCGCCGCCGCCCTGTCCACCATCACCTTCCTGCTGATCTTCGCGGTGGCCTTCGTGCTGGTGAAGATCCTCGGCGCCAACGCCGTCCGCACCCAGGAAGCGCAGCGCGAAGGGACGGTGCGAGCATGACGACCAGCGACCAGGTGCGCACCGAGCAAGACAGTGGAGGCGCGCCGATGGCGACGAAGGAACCGGCCCCGGCCCAGGCGGTGCCGTGGACCAAGCGGTTCGGATCCGCGCGCATCTACCTCGGCGTGCTCATCGTGCTGGTGTGGGGACTCGGTCCGTTCTACTGGATGGCCGTCACCGCGTTCCGCGACCCGGACTACACCTTCGACAACACGCCGTGGCCGACGCACGTCACGCTGGAGAACTTCCGCGACGCGTTCGACACCAGCCGCGGCAACGACTTCGGCATGGCGCTGGTGAACAGCGTGATCATCGGCGCATGCACCACGGTGCTCGCGCTGCTCATCGGCATCTTCGCCGCGTACGCGCTGGCCAGGCTGACCTTCCGCGGCAAGTACGTGGTGGCCGGACTGATCCTGAGCGCGTCGATGTTCCCGGTGGTCGTGCTGGTGACGCCGCTGTTCCAGCTGTTCACCAACCTCGGTTGGATCGGCCAGTACCAGGCGATGATCATCCCGAACATCTCGTTCGTGCTGCCGATGACCGTCTACATCCTGGCCTCGTTCTTCACCGAACTGCCGTGGGAGCTGGAAGAGGCGGCCCGCATCGACGGCGCGAGCAAGATGCAGGCGTTCCGGCTGGTGATGCTGCCGCTGGCCGCGCCAGCGGTGTTCACCACCGCCATCCTGGCCTTCATCGCCGCGGTGAACGAATACCTGCTTGCCCGCCTGCTCTCCAGCGACGCGACCGAGCCGGTCACCGTCGCGATCGCCCGGTTCTCCGGCAACAACCCGCTTGTGCAGCCGTACGCCGCGATCATGGCGGCGGGCACGATCGTCACGATCCCGCTGGTGATCATGGTGCTGCTGTTCCAGCGCCGCATCATCTCCGGTCTGACCGCGGGCGGCGTCAAGAGCTGAATCTTTGGCGCGCTGGCGCGCGCGGGTTCGCGGCCCCTATTGTCTCGCTTCCCAGCGATCGAGACTCGCGACTGCGTCGCATGCGCTTCGATCGCTGGGAAGCGAGACGGCCGCGAACGGTCGCTCGTCGGGCTCGCTCCGTTGTGGGTGGGTGGGGCTCGGATGTTTCGTGGATTCAGTGCGCTTACGTCTGGCTTCCTTGCATAGGTCGGGATTCGGTTCGGTGCGCTGAGACTTTGGGGCGCTGGTGTGGAGGTTCGCCGCCTCGCTTCTAGCTGCACACCGGACGAGCTCGCGTCCATGCGCTGAGATTTCGACGTAGTGGCGAAGGCACGTACGCCGCCGCTTTTGCCTCGCCGACGGTCGCTCGTCAGGCTCGCTCCGTGGTGGGTGGGTGGGGGCTCGGATGTTCTGTGAGGTTCAGGGCTTGCGAGGTTTCGTGTGCGGGTGACGGCGGTTTCGGCTGCGGATGGCCCTGGGCGTGGGCGCGGGTTACTTTGCCTAAGAAGCGGAAGGGTGGGGATTGTGGGCCGACTCGACCGGGCTGGCGGAGTAGAGTCCGGTCGTAGCTCGTTTCGGCGATCGTTGTCAGTGCAGGTGGGGTTCGACCGACAACTCCGGGAGGAGATGATCGTGAGCTCGTTCGGCAAGCGAGGCGGTAAACGCGATGCCGGGGGCAAGCAATCGTCACCGCCGCACGCCTCCATCGCGGGCTTCCGAGAGCGGAACACACCGCATACCCGGGAACGGAAAGCGCAGGCGCTCAGGAAATCCCGGGTCGGCGGCACCGCGACGACGACGGATCCCGAGCGGCCGCCGCGCAGTCGCGCCGAACGCCTGCGGCGGCTCGCGCTCGCGCTGTTCATTCTGTTCGTCGCGATGCCCTCGCTGCTGTTCGTGCTGGTCTACTGGAGCGCCGAGATCCCCGATCCGGCTGCGGTGCAGACCAATCAGGTCGCCACCGTCCTCGCCGCGGACGGCAGCACGGTGATCGCGAAAGTGATTCCACCGGACGGCAATCGGATCCCGGTGCCGCTTTCCGAGGTGCCCGAACCGGTACGCAACGCGGTGCTCTCCGCCGAAGACCGCGATTTCTACACCAACCCCGGCTATTCCACGTCCGGCTTCCTGCGCGCGGGCCGGGACAATCTGCTCGGCAAGGACAACGCGGGCGGCGGCTCGACCATCACCCAGCAGTACGTGAAGAACGCTTTCCTCGGCTCCGAACGCACCCTCACCCGCAAGATGCGCGAGCTGATCATCGCGGCCAAGATGTCCAGGCAGTGGAGCAAGGACGACATCCTCGCCGCCTATCTCAACACCATCTTCTACGGGCGCGGCTCCTACGGCATCGCCGCGGCGTCGAAGGCGTACTTCGACAAGCCGCCCGCGCAGCTGACGCTCGCCGAGGGCGCGGTGCTCGCGGCCCTCATCCGCACGCCATCGATCCTCGACCCCGAAACACACCTGCCGGAATTGAAAGCGCGCTGGCAGTACGTACTCGACGGCATGGTCGAAATGGACGTATTGGCGCCGGGCGACCGGGATGCCACGGTTTTCCCGCGGATAGTGCCGATCACCGACATTCCCGACCGCGACGACGCTCGCGGTCCGGAGGGCTTGATCCGCACCCAGGTGCTGCGCGAGCTGCGCGCTTCGGGCATCAGCGAACGTGAAATCAACACCGGCGCACTGCAAATCACCACCACCATCGACGCCAGGGCGCAGCAGGCCGCGCTCACCGCCGTGCACGACCGGCTCGGCCCTCAGCCGCC
Source organism: Nocardia sp. NPDC050793 (assembly GCF_040654065.1). Taxonomy (NCBI): domain Bacteria; kingdom Bacillati; phylum Actinomycetota; class Actinomycetes; order Mycobacteriales; family Nocardiaceae; genus Nocardia; species Nocardia sp. NPDC050793. The sequence goes on from NZ_JBFAHG010000002.1 coordinate 495,985, forward strand.
ATACCTGCGCGCGGCGGTGGTCTCGATCGATCCGCGCTCCGGCGCGGTGCGCGCCTACTACGGCGGCGAGGACGGCATCGGCTACGACTTCGCGCAGGCGCCGTTGCAGACCGGGTCGGCGTTCAAGGTGTTCGCGGTGATCGCCGCGCAGCAGCAGAGCATCCCGCTGACGCGCGTGCTGGACAGTTCACCGGTCACCGATCGCGGCATCAGGATCACCAACGTGGACGGCGAATCCTGCGGCAAATGCAGCATGGCCGAATCGCTGAAGCGCTCGCTGAACACCAGCTTCTACCGGCTCACCATGTCGATGTTCGAAGGACCGCGGGCGATCGCGGACGCCGCGCACCGAGCGGGCATCCCGGAGGAGATCCCCGGCGTGGCGGGCAAGACGCTCACCGAGGACGGCGGCCCTCCGCTCAACGGCATCGTGCTCGGCCAGTATCTGGTCCGCCCGGTCGACATGGCCTCGGCGTACGCCACCATCGCGGCCTCTGGCATGTACCACCAGCCGTACTTCGTGCAGCGCGTGGTGACCGGCGATGGAAGGGTGCTGCTCGATCGCGGCGCTCCCGAGCAGCAGGTCGGCGACCAGCTGCCGCCCGGCGAGCAGCGCATCAAGCCCGCTTTCGCGGAGAACGCCATCGCCGCGATGATGCCGATCGCCGCCTACTCCAACGGGCACGCGCTGGCGGGCGACCGGCCGTCGGCGGCGAAGACCGGTACGACCCAGCTCGGCGATTCCGACAACAACAAGGACGCCTGGATGATCGGCTTCACGCCGTCGCTGTCCACCGCGGTGTGGATCGGCAGTGAGCATTCGCAGCCGATTCGCACCGCCGGCGGCGCGGACATCTACGGTTCGGGCCTGCCCGCCGACATCTGGAAGCAGATAATGGACGACGCGCTGGAGGGCACGCCTATCGAGCAGTTCCCTACCGCACCCGCAGGCGGCCCTTTTGGCGGCAATCCGCCGAAGCCATCGAACAATCCCTACGACATCTTGAATCCGAACCCGAATCCATCGCGCGCACCGCAGCAACAACCAGAGCCGTCGATCATCATTCCGCCCGCGCCGCCGCAGCCGACGCAGGTCGAAATCTTTCCGGGATTGAGCGTTCCGGTGCCCGGCTGACGTGCGCGCGGTAGATAACTGTGCCCCGTACCATCTTGAATCGATCTTGTGACCTAGCGCGCCTCCGGGGAACGCATGACATGGCAGCATCGTTTTGCCAGAGTGAGAGCGCGGCCCAGCGGTGCCGAGGCGAACGAGGGGCGACGCCCGTCCCCCGGTGACGATGCGGAAGGATAAGCGCTCGAGCGACGACGGCAGCGGCGCGAGCGACCGGCCGACAGGCGGTAGCGTGCGGACCACAGAGGGGCCCGGAAGCGCCGCCAATTGAAAACAGACTAGACATAGGGGCTACGCCGGTGGATTTCAATGTCGTTGACCGTCCCGAGACGCTGGTGGCGGGCACGGTGCTTCGAAGCCCAGCGCTAGCGGTCGAGGGGCCGCGCCGCGCGAAGGTGGAGGAAGCGTGGAAGCGCATCCTCTCGCGCCGCCTACCCGGCCCCCCGACCACCGCCTATGTCGATCATGCGCCGGAGATCAACTCCTATCTGACCCACATCGTCGGCTACCGCTGTCGCAGCATCGAAGACCTACTGCCCGGCGACGTGCTGGCCAGGGTGCCCGGTGGTCGCTTCGCCCGATTCATTGCCAGCGGCGACGATCTCGGCGATACGATCGTCAGCATTTGGCGGGCGGTATGGGATGCCGAGGCGGCGGGCCGGTTCGTGCGCTCCTATACCGGCGACTGGGAGCACTATCCCGACGACCGCACCGCCGAGGTCTTCGTGGCGCTGGCCGACGAACCGAGCGACGGGTAGGACACAGCAGTGGATTTCGAGATCGTCACCCTGGACGAAAGCCTGGTCGCCGGACTGACCATCCCGCTGGCGGGCCGCGAAGTGGCCGCACGCGACCTCGATCTGGTGAACTTCACCTGGGATCGCTATCTCGCCAGGGAAAAGAGCGTGCCGCGCGTCGCGGCGTACATCGGCCAGAACGACCACGCCGTCGCCGTCCTCGGCTACGAGGTGGGTTCGCTGGACGACCTGGACCAAGGTGACGTGGTGACCCGCATCCCGCACGGCCGCTACGCGAAGTTCGTCGTCTCCGACAAGCCCTACGACCTGCTGCGCACCGCGTGGGCGCAGGTCGCCAAGGCCGAGAGCGCGGGCATCATCACCCGCTCGCACACCGCGGAGATCGAGCGCTACACCGGCCCGACCTCCGTCGAGGTCTACGTCTCGCTGGACTGAACCGGCTTCCAGACCGAGCGAGCTTCGAACCGATCGAGCTCCGGTCTGAACGAGCTCCGGTCTGAACAAGGTCAGCGCCGAAGCGGCGTGTCCGTGGCCCCTCCTACAGGGCCGCGGACACGCCGCTCGCGAATCCGGCCGACACTGCACACTGTGTCGGCCGCACCCTCATATGACCCGCGAGACCTGGTACGCGACCCCGCCCTCGATCAGGTATCCGGAACCGACGCAGACGATGTCGTTCAACCAGGCGTACTGCTTCGCGCCGGTCTCGAACATCGGTGTCGTCCGGAAGTAGTACCTGGCCGGGTCGACCTGGCGGCTCTTGACCGGGTCGGCGATGTCCTCGCGCAGTTCGGCCGGGACGATCCAACGACCGCCGTAGGACATGTACACCAAGGCGCCGTCGTGCGTGCGCAGCGTCAGCCGGACATCCACCGACATTCCTCCGTCGGAACGGAACAGCGCCCAGTCCCCGCCACCTGGGAGCACCTCTCCGCGCAGCTCAGGGCCTTCGAACGACCCGCCAGCCGCACCGAACAAGATCCGCTTGCCGAACGGACCGTCACCGATGTTCAGCCGGGGATCCAAGTCGACCGCGATGTCGAACAGATGCGTGGTCGCGATCTCGTCGACGACCTTCAGCCGCGGATCGGATTTCCTGCCATCGCTTGTACGTGTAATCGTCACGCGATTAAACGTACGACCCATCGTACGTTTTAACAAGACATGGCATGATGGAGACGATGAGCGAATTCGAGCAGCCGCACAGCGCACACGGGGAGACCCTTTCGGCCGAACGACCCGAACAGATGATCACCGATCAACGCCTCCTGCGCGGCGCGCAGACCAGGCGCACCATCGCTCGCCATGCCGTCGACGTCGCCTCACTGGAAGGACTCAACGGACTCAGCCTCGGCAGGCTGGCCACCGACCTCCGGCTCAGCAAAAGCGGCGTCCAGACACTGTTCGGGACGAAGGAGAACCTGCAACTCGCCGCGATCGACTGCGCGAGAGAGGAGTTCATCGAAGCGGTCGTGCGACCCGCCCGCGGTACACCGCACGGCGCGGCGCGGCTGCGCGCGCTGATCGAACACTGGATCGGCTATGCGGAGAAGCCACTGTTCCCCGGCGGTTGTTTCCGTGCGGCAAATATCGCCGACTTCGACAGCAGGCCGGGCCCGGTCCGTGACGCGCTGGTCCGCGATCAGACGGCATGGGTGGACCTGCTCGCGGCCGAGCTGCGCGCTGCAGCGGACGCGGGCGAAATCGCTGATCTCGATGTCGATTTCGCCGCCTTCCAGATCGACGCGGTGCTGTGCGCCGCGAACACGGCGCTGCGCCTCGGCGACGACGACGCACCACACAAGGTGCGCAGGGTCGTCGAAGGATTCCTCGCGCCCCCACGCTGAACTCACCGAGTTCGCCTGCGGCACAACGGTTCCGGTCCGGAAACCGCAAAAGCCGGTCGGAGAGTGGCTCTCCGACCGGCTTCCATCGTCGACGGATCTACTCCGCGCCGATGATGAACGCTTCCAGCTGGGCGCGGGCGATGTCGTCCGCGAGCTGCTGCGGCGGGGACTTCATCAGGTAGGCCGAGGCCGGGATGACGGGTCCGCCGATACCGCGGTCCTTGGCGATCTTGGCCGCGCGCACCGCGTCGATGATGATGCCCGCCGAGTTGGGCGAGTCCCACACCTCGAGCTTGTACTCCAGGTTCAGCGGCACATCGCCGAAGGCCCGACCCTCGAGGCGCACGTAGGCCCACTTGCGGTCGTCGAGCCAGCCGACGTGGTCGGAGGGGCCGATGTGCACGTCGTTGGCGCCCAGTTCCTTCTTCAGGTTGCTGGTGACGGCCTGGGTCTTGGAGATCTTCTTGGACTCGAGGCGCTCGCGCTCGAGCATGTTCTTGAAGTCCATGTTGCCGCCGACGTTGAGCTGCATGGTGCGGTCGAGCTGCACGCCGCGGTCCTCGAACAGCTTGGCCATCACGCGGTGGGTGATGGTCGCGCCGACCTGGCTCTTGATGTCGTCACCGACGATCGGGACGCCCGCGTCCACGAACTTCTGCGCCCACACCGGGTCGGAGGCGATGAACACCGGCAGCGCGTTGACGAAGGCGACACCCGCGTCGATGGCGCACTGGGCGTAGAACTTGTCCGCCTCTTCCGAACCCACCGGCAGATAGGACACCAGGACGTCGACCTTCGCGTCCTTCAGGGCCTTCACCACGTCGACCGGCTCTGCCTCGGAGAGCTCGATGGTTTCCGCGTAGTACTTGCCGATGCCGTCGAGCGTCGGGCCGCGCTGCACGACCACGTCGGTCGGGGGCACGTCGGAGATCTTGATGGTGTTGTTCTCGCTGGCGAAGATCGCCTCGGCCAGGTCGAAACCGACCTTCTTGGCGTCCACGTCGAACGCGGCGACGAACTTGACGTCGCGGACGTGGTACCGGCCGAACTTGACGTGCATCAGACCGGGCACGGTCGAGGTCTCGTCCGCGTCCTTGTAGTACTGCACGCCCTGGACCAAGGAAGAGGCGCAGTTGCCCACGCCCACGATGGCCACGCGAACTTCGGTGGCGTTCTCAGCCGTATTGATGTCACTCATGGCCGATGGTTCCCTCTTTCTGTGGTGCCGCCTTCGTTGATTGCTCCGCCGCAATCAACTCGTTGAGCCAGCGCACTTCGCGCTCGCTTGATTCCAGACCGAGTTGGTGGAGTTGCCGGGTGTAGCGATCCAGCGACCCGCTGGCCCGTTTGATCGCTTCCCGCAATCCCTCTCGGCGCTCCTCGACCTGCCGGCGCCTGCCCTCCAGGATCCGCATCCGCGCCTCCGCGGGAGTGCGGCTGAAGAACGCCAGGTGGACGCCGAAGCCGTCGTCGGTGTAGTTCTGCGGGCCGGTGTCCGCGAGGAGCTCCGTGAAACGCTCCCGCCCCTCCGGTGTCAGTTGATAGACCCGCCGTGCGCGGCGCATGGTGACGCCCGCGACGTTCTCCTCCGCGATCAGTCCGTCCGCCTGCATGCGCCGCAGCGTCGGATAGAGCGACCCGTAGGAGAAGGCCCGAAACGGCCCGAGCAGGCCCGTCAGCCGCTTGCGCAGCTCGTAACCGTGCATCGGCGCTTCGAGGAGCAGCCCGAGGATTGCCAGCTCGAGCATCGGGCGTCACCCCCTGACTGTTGTGCAGACCTAACCGATGGATGCGACTTCCGAGTATATCGCGCCGATATAACCGAGCACAGCGATGGGCGATATATGGGGCGTTCACCCAGGTCGGATCAGCGGTTGGGCGGGCGGACGTTCAGCGGTTCGCCGTCGAAGAGCACGGTCATGAAGCCCGTCTCGCTCTTCTCGTTCTGCACGTAGATCTGCACGTAGGGTTGCGCGTCCTTCTTGGCCTCGCGCTCGATGTTCACGTACGAGATCGGGCTGCCCGGCAGCAGCAGCGACTGCGGGGCGCCCGCGAGGAGGCGGGCGAGCACGGGCAGGTCGATGGCGCCCATGTCGACGGTCGGGGTGTCGGGCTTGCGCGACCGTGGATTGCCGAACACGGAGAAATCGCCGTCGAAGTGGTAGTAGACGGACTTGCCCTTCTCGTTGCGATAGAAGAGGGCGTAGCCCGGATAGACGGTGACGTCGTCGGCGATCGTCTCGCCGAACTCGGCGCGGTACCGGTCGATGAAGTAGGCCAGGCCCGCACCCGTGGTCAGGTCGGGTAGCGGGTCGGCGACGACCCGGTCAACCGCACTGTGCGCGACGCAACCGACCAGCCCGCCCGCGACGAGGGCCGCGGCCAGGATCGCCGCGGGAATCCAGCGCGTCCGCCCGCGGCCGCCGCGCACCACGGGCGCGTCGACCATTTCGCCGGGGATCTGCAGGTCGTCGATCAGCTTGTCGAGTTCGCCGAACGACTTGGCGCGCATCGCAGTTCCGGTGCGGCCTGCGTGCTCGGAATCGGTCAGCTGGCCGTCGGCCAGCGCGGCGTCCAGCAGTCCGCAGACGTCGGCGCGATCGCGGTCACTGGCCCGCAGCCGGGTGTTCTTCGACGCCGTCATCCGACCTCCCTGACCTTCAGCACCTCGCCCGACGGCGAGATCAGGACGCTGCCGTGCTGGCTGCGATCGTTGCGCACGCGGATCTCGACGACGGGCCTGCCGTTGCCCGCAGTCGAATCGTCGGCGGAGATCTCGATGGAATCGACGACACCGCCGGGCACCTCGGTCATCGCGGGCGCCGTGGCCAGCACCGCGCCGATGGCCTCGATGTTCAGCGTGGCCAGGTCCACGATCGGCGCATCCGGCCTGCGCGTGGTGATCAGGTTGTCGTGCTTGGTGAATCCGCCCCAGTAGTCCCAGTCGACCGACCACCGCGGCCCCTCCGGCGCGATGCGCTGCACCGATGCGAAATCCTTGTGCAGCCACAACTCGTCGACGAGGGTGTCGCCGAACTTCTCCCGGTATTCGTCGCGGTAGAGGGTCATCCCCGCGACGGTGTACAGCTCCGGCCTCGGCAGCACCAGCGGCTGCACCGTGCCCGGCTCGACGGGGGCGGCCTGCGCCGAGACCGCGCGATCGTCGCGCCCCGCGGCGAAATACCCGGCCCATACCCCGAGCACGGCCGCGACGCCCACCGCGGCACGGAACCGCAGGTTCCGGCTCGAACGCGGGGGGCTCGGCGGCGGCGCTTCGGCGACGCGTTGCACATCGGCCACCAACGCACCCAGCTCGCCCAGGGTTTTCGCCTCGGAAGCCAGCTCGGTGAGCGCCTGGTGCTCGTCCGCGTCGAGCTGCCCTTCGCCGTGCGCGTCATCGAGCACCCGAATCGTGTTGGCGCGATCGGCATTCCGCGCCCGGGTGTGGTCCGGATAACTCGCGCGGGTTCGGCTTCGGCGCGAGGGTTTCCGCGTCTTGGCCGACCCGCCCGGCACCAGGTCGCGCGCGGCGGCGGGAATTTGCAGATCACTCGTCAGCCGCGCCAGCTCCCCAACGGTCTTGGCGCGCCCCGCTTTCGCCGTCCGCTCGCGATACTCGTCGGCTCCGAGCTGGCCTTCCGCGTAGGCCGCATCCAGCAGACCGCATGCATTCACGCGGTCCAGATCACGCGCTCGCATGCGCCCCTTGCTACCGGTGGACACACACGAATCGTAAACAGAACATGCCCGCCGAGAACGGTTCCCGCGAAACCGAACGAGGCGAAGACCACGCACGGCGCCGATTCGTGCACGTCGCCTCGGAAAATAGGGAGCGATCGGGCAACGAGCGAGTCCGGCGCCGACCTCCGCAAGGCCCCTGTACACCACGGAAACGGATCGCCTTGTCCTGAACCACCGTCTAGTGCGGACGGCAGATGCCGAGCGAAATGACGCGACATGTGCAATAAATGTCACGGATCTGCGCCACTCACGGACTGGACAAGCCGAGCAGAGCGAGGCGTCCTCGCTCGGCGACAAGTTGAAAGGCGCAGGTCGACCCGGGAAGCAGAGCGCCCCGGATCGGGAACCAACCTCCGGTGCGGCCAATGCAAGCCGAGCAGCGCGAGGCGTCCTCGCCCCCCGAAACATTGAAAGGCGCAGGTCGACCCGGGAAGCGGAGCGCCGCGGGTCGCGAACCGACGTCCGGTGCGGGCGACGAAAGCCGAGCGGAGCGAGGCGTCGTCGCCCGCACCCCGCTACTCTGGTTGGCGTGCGAATTCAGCGGCAGGTGGTCGACTATGCGCTCCGGCGCCGGTCGCTGCTGGCTGACGTCTATGCGGGCCGGGTCGATGTCGCCGAGGTATGTGATGCAAATCCCTATCTCCTGCGTGCGGCGAAGTTCCACGGTCGGGGGAGCGAGGTCACGTGCCCTATCTGCCGGAAAGAACAGCTCACCCTCGTATCCTGGGTCTACGGCGACGGCCTCGGACCGGTGGCTGGTTCGGCTCGCACACCGGAGGAGCTGATGCGGCTCGCCGAGACTCGCGAGGAGTTCTCGGTGCATGTCGTCGAGGTATGCCGGACCTGCAGCTGGAATCATCTGGTTCAGTCCTATGTGCTCGGCAGTGCCCCCGCGCCCACGCGTCGCCGTACGGGTACGCGAGCGAACCGACGTACCGCCGCCGAGTGATGTGCCTGGTCATCTGCCAGTCGGGTGACATGCGGAGCCTGCACGTGTCCGCCGCGGTGCCCGTGACCGCACCGAGCCAACCTGACCGATACGAGTTATGGAGATCTTGTCAGTGAATTCGCCTTACGAGACTTCCCCCCACGGCGATGAACCGCACGGCGGCCGTACTCAGCGAAGTTCACATCCGTCTCCGAACCCGACTTCCGGCCAGCGTCAAGCGCCCCCACCCGGTTTCCGTCCGCTGCCGCCGGGCGGTCCGCGCCCGGGTGGCCCGCAGGGCGGCCCGCGTCCCGGCGGACCGCAGGGTGGACCCAACGGTGGTCCGCGCGGTCAGCAACCGCCGCATCGTCCCGGCCCGCCGCCGCAGGGTCGTCCCCCGCAGGGTCGTCCTCCGCAGGGTCGCCCGCCGCAGGGTCGTCCCCCGCAGGATCGTCCGCAGCCGAACGGCACACCCGGCGGCGCCGCGGGCGCGACCCAGCGCATCGAGCGCCCCGGCCAGAATCCGCAGGGCGCGCCCCGGCCCAACTCGCTGAGCGAGGCGATCGCCGAGCGCGACCGGCGATCCGGTCCGAGCGCCGCCGTCCGTCCCGCGGGCGGCGCGCGGCCGAACACGGGCCAGCGGCTCGCCGTCGACCGCGACCGTCGTCCGCACGGTCCCGCCACCGGCGAGCGCCGCGCGCAGTCCGGCCAGCCGCCCTCGGGTCCGCCGCCGCGCCGCAACGGCGGCGGTGACGGTGGTTCCGGCGGGGCGGGCAAGCGGCCTGGTGCGAAGAGGGTTCCCTGGAAGATGATCCGCAGGACGCTCTACGTGCTCATCGCCCTCGCCATCGTGGTGCCGAGCGCCGTCTTCCTGGTCGCCTACTCCACGGTGTCGGTGCCGCAACCGGGCGATCTGAAGACCAACCAGGTCGCGATGATCTACGCCGCCGACGGCAGCACGGTGCTCAGCAAGGTGGTCCCGCCGCAGGGCAACCGCACCGACGTGACGATCGAGCAGATCCCGCCGCACGTGCGCAACGCCGTGATCGCGGCCGAGGACCGGGATTTCTACACCAATCCTGGCTTCTCCATCTCCGGCTTCGTGCGCGCGGCCCGCGACAACGTGCTGGGCAAGGAGAGCGCTGGCGGTGGCTCGACGATCACTCAGCAATACGTGAAGAACGCGCTGGTCGGTGACGAGCGCTCACTCACCCGAAAGATGCACGAGCTGGTCATCTCCGCGAAGATGGCGCGGCAGTGGAGCAAGGACGAGATCCTCGCCGCCTATCTGAACACCATCTACTTCGGTCGCGGCGCCTACGGCATCGACGCGGCGGCCAAGGCCTACTTCAGCAAGCCGGTGCAGGATCTGACCGTCGCCGAGGGCGCGGTGCTGGCCGCCACCATCCAGCTGCCCTCGCTGCTGGATCCGGAGAAGAACCCGGAGGGCGCCAAGACGCGCTGGAACTACGTGCTCGACGGCATGGTCGACGGCGGCAACCTGAAGGCCACCGACCGGCAGGGCATGCAGTACCCGCAGGTGAGCCCGCTCGCGCAGACCCAGGACAAGACGCTGGATTCCGGACCCGAGGGCCTGGTCAAGACCCAGGTGCTCGAGGAGCTCGCGTCCGCGGGCATCAGCGAACAGCAGCTCAACACCGCGGGCCTGCAGATCACCACGACCATCGATCCGAAGGCGCAGCAGGCCGCGGTCGACGCAGCGACGAGCAAGATGCAGGGCGAGCCCGAGCAGCTGCGGACCGCGGTGGTGTCGATCGATCCGCGCACCGGCGCGGTGAAGGCGTACTACGGCGGTAACGACGGTCAGGGCTACGACTTCGCCAACGCGCCACTGCAGACCGGCTCCTCGTTCAAGGTGGTCGGCCTGGCCGCCAACCTCGAGCAGGGCATTCCGCTGTCGCAGATGTACGACAGCTCGCCGCTGACGGTGAACGGCATCAAGATCACCAACGTCGAGGGCGAGTCCTGCGGCATGTGCACCATCGCCGAGTCGCTCAAGCGTTCGCTGAACACCAGCTTCTACCGGATGCAGCTGGACATGGGCAACGGTCCGCAGAAGATCGCGGACATGGGCCACAAGCTCGGCATTCCCGAGGAGCTGCCCGGCGTCGGCAAGACGCTGTCCGAGCCGGGCGGCGCAGGCCCGAACAACGGCATCGTGCTCGGCCAGTACCAGGCCCGCGCGCTCGATATGGCCTCCGCCTACGCCACGCTGGCGGCCTCCGGCATGTACCACGCGCCGCACTTCGTGCAGCGGGTGGTGACCGCCGACGGTCAGGTGCTGCTCGACCGCGGCGACGTCGCGGGCGAACAGCGCGTCTCGGCGGCGGTCGCCGACAACGTGACCGCGGCGATGAAGCCGATCGCGGGCTACTCGCGCAACCACGGCCTGGCAGGCGGTCGCGAATCGGCGTCCAAGACCGGCACCGCCCAGCTCGGCGACACCGGCGAGAACAAGGACACCTGGATGGTCGGTTACACACCATCGCTGTCCACCGCCGTGTGGGTCGGCAGCGTGGACAACTCGCCGCTGCGCAACTACGCGGGCGCCATGATCTACGGTTCCGGCCTGGCGTCGGACATCTGGAAGTCGACCATGGACGGTGCGCTGCAAGGCAGCCCGACCGAGACCTTCCCGAAGCCGGCGCCGATCAAGGGCCAGGCGGGCGTTCCCGAGTGGACCGCGCCGTACACCCCGCCGTCGACGGTCGACGCCCCGTCACCGCCGGTCGTGATCGCGCCGACCCAGGTGGAGATCCTGCCCGGCATCACCATCCCGGTCCCCGGCGTGCAGCCCAACCCGCGCCCGCAGCAGCAGCAACAACGTGAGCAGGACCCGGGCCCGCTGCCGGGCCAGCCGGTCGCGCCGACCGACGGCAGCTCGCCGACCCAAACGGGCTCGCCGCGTCCTGGCGGAACCGGAAACGGAAACAGCGGCCAGGAAGAGGGCTCGAACAGCTCCCAGCCGACGCGCAGCCGCTAGTCCGCACAGCGGACGACGTTCGTCGCGTAGTCCACACCCCGCCCCGGGTGGTGCCAACCGCCCGGGGCGGGCCTGCGTCTGGGGGTCGTTCGGCCGGACCTATTAGGCTCGGGTTCCGTGACCGATCAGCAAGTGGTGGACGTGCGGACAGGCCAGGCCGTGCGCTCCGGCGGGGGCTCGGGCGGCGGGACACACTACGCGGCGCCCGCGCCGTTGGCGCCCGACCTGCGCTCGGCCGATGCGCGGGATCGCCCGAGCCGCAACGATTCCCTCGCCGCGCAACTGAGCACCGTCGTCGGCGGGCCGGTGGGCGATCACGCGCTGATCGGCCGGGTCCGCTTCTGGACGCCGCTGCGGGTGATCCTCGCCTTCACCGTGGTGTTCCTGGCGCTGGGCTGGGCCAGCAAGGCGGGTTGCATCCAGCAGACCGAGGCGGGCAACGGCTCGCTGACGCTGGATTGGAACAACGGCCGCCAGTACGTCGCGATGTGCTATTCGGACACGGTGCCGCTGTACGGCGCCGAACGCCTCGACGAAGGCGCGTTCCCGTACAAGAAGGCCTGGGTCGAGCAGACCCCGGACGGCGGTCGCGAGACCAGGTACATGGAATACCCGGTGCTTTCCGGCTTGTACCAGTACGTGTCCATGCAGCTCGCCAAGACGTGGGACGCGCTGCCGCTGCCCGGCGCGCTACAGGTGGTCATCTACTTCAACGTCGTCGCGTTCGGCCTCGCCGTGGCCTGGCTGGTGACCGTGTGGGCCTCGGCGCTGCTCGCCGGGCGCCGGATCTGGGACGCGGCGCTCGTCGCGTGCTCGCCGCTGGTGATCGTGCACGCGTTCACCAACTTCGACCCGCTGGCGACCGCCTTCGCCGCCACCGGACTGCTCGCCTGGGCGCGGCGCAGGCCCGTGCTGGCCGGTGTGCTGCTCGGACTCGGCGGCGCGACGAAGCTCTATCCGCTGCTGCTGCTCGGCCCGATCGTGATGCTGTGCCTGCGGGTCGATCCGATGCACCGGGTGCCGAGCACCAGGATCGGACTGCGCATCCGCGATATCGACAGCCTGCGCGCGGCGCTGACCTGGCTGCGCGAAACGCCCTCCCGCATCCAGTTCTTCGGCTTCCGTCCGCTGGGCGCTGCCATCATCGCGGTGGTGGCCGCGGCGGCCACCTGGCTGACGGTGAATCTGCCGATCGCGCTGCTGTATCCGAACGGCTGGCGGGAGTTCTTCCGGCTCAACACCACCAGGCACGCCGACCCGGACTCCATCTACAACGTGATCACCTCGTTCACCGGCTGGCCCGGTTTCGACGGCGAACTCGACCACGGTGAGCCGCCGTCCATTCTGAACGCGGTCTCGCTGCTGCTGTTCGTACTGGCCTGCGCCGCGATCGCCTACATCGCCCTCGCCGCGCCGCGCCGCCCGCGCCTCGCCCAGCTGTGCTTCCTGGTCGTCGCGGCGTTCCTGCTGACGAACAAGGTGTGGAGCCCGCAGTATTCGCTGTGGCTGGTGCCGCTGGCCGTGCTCGCGCTGCCGCACCGCCGAATCCTGTTGGCCTGGATGACCATCGATGCGCTGGTCTGGGTGCCGCGCATGTTCTACTACCTCGGCCTCGACCGCAAAGGCCTGCCCGAGCAATGGTTCACCGGGACCGTCGTGCTGCGCGACCTCGCGGTGATCGGACTGTGCGCGCTGATCGTCCGCCAGATCTACCGGCCGGGCGAAGACCTGGTGCGCCGCGATTTCGTGGACGACCCGATCGGCGGCGTATTCGATCGCACCGCCGACCCACTGCTGCCTTGGCTGCCGGAGCCGTTGCGCCCCAAGGCGACTCTGGCGCGCACCGGCTAACCGTCACCGCACCGGCTGACCCGTCATCGCACCGGGTGACCTCTCACCCCAGCGGTTGACCCGTCACCACACCGGCCGACCCGTCAGCCGCAGCGGATCACCGTTGCAGCAGCGGCACGGCCGTGTGTCTGCGAGCGCGTCGGCGCCGCAAGCGGATTCGCGATGCGCCGACCGGCGAACGCGACCGCGCCGCTACTCCGAGCGCAACAGCTTCGCCGCCAGCTGCGGATCCCGCGGCAGCAGATCGAGTTCCAGCTGCCACGCGCTGCCGGTCCACGGATCGAACAGCGGCGTGTCCTCGACGGTCGGCAGATGACGGCAGGCCTGCGAGAGCGCCGCCACGGTACCGTCCGGCGATTCGGATTCGTCGCTGCCGACGATCACGATGGACAGCCCGATCAGATCGCCGCGCAGGGTCAGCGCGGAAATGCGTTGGGCGTCGGAGGCCTGGTACCCGTGCGGGAAGTCGGCGGCCAGCAGCACCCGATGCTCGGCGGGCGGGGTGAAAGCACCACTGGTGTAAGCCATCTCGGCCAGCTCCGCCGCGTCGACCAGGGCTTGCAGGCGCGGCGAGATCTCGCCGTGGTCGGTGATCGGCGGACCGTTGAGCACCGGCGCGAGCGGCGCGAGCAGTCCGGTGAACGCACCGGTCAGGTCGATGACATCGATGCGGGTGCGCTTGCCGGGATCGGATGCGAGCAGCCGGGCCAGCAGCGCGCCGACCACCGGAACCACCGCCGCCGACCGCTCCGTGTCGATCCACAGCGGCCGGGTCAGCGGCACCGGAACGCAGTACGGAATCCGCAGCGGGCCGCGTTCGAGCGCGTACAGCTCGCCGAGGCGGATGCCATCACTGACCTTGGCGTTGCCCTCCCATGCCGGTGACGACCAGGAGGCCAGCGCGGGCGGCAGCAACCGGTCGGCGTCGGCGAGCTCGCGCATCAGATGCTCGCTGTCGCGCCGGTGATTGCCTTCGGCGACGGCAACGAGTTCGTCGCTGCGCCGTTGCGCCTCACTGCGTTTCGCCTCGGCGATCGGCGTGTTCCTCGTCGCGGGATCGGAGACCGCGGCGGAGAGCTCCTCGTCCAGCCGTTTGGCGGCGTAGTCGCGTGCCGAGACGAGCGCCGCGGCCGAGCGCGCCGCGTCCTCGAAGATCATCCACAGCCGTTCCAGCCCGTGCGAGACCTCCAGCACGGGAGTCTCGGCCGGATGCTGGGACTGCCGGGGGCTTGCGATGGCCGCGCGGTCGCCCTCGGGATGCGGTGCGTGCGCGCTCGCGTCGGCTCCGCCGGACACCGCGACGCCGTGCGCGGGCAACAAAACCGGCAGCCCGCCCGCGTAGCCCTGACCGACGGCACGAACCTTCCACGCGTCGCCGCGCCGATAGACCTCGAGGCAAATCATTGCCGCCTCGCCAGCGGCGGGCAGGATTGCGAATTCGGCGGTGATCGTGCCGTTCTCGGCCAGCGACGCGGTCACCGGACCGAGCTCGCCGCCGCCAGGCGCGGCGGCATCGGCGCTGACCACCAGCAGCACCGCCTTGGCGTCGGCGCGCACCTCGGCCAGGGTGATGGTCACCTCGTCACCGGTCAGCGCGACGCCGCCGGTGCTCGGCTGGTTGTAGAAGACGAAGTCGACCGCGTCGAGAACGCGCAGGTTCTCCGCCACCACCAGTGCGGAAACATCCAGCGCGGTACCGGCTTTCACGCCGAATCGAAGCACCTCACCGGAAAGCGGGATGTTCTGGCCTGCCTTCAGCTGAATCACGTTGTCTGCCATGCTCTTCGCGAGTTACCCGGACAAGCCTTCCTCAGAGGAAGCGGCCCAGCTGGGGAATCGCCTCGCCGGGATGCTTGGCCGGGAAGCCCTCGCCGAGCGCCTGCATCTTCCAGTCGCCGCCGACCCGGAACACCTTCGCCATCGCCATCGCGGTGAACGCCATACCGCCCGCCATGGTGTACCTGGCGAGTTCGGCGTTGTTGGATCCGTCGACGAGGCGGCAGAAGGCATTGCGCACCTGCTCGAAGGTGTGGCCCTTGTAGGAGGTCACGATGAATATCAGCGAGGTGATGTGCGCCGGAATCCTGGTCAGGTCGACCAGGATGACCTCGTCGTCGCCCTCCCCCTCGCCGGTGAGGTTGTCGCCCTGGTGACGCACCGAGCCGTCCTTCGAGGACAGCTGGCCGTAATAGGCGTAGTCGGCCGGGTTGGCGTCGGCGAACATGATCACCGAGGCGTCGAGATCGATGTCGACCGTGCGGTTGCCGAACATCCCGCGGCTCTGCACCGGATCCCAGCCGAGACCCATCTTCACGAAGGTCAGCGCCTGGCCGCCTTCCTTGCGCAGCGTGACGCGCTGGCCCTTCTGCAAACTGACCGGGCGGTCCTTGCTCAGACTCACCTCGCCGGTGGGCTGCTGCGCGGTGGCCGGTCCGGGCGGCGGCGGGTAGCCACCGCCAGGCGGGGGCGCGTACCCGGGTCCGGGCGGCGGCGGGTAGGAACCGGTGGCCGCGGGCTGCGGCGACTGCTGGGCCGGGGACGTCGGCGGCGGATTGTGCGTCGGCTGTGCGACCTGGGTCTGCTGCGCGGTCTGGGTCGGCTGCGGCGGCGCCGCGGGCGCCTCGTCGACGGTGACGCCGTGGTCGGTGACGAGCGCGGCGAAACCGCCCGCGTAGCCCTGGCCGACGGCGCGCACCTTCCATGACCCCTGGCGGCGGTACAGCTCGAGCGCGATCACGATGGACTCGGAGGCGAGCCCTTCGATCCGGTACTCGTACAACTGATTACCGCTGGAATCGGAGACGACGGCGGTCGGCGGCGCGGACCTGCCGAAATTGCTGGAGGCGTCGTCGAGGGTGATCACCGCGCGGATCTGGTCGATATCGGCGGGCACCGCGTTCAGCGACACGGCCAACGAGGCGGGCTGGCCCGCCGGTGCGGGCTGCAGGTTCACGCCGGGGCCGGACGGCTGGTTGAAGAAGACGAAGTCCGCGTCCGAGCGGACCTTGCCACGCTCGGTCACCAGCAGCGCGGACAGGTCCGCCGGTGCCGACAACTGGACGGAGATCACCACGTCGTTGGTGGCCAGTGGACCGTTCTGGCCCTTGGCGAGTGTTGCGGACAAGGTCGACCCTTCGCTTGTCGGTGCGTACGGTTGCCACTCTACGAGAAACGGCCCGGCCACCGCCGGAGTAAACGCCGCGCACGGCGCAGCGAACCGCCTGTGTCCGTTACAGTGACCGCTGGCAGCGGAACGTGACGACGACCCATGTTCCCGAAGAGACAGCAGGGCAAACCCCAGATGGCACAACTTTTCGAACAGTCGAAGAAGGTGGTCGAGGCCCATCTCGCCGGAACGAGTGTCCGCGCGATAGCCGGGTCGATGATCGCCTACGAGGGAAACGTGCAGTTCAAGGCCGCCGGGTTCGGCGGAGGCGACGGCGTGCTCGCCGGGCTCAAGCGGCGCGCCACCGGCGAGAAGCTGTCGCTGATGGAATGCGGCGGGAACGGCAGGGTCTTCTTCGCGGTGAACGGCCAGCACGTGTCGGTGGTGAACCTGAACGGCGAAACCCTGCAGGTCGAATCGCAGCAGTTGCTCGCCTTCGCCGGGAACCTGCGCACCGACGTGCGTTTCGCGGGCTTGCGCGGCGCATCGACGGGCGCCGGGTTGTTCACCACCACCGTCACCGGGCAGGGCCAGGTCGCGCTGCTCTCGGCGGGCGGGCCGCTGATCCACCTCGAGGTGTCGCCGCAGTATCCGCTGGTGGTCGATCCGGACGCGTTCGTCGCGGCGCAGGGCAATCTGAACCAGTCCTTCGTCACCGACGTCTCCTGGCGGACCATGGTGGGTCAGGATGCGGGCGAGGCATTCTCGCTGCGCTGGGAAGGCCAGGGCGTCGTGTTGATCCAGCCCGCGGAACGGTAAGGGGCAGGGGATGTTCGAGAAAGTCAACGGCAAGGTCGTCAAGGTCGACGTCGGCATGGCGGGCGGCGTGGTCGCCCGCAGCGGCGCGATGCTGTTCTACAGCGGCGACATCTCCTTTGCGCCGCACCAGATTCCGGGTGCGCAGGGCATGGGCGGCGGCGGCCTGATGGGCATGGCGGGCCGGATGATGGCGGGTGAGCACGAGCGCACCATGCTCGCGCAGGGCAACGGCCAGGTGCACTACGGCTTCGCCGGGCTCGAGGTGCACGTCGTGCAGATGCAGCCGGGCGCGTCGCTGCGAGTGGAAGCCTCACGGCTGCTTGCCAATACCGCGGGTCTGCAGAGTTCGATCGTCTCGGTGGCGAGTTCCGGCGGCGGCGGCGGTGGCGGCGGGCTGATGGGCGCGCTGCGCGGCGCGGCGTCCGGCGCGCTGACCGGACAGGGCATGTTCACCACGCAGTTGTCCGGGCACGGCGCGGCGGTGCTGCTCGCGCACGGCGGATTCCTGGAACTCCAAGTGGGCGGGCCGAATCCGGTCGTGGTCGACCCGCAGGCTTTCGTCGCCGCGTACGGCAATGTGCAGACCGAATTGAAGACCGCGCTGAGCTGGCGTGACGCGGTCGGGCGCGGCTCCGGCGAGGCGATGCAATTGCATTGCGTCGGACAGGGAGTCGTCTACGTGCAGGCATCGGAAGAGAAGCTGTGACCATGGCCCAGATCCACAACCCGATGACGCTCGGCGAGAGCGACAACATCCCCGGAAACAGCTACGCCTACTGCATCGACCTGAACAAGCCGTGGTTCATGCGCAAGGGCGCGATGATCGCCTACTACGGCCAGATGAACTTCCAGCTGCTCACCCACGGCCTGCACGGCGGGCTGATGCACATGGTGTCGCAGCAGTTCTCGGCGCCGCTGTTCACCAACGACTACGTGGTGGCCGAGGGCCACGGCAAGCTGATCATCGGCGACCGCGGCTACGACATCAATTCCTTCGACCTCGACGACGGCAACCTCACCATCCGCGCGGCCAACCTGCTCGCCTTCGAGCCGGGTCTCGCGCTGAAGCAGTCGATCGTGCCCGGGTTCCTCACTCTGATCGGCACCGGCAAGTTCCTCGCCTCCTCCAACGGTCCGGTGATTTTCGCCGAGCCGCCGCTGCGGGTGG
The DNA here is from genome assembly GCF_040654065.1 of Nocardia sp. NPDC050793. Classification (NCBI taxonomy): domain Bacteria; kingdom Bacillati; phylum Actinomycetota; class Actinomycetes; order Mycobacteriales; family Nocardiaceae; genus Nocardia; species Nocardia sp. NPDC050793. The sequence goes on from NZ_JBFAHG010000002.1 coordinate 514,339, forward strand.
ACCCGGAATCGCTGGTCGGCTGGGCCGACTGTCCCTCCCCCAGCCACCACTACGACCACCAGTGGGTCTCCAGCTTCCTGGCGGCGGGTGCGGCGCGCTTCGGCGTGAACTCCGGCGAGGAGCGGCAGTTCGACTTCACCGGCGCGGGAACGGTGCTCATCCAGTCCAGCGAGAAGGTCATGAGCGACTCGGCGCTGGTGCGCACGATCGAGGGCCAGCTGCAGAGCGGCGTCACCGTCGGCGGCCTGCAACGCCTCCAGGGTGTGATCGCCCAGCAGCTCGCGGGTCAACAGCAGCACTACTGAGTTCACGGACCGGCGCGACGTCCGAGCCGCGCCGGTCAAGTGCCGCGAGCATTGTCGGACGAGGTCCGACCTCGAAACCCGCCGCGGACGGCCGGGAACGATGCCGGAGCTATGTCTCGGCGGCGGGCGCCGACTTGATGAACCAGTTGATTATCTCCTCGCCCGCGAGAATGCCGCTGGCGCGGGTGATGGTGAGGTTCGGACTGGTCCAGTTGAGTTGCTCGAGTTCGCCGTGCCGGGGCCGGATGGCGGAGTCGGCGGCGCGGAGCATTTCGGCGTCCAGCGCGCCGTCGCCCGCGGCGAAGGTCTTGGCCACGTCGGTGAGCTCGCCGGATTCCATCAGGCGGCGGCGCACCTCGGCCACCGCGATGCTCTTGCACACCGTTTGCGGCATCGTGTAGATCTTGCGGCCCTGTTGGGAGGCCGACCAGCCGCGCTCGCGGCACCAGTCGTCCCATTCGGCGAGGAACCCCTCGGGCACCGCCTTGGGTTTGACCACCAGATAGCAGAAGAGATGGTCGGCGACGCGGAATTTGGTGACCCACGACTCGTCGATCCTGGCGCGCAGTTCCGCGCTCACCTCGGAGAGGGTGGCGCCGCTCTGACGGACCTTCACGTCGATGTCGATGCGCCAGCGCATGTCGGGGACGCCGTCGACCAGGATGTTGCCGCCGTTGCTCGTGATGGCGTAGCGCCAGGGCGCGCCCGGCAGCTGAATCCGGTTGAACTGCTTGATGGTCCGCGTGGTCGTCGGGATGACGGCCGCCGGTTCGGTGAGCGTCTGCATGCGCAGCGCCGCCGCCGTCGTCATGAACGACAGCGGCGCGCCCTCCAGATGCTCGACGCACACCGTCGGCACCTCCGCGGCGGTGCTGAAAGCGTTGCGCGAGTAGATCATCGTGCGGTCGAGATCGGTGGCGACTAGCGCTTGTCTTCGCGGTCTTACCAAGAGCATCTACTTCGGTACTTCCTTGATCAGTCCCATGCACGAGTACGCCAGATCGGGAACGACCTCGACAGGCACACCGCGCGCGGCGGCGAGCATTCGGATGTGCGCGTGCTCGGGGGCGTCGGCCGCACGGACCAGCACCCGCCACGGCACGCGCCGCAGCAGCACCCGGGTGGTCTCGCCGACCCCCGGCTTCACGAAATTCACACTGGTGATGCCGTATTCGGCACGCACCTGCTCCACCGAGGCCCAGCCGGTCCAGGTGGGCGTCCGGTCGGAGCCGAGCACCGCGGCGAGCTCGGCCGGCACCAGGGGGCGCACGGCGTCGAAGGCTCCTTCGACGGCCTCGAGCAGCCGATTCGAGACGTCGTCGCCTGCGAGTTCGCGGTAGAACTTCGCGCCGTGGAAATCGCCGGGACCGATGAGCGTGTCGTTCAGCACGGTCCGCGAAATAAGGCCCGACACAGTGGAATTCAGGCACGCGGAGGCGATCAGGAAATCGTCGCGGGTGCCGTAGGTCCGCACGCAGTGACCCGGGTCGGCAAGCACGGCCAGCCGGTCGTCGAACCGCGCGCCGCCCGCCGCGTGGTAGGCGTCGAGCGCCTCGGTCAGTTCCTTGGCGATCGCGCCCTTGCCGGTCCAGCCGTCGACGAACACCACCGAGGCCGGATCGTGATGGTGGGCCAGGTAATCCAGCGCGACCGCGTCGATGCCGCGGTCGCGCACGATGGACACCGCGTAGTGCGGCACGTCCAGACTCGGCAGCTGCGCGCCGCGCCCCGAGCGCAACCAGCGCTTCATCAGGATCCCGACCGGCGTGCCCGCGCGCGCGAGCGACACCAGCACAACATCATCGCCGCGCTCGGCGACCACCAGTTCCGAGACGGTCGCCACGGCGAGCGCCAGCCGTTCGGCGCTCTCGGCGAGCACCTGGTCGAAGAGGCTGCGATAGGCGGCGTCCGGCTGGTACTCGATCGGCAGCGATTCCGCGTAGTGCGCGACGCCCGCTTGGATGCGGCGCTCCCGCTCGGCCACGTCGGCCTCGAGATCGGCGTCGGACAGATCTTTGAGCAGCCAGCGCACCTCGCCGGCCGCGTACGACCCGAACTCGGGCCCGTACAGGGGGGCGGGGAACGGCCCGGAGAGCCGGGGTTCCCGTGTCGCTTCCGTCATCGTCTCCAATCCCACCGCGCTGTTCGTCTCGACCTCCCTGCCGACGGCGGCGACCTGCGCTTTCGCACGCCGCTCGACGTCCAACTTACGCGGATCGGCGCCGGGCACGAGCGCGACGAGCACATCCGCTCCCGACGCGGTGAGCACGTCGACCAGGCCGCCGTCGGCGATCAGCTCCGGCGTGTCGGCGGGCGGGTCGAGCACCACGATCAGGATCGGCTCGGCGGAGCGACCCTCCGAAGCGGGCTCTCCGTCGCCGCCGGCCGCGTCGAACGAGCCGTCGGCCGCATCGGCCGAAGTCAGCTCGCGCAGTTCCGCGTCGAAATCCTCTGGCCAGCAGGCGTTGTAGAGGTAGCGCGGCGCTTCGGCATCGGGTTCCGGTGCGACGAAACGGAATCCGCGCCGCAACGGGTACCCGGGCTCGTCCAGCACGTAGGCGGGCGAACGGGTGGTGGTCTGGTACCGGGTCGGAATGCCCGACTCGGCCAGCGCCGCCGCCAACCGCAGCGGCAGATACATCAGCTCCTCGTGGCCGAGCACGATGACCGGCCGATCCGGCGCGTCGATCGCGAGGCGCGCGGTCAGCACCGCGACCGCCCCGGCGACGGCCGATTCGAAGGCCGCGGTCTCCGCGTGCAGGATGCCGTGCCGCCCGCCTTCCGGCACCGAAGCAGGCCAAGGCAATTCGATTCTCCCGAACGAACCGCGCTGCGCCGTCACCGGATTCAACGCCGGATCGGGCATCGAGGTGACGGCTTCGACCAGACCGTCGGGCAGCTTGGTCAAACCCGAAGCCAGACACACGGTGTCGATGCGGGCGCCGAGCTCGGCCGCCGCGATCTCGAACCGGGCGCGGTCCTCGGCGGTGCGCATGTCCACCAGCGAGGCGAGCACGTAGTGCGAGCGCGGGGAGAACTCGTGCAGCGCGCGCACGGCGTCGATCGCCGTTGCGCCGGTGGAGATTTCGTCGTCCACCAGGACCAGCGGCAGCTCGTTGCGGAAGATCTCGGCGGGCGCGGGTTGCAGCAGGTGCGAGGTGGCGTGCGAGTGGCCCTCCTCGAAACCTGTCAGGGTGTCGGCCTCCGGCACGTCACGGCGCGTCGAATGCAGATAACACCTCGCGCCGATCCGCGCCGCCACCGTGTGGCCGAGACCCGTTGCGGTCTCGGCGAATCCGAGCACGACGGCATCCGCCGTCGCTCCGCCCGCGCGCTCGTCGAGTACAGCGCGCACCAGATCACCGAGTCGGTTGCCCGCGTCGAGCACCACCCTCGGGTCGGTGGGCAGGTGCTTGCCGAGCACCGTCGAGACCAGCAGGTGCGCCCGGCGCGGATTGCGCCGCAGGCCGGGCTCGATCAGCATCTCGATCGACAGCTCCGCGGGCAGCACGCCATCGGAGCTCGTGCCGTGGCAGGACAGGTGATGCAGTTCGATGCCGAGTGTTCGGGTAGCCCAGGGTCCACTCATACCTTCACCAACGCCGTGAGCAGATCCACGAACGACACTCCCTTGTTCGCCACGCCGAACACCCTGGCCCGCAGCAGCGTCTGGCGGGCCCAACTGCGGTGCGGGCGCATTTCGTTCATCTTGTTGCGGTAGCCCGAGGCAGCCACGCCGCCCACGTCGACCTGGAGGATGTCCAGCGCGTCGGAGTACTCCTCGTGCGACACCACCGACAGCGCGTGCACCGCGGCGACGTGCGACGGGTGGATCACCGTCTTGCCCTGGATGCCGTTGGCGCGGTCCAGCGTGATCTCGCGCAGCAGGCCGTCCAGATCCCGGCTGACCAGGTACTGCCGGAACGGCACCGCGTCGGACTCCTCGAACGGCGCGGTGCGCAGCAGCGGGCGGAACATCCGCTCGTGATCGGCGAAGTACTCCCACACCGGCCCGGTGATGACGAATCCGGTTCCGTCGGCGCGGCCCAGGTAGTTCACGATGTCGGCGATGACGTCCGCGACCACGCGCACGTCGTAGATGGTCAGGTCGCGGTCGCGGCGGATGCCGAAAGTCGAGCACATGTCGGTGGCGCCGACCCGCACCGCGAGCACCCGCTCCCGGTGTTCGGCCAGCATGGCCGCGATGTGCGTCAGCTCCTGATCGCGGGTCTGGCGGTGCACCAGCGCCGCCGACTCCAGCACCGGCATGCCGTAGAGCGGCCGCCGCAAACTCTCGACCGCGGACTCGAGCGCCTCCAAGTAATCCAGGCCGGTGCGGCTGTCGAACTTCGGGAAGACGAACCCGGTGAGCGCGGGCGCACCCGCCCCGAGCCGATCGACGATCTCGTCGATGGCGCCGGCCTCGCGCACACGAATGAACAGCAGCGGGTTGGGTTCCGGGCTCGCCGCCAATTCCGCCAGCGCGGTGACCGCCTGGCTCTTGGCGAATTCCACCTCGTGATCGGCGACGGCGTCTTCCAGATCGATCACCATCGAGCAGACGCCGCGCTCGGCGCGGCGTCTGATGGTCTCGGCGAGGTCGGGTCTGGTGGCAGGCGCGTACAGGGTGGCGCCCAGCCCGTACGCGAGCAGATCCCGGTCGGTGTTGTCACCGAACGGCTCGGGCTGCCGGTGGAACAGATGTCTGGCATCGGGGCCTTGCAGCTGCCGAAAGTGGCGCAGCGGCAGTCGCTTCCGCAGGGATACTTCCTGCTGGACGGCGACGGGAGCGGTCATCGGTGCTCCGTCCTCATTCTCGTCGTGGTCCTGCTTGCTTTCTCATTCGATCCACTACCCCGGCTATGAATTCGGTGACGGCATCGAGTTCCGCCACATAGGCCCAGTAATCGGGGTGCCGCCCCGACAGTGTTTCGGTGATTCTTTCGATTCGCTCGGCCTGGGCGTCCAGCACAGACCCCCATTCGCCCGCGAGGCCGCGACTCACCGCGAGCATCTGCGCGTCTCGCAATCTGAATCGTACGGCTTTGGCCTTGTCTTGCGGGTCCTCACGAACCGAGCGCAACAGCTCGAGCCGCTTGGTGACGGCGTCGATCAGCTGCTCGGCCCTGGCGAGGTTCCCCCGCGCGGTAGCGGTCAATTCAAGGGCTGACTCCGGGTTCTTCGCGACCGATGCGGCGCGCGCGCCGACGAGAGCTTCGGCGGCGGCATCGATGGCTTGCTGGCATTCCCGCCCATTGTTGGCCAGATCCGCCGAACTCGCAGCATTGAATTCCCGCAGCAACGCCGAGTAGGCGGGCCCGACCCCCTCGGCCCGGTTGCGCACCGCGGACAACCTGGTATCCACCGAGGTGAGCGCCGTATTCGCCGCCCCGAGCCGAGATGGGGCCTGCGCCAACGCTTCTGCCAATTCCTTGGTTGCGGCGTCCAACCGATTCGCGGCCGCGCGGACCGCACCCGATCCCGATCCGGCGCCGCTGCCGGCCGATTCCAGTGTGACCAGCGCCTCATCGACGGCGGCCGCGCGCAGGCGCACCGACGGATACTCGGCGTACTCGGAGTCGGCGGCCTGGCCGCGCACCGCGGCGGCCGCCACCTTCACCTGCTGCGCCAGCTGCGGCACCGACCGCACGATCGCGACGGCGTCCTCGAGACCGGCCTGATTGCCGCGATAGAACTCGTCCACCGCGCGGGCCGCGTCGACCAGCTGCCCGGTGACGGTATCGGCCCGCCGCTGACCGTCGGCGATCTCGGTCCCGTCCCGCTGCGCCGCCTCGAGTTCCTCGGTCAGCGCCAGATACGCGCCCGCCGCGTCGTAGCAGCGCGCACGCACCGGTTCCCACGCAGCGGGCAACCCGCGTTCGGGGAAGACTTCCCCCGACGCGTGCACCGCGGCCTCCGCCGCGCTCTGGCGCCGGTCCATGTCGAGGAACGCGTCCGCGAGTCCAGCCCGCGCGCGCTCGATCCATTCGCTGTTCCCGGACGACCGGAACCAGCCCCGCCTGCGCCCTACCACGCCCCGATGGTAGGAGATCTTCCTGTTCTCCGGGGTTGCCCCAGTTCCTACGCAAGTTCGCCGAAACCTACTACTGTCGTAGGTCGTACCCGGCGATTCGGACATGCTGGGAATCACAGACGGACTAATGAAAGGGATCCCGCATGGGTGTCAGTTTGTCCAAGGGCGGCAACGTCTCGCTGACCAAGGAGGCGCCTAACCTTACTGCTGTTTCCGTCGGCCTGGGGTGGGATCTTCGGTCCACTACCGGTACCGACTTCGACTTGGACGCCAGCGCGATCGCGACCGGCGGCGACAAGAAGGTGCTGAGCGACCAGCACTTCGTGTTCTTCAACAACCTCCGCTCCCCGGAGGGCGCCATCGAGCACGCGGGCGACAACCGCACCGGTGAGGGCGAGGGCGACGACGAGGTCATCAACGTCGATCTGGCCAACACCCCGCCGACCATCGAGAGCATCTTCTTCCCGGTCTCGATCTACGACGCCGACACCCGTCAGCAGTCGTTCGGTCAGGTGCGCAACGCCTACATCCGCGTCGTCGACCGCAGCAACGGCACCGAGCTGGCCCGCTACGACCTGAGCGAGGACGCCTCGACCGAGACCGCCATGGTCTTCGGTGAGCTCTACCGCAACGGCGCCGAGTGGAAGTTCCGCGCCATCGGCCAGGGCTACGCCTCCGGTCTCGCCGGCATCGCTCGTGACTACGGCGTGAACGTCTAACGAAGACACGCTCAACACGAGGGGGCTCGCACGACGAGCCCCCTCGTCGTGCAACCGGGGCAGCTATCGTGCCGGGCACATTCGTTGGACATCCGGCGGTCCAACGGCCACGCTGGTATCAATCTCGCCGTTTCAGCTCCCATTCACGAAAGGTCCACGCGTGGTCCTGCGCATCTTCGGCCTGTCCGGCCTCGTCACCGTGGTGTCCCTGGTGGTGGCGTTCTTGTACGGTGGCCCCACGGCCCTGGCGCTCTGCGCGATCCTCGGCATTCTCGAGGTCTCGCTGTCGTTCGACAACGCTGTCATCAACGCAACCGTCCTGCAACGGATGAGCGATTTCTGGCAGCGCATCTTCCTCACCATCGGCGTCCTGATCGCGGTCTTCGGCATGCGCCTGGTGTTCCCGCTGGCGATCGTGTGGATCACCGCGGGCCTCGACCCGGTGCGCGCGCTCGACCTGGCGCTCAACCCGCCTGCCGGCGACGCGCCCTACTTCCCCGACGGCAGCCCGAGCTATGAGACGTTGCTCACCGACGCGCACCCGCAGATCGCGGCGTTCGGTGGCATGTTCCTGGCGCTGCTGTTCCTGAACTTCATCTTCGAGGAGCGCGAGATCACCTGGCTCGGCTGGCTGGAACGGCCGCTGGCGCAGGCGGGCAAGCTAGACATGCTCTCGGTCGTCGTCGCGGGCATCGGTCTCGTGCTGACCGCGGAGTTCATCGCCCCCGACGACAAGCGCGCCACCGTGATGGTCGCGGGCGTTCTCGGCATGATCGTCTACATCGCGGTGGACGGGCTCGGCTCGATGTTCCACACCGAGGAACACGAGGGCGGACCGTCCGAGCTGGCCAAGGCCACCGGTAAGGCGGGCTTCTTCCTGTTCCTCTACCTCGAAGTGCTGGACGCCTCGTTCTCCTTCGACGGCGTGATCGGCGCGTTCGCCATCACCTCCGACCCGATCGTCATCGCGCTCGGCCTCGGCCTGATCGGCGCCATGTTCGTCCGGTCCATCACGGTGTACCTGGTGCGCAAGGGCACGCTCTCGGAATACGTGTACCTGGAGCACGGCGCGCACTGGGCGATCGGCGCGCTCGCGGCGATCCTGCTGATCTCCATCGGCGTGCACGTCAACGAGCTCGTCACCGGCATGATCGGTGTGGCCTTCATCGGCGCCGCGTTCATCAGCAGCGTGATTCGCAACAAGCGCGAGGGTGGCGACGAGGAAGAACTCGAGAGCGAGCGAGCTGTCACCCCGGTAGGCTGATTTCCGGCAGACAGCCGACGAACTCGAAGCGGCAGCGGATCCTCCCCGGAGGAAAGCCGTTGCCGCTTCTCTTTTCCGAGGGGGATCGCGCATGGCGTCCGAGCAGCAGTCCGGCGGTGTGAATCTGCCGAAGGTGACGTTGTCCAAGGCCACCCCGAGCATCAACCTCACCAAACCCGGTGAGCAGCAAGGGGTGTTGCGGGTCAATCTGAACTGGTCACGTGGCGCGAAGGGATTCCTCCGCAGATCCAAGCCGGTCGATCTCGATCTCGGCTGCCTCTACGAACTGGCCAACGGCGCCAAGGGCGTCGTGCAGGCGGTCGGCGAGAATTTCGGATCCCTGCGCGGCGAGCCGTATATCCAGCTCGATGGCGACGACCGCAGCGGCGCCATCGCGGCGGGCGAGAACATGCAGATCGATCTCGCGCGACCCGAATTGTTCAAGCGCATCCTGATTTTCGCCTTCATCTACGAGGGCGTGCCGAACTGGGCCGCCGCCGACGGCGTGGTCACCCTCTTCCCCAGCAACGGGCCGCAGGTGGAGGTGCGCCTCGATTCCCCGGTGAGCGGCGCCCGTTCCTGCGCCGTCGCGCTGCTGCAGAACAACGGCCCCGGCATCACGGTGCACCGAGAAGTGCAGTACATCAACGGAACCCAGCGCCATATCGACGAGGCGTACCGCTGGGGCATGCAATGGAACAGCGCGAGCAAATGATCCGGCGGGTCGTTGCGGCCTTTCGCGCGCGGCACGCGTCGGACTGATCGCGGCCTGAGCGCGGACTCACAGCATCCGGCGCGGCCTGCTCATCGCCTTGGCCCGACGCACGGAGACACGCGACCACACGGCCTGCTGAAACGCCAGGGTCGCCCATCCCGCCAGCGCCATGCCCGACAGATTCAGCATGAGCTGCAAAGCGCTCCCCAAGATCGCATCGCCGACGCCGAAAGCCACTCCGAGCGCGATGTTTCCGGCGGCGGGCACCGTGGTCACCGAGATGAAGACACCGGCGAGCCCGGACGCCTTCGCCGAGGTCAGCGCGAGCACGCCCGCGGCGGCAGCGATCACCGCGACGATGAACGACCATTTGTCCGGCGTGTAGATGAACGCCGTGCCCGGCCGCGGCCCCGTCACGTCCTCGATAGTGATCCAGCCGAGCCCGCGGCCGATCAGCACCAGTAGGAATGTCACGACGATGGCCGCCGCGAAACCGAGCAGCAGGGTGCGCACCGCGTGGCCGAACAGTACGGAACGGCGGCGCACCAGCGCGACGCCGAGCGCGGCGATGGCGCCGAACTCCGGGCCGAGCACCATGGCGCCGATGACCAAGATCTGTGAATCGAGCACGATCGCGATGGCGGCGATCATCGTCGCCATCGTCATGAAACTCAGGTAGGTCCAGTTGAGCTCGGTTTCCTCGTAAGAGCGCTGCGCGACCTCGGCCCACACCACCGCGTCCGCGCTGCTGCCCGGCGTGCGCATCTCGGCATCGAAACCGCTGCGCGACAGCCAGGTTCGCACCTGGTCGACTTCGATGCTGCCTTCCCGGTGCACCCCGAGCGCGCGCAATTCGTTGATGACGTCGTTACCCGCTTCCCGCGCGACTTCCGCCAGCACCAAATCGCCGGGCGGCTTCAGCGAGGAGCCGCGCACCACGGCCAGCCCACTCACCCCGGTGTCCCGGTCGAGGATGTCGATCACGTCGTCGGTCATCGCCGCCGGCGACAGGATCCGCATGTGCAGCATGGGCCAAGTGTGCCTTGTGGCAAGGCTTCCAGCGCGGCGACCGGCCCGATCAGGCGGCCACCAGGTCCCCTCGGTCCGTGGTCGTCCGCTCCGCCCGCACGCCCGGCCCGCGCAGGTCGGCCCGGATGAACAGGAAGAACAACGCGACAAGCAGGAGCGCGCGGCCCCACACGCCGAACTGAACGATGGCCTCCTGCACTTCGAACGGTGCGCCCGAACCCATGGCGTAGAAGTAGCGGAACACGCCGATCCCGATGGCCGCGTCGGCGAGCAGATACGCGCCGATCACCTGCCACGGCACCGCGAGCAGCACCAGGAAGGGAATCAGCCACAGTGTGTACTGCGGTGAATGCACCTTGTGGAAAACCAGGAATCCACACAGCATCGCACCGCTCACGCCGATCCACGGGAAGACCCCGGTCGCGCGATAGCGCTTCCACCCCAACCAGACCGCCAGCGCGAAGGCCAGCAGGATCAGGGTCGGCGAGGCGATGGAGACTCCCTCGTGCCAGGTCGTACTGGTCTCGGCCGCCCGCCCGTACAGCAGGTGATGTCCCCAGTACCAAATGGAGTTGGTGGTGATGTCGGCTTGGCGCAGCTGCTGGAAAGTGATCGACGCACGCCAGCCCTCGTAACCGGCCAGCGCGAACGGCAGGTTCACCGCGACGACCGTGCCGATGGCCGCGCCCGCGGTCAGCAGCGCGCCGCGCACGTCGAGGCCGCGCGCGTCGTCCGGATCGCGCTCGGCTCCGCCGGTGAGCACGTAAATCATCAGCGGCAGCACGAAGATGCCCGGATAAAGCTTCAAACAGAAGCCGAGGCCGAGCAGCACGGCGGCCAGCACACCGCGGGTCCGCAACGAATATCGGGTCGGCACGGTCACCACGTAGACCGCCGCGACCGCCGCGCAGACCACCGGCAGCTCCCAGTTGTGGAAGGCATAGAGCACGAGCGGCGAACCGATCGCCCACAGCAACGCCGCCCGTCCGGCGAGCCGGGCCAGGAACCAGGCCGTGAGCAGCGCGAAGGGCACGAGCAGTAGCGCCGAGAGGCGCAGGAAGTCGGCGTCGGTATGCGCGCCGATCGCGCCGACCCACATGAGGGTGCCGCTGAGCACCGGGTATTCGACCGCGCCGCCGGTCAGCAGGCCGTCGTCGGTGATGCCGCCGTCCACATACGGGAAGACGTGTCGATCGATGTCGCGGCCGAGCCAGAGGAACTGGATGTCGGAGTAGCAGACGTCCGAATCCTTGATCACGTCGAAGGCCGTGCTGCGACCGTTGTCGTAGAACGGGGCGCCCGCGCAGCGCGCCTTGTTCGCGTACGCGAGCGCCAACGTCAGCCCGCACAGCAGTACGACCACCACGGCAACCGCTGTGTGGCGGGACGCGCGCCGCGCCTGCACCGCGTTGGCGGCGGGTACGGTCGACATGCTGACCACCTTATGTGCCCCGGCGGCACGGCGTCATGGTGTACGGCGGCCGGATATCGCGGGCGACACGGAGGCCCGGGGGCGGATTTCGCAGGTCAGCAGGCGCTCATGTAGCCTTACCGGGTTGCTGACGCAACGAACCCTCCTGCCACGGACCGTCCGTGGCCGTTTCCTAGTCCACAGGAGGTGATTGGTCCGTGCGTCATTACGAAGTGATGGTCATCCTCGACCCCAGCCTGGACGAGCGCATTGTCGGTCCGTCGCTGGACACCATGCTCAGCGTCGTGAAGACCGAAGGCGGCAAGATCGACAAGGTCGACATCTGGGGCCGTCGTCGTCTCGCCTACGAGATCCGCAAGCAGGCCGAAGGCATCTACGCGGTGGTCGATCTGACCGCCACCCCGGCCACCGTGAGCGAGCTCGACCGCCAGCTGGGGCTCAACGAGTCGGTGCTGCGCACCAAGGTTCTGCGCCACGACAAGTAGTTCCACCGCACTCGTCAGCGTCGGTGCCTGTCTCTAGGCTCTAGCGCAACAGCGAGTGCACTGCGAATCGCGGCCGACGAGGCGTCAGCTCATGCGGCCACGCAGGCCCGCGAGAACGCAGAACTGGCACTGCACACCGAGCAGGAGGAACCCATGGCAGCAGGCGACACGGTCATCACCGTCATCGGAAACTTGACGGCCGACCCCGAACTGCGATTCACGCCCGCGGGGCAGGCGGTTGCGAACTTCACCGTCGCGTCCACCCCCCGCGTGTTCGACCGTAATACCAATGAATGGAAAGACGGCGAAGCGCTCTTCTTGCGCTGCAACATCTGGCGCGAAGCCGCGGAAAATGTCGCCGAAAGCCTGACCCGAGGCGCTCGCGTCATCGTGAGCGGACGGCTCAAGCAGCGCTCCTACGAAACCCGCGAGGGTGAGAAGCGCACGGTCGTCGAACTCGAGGTCGACGAGGTCGGCCCCTCGCTCCGCTACGCCACGGCGAAGGTCAACAAGGCCAGCCGCGGCGGCGGTGGGGGCGGCGGCTTCGGTGGTGGCGGCGGTGGCGGCTACGCCTCCTCCGGTGCGGCAAGTGGTGGTGGCGGCGGCAGTCGTTCCGGCGGCGCCGAGGACGACCCGTGGGGCAGCGCGCCCGCGGCAGGCTCCTTCGGGGGCAGCCGCATGGATGACGAACCGCCGTTCTGATACGGCTTCATAGGCCCGGATCACTTGGGCCACAATAAATTTGGAGTAAAAGACCATGCCTAAGGCGCCCGCGCGCGAAAAGGTGCTGAAGAAGAAGGCTTGCGCCTTCTGCAAGGAAGCCAAGTCCGGCACCGTTTCGATCGACTACAAGGACACGACGCTGCTGCGCAAGTACGTCAGCGACCGCGGCAAGATCCGCGCCCGCCGGGTGACCGGCAACTGCGTGCAGCACCAGCGTGACATCGCCGTTGCCGTGAAGAACTCGCGTGAGGTGGCCCTGCTGCCCTACGTGTCGACGGCTCGCTGAGTAAGGGAGGCACGCAAATGAAGTTGATTCTGACCGCTGATGTGGACAACCTCGGTGCCCCTGGCGACACCGTCGAGGTGAAGGACGGCTACGGCCGCAACTACCTGCTGCCGCGCGGCCTGGCCATCGCCGCCAGCCGTGGCGCGCAGAAGCAGGTCGAGGGCATCCGCCGGGCGCAGGACGCCCGCCGCGTCCGCGACCTGGACCACGCCAACGAGCTGAAGCAGGCCATCGAGGGCCTGGAGTCGGTCTCGCTGAGCGTGAAGACCGCAGGCACCGGCAAGCTGTTCGGCTCGGTGACCCAGGCGGACGTCGCCGCGGCCGTCAAGACCGCCGGCGGCCCCGTGGTCGACAAGCGCAGCATCGAGCTGCCGAAGGCGCACATCAAGTCGACCGGCAAGCACGGCATCGTGGTGCACCTGCACCCGGACGTGGTCGCCAAGTTCGACCTGCAGGTCGTCGCCGCGAGCTGAGTCCGCGCCGCCCCCGAGGCGGCGGATCACGCGCACGTTCGAAGACCACCCCTGTGATCACACGGGGGTGGTCTTCGACCTGCCCTGTCGTGCCACACCGACGCATTAGCTAGGCATTCGCCGAGGTCGGGACGCGGTGAGCTGGGACACCGCGGGTCGCGTCGGCCATGGCGCTTCACCTCCGGTTATTCAACCTGTGGATTACTGCGCAAACCGACCGATCGCTATGTGACGTAGCTCATACCGGGTACACGCACTGTTTACCCAACACGCCCGGCCGTTCATCCGGAGCGACACGCCGAGACTAGATCTATCCACACGTGCACAGATGCGGAAACTCGCATTCATCAGCGCATTTAGGCGATGTGATCTGGGTTTTCCCCAAGTTGTACACAGGGGGTGCACACGGTTTGGTTAACAGTCCCCAACTTATCCACAGTTGTGTGCACAGCTCGGTTTGGCGCCGCCCCATCGGGTCGCCTAGGTTCGTCGCATTGTCCGGAACGGGCCGCCCGTGCGGACACGATCCAGCGCTGTCGCGATGGTTGCTGCAACCGGTCGCAGCGGCCGCGGCGAACGTGTTCGTTGCTGTGTCGAAACGTGTCACAGCCTCGGAGTAGAACGAGTCATCGATACGGTGAGAATCCGGTCGTGGGGTAGAGAGGACGGTCGAGTCTGGTGACAGCCACCGATGACCGCGGGCACACGGACTTCCCGCCCGAACCTCCCGGCGAAGACTTCGGACGCCAACCACCGCACGACATGGCGGCCGAGCAGTCCGTCCTCGGCGGCATGCTGCTGAGCAAGGACGCCATCGCCGACGTCGTCGAGGTCCTCCGGCCCGGCGACTTCTATCGCCCCGCGCACCAAGCGGTCTACGACACCATCCTCGACCTGTACGGCCGCGGCGAACCCGCCGACCCCGTCACCGTCGCCGCAGGCCTGGACCGCCGCGGCGAGCTCAAGCGCATCGGCGGCGCCCCCTACCTGGTTACCCTCACCCAGACCGTCCCCACCGCGGCCAACGCCGGCTACTACGCCGAAATCGTCGCCGAGAAGGCCATTTTGCGTCGCCTCGTCGAGGCAGGCACCCGCATCGTCCAGTACGGCTACGCGGGCGCCGACGGCCAGGACATCGCCGAGGTCGTCGACCGCGCCCAAGCCGAGGTCTACGAGGTCACCGAACGCCGCACCACCGAAGACTTCCTCCCCCTCGAGGAACTCCTCCAGCCCACGATGGACGAAATCGACTCCATCGCCTCCCGCGGCGGCATCTCGCTCGGCGTCCCCACCGGCTTCACCGAACTCGACGAAATCACCAACGGCCTGCACCCGGGCCAGATGATCATCGTCGCGGCCCGTCCTGGCGTGGGCAAGGCGCTCGCCCTGGACACCCCCCTGCCGACCCCCACCGGCTGGACCACCATGGGCGAAGTCCAGGTCGGCGACGAACTCCTCGACGCCGACGGCCGCCCCACCCGCGTCCTCGCCGCCACCGAAGTCCTCACCGAACGCCCCTGCTACGAGGTCGAATTCTCCGACGGGACCGTTCTCGTCGCGGATGAGCTGCATCAGTGGGTGACCCGATCGGCATTGGACGTGGCCAGCCCGGTCGCGGTCCGCACCACCGGCGAGATCGCCCACACCCTGCGTGATCTCACCGGCGATCTCAACCACGCCGTAAGCGGCACAGCCCGTTCCGCGCCGCGCCGAATCGTCGACGTACGAAAGATCGACACCGTCCCGGTGCGCTGTGTCGAGGTCGACAACGCCGATCACCTGTATCTCGCCGGGCGCTCGATGGTCCCGACGCACAATTCCACGCTCGGCATGGACTTCATGCGCAGCTGCTCGATCAAGCACGGTCTGGCCAGCGTCATCTTCTCGCTCGAGATGAGCCGCACCGAGATCGTCATGCGTCTGCTGTCCGCGGAGGCGAAGATCAAGCTCGGTGACATGCGGTCGGGCCGGATGAGCGACGACGACTGGACCAAGCTTGCTCGGCGCATGAGCGAGATCAGCGAGGCGCCGCTGTTCGTCGACGATTCACCCAACCTGACCATGATGGAGATTCGCGCCAAGGCGCGGCGTCTCAAGCAGCGCCACGACCTGAAACTCGTTGTGGTCGACTATCTCCAGCTGATGACCTCAGGTAAGAAGGTCGAATCCCGTCAGCAGGAAGTCTCGGACTTCTCCCGAAACCTGAAGCTGCTGGCCAAGGAACTCGAAGTCCCGGTGGTCGCGATCAGCCAGCTGAACCGCGGTCCGGAACAGCGAACCGACAAGCGCCCCATGGTGTCCGATTTGCGTGAATCGGGATCGCTCGAGCAGGACGCCGACATGGTCATCCTGCTGCACCGCCCCGACGCCTTCGAACGCGACGACCCACGTGGCGGCGAGGCCGACCTGATCCTCGGCAAGCACCGTAACGGCCCCACCGCCACCATCACCGTCGCCCACCAGCTGCACCTGAGCCGGTTCGTGGACATGGCTCGCGGCTGATGCGCCGGTTTGTAGAGTCTCAGATTCGGCTGCACTTTCTCAACTGGATCTGCACTTCGATTGCACTTGTGCAGTTCGACTGAGATCACCCGAACCGGTTTCGCGCCTGACGCTGCGGTGGTATGTCTGTGTCCATCGAATCGAGCGGATGCGGGAAGGCAACCGACGTGGGCCAATCGGTGAAACCTGGATCGGCTTCCGCCGCAACACGTAGCTCACTCGACGGCTCGGTCAGGAGCACACCCTGGGACCAGGTAGAGAGTTGCAGGCTCGCCTCCGTGTCACCATGGAGGAACTTCCGATGGCGCAACGGACAACGGCACTACTCGGGAACATACTGGTCCTCAACTGGCTGCACGCACATCATTTACGAGTCCCGCTTGGAACTAGCTCGGCTGCTCTTCGCGGACTTCGATTTGGATGTGAATCACATTGTGGCGCAACCATTTCTGCTCAGCGCCGAAGTCGATGATCGACCACGAAAGCACATCCCGGACTACATGCTCTTCGGGTCTGGGTTACCGACAGTGGTAGATGTGAAACCGCAGTCTCGATTGGCCAAGGCACAGTTTACATTCGGGTGGACTCGTGAGCTGGTAGAGCAGCGGGGTTGGCGTTACCAAGTATGGACTGAGCCTACGGATACCGAGCTGGCCAACGTCCGGTTCCTCGCTGGCTTTCGTCGCTACCAATTATTCGACCCCCAGTTGTTAGAGCAGGTGCGCGCAGCGGATCTTGACGGCGTAGCCTTCGCCGAAGCATGCCGATCGTTCCCTGACTTTAGTGTGCCGCTTGTGCGTTCAGCCCTCCTCCACTTGTTCTGGACCCAATACTTCACCGTTGATCTGGCGCGGCCGCTGCAGTCGTCTGCCGTTCTACGGAAGAGGAATTGCGTATGAACCACGCACGGGTTCGAGTAGGTATCGGCACACGGATGTTCTACGACGGTGAGATCGCCGAAATAGTCGAGGTGACCGCGACCGAAGCAGGCATCAACATTGTGCTGCGATTGGGCCCGCGCGGACAGCGGGTTATCAGGGTTGCGCTGAGCGAACTGCTGGGCAGTGACCGTGCTCGACTCATTCCGGATGGACTCGCTCCAGACGATCCGCAAGAACTTGCCAGCGTGGTCCTCGCCGAACTCTCAGATCTGGCGCGAAAGAGCGTTGTTGAACGGGCAGGACACATCAGAGAGACACTGACCGGATATCGATCGGGCAGCGCCGAGCTCGCAGATCCCAGCGAACCCCGGCCAGCCTTCGATCCGAATCTGCCTTTGACCACTAGATACGAGGCGAAAGCAGCTGAACTCGGAGTGTCACTACGCACCATCAAACAGTGGGTGTCCGACTTCCGGGCCAATGGTGAGGCAGGACTTGCGCGCGCGAAGGGGCCCAAAGGCCTTGGCGCTCTGGGAAATACCGATCAACGCTGGGTAGACACAGCTGTCGAAGTAATAGTGGAACATTCGGATCAGTCGCGACCTTCACGGACCATGGTTATCGACCGGACCAATGCGCGTGTGGTGGCCAGGTTCGGACCAGATGTGGTGCAGGCACCATCGCGAGCGACGGCGTTTCGGGTGCTGGCGGAGCTCGAACGGCAGCATCCAACGTTTCGGTTGAGCACGAAACGTAACCGGGATATCGCAGGTCGCCCGACCGAAACCTACGGCAAGTTGCGACCAACACGCCCAGGTGAGTACCTGCTGATGGACACGAATCGGCTGGATGTGTTCGCGCTCGATCCGGTCACGTTGCGGTGGATGCAGGCCGAGTTGACTGTCGGAATGGACTGGTACACAAGATGTGTCACCGGTATCCGGGTGACGCCGGTATCCACGAAGTCGGTGGATGCCGCAGCGATGTTGTATCAGGCGTATCGACCACGCCCGCCCGGCCGAGACTGGCCCGCTCACGCGGTTTGGCCTGAACACGGGATCCCACGCGCAGTACTGATGGACGTTGACGCAGTGGACGGTCCGGTGGTCGGGGCTTCAGGGCCAGCGATCGTCCCGGAGACCATCGTGATCGATCATGGGAAGATCTTCGTTTCCGAGCATCTGACCAGCGTGTGCCAGCGAATGGGGATTTCGATCCAGCCTGCGCGGCTTCGGACCGGCCGCGATAAGGGCCCAGTGGAACGGTTCTTCCGCACCATCCGTGAGGACCTGCTGCAGGCGCTGCCCGGCTACAAAGGTCCGGATGTGCATTCGCGCGGCCTGGATCCCGAATCGGAAGCGTTCTTCTATCTCGACGAGTTGGAGGCAATCATCCGGGAGTGGGTGGCCGTCGTTTACCACCATCGCCCACACGATGGATTGGTTGACCCTCAGGTACCCGGATTGCGGATGTCGCCAGCAATGATGTTCGAGCACGGTATGGCTCGCGCCGGCTACATCGAGGCGCCTCGGGATCCTGACTTGGCGTACGAGTTCCTCAAAATCGAGTGGCGCACGATCCAGCACTACGGCATCGAGCTTGGTGGCCGTCGCTACAACGGCCGCGGCCTGGACCCTTACCGCAACATGGTCAGCACCTATACAGGAAAGGCTAAGGGCCGCTGGCCCATCCACCATGATCCAGACGACATCGCCCGGGTCTATTTCCGTGATCCCGAAACTCACTTCTGGCACATATTGATGTGGGAGCACGCTCCATCGATGGACATGCCCCTGAGCGAGGATGCCCTACGATTCGCTCGGCAACTCGCCGCGTCGAGGTACACCTATCCAGATGACCGGATCGCGGTCGCCGACCTGCTCGAACGTTGGGACCTCGGACTCGGCGCATCAGTGGTCGAGCGGCGAATGGCGTTGCGGCTGTCTCGCGAATCAGCACTTCTCGAAGACGTCCCGACCCACGAAGTCGTGGCGACACTGCCATCGGTGGCTCGTGTCCTGGCCACGCCTACACGCGCCGCTGACCAGAGCGCCGAAGCCAATGCGGAGGAAGCCGTCCCCGAAATAGGTGACGATGACGACTTCGACGATGACGACTTCTACGCCGATGCTTTGGAGGATGTGTGAGCCGAACTGCGGCCGCGCCCACTGAAGACACCGCGCGGCTGGATAACCTGACCCTGTCGCGGAAAGAGGGCTGGCGCAGCTTCGTCGAATCCCCAGCCCGGACTCAGCCAGAAATATTGAGCCGCAAGAGGCTTAAGGCGTTGGGTGAAGATGACCTAATTGACTACAACAGACGTCGCCGCGCGTGGCATGCCAATCTCGGTCCGCTGAAGACGCCACAACTGGCCGAACTGCACGAAGATCTTTGGGACATCATCGATTCCAATGCCCAAGACGGCGACAAAGCCAAGGGGGCTGTGGGCATCGATGCCTTCCCGGGGTTAGGCAAAACGACGTCGGTGCTGGCGTTCGCCAAGGAGTTTCATCGCCGTGAGGCAGTCGAAGCAGGTCAGTTCACCAGCAGTGGTCACGAGCGTTGGCCCGTGTGCAGGGTTGGGCTGACCGGCAGCACGGGGATGAAGGATTTCAACCGAGCGATGCTGAAGTTCTACGCCCACCCCGGAACAGAGCGCGGTACCGCTGCCCAATTCGCCGACCGTGCGTTGGATTGTGTCCTCTCGTGCGAGACGAAGCTGCTAATCGTGGATGACCTGCACTTTCTGAAGATGCGGGAGAAATCCGGCGTGGAGATCAGCAACCACTTCAAATACATCGCCAACGAGTTCCCTGTAACGCTACTATTCATCGGTGTTGGACTGGCCGCGCGCGGGCTGTTCTCCGAAGGCTCGTCCTATTCCGATTCAGTGCTCGGACAAAGCGGACGCCGCACCACACCGCTGGGTATGCGACCGTTCACCGTCGAGAACAACGCTGCCCGCCGCGAGTGGCGACAGATACTGTTGGCGATCGAGCAACGACTGGTCCTGGCTGACAAATATCCCGGCATGCTCGCAGATGACCTGTCCGACTATCTGTTTGAGCGCAGCACCGGCCACATTGGATCTCTAATGACGGTCATCAACCGCGGCTGCCAACGCGCGATCCGCACCGGTACCGAAAAGCTCGACACCGGGCTGCTGGATGGGGTAAAGGGCGACGCGGCGGCTGAGCAAGGACGCCACGAACTGCAGGCCGCGATCCGATCCCGGCGTATCACCACGACGCCGAAGACCCGCGCCAGATGACGTCCGTGCGGACGCTGCCGATCCGGGTGGCCCCGATCGAGGGTGAGGCGTTGGATTCGTGGCTGTTCACGATCGCGCACCGCACAAAGACGACATGGGCGGACCTGCTGACTGCACTGGCCCCAGCGGGACCGCAGCCACCAGAGCAGATGCGCACCCGAGGTAACTGCATCGTCTATCTGTATCCGGCCGAAACCGAGGCGATTGCGGCGGCCACCGGGATCACCGATACGGCAGTGGTCGATGCGATGACGCTGGCTCGGTTCGACGGCACGGCGTTGTCTATCAACCGGGACCGCCGCATGGTAATCCACGGATTCCCGTGGGGACGCAGCCGCGGGTCGCGGTACTGCCCGCAATGTTTGATCGATTCTGGGGGTCGGTGGCAGCTGCAGTGGCGGCTTGGCTGGGTATTCGCCTGCCTGACACATCACTGTCTGCTAGTCGACGACTGTCCGCACTGCCTGCAGGTATTACAGCTGAAAACAGTGGGCGGGATGGCGATCCCGAGACCCAGTCATTGCACACGCCCTGCCCCTGGCGCGACCGGCATTGCCGCACCTCGTTGTGACGGCGCGCTTGCCATCGCCCACACAGTGCATCTGCCAGCAAACCACCCCGCCCTACGCGCCCAGCAGGTCATACTCGATGTCATCACCAGCGGCACAGGATCATTCGGTGTGTATGCCGACCGGCCACTACCTGCACGGACGGTTTTGTCCGATGTGCGGGCCGTGGCCCGACGCGTCCTGGACTACGCCAGCGTCGAGCACCTTTCCGCTTGCCTACCTGCCGACCTCGTCGCCGTCTATGACTCCACCGGAGGCGAGCCTCAGCAGACCCGTATGACGGGACTGGCGTCTCCGGCGCGGGCGGTGACCACTGCGATCGGAGTGACCGCAGCGTTGGATGCGCTGACCGCACCTGACATCCCGACCGCAGGTGCGCGACTGCGGTGGCTGATAAGCCTGAGCAGGACCAAACACCAAGCCATGAACGCCAGCAGCGCCACGGGATGGGGCAATGGCACCTCTGCAATACTCGCCGCGGTGCAGTTGAGCGCGTTGGTGCCGTTCATGGATGTCAGCGACGTGCTGCGCTACCGCAGCCACACCGCCATGCCACGCCATCCCCAGCGTGAGGACACCAGTGCGATCCCGGATCACCGGGTGCCGACGCTGCTGTGGCCTCAATGGGCGCTGCGGTTCGCGGTACCGACTTGCGGATACTCGCAGATTCGGCGTGCACTTCCGGCAGCGATGCTGGTCGTCGGTTCGCGGCGCACATTGACCGCAGCAATCGCCCTGACCGAGGCGAGGATGCTGCCATCTGGCGTGTCACGCTGCCTTCGGCTGCTACGCAATAGCCTGCAGTGGAATGCTGTATTGACCGCGTTGACCCGGCTCTCAGACTACTTGAGTGCTCATGACATCCCTATCGACTATCGACGCCGCCGCAGCCTGGACTATCGGTGCTTGCTGTCCGAGGCTCGATGGCTGCAAATCTGCGGGCACACAGCCACAGCGCCAGGTACCGGCCACAGACTGGCTGTGATCCGGTCGTGGCTGTTCGAACGGATCAGTGGTCTGCCCGCCGAACGATCGCCCTTCGCCGAGAAGAAATCATGGTTCGACGCCCAGCTGTCGCTGTTGCCGCGGCAGCTGACCCCGCAATTAGTAACACATCTCGACCTCGCTGCACGCGAGTTTCTTGATCGTCACGGTGCGATCGACGAACCTCTCACCTGGCATCCACCCCGGCAACTCCTCAACGGGCTTGCCCTACCCGGCCCGGACCCGGACACGGTCGATGTCAACGAACTCCACAGGTTGATCCGAGTAGAGCAGTTGTCACTGACGGCTGCGGCCGAACAGCTGGGGGCCCGCGTCGAGGCGGCACGGTTCGTGCTGGAAAATAGTCCCGCCCCGGAAGCCTTGACTACCGCCCAGCGGCGGGCCCGGGGCAATATCTTCGGCGCGACCGCGGCGGCGCTGTCGCAATCTGAATTGCTCACCTTGTACTACGACAGCCACATGAGCATCAAAAAGATCGCCGACGCGATGGGCGTCAGCAAGCAAACGATCACTCGGCTGGCCGCACACTACGAGGTAGTGCTCGACCCGGAGCTGCGACGCGATCAGCATGGCATCAACCGGGACTGGCTGTATGAGCAGTACGTCACCCGTCGCCGAGCGCTGCCGGACATCGCCCGCGAATGTGGGATTAGTACAGCTAACCTCGCCCGATGGGCCAAAGTCCACGACATACCGATGCGGCCGCGCGGCGGCCCCAGTCAGACCGCAAATCTCAACGCGGCCATCGCTGCAGAATCGGCGGCAGATGTACTGCGACCGGCACTCGCTGGCATAGGAGGATGGCGACGTCTTGAACGTTTCGCTGCCGCCAGCCGCTATCCCACCCTTACCCTGGCCGCAAAAGCCCTCGGCGCCAGCGAATCTGGTCTCGTCACCCAGATCACCCGACTCGAACAAGAACTCGGCGGCAAACTTTTCGTACGTGCCGAACGGAACCGTCCGATGAAAATCACCCCGTTCGGGACGGAGGTCATCGCTGCCATAGAAGGCACGCGCGACTCGGCCCGATAGCGAATGAGCTCAATCGCTGTGGTGCGTCCACGTGGCACTACTGCGCCCTGTCTTCCGGTACGGGCAAGCCGTCCATTAGCTGGCCGGGAGTCGTCTTCAGCCCGGCCGCGAACCTCATGATGTTCTCGACTCGCGGACTACGCCGACCACGCTCTACCTGTCCGAGGTAGGTCCAGTGCACGCCACAGGCATGGGCCGCGACTTCTTGACTCCATCCGAGCTCGGTTCGCCGGGCACGCACTCGTGCTCCAAACGCCTTAGCGGTCGGATTGAGCGGAGGTTTGACGGGGCTGGACATACACGGCCAACCCCATATGTCCAGCGCGTATTGATCCAGAGCGTAAACGTCCTATGCACTTCCATCCCATGCGCAAACGTCGTACTATGCTCAACTCGATCGCCACGTGCGGCCCTCTCGACCGGACTATCTGGTAGTCCGCGCATCGGACTCGGCGGGCGGCCACCTAAGACCGACTCGCTTCGAGTGAATCGCCACATCACACGACGAGATCGGAGCTTTAGCGTTGTCCACAGTGATTCTGAAAGGACGCAATGAGGGCGTCGACCACGCGGCGGAATCGTGGCTGGCTACAACAGAACTAGCCGGAAACGCCGACGCCGCACTGCGTTTGTCCCGAGCGATTGACCCGATTCGCTACGGCTTCATCAAACGTGAGCCGTTGAATCTGGCAGACTGCATCGGGACCGCCGCCGACATCGTCATCGAACTGCTCATCGCGGGTCAGGTACCCACTCCATGCGCGATACGGGCCGCTGTGACGAACCCGCCGAATATGAAGTCGGCTGAGGCAAGGGAGGAAGAGCGAGCGGAGGCGAAGCTCCTTAAGGCGATGGTTAGCGCCGACTACGACACGCTCGGTGAGAAGTTGTCCTCCGCTGTCGCGCTCCATTGGGTCAACCATGGGATCGGTCCGACCTGGCAGGAGGCATGGCAATCCGATGCCGTCGTGAACTGGTGGATCTCCGGACTCGGCGAGGTGCCCGAGTACCGGCTGGCCCGCAATCCAATGTTTGCGATCCTCGATCGGGCTGGATGGCTCGCGTCGAATCGCAGTCCGCGTTCGCTGTGTGCCGGCCGACGGTTTCACGTTCGCTTCTATGGCGACCATGTCTCACTTGCCCCCGCGGCCACCGTTGGTTACCTGGTCGCCCGGCACATCGGGATCTATCGGCGGCTTCACGACGACCACAGCCCGACCTGGGACGAGTTAGCAGCCGCCGCCACTGACGCGAAAGGAATTCCCTTGTTCTTCAACACCAATGACGGCCGAGCCCAGCAGCGGTGGCTAGTGACCCAAGGGTGGGTACGCATCGAGAAGGACCAACTTCGGCGAGGCGACCGAGCGAAGGCTGAAACCCGACGCCGTACTGCTCTCCGAAAAGCTGCGGCGGCAGCGTTGCAAGCCGCCTGAATGCCGTGGTCATTGGCAGCACGTATCTTCGAGAGGAGCCGCCCGCCGAGTTTGCGGGGCTCGGATCGTGGTGTGGTGCTGCCAATGCCGACCGTGTTTCGTCGCTTCCGCCTCGCGTGGCCTCATGTGGCCACGTGATCCACCTGCGTCATTTTGTTCGATCAGTGAACGCTCTTGGTGATGAAGTGGATCTGGTGTCGGGTAAGCGTCGTGCGCCACGGTTGGGGTTCGCATTGTTGCTGCGCTTCTACACCGAAGTGACCCGGTTTCCGCGTAGCGGATTCGAGATCTTGGACGCGGCAATCGAAGTCGTTCTCGGTGAGCTCGATGATCTCGGGGTCCGAGACCCTGCCGCGCCCCTCCCGGACCCAGCGCGTGACGCACTCGATGGCCTCCACAGAAGCTGGGACGGCAGACAGCGTGGCTACCAGAACACTGGCAGGGCACTGATGTCGGCGGCGCGTTCCTTCTGCTCGGCCTCAGCAAGCTTGGGGAATTTGGCCACCCATTCGTCGCGACTGGGGAAGCCCGGGCGCCGGGTAACGCCGCCGTACTGCTCGTCCAATATGTCCCACTCGGCTCTCCACCTGCCGCTGGGCCTCCTGCCCCTACCCTGTCCCGTTATCAGCCTGCGTGGCATACCTTTATGTCATGGCGGATGGCACCGGCATTGAGTGGACAGAAGCGACATGGAACCCGACGACCGGCTGTGACCGCATCAGCCCCGGTTGCGACAACTGCTACGCCCTGACGCTGGCGAAACGCCTGAAAGCAATGGGTAATCCGAAGTATCAGCGCGACGGCGACCCGCGGACTAGCGGTCCAGGCTTCGCGATAACAGAGCACCCGTCCACGCTGGACATCCCTCGCCGGTGGTCGGCTCCGCGAGTAATCTTCGTCAACAGCATGTCCGACCTGTTTCACGCGCGCGTTTCGTCCTCCTTCATCCACGACGTCTTCCAGGTGATGGAGGAAACCCCACGGCACACTTACCAGCTGCTGACGAAACGCCCTCGGCGAGCGGCGAACATGGCAGCCGCGCTTCCCTGGCCGAGTAACGTCTGGCTCGGGGTCAGCGTGGAGACAACCGAGCAGCTGTGGCGCCTCGACGAACTACGCCGCGTGCCAGCCGCCACCCGCTTCGTGTCAGCGGAGCCTCTGCTCGGCTCACTTGCAGGGCTCGACCTGAGCGGCATGCACTGGCTTATCGCAGGCGGCGAGAGCGGTCCGAAGCATCGCGAGCTCGACGTGGAATGGGTCCGCGAGCTGCGGGACGCATGCCGCGACCAGAACGTCGCATTCTTCTTCAAGCAGTGGGGTGGACGGACGCCGAAGAGCAACGGTCGCGAGCTCGACGGGCGGCTGTGGAGCGAGATGCCGACGCCTACGCGGGCTTGAGCGGCAGACGCCACAGGTCCTTTGCACCCTTGGGGTCCGTCGTCGTCTTCCCCTCCTTCAGTACCTTGTTGATGGCCGCGCGAAAGTGGAGGGTACGGACGACCCCAGCAAGGTCACCGAGCACTTTCGGCCGCTCGATGATGCAGAACGTCTCGCCCTTCTCCAGCTCACCGCTGAGTCGGTCAGCGAGCATGTCGACCCATTGCGTCTTCAGGATCTTCTCTTGCTCTTTCCAATCCGCCTCCCACGCATCGTCATCGCCGAACAGCGTGCCGTCGGCGGCGACCTTGGCGAGGTACTTCCGCCAGGCCTCCAGGCCGAGCGACGCAGAATCACCGAAGGTGACCATGCCGTCGATGTACCGCGTCGCGAAGATGAGGTAGTAGACAGGCTTCAGATCGGCGCGCGGTCGTACATCGATGATCCAAGTGCCAGCGCCGCCCGCTCGGCTGCGGAGCTGCTTGGCGTACCCGACCACCACAGCTTCCTCAGCCGCCATCTTCTCGTCCTCCGAGGCATTCTTGGTAGGACACTTCTCGAGCCACGCGTTCCGCCACCATTCCCCGCCACACACCGCGTCGATGCGCCTCAAGGAAGCCTCTACCGGTGTGGCGCTATGCAGCATGCCGCCGAAACGACGCAGATGTGCGGTGAGGTTGATAAGGACCTCGGTTGCTGGGGCACCAGGACCGCTCGGTCGGTCGAAGATGCTGGCGACCTCATCGAGCGGGATGGGCAGCCCGCACGGGTCGAGATACGTGAACAGCGGGATGCCTTCGGCGGACTTCAGTAGCTTCGGAAGATGTGTCGAGATATCGCCATCGTCGATGGTGTACTCGACACCCGCGCCCTCCGCAGCGGCTACCTCGCGGAGCCGCTCCACGGTCGCCTCGTCGTCCTCCACGAAGTGGCACTCGACCTGGCGCGGGAAATGGGCCATATCGCGCGCCTTGCGGAGCAGCATGGCGCCGGACCCTTCCTCACCGTCCTCATAACGACCTGGTCCGGCATACCCGTCGATGAAAGCCACGCGATGATCGAGCGAAGTCTTGCCGGTCTTGCTCGCGAAGGGCGTCGCGTACTGGTCGAGGATCGCGTGCTTCAACACCGCCGCCGACTTCTTCGTCTTATGGAAGTTGTTCAAGTCCTCCCCCAGGAAAGCGATCCGCCGTGAAGTCTCAGGCTAGCTCGTCGGTCTTCGGCATGCCGACCAATCTCATCGGCCGCCAACTACTCTGTCGCGCAGCCAAACCCAGCGAGTCAGCTGTCACGGGATGCCCATCGATGCCGCGGTCCACATCGCCCGGGTGTACTCGATGGCCGGTGTCGCCGACGAAGCTGACGGCCTGCGCCGCCAGTAGTGCAGCTGCGACGCCGGCCCCGCACAGGCCGGGTTCCGATGGCGGTGCACATCGCCGACTTCCTCACCGACCTTCACAACGCCAACGCACTGGCGAACACGATCCGCGCCTACCGCGGAGACCTGACCGCCTTCGCCGAATACGTCGATTCGACCTCGCTCAGCTCGACGTGACGTCGGTGCGGGCGTTTCTGTCCGGGATCGCCAAGCAGGCCCCGGCTACCCGCAAACACAAACGCGCCGCGGTCTCAGCGTTCTGCCGGTGTCCGTGCGACACGACTTCCTGCCCGCGAACCCGATGGACCGGGTGGACACGCCCACCGTGCCCAAGCGGCTGCCGCGCCCAGCCGCAACCGCCGAGGAGACTCTGTACTAGTACTCCAGCCAACTCTTTCGCTGGTAGTACCGGTCCATCTCCTCCTCCTCTTCCTGTGTTGGCTCGCGGCTCTTCAACGGCAAGTTGGGGTGGCCCGCACTACGGCTCGACGGTGGTGGAGGTGGCGGGAAGTCCGATGGTGGCGGTGGCGCGACGCGCGTGACCGGCTTCTCTGGCCCGAGTGATACCTGGCTGAAGATTCGCGGGGTCGACGAAGGAGGCACTACCGGAGCAGATTGTTGAGTGGCTGAATTCAGGAGGCGGGGCTGGGACACTGGAATCGGTGATGGCGCCGGAGGGGTTTCAGGGGCTGGGAGGCGCTGGTTCAGCGCGTCAGTGCTGCGTTCGATGAGCGCTTGTAGTCGAGGATCGTTCTCGATCTCGGTGATCGCCGCGGAAATCGCTTTGCGGGATTCGATGAGGGCTTCGGCGTGTAGACGCACGATCTCGGCGCACAGCGTGTCGGGATCGAGTCGTCGTCCCATGTCGGTCAGGTGGATCGCTTGCAGTCCACCATCCTCGCCGACTTCGATTCGTGCGACTTGGCTTTCGGGTCTGTGACGTGCAGATTGAAGCGATGCTTGTAGCTCGTTGATCTGTCCGGTGAGCGGGTCGATATCGGACATGCAGCGAATCCTCCCCGGTCGTGCTTGACCTGTCCGCAGTTTATAGTGGCCGTGAGCGGGATACACCTGATCGACCTGAGGGGGCAGGCGTGGGCGCGTACGACGATCTAGAGCTGGATCCGGCGGCCGTTCGAGCATTGGCTGACGGACTTGGTACCAGCGGTCAAGACATCGGTGTTATCGGCCGTGGCGGTGCGGTCGCTGATGGGGTATTGGACGGATTCCCTGGCGCGGACGTCGGGTCAGCATGCCGAGACGGTGCACGGTCGGCAGACAAGGCGATGGGGGCGGTCGGTACTGCCCTGATGGAGATGGGCGGCTCCGCAGTGGCCGCGATTGTCGCCTTCCAGCAACGTGATTCGGCGAACGCGCAGGCGGTCACGAACGCGGAGGAGGGGATCCGTTGAGCAAGCATCTGACCGTGCCGCAAGTGTTGGAGTGGCGGCCAGAGGCTCTTGCGGCACAGGCGAGTGAGTGGGATCGGCAGGCCAACGACCTGCGTACCCGGCTAGACGCTCAGTGGCGGGCGGTGGATGGGTCGCATGAAACGTGGAAGGGCGCCTCGGGCGAGGCGATGCGGGCCCGTTTCGAGCAAGTACGCAGCCAGACACTGAAGGTTCTCGACGCGCTCGAACGGGCGCGTGACGCGGCACGGTTGGCCAATCTGAGTTTCGCGTCCGCGCGGTCTCGGGTGCAGTCGACCAAGGCGACCGCCGAGAGCAAGCTTCTGGAGGTCAAGCCGGACGGCACCTGCGAGATCCCCGAGCGCGTCAAACAGGCGATCTATTCCGCGGTCAATGGCGACGCGAACCGGTACAGCACCGCCATTGCCGCACTGATCGTCGACGCCGACACCCAAACCGCCGCCATGAAGCAAGCATTGGCTCATGCCGCCGACGCCGACACCGCGGCCAAGCAAGCTATCGAGGCAGCGTTCGCGAACCTCCCGAGTTCGGAGGCGCTCGGGAACAGCTCGCCGACTGTGAAACCGACGCCGAAGGAACCTCCGAAGAACGGAACCCCTGAGGAGAACCGGAAGTACTGGGATTCGCTGACCAATGAAGAGAAAGCTCTCATGCTCAGCACTCAGCCTGCCTCGATCGGCAACCTCGATGGGCTTCCGGCCGATGTCCGGGACCAAGCCAACCGTGAGGTACTCCGTACCGAGCAGGCCCGGCTCCAGCGCGAGGTCGACACGCTGACCAGCCAGGTCAACGCGAACCCGAAGGCCGTGGGCTTGGCGCAGCAACTGGAGGATCGTCAACGGCGCCTCGCAGACGTCAAGGCGATCCAGGCCGCGATCAACCCGACCTCCACACCTGATGGCACCCCTCAGACGCCACGGAAACTGCTGCTACTCGACACCGAGAGCGGGCGGCAGGTCCGCGCAGCTGTCGCGGTCGGTGATCCCGACAATGCCGACCACATATCCGTCACGACGCCGGGGTTGAGTACGAACGTACGCGAATCTCTCGGCAGCATGGTGGGCGAAGCTGAGACGCTGAAGCGGGAGTCGGAGCGCCAGTTGAGCCAGGACGGTCGGCCGGGTGAAACCGTGGCTACGGTCGCATGGATCGGTTACGACCCGCCGCAGAAGACCGCACTGGACATCGGCAACGTCGCACTCGAAGGGCGAGCTGATGAAGCCGCCAAACCATTGGCGAACTTCTATGAGGGTCTCGATACCGCGAGCAATAAGAACGACCCGCATCTCACGGCCCTGGGTCATTCGTATGGATCGCTGACAACCAGCCAGGCTCTGCAAGAGAACGGCAACGCCGTCGACGACGTCGTTTTCTACGGCTCACCAGGACTCGGCGCGGACGCACCTGTACCCACACAACTTGCGCAACCGTTGGGATGGTTGTCCAACGCCACGGGAATCAACGACGAAGTCGACTCCCCAGCCGATCTTGGTCTGCAGCCGGGGCATGTCTATGAGATGACCGAGCGGATAGACCCTGTTGCGAATGCCAATGGATTCGGTCGAAGTCCGAACCAGATCCCATGGATCACCCATCTGGGTACCGGTGAAGTGACTGTGGATGGCACCACCTACACAGGCGCGTCTGGTCATTCGGAGTATCCCCGGACCGACCCATCGACGGGGCAGCTGCACCGGTCGGGATACAACCTCGCTGCTGTAGTGGCAGGGATACCGGACAATGCCACGAACCCCAGCCGCTCGCGATGACGAAGAAGACCACAGCAATTCTGTTCGCGGTGGCAGCCATAGCAATAGCGGCTGTGCTGTCATTGGCGCTGATCGTAGGAGTTTGGGTGGTATCCGACAGCTCAGTAGAACCAACAGGCGAGAAGGAAACCGCCGAGGCAGCCGAAGCGTTGCTTGCCAGACCAACTTTGGAATCGTCGGTTGACCAGGTGCGGTCGGTAGTCGAGCAGATCGCTGCGGCGGGCTCGGAGATCGATCCGCGCCTGCAGTTCCGGTGGATACGCGAAAGCAGTTCCGTAGACTGCGCCAAACCATTCGACGGGACGAATGGCAAAGTCGCTCATTTGCGGGATCTTTACGCGGATGCCGTGGTGCCAGAGATCTCGTGGAGCGAGTTCCTCGAACGTGCGCGGAAAATAGCCGCGACGGTCGGAGCGACAACCTCTGAGGTGATGGCAGATACTCCGGCGGAGGGCGATCGGCCCGCATCGCATGACGTGTGGTTCACGAGCGCGGACGGGATCATCATCAAAGTCGCCAGCAAGCGGGCTACGGTCATTTCCGGATCGACCGGCTGCCGCCTGAAAGGTAGCGACTTCAGTTCGCCGATTCGGCCGAAACCGTAACCATTAGGAATGGAGGGCTGACGTCATGGATGTCGGAAGCAGCGCTGCGGCAGAGTTGTGGCAGGCCGCATCAGAGGGACGGTTCCGACTGAGTCCTGAAGCGGCTCGCGAGTGCGCTGCTCACTTCGAATGGTTCGCTGGGACTGTCGCCGAGCGGCAACGTGAGGTGCGCGACCTGGAACGACTCACGGGGTTCGGCGGCTTCGATTCAGCTCAGCAGCTGCAACAAGGGTTCCAACGCAAAGCCAACCAAGCTGTGGACGCACTTAAAGCAACCGAAGAGGCCGCCTGGCGTATGAAAGCGGCGGTTCTGCGCGCCGCTGGCCTGTTGGAAGAGGTAGACGCAGCGAATGCGGGCGCACTACGCGCGATCGAAGGGGCGCAATCATGAGAGTGCCTGCGTCTGTTGCAGTCATCGCCTTCGCCCTCATCTTCGGCGCCGCCTCGGGATGCTCCTCGCCGGATTCTGACGGATCCGCTGGGCCGAACGGAACGACGCCCGACTCGCCTTCATCGCAGGCGCGCCCAACCCTGACCGCATCGAAACTTCAACCGCCGGCACAGGACAGCCGATTCGCCGACCCCAGCCGCCATGACGTTGTTGTCGACCCATGTACGTGGATCGATGACAGTACGATTCAATCCGCAGGCTTCGAACCTGGAACTCGCAAACGAGGCAACGACATCGTTGCCGAATACACTTTCTTGGTTTGCCAGTTCAACTCCAGCACTCGGCTGCTGACGATCGAGTCTGGCAACGTAAGCCTGGACGAGGTGCGGCAGAAGTACACCGGACAGACTCGAGAAACGAAGGTCAACGACCGTGAAGCGTTGATCACCAGCAAGTCTGGCGACACTTGCTCTGTGGATATGCGGACTGATGTCGGATATCTAGGGATAGCCTTCCTGTTGACAAATCAGGGTAAGGAATCGCTGAAGCCGTGTGACGGCATCGTCGAGGCAGCAAACAAAATTGAACCGAGTATCGGCAAGGGGAATTAGCTCATGGGGGGCGACGAGTCGAGGCCAGGTATCCCG
This sequence comes from Nocardia sp. NPDC050793, assembly GCF_040654065.1. Lineage (NCBI taxonomy): Bacteria > Bacillati > Actinomycetota > Actinomycetes > Mycobacteriales > Nocardiaceae > Nocardia > Nocardia sp. NPDC050793. The sequence goes on from NZ_JBFAHG010000002.1 coordinate 546,094, forward strand.
GCGATACAGATGCCCATCCTCTCGGGCAACGCGGGCTTGGATCCCAGTGTGGTCCCGGCTTTTCAGGGCGCACAGAGCTTCCAGCAGCGGGCGCGTGAGGCGGCCGAGGCGGTCGATCACGGTGGGCAGGACCCGGCTTACATCCAGGCGATGGAAGAGTTCGGCGGGATGTCGCACCAGGAGATCTATGACAAGGCGCAGCAGATGCAGCCTGGCGTGATGCATGAGGCTGCCAATGTATGGCGCAAGATCGCCGACGGTCTGCTGTTCAGCACCATGGGGTTGAACGGCCGTGTGGCATCCACCATCGCTCAGGGATGGGAGGGCGCGGCAGCCGACGCATTGCAGACGGCCACGAAACGCTTCATCGCGCAGGTCACCGATGTTCACAATGTCGCCCAAGGTGTCTCGTCGCGGATCGAATCAGCAGCTTTCGCAGCGGAAGTGGTGAAAGCGTCTGTCCCCGCGGTGCCGCCTCCTCTTCCGATCCCGATCCCGGCCGGCGCCGAGAATCCGGCAGACGCGACCGCGCAAAGCAGGCGCGAAAGCGATGCCCACCAGACCGCGATATGGGCGATGCGGAACAACTACGTGCCAACCTATGAACCTGCCGGTCAAGGAGTTCCGACGTTCGTCGCACCCCGGACCAATGACAGCGGTCTTGGCATTCCTGGCTCGCCCGGTGCGAACGTGCCCCCAGGAGGCTCGACACAACCGTCAGACATGGGCAACACGCCGACTCCATCTGGGAGCAGAGACGATTCGAGCCCTGCAACGCCTGCGGGCAGGCCGGATGATTCGTCCACCGATCCGTCGACGAACCCCACCGCGGCTTCGACCACCCCTGACGGCTCCGATCAAACGACGCCGAGCGGATTGAACTCGAACACAACACCCAGCAGCGTCAATCCTGGACAGCCCGTTGGTCCAGGATCGAATCCCACTCTCGGCAATCCCAACGCACCGGGTTCCCCAGGCGGCCCAGGCCCAGGGGGAATCGGAGCTCCGTCCACGCCAGGTGGACCTGGATCGGCGGTGAAGCCAGGTCCCGGACTTCCGTTGGCCGGAAGTCCATTGACCGCGCCAGGATCTGGATCATCCGGCACGCCGCATCGCACGGGCCGAGCCGGATCGCCCGGAATGATGTCGCCTGCCGCCGCCCGGCGACAGGAGGATCGCGAGTCCGAGCACAAGATTCCAGAATGGATGATCACCCAACGTAACGGCGAGGAGTTGATCGGTCCGCGCAATCCGACGGTCCCTACGGTCTTCGGTGCCGACCAAGCTCCACCCGACGATGGATGGGTCAACGTCAGAGCCACGCCACAACCGCCCACCAGCCAGGCTCCGTCCGGAATTCCGTCGATCTTCAACACGGATGCCGCAGGAGCCACGGACGGTTGGGCAAGCGAGCGACCACCAGCTGACCGCGAGCGGGGCGAATCATCTCGATGAGGTGGGAATTCACCCCCGATGAGTTCATCTACCTGTGGACAGCGATCGGATCGGATCGCTACCCGGCACCACTTAGCCTTCTCGCCTCAGCATGCTGGCGGCACGAATGGGAAGCAACCGAGCGCGACCTACGCGAGCGCCTCCCAGTCCTGGACGATCCCGACCTTTTTCCGGTACTGCGCACCGCCGCAAACCCAGACACCTCAGCCGTGCTGGTAGGAAACCGAAAGCGTCCACTTCGCGCGTACGGGGCGGTGATCGCCGACATCGGAGTAACGATTGTGCAGCGGGCTGGCACGGACCACCGGCATGGCGGAGCCGTCATCGTGCAGGTTGGGTCCGCGTTGCTCGTGCCTAAGGTGCTCACCGCGGTAGCAGGCGACTGCCCGCCGGGCCGTGCCGCCAGTATGGTCGAAACCTATGAACGCCTCCGATACCCACCCTCGTCGCACGAGTGGGGTTCCGAGGAAGCCACTACAGCCCAGAGAATGCGTCAGATCCTGGCGGCATCACGAACGGGCAACGGACACATCGAAATCCAGACAGAACGACGTACCGAAAAGCCGCCGCCGCCACGGTATCTGAGCTGGTTCGATGTCCACAACGATGGCCGATACGTCTACATGCGACGCTACAACGACTTCCACATCGATCCCTGTAGCAGTGATGGGCTCCGACATGGACTCACCCGCCTGATGGACTTGACCTGACGGTGTGACGCTGAGCGGCGGCTGGAGAAGCCGGAAGCCGAGAATGCCCGTGGGCATACCGGCCGCCGAATTTGAACAGCAGAAGGCCCGCCACTCACCCGCTGAGCGGGCCAACGCGCTCACCTCGTTGCAGCGAAACACTTTGCTAAGCGGCGTGTTCCGCCCGTCGGGAAACGATCGTTCGCGCGACGTGCTGCGTGACCGGACGTTTCCTGCAGGCGGCGCCTGTAACGCTCGCCCACCATCTACCGACACCTCCGCGGAGCACTCTGGGGTGGAGCTGCTCTGAAATGCGCGGCGGGACAAGAGCGTATGATCGAAAGCTCACCCTCGCGCGGGTTTTCCGTCTCGCGTGCGAGGAGCAAGTGTCCTCCTGATCCACCCACACCAGAGGCCGCAAGCTGCAGGAGAAGCAGGCGGGTCGACATGCTTTCGGAATGCCCCCATACAACTTTCCCTGAACTCTTTCGCCCTGATGAGGAGTGCTGGCCCTAGTGACGCGGATCTTCGACAACATCAAATCTGACCTGGGCACACACCTTCAGCAGACGCTCCATGTATCTGATCGCATGGATGTAGCGGTCGGATATTTCAATCTCCGTGGCTGGGCAGCGTTTGATGCGTTGGTCAAAGACAAAGTTGCTGCTGGCATGGCCGGTCCAGTGGTGCGGATCCTGATCGGCATGGTCATGAACGGCCCCCAACAGGAAGCGTTGGACGACCTGCAGGCCACCGTGGATGGGACGCCTCAGAACGACGCCGACGCGAACGCTGCCCGTGAGCGCAAAATGCAGCTGCTCGATCAGCTGCGGACCCAGCTGATGCGGGGACTACCGAGCAACGCGGACCGCGCCGCGCTGCAGTCGCTGCGGAACCTGCTTGATCAAGGTGCGGTGGAGATCAAGGTATTCACCCGACGCCCGCTGCACGGCAAGACCTACATCTGTCACCGTGAGGATCTGAACAACCCGATCACCGGGTTCGTCGGCTCCTCCAACCTCACCGCGCCGGGACTCTCCCACAACTACGAGCTCAACGTCGATGTCGTGGATACCGTCGGCGCCGCAACGCTGGCCCAATGGTTCGAGGACCGTTGGAGCGACCGGTTCAGCCGCTCGGTCACCGCCGATGTCCTGGATCTGCTCGACAAATCGTGGGCGCGCCGCGAACCTCGCCGACCATACGAGGTGTTCTTGAAAGTCTGTTACGACCTCTCCCGCGACGTTCGTGAGGGATTAGCCGAGTATTCTGTGCCGTCCGAGATACGCAAGCAGCTGCTTGATTACCAGGCCACGGCAGTGCAGACCCTGGCCCGGCGGATCATGACCAAGCGCGGCACAATGCTTGGCGACGTTGTCGGCCTCGGTAAGACACTCACTGCTATCGCGGTCGCACTAATGCTGCGCGACGAGCACGGATACATGCCATTGGTGGTGTGCCCGAAGAACCTGGTCTCGATGTGGGAAGACCATTTCGAGGCATACGACCTGCACGGACGCGTCGTCCCATACAGCATGGCGCACGCGATCCTGCCGGATCTGCGCCGGTACGCGTTTGTCATCGTGGATGAGTCCCACACTCTGCGCAACGACACCCGGCGCGACTACAAAGCGATCCAGGACTACATCCACGCCAACGACAGCAAGGCTCTGCTGCTCACCGCAACACCGTACAACATCCGATTCCAGGACGTGGCCAACCAGCTCGCCCTCTACATCGACGACGACGACGATCTCGGGATCTCGCCGGTCAACGCCATGGCCGCCGATCCCCGTCTGGTCGATAAGGTCGACGGCAAGACCACTACGATGGCCGCGTTTCGCCGCTCGGAAGACCCCGACGACTGGAAGCGGCTGATGAGTGAGCACCTGGTGCGGCGCACCCGCACCTTCATCAAGAGCAACTACTCGCTCATCGGCGAGGACGGCCGGCCGTACCTCGAGTTCGCCAACGGTGCCCGCTTCCAGTTTCCGCAGAGGATCCCGAAACCGGTCGACCATTCCTTCGGCCCGGACGATCCGGCCGCACTCATGGCAAGCGACACCACCCTGGACACGCTGACCGCTCTGATCCTGCCCCGCTACGAGCTTGGCAACTACATCTCCAAGACCGCGGTTCTCACCGAGGAAGAACAAGAGTTCGTCGACAACCTCACCCGCGGTCGCGGTCACGTCGCCGGATTCGTGCGTACCACCTTCTACAAGCGTCTGTCCTCGTGCGGGCACTCGTTCACGCTGTCCCTCAAACGGCACATTGCCCGCAACGAACTGTTCTGCTATGCGATCGATCACGGTCTTGCGATCCCGACCGGAACGATCGCCGAAAACACGTTCGGCGAAGACGAGGACCCCAATACCGACGACTTCTCCACCCCCGACAGGGTCAGCGAGGAACCCTCGCGGCGCTATGAGGCCCTGGCAGCTGCGATTCCTGCCAGTGTGAAGTGGATTCGGCCCGAGATCTTCACACCGGACTTGCGCAAAGACCTACACACGGACACCAACGCGCTGTGGTCGCTGCTCGCCTCCTTCGGCGACTGGGAACCCAGCCGGGACTCCAAGCTCGACGCCCTGGTCACCCTGCTCCGCAAGGAGCATCCCGACGAGAAGGTCCTGATCTTCACCGAGTACAAGGACACCGCTGACTACATCGGTGCCACATTGCGGTCGGCCGGCATCGACAAGGTCGGTGTGGCGACCGGAGACAGCGAGGACCCTACGCACCTCGCATATCAGTTCTCCCCCCGCTCGAACACCCTGCCCGGGCACGAACCTGTCACCGGTGTCGACGGTGAGCTGCGGATCCTCATCGCCACCGACGTGCTTAGCGAAGGCCAGAACCTGCAGGACGCGCACGTCGTGGTCAACTACGACCTGCCATGGGCCATCATCCGGCTGATCCAGCGCGCCGGCCGCGTCGACCGTGTCGGACAGACCTCCGATCAGGTGCTGTTGTACTCGTTCTTCCACAAATCGGTCGACAACGTCATCGCCCTGCGCCAACGCATCAGCGCCCGCCTTCACGCCAACGCCGAGACATTCGGCTCCGACGAACAGTTCTTCGGTAGCGACACCGAAGTTAAAGCCATCTCCGACCTCTACAACGGGACCCTCGACGACCAGGACACCGCCGACGATGTCGACGCATCCAGCCTTGCCTACCAACGCTGGAGCCAGGCACAAAAAGAAGACCCGGACCTCGCCGCCAAGATCGCGGCGCTACCAGACATGATCTCCGCCACCCGCGCCCGCCGACTCACCGACAGCGATGACGGCGTAATCTGCTATGTGCGAACAGATTCCGGCGTCGACGGCTTCGGGCGGGCAATCATGGACGGTCAGACACGGTTGCTCACCGGACACGAAGTGCTTAAAGCCTTCGAAGCCACTCCCGAAGAGCGCGGCCTTGAACACAGCGACGCCCACGACAGCCTGCTCGAAGCCCTCGTACGCGGTCCCCTCGCCACTCCGCATGTGGCAGCTGGCCGTCTGCGCGGGGTGCGCCGCACCCTGTGGCGGCGGCTCGGGGAAACCATGCACGACCATGAGGCCGACACTCAGGCCGCGCTCGATGACCTGTACCAGCACCCCCTGGCCAGGGACGCCGAGCACCGGCTGCGGCGTGCCCTCCGCAACGGGGCCAGCGACGACGACCTCGCCACCTTCGTCACCGCCTTGCACCGCGACGGACATCTCGTCATCACCGCCCGTACTGGTAAAGACCCGATTCGCATCGTTTCCAGCATGGGAGTTCGCTCGTGACCGAAAACCGCCTTCTCGACCTTGTCGACACCCGCGACTTCCGCACCCTGTTCATCGACGAACTCGGCTGGGACAACCCCGACCAACCCAATCTCGTCCTCGTCGTCGACGACGACACCTTCACCCTCACCCAGGTCGCCGGATACAAGGGAATGAGGATCTGGCACTGCCCCGTCCTCCCACCACGGAAGACACAACGGCTGATCGACGTCCTCGTCGGCAAGGACAACCACGAACGTCTTGTCATCTTCAACAACCAGCATAAGCAGGAATGGCGCTGGCCGCGCCGCGCCCAACTCGGCAGTGCCAACGCCAAACTCCTTGTACACGAACACATCGTCGGCGACCGCACCACGCACCTGGCCCAACGGTTAGAGGCGATTCGACTTGACTTCGACGATGACATCACCCTCGTCGCTCTGCTCGACAAGATGCGCGACGCGTTCGACCATGAAGCCGAAACCGCCTCCGTCGCCGCTGCCCGTCTCATGGGCACTCTCTACACCGAACTCGAAACTACCGGCGTCGACGAACAAGACGCCACCCTGCTCCTCGCACGGCTGCTATTCCTGCTCTTCGGCGACGACGCCGAGATGTGGAAGCCAGAAGGGCTATTCGAGCGGTACCTCCGTGAGCACACCACCGCACAGAGCCTTCACAAAGACCTGCAGCACCTATTCGCGGTCCTCGATACCGACGAGAAGAGGCGCGATCTTCCTGCCGACAGCCCCTATACACCGTTCCGCTACATCAACGGTGGCCTCTTCCACGACACCCTTCGGCTGCCCGCACTGACCTCTGCGTTCCGTGACGCGCTTGTCGATGCATGCAAGTTCGACTGGTCGATCATCTCCCCCGCCGTGTTTGGGTCGATGTTCCAGACGGTCAAGAGCAAGGAGGCCCGTCGGCACGGCGGTGAGCACTACACCAGCGAGGAGAACATCCTCAAAACGATCCGCCCGTTGTTCCTTGACGAATATCGCGATCGGCTAGAACGAGCCTGGGACGACAAGGCACAGCTGACGAAGCTGCACAACGAGCTGGGCCGACTGCGCTTCCTCGATCCAGCTTGTGGCTGTGGCAACTTCCTCATCGTCGCCTATCGCGAACTCCGCGCTCTAGAGCTCGAGATCCTCAGACGACGCCGTGACCTCGACATGCCAGATGTAGCGTCCAAGCATATCGAGAGAGCCCAGCTGAGCCTCGATATTTCCGGAGACATCAAAGTCACTCTCGACCACTTCTACGGAATCGAGATCGACGAATGGCCAGCCCGGATCGCCGAAACCGCCATGCTTCTCGTCGATCACCTCGCCAACCAACAGATGTCCGTCGAGTTCGGCGTTGCCCCCGATCGGCTTCCGATCGCGATCGCGCCGACTATCGTCCACAAGAACGCGCTGCACATCGATTGGGCTTTGGTCGTACCACCAGATGACAACGTGGTAATTCTGGGCAACCCCCCCTTTAGCGGTCGCGGTGACCGAAGTCCTGTGCAGACAGCAGATCAGAAGCTGGTCTGGGGAACGCGTTACAACATCAACCTCGACTACGTGACCTGCTGGTTCCTGAAAGCTATTGAGTACTACGAGGATCGCAATGGCCGTTGGGCATTCGTCTCAACTAACAGCACCTGCCAGGGTGAGCCGACAGCCGATCTGTGGAAGCCGATTCTCGACGCCGGCTGGCGCTGCCGATTTGCCCACCGATCATTCAGCTGGCAGTCCGAAGCCCGCGGCAAAGCGGTGGTTCACGTCTCCATCGTGGGTTTCGACCGAGGCAAGATCACACCGAAGCCGACCTTATGGACCTATCCCGACGGAGGCAAAGGCACGGCAACCGTTGGGACGGTTCGAAATATCAATCCGTACTTGATCGACTTTCCCAACATCCTCGTCGTCAAGCGGAGTAAGCCACTCTCACCCTCACTGCCAGAAGCAAGTTTCGGCAGCATGCCGAATGATGGCCGCGGCAACCTGCTTGTTAGCGTGGATGAGTACGACACGGTTGCTGCCGATCCGATTGCACGCAAATACCTTCGTCGGTTCATCGGGGCTAAGGAACTCCTTCACGACCGAATGAGATGGTGCCTCTGGCTTACCGAACTGGACCCCGAAGACCTCGGTCGAAGTCTATTGCTGCATGATCGTATTGAAGCTGTACGTATGGCGCGCGCCAGCAGCGATAGCCCCACGACCAGTACCCGCAATCATCCACCACACTTATTCGGCCAGATTGCTCAGCCGAGAACTTCTTATCTCGCAATACCACGCCATGTCAGCGAGCTCCGTCGGTTCTTTACCGTCGCACGGTACGACTCGGATGTCATCTGTGGCGATGCCAACTTCCTGATCCCAGATCCCGACGGGTTCGCTTTGGCTATTCTGTCTTCGTCGATGTTCATGGTATGGCAGAAGGCTATTGGCGGCCGAATCAAGTCGGATCTGAGATTCTCAAAGACATTCACTTATAACACTTTCCCCTTACCTCATGCGACTGATCGACAACGTCTGATGATTACAGACGCCGCAGCCGGGATTATCACAGCACGTGAAAGTCACCCAGGTACTTCGCTTGCGAAGCTGTACGACCCGCTAGTTATGCCTGATGATCTTCTCAAGGCACACAGCGTTCTCGACAGTGCCGTCGACGAACTATTTGGCAACGGCAACATGACCACTGAATCGAGCCGTCAGGAGATCCTCTTCCGGAGCTACGTAGCACTCACTGGCCAGGACACCCTGCTCTAACTCTGCGTCCCAGACTGGTGAGCTCGCCAGTCGAGCCTTGCGCGCCCCCGCAACCGCGCACAGCGGGGTCGCGAGTGTCGGGTGCCCATACGGCCGTGGGCAGGTGCCATGTCTGACAATGGCGATTTGCGTTGGCGCGCTCGCTATTTACCGATTTCGATTGGGGCATCGTCGGCAGCGTCCCTTCTACGTGCACCGACCAGAGCCAGCCGTGACGGTGTGCACCAACTTCCGGCTGGTGATCGATCGAATACCACCGGCGACTGACACGGCGGTACACCGTTACCGCAAGTCCGCTTCTGAGCGGCTGCACCGACCAGCGCTCCGTCCGCTGATGATGCTGAGTTTCCAAGGCTGGGACACCGACTTGCTCTTGTGGCGCAGCCGCTTTCGGACACCAGTTCGAGTGCATCGATCTCACCGGCCACACCCAGCGGCGACAGTCGAACCTTCGACGCGAGGATAGGAAATGAAGCGCTTCGTGAGACAACAGAAATCACGATGCAGTGAGACAAGATGAAGAAAACACTTGTCACAGCGTTAGCAGATGAAGTCAGCGCTGAGACCCTACACGGTTGTAGGGTCTCAAGAAATGTGACAACTGTGTGGTCTAGTCCGGTATCTTGTCCGTCCGACACGGCCCACAGGGGGCGCGGCGTCACGCGGTAAGGGCGCGGGTCGGCTCGGCGGTGGTGATGTGGCGGGTCGGCGGCCTGGTAGGCCGTAGGGACTCCCGAGGCGCAGGACATGCGCAGCGGATCGCCGTTCGCCCCGGGAGCGAGCGCGGCATCGCCGACGGCGTAGACGTCGGGGTGCGAGACCGACCGCATCGTGTCGTCGACGACGATCTGCCCGGTCGCGGACACCTGCAGGGTGGTGGCCGCGGCGATCGGGTGGACGGCGAAACCGGCTGTCCATACGGTCATTTGGGCCGGGATCGTGCGGCCGTCGATGGTGACCGCGCCGGTCCGCTGGACGCGGGCGATCTCGGTGTTCTCGTGCACACTGATGCCGAGCCGGTCGAACGCTTTGCGCAGATGCTGTTGAGCCTTCTCGCTCAGCCAGTCGCCGAGGCCGCCGCGAGCAGCGAGGGCGACCTCGAGATCCGGTCGGGCTTCAGCGATTTCGGTGGCCGCTTCGATACCGGTGAGACCACCACCGACGACCAGGACGGCCACACCCGCTCCCAGGCTCGCCAGACGCTCGCGCATCCGTAGCGCGGACTGCTTGCCGGCGATGTCGTAGGCGTGTTCGGCCACACCGGGCACGCCGCAGTCGGCGGCTGCGCTGCCGAGGGCGTAAACGAGAGTGTCGTAGGCGATCTCACGTGAGCCATCGGCGGCGACGATGTCTACCGTCTTGCGGTCGGCATCGACCGCGGTCACCCGCGCCGGCTGCACTCGCACGCCCGTGTCCGCGAAGACGTCGGTCAGCACGCGGCTCTTCAGCTCCTGACCTGCCGCCAGCTGGTGCATGCGGACCCGCTCGACGAATTCGAGATCGGCGTTGGCGAGGGTGATTTCGACATCGGCGGGGTGCAGCCACCTGGCGAGGCGACCGGCGGCGTTGGCTCCGGCGTATCCGGCGCCGAGAACGACGATGCGGTGGGTCATTGAGCACCAGCCGACACGGCTCGAAGTCGACCGCTGCTGGCCGCTGCCGCGAACCGCTACGCCGCCGCCCGCACCGACTCGCATGACCGACGCGAGATGTTGCGTGTCTCAGGTCACAGAAATGGACTGTCACGTTCTCCGGACCTGCCCTGTCCCATAGCCGACCCCAACGAACGAGCCCCCAGGGAGCGAGCGATGAGCACCACCACTGCCCACGAGATAGTTGTCCTCGGCGCCGGCTACACCGGCCTGATCGCCACGGCTCGGCTGGCCCGCTACACCCGCAAGCTGAACACCCGCATCACCCTCGTGAACCCCTCGCCCCGCTTCACCGAGCGGCTGCGCATGCACCAGGTCGCCACGGGCCAGGAACTGACCGACTTCCAGATCTCGGACCTGCTGAAGGGCACCGACGTGGAATTCCACCAGGCCGCCGCCACCGCCATCGATACCACCGACCGCATCGTCACCCTCGACGACGGTGGGGTCCTCTACTACGACACGCTGGTCTACGCCCTCGGCAGCGCCACCGACACGAGCACCGTCCCCGGCGCGGCGGATCACGCTTGGACCCTCAACGATCCCCGTCTGGCGCACCACTTCTCGCAGCGGCTGACCGAGATCGCCGCCGTGGGTGGCACGGTCACCGTCTGCGGTGGCGGACTCACTGGAATCGAGGCGGCCGCCGAAATCGCCGAGGCACACCCCGGGCTGACCGTCAACCTGGTCAGCGCGGCCGAACCCGGTTCCATGATGGGCGAGAAGGCCCGCGCCTACCTGAACCGTGTCCTCGACCGGCTGGGTGTGGTGCGCATGGTCGGGGTGAAGGTCACCAAGGTGCTGTCCGACGCCGTGCGTCTGGACACCGGTGAACTCGTCCCCTCGGACCTGATCCTGTGGACCACCGGGGTGCGAGTGCCGCCGCTCGCCATCCAGGCCGGAATCGCCACCGACGCGAAGGGACTCATCATCACCGACCCCACCCTGCGCTCGGTGTCGCACCCGGAGATCCATGCCATCGGAGATGCCGCCCTGGTGCGGCAGGCCTGGGGGCAGATCCACGGCACCTGCCAGAGCGGCGTGGTCACCGCCGACTACACCGCCACCGTGATCGCTCGGCTGTTGCGTGGAAAGACGGTGAAGCCGTTGCGCTTCGGCTACTTCCACCAGCCGGTGAGCCTGGGCCGCAAGGACGCGGTCATCCAGTTCACCAACGCCGATGACACCCCGAACCGGTGGTACCTCAGGGGCAAGGCCGCGGTCATCTACAAGGAGCAGGTCAGCGGCACCCCGCCGGTGGCCGCAAAGATGAGCCGCTACGTGAAACTCCCGGTGCAGCTGTCGAAGGGCGGCCGCGCCACCCGTAAGACCGCACGATGATCCGGGGCCGGGGCCGAGGAACCACCAGGTTTCTCGGCCCACTGGACGCCCGAGCTTCCGATCGATAGGTGTGATTCCCATTCAGGATCCGAATACCGACGAGCCGACCCTGACGCCCGAGCCCCGCGACGCGACGATCGACCCGTTCGTCGAACACCGCCGGCTGCTCTTCGGCACCGCCTATCACATGCTGGGCAGCGTCGCCGACGCCGAAGACATCCTGCAGGACGCCTGGCTGAAATGGCATGTGATGGACCAGGATTCGGTGGAGCATCCCAAGTCCTACCTGGTGCGCACCGTCACCAACCTCGCCCTGAACCGCCTCACCTCCGCCCGGGCCACCCGCGAAACCTATATCGGCCCATGGCTTCCCGAACCGCTGATCACGGCACCGAACGCCGCCGAGGAGACCGAAATGGCCGATACCGTGTCGACGGCCATGCTGGTCGTCCTCGAAACCCTCAGCCCCACCGAGCGCGCCGTATTCGTGCTGCGTGAGGTATTCGGCTACTCCTACGCCGACATCGGCGCCTTCCTCGATCGCGCCGAGGCCACCGTCCGCCAGATCTCGCACCGCGCCCGCTCGCATGTGCAGGCTCGCCGCCCCCGCTTCGAAGCGGATGACGCGGCGCGCCAAGAGATCACCGAGAAGTTCATGGCCGCCTGTCACGGCGGCGACCTCAACGCCCTCATGGAACTGCTCGCCCCGGAGGTGACGCTGTGGAATGACGGCGGCGGCATCGTCACCGCCGCCCGCCGCCCGCTGCACGGCCCCGACCATGTGGCGCGCTGGCTACTGGGCGTCATGGCCAAACCGGACTCCGTCGGCATCCGACTCGAATCCGCGGTCGTCAATGGCGAATTGAGCATTGTCGGCATGATCGGCGACTACCCCATCGGCGCACTCACCTACGACATTCATGACGGCCGCATCGAGAACATCCGCTTCCAGGTCAATCCCCATAAGTTGGGTGGTATCCGAGCGGCGGGCGGCGGTTTGTAGGGTCTCTCGTGTTCTCGGTGTGCGTGGCAGCGATCGACGGCCTAGGCACCCTGCGTCGGCGCGAACCGCAGGGCTTGTCTTAGATGTCGCGGACAGCGGCGAGCGCCCGGTCACAGAGCCGTTCGAGTTCCTCGATCCCGCCCTGGCCTTCGCACTCGAGCCAGATGGCGGTGGCTGCGTCGAGGCACGCCAGCGCGGTGGCCACGATCGCTTGGCCGCGTAGACCGGGCGGGTCATCGCTGTCGCCGAGTCGCCGTTCGACCTCGGGTGCAAGTTGTTCCTGCCATCGCAAGTGCTTCTCGAGGTGGGCGGCCCGTAGACCCGGACTGGCGGCGACCAGCCGGGCGATCGCGAGACCGCGCTGGGGTGTCGCCCGGATGTTCAGCGCGGCGAACGCGTGCCGCAGTGCCTCCCAGACCGATTCGTCGTCAGGGCGCGCACGCAGCGCTTCGAGGATGACGGGGCCTTGCTCGGCCAGATCACCGAAGACGATGTCCTCCTTCGTGCCGAAATAGCGGAAGAAGGACCGACGGGAGATCCCGGCCGCGGCGACGACCTGGTCGACGGTGGTGTTCTCGAATCCCTGGTCCAGAAACAGCGTCAGAGCGACATCCACGATCTCCTCGCGAACACGAAGGCGGGTCCGCTCCCACATCCGGCCCGTGGTCGTCGCCTCCGGCCGGTCCTGATGCCTCGTCACACCTCAACCGTATCTGATGTGATGCCTGCCTGAACCTGTGCGCCTAGCTGGCATCAGATGCTACGCTGGCACTCGATGCCAGCTAAGGAGTTCGTATGCCACTCGACCACCACGGCGCGCTGACGCTCGTTACCGGCGCCAGCTCCGGAATCGGCGCGGAGTTCGCCCGTCAACTCGCCCGCCGCGGCTCCGACCTCGTCCTCGTCGCACGCCGCGAGGACCGGCTCGAGGCACTGGCCGCCGAGCTGGAGGCCGCGCACGGCGTCGCCGTCACGGTGCTCGCCTGCGACCTCACTGAACCGGGCGCCGCCGCACGCCTGGCCACCCAGTTGCACGACCGTGGTCTGCGGCTGACCGGGCTGGTGAACAACGCCGGCTTCGGCACCCACGCGCCGTTCATCCACGAAAACCTCGAACAGATCCGTACCGAGATCGCCCTCGATGTGCAGGCCGTCGTCGAACTGACCAGGACCTTCATCGATGATCTGCGCACGTCCGATCGCGGTGTCCTGGTCAATGTCGCGAGCATGGCCGCCTATACCCCCATCCCACGGATGGCCGTCTACGGCGCCGCGAAGGCATTCGTGCTCAGCTTCACCGAGGCCCTCTGGTACGAACACCGCAATACCGGGCTGCGGGTGCTCGCTCTGTCACCGAGCGCCACCAGGACCGAGTTCTTCGACACCGCCGGCCCGCAGGCGGCGGCCGGTCAGCGGCTGCAGACGCCGCAGCAGGTCGTCGAGACCGCGCTGCGCACGCTGGATCGGCGCAACCCGCCACCCAGCATCGCCGTCGGCAGGATGAACCGGCTGGCCGTGGCGCTGGGCCGACTGGCCAGCCGCAAGCGGTCGGTCATGATGATGGGTGCGCTGACCGCCCGCGCCGCCGCGACGGCGAGCGCCCGGTGAGCGTGGCGCTCGTGCTCGTCGTCGGCGGCGTAATCGGGCTGGTCGGGCGGTTGCGATGACGTCCCAGCCGTGTCGCGCGTACTAGGCGGAGACGTCGAGACAACGTTGCGCGACGCCTCGACGATGAGGACGGTCTTGGCGCTCATGCCCGGACCGCCGACGCGAGAGTCTGCTCGCACCACTCGCGGAAGCTCGTCGGGCTCGCGGTCGCATCGGTGCGCGGCACGCCGTAGTCGAGGCCGTTCTACCGACACCATCGATGGCGGGCCGCCTCGGCACAGTCCGAGGCGGCCCGCCATCGATTTCAGTCGAGTACGGCGAACGCCTCGACCTCGACGAGAACGTCGGGCTCGAACAGGTAGTCGACGCCGATCGCCGACAAGGGCGGCAACGGCCGCGGTATTCCGAGCTCGTCTGCGACGCGCTCGATACCTGCGATGAAGTCGTCGTACTTGTCCGGGCTCCAGTGTGTGACGAAGAACCGGAGGCGTACGACGTCGGCGAAGGTTGCCCCGGCGCCCGCCAGGCCGCGTGCGGTATTGCGCAGCGCGTGTGCGACCTGGCCGGCGAGATCCCCTGTCGCGACAGGATTGCCCTCGGCGTCGCGTGCGATCTGGCCGGCCACGTGCACCTGGCGAGCGCCTGTGCTGATCGAAACGTGGTGGTACGGAACGGGAGCGAACATGCCCTCCGGGGTCAGCAGCTGCACTGCCATGGGGTGCCCTTTCGTTGCCAGAGTAGGTATCCAATGAATACCTGGTATTCCAAGGGAACTTCAACGAGACTAGGTGTCATGCCGGAAACTGGTCCACTACCGTCGGACAGCCCTCAGCTCACCGAGCAACACCGCGAGCTGCTCGACCAAGTCCTCGACAAGTGGTCGCTCCAAATCCTCGACGCATTGTGCGAAAAGCCGTTGCGCTTCAACGAGCTCCGTCGGGCGATCCCAGTGGTGACGCAGAAGTCACTGACGGCCGCGCTTCGACGCCTGGAGCGCAATGGAATGGTCGAGCGCATCGTCACAGATACGCGCCCTGTCGCCGTCGAGTACCGCATCGCGCCACTCGGAAGGTCTTTGCAAGACCTCATCGACGCACTCCTGCATTGGACGACTACCACGTTGCCGAGCGTCGAGCTCGCCCGTGCGCGGTTCGACGACCAGGTTCGGACTGCAGAAACGCCATCGCTGTGAGACTGGAAGCAGTGCCGGTGGCGTGAGACCACAACGCCAGAACAGCGCCTGCGAGCGGTGACCATGGAAGCCGCGACGATCTGCGGTGCGCACCGCGCCGGTAGTCGCCCTGTCCATGGGCTACTTCTCGATGGCTTTGTTGCGGCGGAGCCACGCGGTCGAAGCCCCCAGCGCCGTTCGCCCGGTCGGCGCAACGGACCCGCACCGGTGGGGGATCTCGCGCTAGCCTTTGACGAGTTGGGCGAGACGGTCCCATGCCGGGGATGAGACTCCGGCCCGGGATAGTGCTGCCAACCGAGCGATGGTCGGGTTGGGGGCGGGGCTGGTCTCGGATGGGCTGTGGTGGTCGGCGTACCAGGTCCGAGTACGGTCCGCGAGGGCGGGGAGGCGGGGATCGTTCGGCGACCAGTCGAAGGCAGCGTCGTGTTCCAGGTAGAGGGCGCGGTGTTCGGGATCGGTGAGGAGCTCACGCTTTTCGGCGATCCACGCGGCGGCGTCCTCGGGTGAGGCTGTTTGCATGAGGATCCAGCCGTCGCGTTCCAGACGCAACTGGCGCTCGCTGACGCCGATTTCGCGTAGCTCGTCGAGATAGTCGGCGACTTCAGGGGAGACGAAAAGCCGGTCGCCGCCGCGCAACTGGGCGAGTTGATCGCGGGTTCGCCGCAGCTGCGCGATGCGGTCTCGGAGGTTGCGGTCGATTTCGGTGATGGCTGCCGTGAGCGCGTCCTGGTCGGCGTCGAGGAGATCCTTGATGTGCGCAAGCGGCACGCCCGCGTTGGCCAGTGTCCTGATCTTGACGAGGGTGATGGCGTCTTGGGCGGTGTAGCGCCGATAGCCGGACGAGTCGCGGTCGGGCTCGGCGAGCAGACCGCGCTCGTGATAGTGGCGGATGGCTTTGATGGTCACCCCGGCGTAGTCCGCGAGCTGGCCGATCGTGATCATGTTCGACATCCTCGCACTCGGCCGTCGGGTCGTTCGGAACGGTCAGGCCCGTCGGGTCAGGCGGCCGCCGGCGTTGCGGAAGCGCGCTCGACCGTCGCGGACGTCGTGGTAGGAGACGAGCAGCAGTCGCAGGTATCCGTCGAACGCCTCCAGCGGGTATCCGGCGGGCGCGAAGAGGCCGGGCCGGATCGGCACGTAGCGCTGCGGCGGGGCGGCGGTCATGCCGCCGGCGAACTCGGTGAAGATGCGCTCCTGCGATGCGTCGGCCGGTTCGTAGGTCACCCGCTCCTCGAGCTGACCGTCGACGATGTCGACGTCGACGCGGAGCTGATTGGAGCGATAGGTGCCCACGTACGGGGTCAGGTCGACATCCTGTGCCACTTCGGTGATGAGAGTGGGGATCTGGACGCCGAGATGCTCGCTCACGAGCCACTGCAGCAGTTGGTCCTGCAGCATGATCGCCCCCGGGGTATTGCCGAAGGCGGTGAAGACCAAGTCGTGTTCGGGCACGACGCACAGGAGGGACACGCCGCCGGGCGATGCGCCCGACATGGCGAGAACGGTCGTCTCGCCGAACGGATACAGCACCCAGCCGAGACCGATCGGTGGGACGTTCGGGCTGGCCATGTCGTAGGCGACTTGCCGCATCAGCGCGGTCGACTCGGTCGAGAGGACGCGTGCGCCGGTGGGCGACACACCGCCCGCCAGGTGGGTGCGTCCGAAGGCGAGCAGGTCGGCGATGGTGCCGATCGGCGTGCCGCCTGCCGGTCCCCAGGTTTCGGGCAGTGTGAACATGCCGGTGGGCTCGGCTGCCATGGTCGCGGGGTCGTTGAAGTGGCCGACCGCGGTGCTGCGCAGTATGGCCTGCTCGGCGGAGGTGCTGGAGTCCTTCATGCCGACGGGTCCGTAGATATCGCGCGCGAGCAGTTCGGGGAAGGGCAGGCCGGTGACGACTTCCAGTAGGCGGCCCGCGACGATCATGCCGCCGTTGGAGTAGCTGAGCTGCTCGCCGGGTTCGAACAGGGTGCCGCCGCTGCTCGCGAGGCCGTCGACGTAGATCTTCAGTGCGTCGCGGCCCTTGGCATCGGGAAAGAACAGGTCGGCGTCGATGCCGTTGGTGTGCGAAATCAGGTGCCGGACCAGGATCTCGTCCGTCGTGCCCGGAGCGGCCAAGGCGAATTCGGGTAGGTACTTCACCACCGGCATGTCGAGGTCGAGGAGTCCGCGCTCGACCTGCTGAAGGACCAATGTGGTGGTCAGAACCTTGGTGACGGAGCCGAACAGGAATCCGGTGTCTTCGAGCATCGGTGCGCCGGTGGCGACGTTCGCGGTGCCGTGGGCGACTACGACCTGCTCGCCCGCGTGGTAGACGCCGACGAGGAAACCGGGGACGTTGTTGGACTCGCAGTAGACCTTGGCCTGCTCGCGGATCTGGGCTTCGACGGTGTGCAGTGCGTTGTTGTTCATGCGTAGCATCGTCGAACCTTGACCTAGGGGCAAGGTCAAGTCCGATGCCATCGACCGTAAGACCCTGCGCGAGGCGGACTTCGCCACCGCCCCTCGGACGAAGGCGGCTGAGCGCCCCCGCGCGATCTCGCCGCATTCCCGGTCAGGTGGACGTTGCGGCCCTCGAGGCGAGGGGAATCGAGGTGCGGGCCGGGATCGCCGGAAGGCCCAGCGAGGTTTCGGCCCGCGCGCGGGTGGGGATTCGTTCCAGCACTCCTCCCGCGAACACGTCGTAGAGCGGCAAGGTTTCCAGGTGGACGTAACCGATGTGGCAGTCGCATTCGGCGCGGGGACAGGGGCGGGGGGCGAGGGCGGATCGGTAGGAGCCGTCGTAGAGGTTGCCCAGGATGGCCGGAACGAAATGGCAGCGGCGGACGTCGCCGTCGCCGTTCACCGAGATGACCGAGGAGCCCGTGCGGCACGGGAGACCGGCCGAGGGATGGGGATGGCGGCTGAAGGGGAAGAGAGGGTCGAGAGCGGTCCAGCCGGCCGCCGCAGTGTCGGTGTAAGTGTGGCCTTCGGCGGCGTTGACCCAGAGATAGACGTGCTCGGGTAGGTCGGCGCGCAGGCGGCGGGCGTGCTCGAGATGTTCTGGGAGGCCGACGATTCCGACGCTGAAACGGACACCCGCGCACGCTAGTCGAGCGGTCTTGTCGAGAAAGCGGTCGTACGGGGTCTGGCCGGGGTGGTAGGTGCACCAGAGGGCGACGGTACCGAGGTCGGCGTCGGCGAGCCATTCGGTACGGCAACTCAGGTTGGTCTGGATGGCGACGCGGTCGATGTGCGGTTGGTGCGACAGCTCGATCATGGCGCGGCGATACCAGGACCGCACGAGCCCTTCGCCCCACGGGGTGAACAGTATCGAGAGGCGGTCGCCGGTCTGCGCGCACGCCCACCTGGTGAATCGTTCGAGGGCGGCGCGGTCGGCGCGGAGCTGGGCGGTCGAGTCGCGGCGTTTGGCGAAGGGGCAGTACGGGCAGTCGTAGTCGCAGGAAGCCAGCGGTCCGCGATAGAGAATGGTGAGATCCACTGCGGATCACCGGTGTTCGTAGGCGGCCATGGCGGCGCGTACCGCGGGGGAGAAGAACTCGGGGCCGATGGCGTCGGAGTTGGCCAGACCCTCGGCGGTCAGCCGCAAGTGGCCCGATCGCGGGTCGGCCAGCCAGCCCCGTTCGGCGAGAGTGTCCAGTTCGGCGGCAAAGCTGTCGTGTGGTTCGTGGCCGAAACGCATCCGGTAGTCGTCCACCGCGAAACCCTCGGCTTGGAGCAGCGATTGCAGCAGATAGCGTCGCTCGGGCTCATCGCCGTCGATCACCATTCCGTACCCGGCGTGGGTGAAATCCGTTGTGGCCACGTAGGTGTCGATGATCGCGCGCACTTCGCGCGGGGCGACGGCGTAATCGAAGGAGTAGTGCGTCGTCGAGGTGTATGAGCGCGCTCCGCAGCCGAGGCCGATCATGCCGTCGGTCTGGCAGGCGTAATCGTCCGGTCCTTGGGGCGGCGCGTCGACGCGGCGGAACATGCGCATGGAGACCTGCTCGTAGCCCTCAGTAAGGAGGTGGTCGCGACCCTCGGCGTAGAGCCGCAGCCGCTGTTCGTCCCAAACTCGTTCCGCCACAGCCGGATCGGCCTGCCGACCGAGCCCGGTCAGCGGGCGGACGTAGAGCGGGTAGAGGTAGATCTCCTCGGGTCGCCACGCCAGTGCGGCATCGAGCGACTCTCGCCAGGTCGCGGCGGTCTGACCGTCGATGCCGTAGATGAGGTCGATATTGAGCACCGGGATGGCGGTGTCCCGGATTCGACCGAGCGCGGCCTCGACATCGGCGCGTCGCTGCGGCCGAACGGCGGCGCGCGCCTCCTCTTCGACGAAACTCTGCACACCGAGGCTCAGCCGAGTCGTCCCGCGCTCGGCCAGGACCGCGAGACGGTCGGCGGTCGCGGTGCCGGGCGAGGCCTCCACCGAGAGCGGGATCGTGCGCAGGTCGGAGCCCATGATGTTTTCGGCGATGTCACACAAACGGGTCAGCTCGTCCGCTTCGAGGAAGGTGGGCGTGCCGCCACCGATCGCGGCGGTGGCGAAACGCGGGGTTTCGGCATCACCCAGGGCCGCACGAACGGCCTCGGCTTGGCGGGCGAGCGCGTCGAGGTAGCGGCCGGTGAGACCGTCGGGCGCGCCGACGCGGGTGAACAGATTGCAGAAGCCGCAGCGCACCTCGCAGAACGGGATGTGCAGATACAGCGAGAGCGCGCGCCGCGATTGCCCGGCCCACAGGTCGGTGAGCGCGGGCCGCGGAGCGAGTGCGCGGTAGGCGGTCTTGTGCGGATAGGCGTAGACGTAGTTCTGATACGGCCGGGGCAGGGTGCTAGTGCGGGTCATGCGGGTGGCTCCAGGAAGAAATGTCCGTAGGGGACGGTCCATACCGATTCGTGTCCGAGCCGGTGGCCGGTGAAGCCGTCGTCGCCGTAGGCGGTGCCGTGATCGGAACACACGATGGCGAAACAGCGTCGCCGCGAACGCATCACGTCGAACAGCCGGCCTATGTGCCGGTCGATGTATTCCAGCGCTGCCGCGTGGGTGGCGCGGTTGTCGCCCGACTCGCGGGTCGCGCCGGGCAGATGGAACCAGTTGGGCTGATGCAGGGCGGAAGCGTTGACGAACAGGAACAGTCGCCGCTCGGCGGGTAATGCCACTATCACCCGCGCGGCGCAGGCCACCTGCGCCTCGAAGGAGGTGGGCGAGGCGACGGAGAACTCGGGTTCCCAATGGCTCTCGGCGAACATCCCCGGCAGGACACTGCCCAGCGCGCCCTGCTTGTTGAAGAAGCCGACGCCACCGATGCAGGCCGTGTGATAACCGCGCGCGGCCAGCGCCGTGACCAGATCGGGCTCGTCGAAGACGAAAGTGCGCTCGGCGGTGGTCTCGCTGCCCGCGAAACGCGCGGCGAACAGCCGTGGGTGCGGCCCCGGTGTCGCCGGTGTCGGCAGGAATCCGGCGAAGATGGCGTGATGTGCGGCGTAGGTGAAATTGCCTGGGGCGTGGCGTTTCTGCCAGCCGCCGCCGGGGAGGTGTGCGCTCAGATTCGGTAGCCTGCCCGCCGCCGCGAGTTCGGACGCGACGTCGTAGCGCAGGGTGTCGAGGGTGAGCAACAGGAGATCGTCTCGGCCGATCACGGTGTTCATGTCCGGCTCCGGGGCCTGCCAGATCTTCACAGCGGGACTCCCGTCCGCGAATCGGATTGCCGGGCACCGTGATAGCGAGTTCTCGCGGCGACGACCTGAGCCGTGTAGGTATCCAGTCCGGCGGCCGGACCCTCCGGCAGGCCGGAGAGCCGGGGCAGCAGATCCCCGAAGGCGTTGACCTCGGCGACCATGAACCGTCGCCATCCGACGACGGGCAGCAGATCGACGCCGACACACAGCGTCGCCGGAAAACAAGCGGCGGCCTGCTCGCAGATCGACAGCGCCGCGGCCCAGTGCTCGCCCGCGGCGGCGCGGAAGTCCGCCAGATCGCCGCGCGCACCGCCCAGGTGCAGGTTGGTCAGCGGTGTGCGGCTCGTCCTGACGACGGCGTGCGTCGCGTGCCCGCCGATCACCACGACCCGCAGGTCGGCGGATCGGCCGCCTTGCGAGACCTTGGGAATCCATCGCTCCATGTGCAGTCCGTCCGGTGCGAGCCGGTCGACGATGTGCGCGATCTCCCGTTCGGCGGTGTAGCGACGCACGCGCAGCGAGTTGTGCAAATGACCCTCCGGCGTGATCTCCACCGAGGTGGTCGCGCGCAGCCGTCCGTCGCGGGTGGATTCGATGGCAAGCACGCCGGAGGCCGATGAGCCGTGCGCGAGTTTGACGAACACGCGCGGCATCTCGGCCTCGCGCATGAGGCTCCGCACATCCGCCCAGCCGCGCACCGAGGCGCGTCCGCCGGAGGTGGGCGAGGACGGCACCGGCACCCCCGCGCGCGACAGCCGCGCATGGCACAGCCGCTTGTCGAACAGCACGGCCAGGTCATCGGTGTCGTCGAGCCGGAACCCGCCGCGCAACGAGCGCGCCGCGTCGAGGAACCGCGCGTACCAGCGGGCCGAACCCTCCACCCGGGTCGGCTCGGAACTCCCCCGCAACAGCCGATCGACCTCGGGGTTCTCACCGGGCGAATCCAGCCGCACGATCTCGTCGTCGCTGAAATCGGCGCCGCCCTCGCTCAGTACGTCACGCCATTCGACCACTCGGATTTCCGCCGACCCTGCGGCGCGGGCGGCGTCGGTGAACATGCCGACGCGCCGGTTCTCGCCGTTACCGACGATCACCCAGCGCGGCGGTGTCGAGGCGGACACGGCTCATTCACCGACGGAGACGAACCGCCAGACGGTTCCGTCTTCCTCGTCGCTGTCCTCCTCGGCGTCGTCGGAGTCGAGTTCGAGGCGGACTCCGGCGGGCTCCAGCGTCTCGCGCAGCCGAGTTCGCATCTCGTCGGACAGATAGTTGTAGTGCATGTCGAGCACGCTCAGATGGCTCAACGGCTGACCGGACAGCAGCGCCGCCACGCCCTCGTCGGTGAGGACGCCCATCGAGATGTCCAGGCTCTCCAGCCGGGCCACCACGGGCGCCGCGGCGAGGGCGGCGCAGATGTCGTCCTGGGTCTCGCTGTTGCGCAGGGCGAGATGCTTCAGCGCGGGCAGCCGGTCGCCCGACAGGATGGGCGCGAGGTCGGCCACCTCGCTGTCTCCGCCGTACTCCGACGTGCCGAGCCACAGGTCCAGGTGCGCGAGTGCGGGCAGGTCGCTGGCCCCGATGCCGCGCACAACGTCGGCGGGCAGGCCGCCGCTCTCCACGACGAGCGTGTGCAGGCGTTCGTGGCGCACGGCGGGGAACTGCAGGTTCTGACCGCCGCGAACGCCGAAAACCTCCAAGCCGGAGAAGGTTTCGAGCACCGGGGTGACCAGGCCCTGGTTGATCCAGGAGATCTCGCACTCCTCCATGACGATGTCGCCGAGGAACAGGGCGCGCAGCGCGGGCAGCCGATCCTTTGCCGCGCACAGGGCCTCGATCACCTCGCCGGGCCCGTTGTCGTACACGTCGTCCCAGGTACCGACGATCAACGCGGTGACCTTCGCCGTATCGACCGCACCGAGGAAGCGAGCGAAGCCCTCCGCCCATGTCTCCTGTGCGTCATAGGTTTCCACGCTCAGACGCCACGCGACCGCGTCCGGCTCCGGCAACACAACGCTTTTCGGCTTCTTTTTCTTCTTCGCGTCCGTCTCAGGGGAATCGGGGAAGGCGAAAGCGGGCAGGCCGCCGAAGTCCTGCAAGTGGTCGCCGATGGTCATGTGATGTCCCCGCCCCTTCTGGCAGTGCCGTGATTGTCAAGAGGTTTCTACCAAGCCGCACCGACATCGGGGCGAGCCGGGCAGTTTGTCGGTGCCCGTCGCTACGGTCTCGGGTGAACGGCGCCGAACTCGCGCCGTGACGGGAGGAACTTCATGTATCGGCAAGGCGATGTCCTGATCGCGCCTCTTGCGGAAAGCGCTGTACCGCAGGGACTTCTGCACGCCCCTTCGGTGGCGCGCGATCCACGCGGGCGGTTGGTGCTCGCACTCGGCGAGGTCACCGGGCACGCGCACGCCGTGCAGGGGCCGGGCAGGCTGATCCGCGCATCCGGTGCGACCGGACCGATGCTGCTGCATCTGCCGGAGGGTGGACGCGTCGTCCACGAGGAGCACGCGGCGATCACGTTGCCGAAGGGGTGGTTCCGGGTGGTCCGCCAGCGCGAGTACGTGCCCGGCTCGGTCCGCATCGTCGCGGACTGACACAGTCGAAAGGCGTTCGATGACAACAGAAGTGAGTCAGCGTGTGACGAAGCGTGATGAATGGCGATCGGTGGCGGCGGCCACCGGGCCGGGGGACCGGGCGGTGGCCGAGGACGCGGTGCGGGCGGCCTACCGGCAAGCCGGACTCGCTACGCCCGAAATCATCGCGTGGGCACGCTCTCCCTTGGAGGCGGTGCGGATACTGCGAGCTGCGCAGGACACCGGCGAATCGGTCCGCGAGGCGCTGCGCAACGTCCCGCTGGCGGCCGAACGCGCGCGCGTCAACGCCGAACTCGGCCACACGGGTTTCAGTGCGCACTGGCGCGAGACGGGCGCGGACCTCTGGGAGCTGACCGCCACCGTGGTCGACCGAATCCGGACCGGTGTGATCGACGAGGTGGGCGGTAACCGCAAGGAGCAGAACGCGGTTCGCCTGCTGCTGCTCGATGCCGTTCTCGGTCAACACGATGCCGCGTGGCTGTCGGCGTTCGGTACCGAACCCGGTGAGCCGTTGGCGGCGGCGGCAATCGTCGCCCACGAGGCGGGCTGGTGGTGGCCCTACGAGAAGATCGCGGTGATCAGCGAACGACCCACCGCACTGCACCGCGACGAAGCGGGACGGCTCGACAACGGAGACGGCCCAGCCCTCGCCTACGCCGACGGATTCGCCCTGTTCGCCTGGCGCGGCATGCCGATCCCCGCCGAATTCCTCGACGATCTGCGCGCATTGACGGCCGAGCGCATCCGCGACGAGGAGAACGCCGAACTGCGCCGAGTGATGCTCGAGTACTACGGCTACGACCGCTACCTCGACGAATCCGGTGCGCGACCGATCCACCGCGACGAGACCGGCGTTCTCTGGCGCATCGAACTCGACGGCGACGAAGACATCGTGATGGTCGAGGTGATCAACTCGACCCCCGAACCCGACGGCACCAGTCGCACCTACTGGCTGCGGGTGCCGCCGGATACCGAGACCGCGCGCGCCGGCGTCGCGTGGACTTTCGGACTCAGCGCCGAGGAGTACGAGCCGCTCCGGCAGACGTAGACACCTCGGCCCGGGAACCGTGGGCCAGAAATGCCACGAATTCGGGATCGACTCCGGTGGCCGCACGGTGAGACACGTGCACGGCCGTCGCCGGAATGAACGGGCCATACCGAAAGCACGAAAGAATTTCGGCGGCGGATGTCGAGAACGAGGTGACGACTCCGTCCCAGTGGTGAGCGACCAACTAGGGTCGCAAGCCGAAGGGAGAATGTCATGGCCAAGTACCTGCTGCTCAAGCACTATCGAGGCGCGCCGGCAGCCGTCAACGACGTGCCGATGGATCAGTGGACGCCCGCCGAGATCGAAGCGCACCTGCGGTACATGAACGACTTCGCGGCCCGCTTGGAAGAGAGCGGCGAGTATGTCGACGGCCAAGCCCTTGCACCGGAGGGCGCCTGGGTCCGCTACGACGGCGAGGGCAAGCCTCCGGTGACCGACGGCCCGTTCGCGGAGACCAAAGACCTGATCGCGGGCTGGATGATCATCGACGTGGACTCGTACGAGCGCGCCGTCGAGCTGGCGGGCGAGTTGTCCGCGGCGCCCGGTGCCGGCGGCAAGCCGATTCACGAGTGGCTCGAGGTTCGCCCGTTCCTGACCGCTCCGCCGACCGTCACCGAATGATGGCCGCCGACGCGGTGGACGAGGCACAGCTCCGGGACCTGATTCCCGGTGTCCTGGCGGCCCTCGTCCACCGCGGGGCGGACTTCGCGACCGCCGAGGACGCGGTCCAGGAAGCACTGGTCCGTGCCGTCGAGACGTGGCCGAAGCAGCGCCCCGGCGATCCCAAGGGCTGGCTGATCACCACGGCGTGGCGTTGCTTCGTCGATCTCGCCCGCTCCGACGTCGCGCGACGCCGCCGTGAGGTGCGGGTCTCCGACGAGCCGCCGCCCGGGCCTGCGGCCTCCGTCGATGAAACGCTCGAGCTCTACTTTCTGTGCGCACATCCGGACCTCACCCCCGCGTCGGCCGTCGCACTGACGCTGCGGGCCGTCGGCGGCCTCACCACCCGCCAGATCGCCCAGGCGTACCTGGTACCCGAAGCGACGATGGCGCAGCGGATCAGCCGGGCCAAACGCACCGTGAGCGACGTCCGGCTGGATCGTCCCGGAGACCTGCGCACCGTGCTTCGGGTGCTGTATTTGGTGTTCAACGAGGGGTACAGCGGCGACGTCGACCTCGCCGCGGAGGCGATCCGGTTGGCCAGGCAGCTGGCCGCGACCACCGACGACCCGGAGGTCGCGGGACTTCTCGCACTGTTCCTGCTCCACCACGCGCGACGCCCGGCCCGCACCCGCGCCGACGGGAGCCTCGTGCCGCTGGCCGATCAGGACCGCGCCCTCTGGCGGCGGGATCTGATCGCCGAGGGCGTGGCCGTGCTCCAAGCCGCGCTGGCCCGCGACCGGCTCGGGGAGTACCAGGCACAGGCCGCGATCGCGGCCCTGCACGCCGACGCGCAGACAGCCGACGAAACCGACTGGGTGCAGATCGTCGAGTGGTACGACGAGCTGGTCCGTCTCACGGACAGCCCGGTCGTGCGGCTCAATCGCGCCGTCGCGGTCGGCGAGGCGGACGGACCGCGGGCGGGGCTCGCCGAACTCGCCGAACTCGACCCGAAGCTCCCGCGATACACGGCTTCGGCCGCCTACCTCCACGAGCGGGCCGGCGACGTCGCCGCGGCGGCGCAGCTCTATGCGGAGGCCGCCACGCAGGCGCACAACCTCGCCGAGCGCAATCACCTGACGCTCCGGGCGGCCACCCTTCGCCACCGTATCTCGGGCGAAGGCGGCTGAGCGGCCACTTACGGTCTCGGCGCCTTTCTACGACGCATGGTTGCGGGGGCATTCCCAGACCGCACCGCGTGAACGACCGCGGCGGGCCGTTCGCTCAGCGCTGGGGCGGTGGCGCCGAGTACTCCTGCTCGGGCCGTCCGGTGCTGCCATAGCGCAGGCGCATGCGCACGGCGCCGCTCGCGACGAAGGCGGCGAGGTAGCGTTGGGCGGTGGCGCGGGAGACGCCGATGGCAGTGGCCACCTCACCCGCGGACAGCGGCCCGCCTGCCTCGTGAATGGATTGCAGGACAAGGTCTTTCGTGGGGGACGAGGCAGCAGAGGCCGGCGCGGTCGTGGCAGCGGCGGGACGTAATGCGTGCAGCGCGGCGGACACCCGGGCGTTGTCGATCTGCGGTGTGGCGAGAATGCGCCGGTAGCGGGCGTACGCGGCCAGCCGCGCGGCCAGTTCGGTGTGCGGAAACGGCTTGATCAGGTAGGCCAGCGCGCCCGCCGCGATCGCCGCCCGCACGGCGTCGCTCTCCGTGGACGCGGTGAGAATCATAGCGTCGCAACCGATCTCGCGGACGAAGTCGATCCCGGATCCATCCGGCAGGTAGACGTCCACCAGGGCGAGATCGATCGGTTTCGCCGCGACGAGTTCCCGCGCGGCTGCGAGGGTGTTGGCGGTGCCCGCCACGGTGAAGCCCGCGATGGACTCCACGATCCCGGCGTGCAGGTTGGCGACCCGGAAATCGTCGTCGACGACCAGGACGGTCAGAGCTGTCACGGTCATGGCACCTCGCTTTCCACAAGCACTCCGGGGATGCGCGCGATGAATTCGGCGCCGGTGAGCGGCGGCTGTCCGCCGCCGGGACTGGACAGGCGCACGTCGCCGCCGTGGGCGCGTGCGATCTGGCGGATCAGGGCCAGACCCACCCCGCGCCCGCCGGGTACGTTGTGGTCCTCGCGGGTCGAGGCGCCCTCGGTGAACAGCGCATCGACCAGATCCGGCGCCACTCCGTCACCGCTGTCGGCGACCGTGATGTGCAATGTCGAATCCTCTTGCAGTAGTTCGACTTCCACCTGCCGGACCAGGCGGTCACGATCGCGGACGGCCTCCATCGCGTTGTCCAGCAGGTTGCCGAGCACGGTCGTCACGTCCACCGGATCGGCGAGGCTGCCCTCGACCCAGGTGTTGGGTCCGAGCACGAGTTCGACGCCGCTCTCCCTGGCGTGCGCCGCCTTGGCGGCCAGGAACGCCTGGAGGTACGGGTCGTGGATGGCGTCGATGCCCGGCGTCGCCGGGCCGAGCGGGCCGGCGCCGATCAGCTCATCGATCGATCGGGACGCCTCCTCGACTCGTCCGATGTGCAGAAGGCCGCTGATCAGGTGCATTTTGTTGGAGAATTCGTGCCGCTGGGCGCGCAGCACCGTGCTCATCGACTGCACCGCGTCCAGCTGCCTGGTCAATGACTCGACGTCGGTGCGATCGCGCACGGTGAGCACCGCGCCGAGATCGCGCCCGTCCCGGGTGACCCGCCGCGCCGAGGCGATGACGATGTGCGAGCCGACCGTCGCAGGCGCGGGCTGTTCGTCCAGGTTGCGGAACGCCTCCAGCACGCGCGGGGTCAGCCCGATCTCGTCCACCGGTCGCCCGATCTCGGGATCGATGCTCAGCAGCCTGCGCGCCTCGTCGTTGACGAAGGTCGTGCGCCACGAGGCGTCGACGGCTAGCACACCACCGCCGATGCCGTGCAGCACCGCGGCCTGGCCGCGGACCAGTTCGGCCAGCTCGTCCGGCTCCAGCCCGAGCGTCAGCCCGCGCCACCGCCGGGCGAGCAGGACCGAGCCGACGATGCCGACCAGCAGCGCCGCGCCGACCAGCACGCCCGCGGTGCGCAGATCGTTCAGCAGTTGTTCGTGCACCGCGTCGGTGGAGATGCCGACGCTCACCGCGCCGACGACGCGGCCGGAATCGGATTCGAGCACGGGGACTTTCGCGCGGACCGAGTCGCCCAGGGTGCCGCGTTCTTCGGTGATCGATTCGCGGCCCGCGAGAGCTTCGGACGGGTCGGTGCTGACGCGTTCGGCGAGCCGGGTCGGATCGGGATGCGCTAGCCGGATGCCCGCGTCGTCGGTGATCACCACGAACAGCGCGCCATTGCGCTGCGTCGCGTCGACCGCGAGCCGTTCCAGGGGACCCGAGGCGAGTTCCTTGCGCACCGCGGGGTCGTCGGCAACCGTCCCGGGCGCGTACCGGGCCACCTCCGCGCGCACCACCGGGTCGGCGGCGACGGTGCGCGCGATGGCCAGCGCGCGCTGGCCGTAGGTATCGCGCAGCCGCTGATCGCTGAGGTAGCCGAACACCGCGAACGCGACACCGAGCGTCAAGGCGACGACCACGATCTGCGACAGCAAAACCTGGGTCCGCAACCGCACGGCCCGCGCGCCCTCAGTGGCCATAGTCGCAGCATATGCGGCGGCCTTTACTTCGCTCGACCTCGGCGCCGGTGGCGGACAAGGCTCGCCCTACGGCGCTCATCAGACCGACCACAGCACGTGAGCAGAATGCGCAAAACCTGCGAATCCCGCGTTTGTGGCGGTTGTGCGCACAAGCTCTGACATGTGACGCAGGACACGTACGGTCGCGTTATCTCCATCTCGCAAAAGTAGGAAGCAATGACGCAATCACTCATCGAGCTGCGGAGCGCGACGAAGCGCTTCCCCGGCACGGGCGGCGGCATCCACACCGCCGTGCGGAATTTGAATCTCGAGGTGCGGCCCGGCGAATTCGTCGCCGTCGTTGGCCCGACCGGATGTGGCAAGTCCACCACGCTCTCACTGGTATCCGGGCTGGAGCCGGCGTCGGCCGGGCGGACGCTGGTGCGCGGCAAGGACGTTCAGGGTATCCCGGACGGGATCGGCTACATGTTCCAGCAGGACGCGGTGCTGCCGTGGAAGAGCGTGCTGGACAACGTCGCGCTCGGTCCGCGCCTGCGGGGGGCGTCGAAAGCCGAGGCGCGTGCGAAGGCGGCGGCGTGGGTGCGCAAGGTCGGCTTGACCGGGTTCGAGCGCTACTACCCGCACCAGTTGTCCGGCGGTATGCGCAAGCGCGTCGCGCTGGCGCAGACGCTGGTCAACGAGCCGGAGATCCTGCTGATGGACGAGCCGTTCAGCGCACTGGACGTGCAGACCCGCCAGCTCATGCAGGACGAGCTGCTGCGGGTCTGGGCGGGCACGAACGCGGCGGTCATCTTCGTCACCCACGATTTGGAGGAGGCGATCGTGCTCGCCGACCGGGTGGTCGTCATGACCGCGAGCCCGGCCACCGTCTGCGGCGACTTCACCGTCGGGCTGGAGCGCCCGCGCAGTGTCGAGGACGTGCGGCTCACCGTCGAGTTCCGCGACATCTACAAGGAAATCTGGGAAACGCTGCGCGACGAGGTCGAGGCGGCGCGGGCGAAGGGAGCCTCCCGTGTCGCATGACGTGCTGGTCGAGGACGCCGTGAAACAGACGGTGGTGGAGAACGAGACCCAAGAGCAGATTCTGGCCCGAGTGCGGACCAACGCCCGCCGCGCCCGCCTGCGCACCTGGGGGTTGCGCGCCGCGCTGGTCGCGCTGTGGCTCGGCGCGTGGGAGCTCACCGCGACGGTGTGGATCGACCCGTTCTTCTACTCCAAGCCATCGCTGATCTGGGCTCGGCTGGTCGAATGGTTCACCGAGGGTACCCAGTTCGGCTCGATCTGGCTGCAGATCTACACCACGGTGCAGGAGGCGGTGCTCGGCTTCGTGATCGGCACGGCGGCCGGTGTGGTGCTCGGCGTGCTGTTGGGCCGCAGCCAGTACTGGTCCGAGGTGCTCGCGCCGTTCATCAAGGCGCTCAACGCGGTTCCACGTATCGTGCTCGCCTCGTTGTTCATCATCTGGTTCGGTCTCGGGCTGAGTTCGAAGGTCGCGACGGTCGTGGTGCTGGTGTTCTTCGCGGTGTTCTTCAACGCCTTCACCGGGGCGCGCGAGGTGGACGGCAACGTGATCGACAATGCCCGCATCCTCGGCGCGAGCCGCAGGCAGGTGCTGGTGTCGATCGTGTTGCCGAGCGCGACCACTTGGATTCTGTCCAGCCTGCACACCGCCTTCGGCTTCGCCCTCATCGGCGCGGTGGTAGGCGAATATGCCGGTGCGAGCAAAGGTTTGGGCCTGCTGATCAGCAACGCGCAGGGCACCTTCGACTCGGCGGGCATCTACGCGGGCATGATCATCATCACCGTGATCGCACTGATCGCGGAGTGGGGGATCGGCATGGCAGAGAACCGGTTGCTGAAATGGCGGCCGTCCCAGGCGAACTCGAACCACGGGATCTGATCGTGAAGCATCGCAAGCATTGGGCGCTCGTCGTCGTCGCGATCGCGGCACTGCTGCTGACCACCGGATGCCGGGACTCCCGCGTCATTCCGATGGCCGACGGCCGCCCGCAGATCACCATCATGGTGGGCGGGCTGGAAAAGGTGATCTACCTGCCCGCCATGCTGACCCAGCAGTTGGGCTTCTTCGAGAGCAACGACATCGACGTGAAGCTGCTCAGCGAGCAGTCCGGCGCCACCGCGGAAACCGCGCTGCTCAGCGGCGACGTGCAAGGCGTTGTCGGGTTCTACGACCACACCATCGACCTGCAGGCCAAGGACCAGTGCATCCGCTCGGTGGTGCAGATGTCGGACGTGCCGGGCGAGGTCGAACTGGTGTCGAAGGCCGACGCGGCTACCATCACCTCGGTTGCCGACTTGCGCGGCAAGAATCTGGGCGTCACCTCGCTCGGCTCCTCGACCGACTTCCTCACCCAGGCGCTCACCGGCAGCGAGGGCATGTCCACCGCGGACTACACGCGGGTGAAAGTCGGTGCGGGACAGACGTTCATCGCGGGCATGAACCACGATGGCATCGACGCGGGCATGACCACCGACCCTACGGTGGCGCAGATGGTGAACTCCGGCGAGGCCCGGATCCTGGTCGACATGCGCACCGAGGCGGGGACGAGGGCCGCCCTGGGTGGGTTGTATCCGGCGACGTCGCTGTACATGAGCTGCGCGACCGTCGACGCCCACCCGGAGATCGTGCAGAAGCTCGTCACCGCGTTCGTGCAGACGTTGCAGTGGATCGAGACGCATACTCCGGAGGAGATCGCGGACAAGATGCCCCCGCAGTACGCTCGCGCGGGCAAGGACCTCTACGTCCAGTCGATCCGCGACTCGATCGGCATGTTCAACGGCGACGGACTGATGAAAGCCGAAGGCGCGCAGAACGTACTGGATATTCTCGGCAAGTACTCGAAGAACGTGCGCCCCGTGCACGATCGCATCGACCTGTCCGAGACCTACACCACGAAGTTCGTGGAGGAGGCATTGCGCGCGCCGCGGCAGTAGCGCGTGGAGCCGCCCCGGGCAGCATCGCCCTCGGGCGGCTCCAGGCTTTCTCAGGCCTGAAGACCCGAGCCACCATTTCGAGAACACCCTCCTGGCCACTTTGCGAGCGCGGGCGCCGCCGCGCGCAGAGAGCTGATGGGCAGCGGCCGCGCGCTGGGGTCGATGGCGACCTCTACTCGCCCGCTGCCTGTTCGATGACCGCCGCGACCGCGTCCGGCTGGGAGACGAGGGCCGCGTGCGATGCGTTCAGCTCGCTGGTTCGCGCGCCGATGCGCTGGGCCATGGCTCGTTGCGCGCTGGGTGGGAAGATGCGGTCCTGACCGGAGACCACGTACCAGTTGGGTGTCTTGGTCCAGGCCGCGGGGCCGGACAGTTCGATGTTGGCGATGACCGCGAGGGAGTGCTGATGGGCGAGCATGTCGGCGTGCGTGTCACCTAGAAAGTACGGCGGCGGAGACTGCCCCCGCATCGAGACCTGAGACGTGGAACACATCGCGTCCGGAACCGGGCCCTCTCCAATCGGGTAGGCGCGTGCGCGATCCGGGCTGAGATACGGACGAATCGATCACAGTAACGCTCGCGATCCCGGCCACGACGTCCTTGGTGACACATGGCCCGTCGGGGGGCCTGTCCACCTGTCGGTAATGGAATGGGATCGGGACATGGCTTTTCGCGAGTTCTTCGCGCGGCATCGTATTGCTTCGGCCGTCGCTGCACCAGCGGTCTTGGGGGTGGCGGCGATCGTCGCTGCCTCGTTCGCGGTGACGTCATCACCGCGTACCGCGGACACGCAGCTCAAAGCGTCCGTCACGGAATGCCACGACATGGTCACCATCTCGGTGGCCGGTCGCGGCGACACGCCCCAGGCGGGGACCACGAAACTGCTGGTCGACGCCAACGGGAACGAGTTGCCTGCCGCGCTGGCCGGTGACCACAACAGTCGCTGGGTCGACCCGGTCGTGAACGCTCCGGCCGACGACGTCGACCCCGGCTCGTATGCCGCGGTCTACATCGCGTACCCGGCCAACATGGCCACCTACGAGGACGCCGTCAACGCGGGCGTCGAGAACACCCAGCAGGTGATGCGGGAGATCTCGGAGGCCTGCCCCGACACCAAGTTCTCGATCGTCGGTTACAGCGAGGGCGCCGACGTGGTCCGCCGCGTGGCGATGAACATCGGGCACCAGGAGGAGGGCGGTCAGGAGATCGTCGATCCGGACGACGTGCTCGGCGTCGTCATCCTCGCCGACTCGGGTCGCTCGGCGGGCGACGGACCGTTCCCGGGTTCCGAGGATCCCTTCCGCAACCCCGACGGCTTCGACCAGCAGTATCAGGACGGCAGGAAGCCCACCTCGGGTCAGGGCGCGCTGCCCGGCACCAGCGGTGACTTCGGTGCGCTGAACGGCAAGATCGCGTCGTTCTGCTCCGAGGGCGACCTCACCTGCGCGGCGCCGGAGAACATCTCGCTGCTGCAGCTGGTGGTGAATGTCGGCAGGCAGTTGAACGTGGACCAGCTCGAGCGCGAGGGACTCAATCCGACGACCGGTATGGACGTCGCCGTGACCCTCGGCCGCATCGCGATGGCGGCGTTCGCCGACATCCAGTCGCAGCCGAACTGGATGGCCAGCGACGAGACCTTCCTCGAGGTCCTGCTGCGCGTCTCCGATCCGGAATACAAGCCGGGTGAGCAGCCGAAGGAGCCCGCGAAGACGGACTCGATCTCGACCGAGCAGATGTCGCCGCTGGCCTACCTGCCGCAGAAGGTGCTGAACGAGGTCATCGGCCTGATCGTGACCAATCAGAACACCATCCCCGTGGTCATGAGCGACCCGTACAAGCTGACGCTCGGACCGGACCACACCGGTCACCACTTCGACTACTGGCGCGACGCCAACCCCGGCGAGGGCAGGCCGCTGACTTCCGCCGAGTACGCGGCCGCGTGGTTGACCCACTTGGCGAAGCAGGCCCAGGCCGGCGAGACGGTCGACAAGGCTTCCGAGCCCGAGGCCGCCGATTTCGCCGCCGCGCGGGAGGCCGTGGAGTCGGCGACGAAGCCAAAGGCCGCCTCGACCACGACGACGTCTTCGGCCGCGCCGACCACGACCGCCGCGCCGACGAAGACCGGCGCCACCGTCGCATCGACGACCGCGGCTCCGACCACCACGGCTCCGACCACCACGGCGCCGACGACCACGCCTCCGGCCGAAACCCCCAGCGCGACAACCGCGCCGGAGACGACCAACCCGCAGGCGCGGACTTCGGTCGCCGCACCCACCGGAACCGTGGCTCCTGCCGAGCCCGTTGCACCGACCACCACCCAGCCGACAACAACCCAACCCACCACCACAACCCCAGCGCCAACCACCACCGCCGCCCGATAGCTAGGCCGATATCGGCGGCCGCCCGAACGGCCGTCGACATCTCCCGCCAACGCCTTCACGATCGTCCACCGATCGTGAAGGCGTTGTGCGTTGTGGATCGATGTCGCGAACCGACCCTGAACACAAAGGCACTGGCTGAGGCGTATGTGCACTCTCGAGTTTCTCCGAGTCGGCGGCAGCATCGGCGCGCCACATAGTCATTCGACGCTTCACATAGGCACCGGCTCTGTGAAGCGTGTGAAAAGTGTGTGGCGCAAGGGCCGGCAGGCCGGTGGCGAGATGCGATATCTCAGGCCGGCCGGGCAGGCGCGGGTTCGCAGGGGGTTTCGACGCCTCGCAGGGGTTGCAGGGTCTGCTAGGCGTCGGGAGGGTCTGTGAAGTGCGGTGTGGCGTCGGTCGGTACGAGGTCAGGACGGGGTGTGGATGGTCGCTGGGCGAGGGGGGCGGGGTAGGCGTCCGGTTCGCACGGTTCGGATCAAGCCTGGGCCGCTGTGCATCGGGATGTCGCGGGTGGTGAAGCCTTGGAAGCCGCAGGCAATCAAGGCGGCGGCCAGGATGGCGGAGACAATCGGGGCCCAGGGGGAGACGGGTTCGGAGGGGGTGCGGCCCACCCACTCCAGTGGGGAAAGGTGGCGGACCCATTCGGGGAGGCGGAGGGTGTCTGCGAGGGTGGCGATGACTGCTACGGCGACGAAGACGCCCCAGCTCGAGCCCAATCCCGCGGGGCGAATTCCATAGAGCGCGACCGCGATTCCCAGTAGCACCAGAACGGCAGGCAGGTAGGTGAGCGTGGCGAGCGTCAATCGCGCGACGGCTGACGAATCGCCCACTGCCAGCGCATCGCTCACACCGAGCGCCAGTCCGCTGACCCCCGCGACCACCGCGGTGCCGCAGCCGACGGTGAGCACTTCGGCGGTCAACCACCGTACTCTCGAAATAGATCCGGCCAGAACAGGTTCGAGGCGGTCACCCGGTTCGTCCTCCGCGATCCGGCCGACCCCTTGCACCGCGAATCCGGCGCAGATCAAGGCGAGCAGCACCGCGACGAACGACAGATACGCGTCCGGATCCGAGCTCCCACCGCCGAAGACGTCCTGAAGGGCGGCGTTGTCCCCCATCACCGTGCGGATGGCGTCGGCGAGGGCGCCGAAGGAGATGGCGACGAGTGCGCCGATCACGCACCATGCGAGGATGCCGCCGCGGTGCCTGCGCAGCGCGAATCCCCAGGGCCGCAGCAATATCGGTGACGCCGTTGCGGGACCCCGACGGGCGGCGAGCACCCCCGCGCCGTGGTCGCGCCGCCCAGCGACCCAGCAAGCCGCGCTGAACAGCACCGCGGCGAAACCCAGCCCGAGCAGCACGGGCCACCACCGGGCCGCACCGAACGGGCGCGCCTGCTCCGCCCAGCCGATCGGCGAAAGCCACACCAGTCCGTTGCCGCGCACGTCGCCGATGCCGCGAAGGAGGAATGCCACGATCAAGACGGCGAGACAGATTCCGAGCACGTTCCGTGCCGACGCGACCACCTGCGCCGCCAGCGCCGCGATCGCGGCGAAGACGCAACCGAGCGACATCAGCGCCGTTGAATAAAGCAGCGCGCCAGACCATTCCAGCCCGATCACCAACAGCGCCGCAACCATCGACACGGAAACCAACACCAGCGCGGAGCCGGTCAGCACGACCGCCGCGTGGACACCGGCGACACGGCCGACCGATCCGGCACGCAACAACTCCGCCCGCCCGGATTCCTCTTCGCGCCGCGTCATCCGCGTCACCAGGTGAATTCCCATGAGCGGAAAGGCGAGCGCGCTCATGAACCCGAATTCGTAGGCGATGACCCCACCGAGATCATCCAGTCCGTAAGGCCTGCCGTTGATCGCGAACAACGCCGTGCCCGATTCGGTGGCCGCCCGGTAGCTCGCCAACTCGGCGGGCGTGGAGTACAGGCTGTCCAACGACCACACGGTCCCCGCGAAGACGGCCGCGAGCCCGAGCACCCAACAGAGAATCTGCCGGCGACTGCCACGCAAGCCGACGCCTGCCATCACCGTGAATCCACGCACCGCTACACCTCCACCGTTTCGGCGTCCTCGGCGGACGCGTAGTTGCGCAGGAACAACTCGTCCAGGCTCGGCGGATTCGCGGTGATCGACACCAACCCCGCCGCGTGCAGCGCGCCGACCGCAGCGCCGACGTGCCTGGCATCGACGCCGAACGAGACCGCGTAGCCCACGCCATCACGCTCGATGCGCACCGCACTCACCCAGGGCGCGTCGTCCAGCCTGCCCGGCGGCGCGGTGGTGACCGCGTGCACATGAGTCGTTGTGTGACGGCGCAATTCGTCCAGCGTCCCGGTCGACACCGTCCGCCCTTGCCGGATGATGCTGACCCGGTCGGCGAGCGCCTCGACCTCGGCGAGGATGTGACTCGACAGCAGCACGGTGCAGCCCTCGGCCTTGCGTTCGGCCAGCGTCTGCTGGAACACCTGCTCCATCAGCGGGTCGAGCCCGGACGTCGGCTCGTCGAGGATCAGCAGCTCGCTGTCGCAGGCGAACGCGGCGACCAGCGCGACCTTCTGCCGGTTGCCCTTGGAATAGTCCTGGCTCTTCTTCCCTGGATCCAGTTCGAACCGTTCGACGAGGGCGTCGCGGCGGGCGCGGTCGAACCCACCGTGCGCGGCGGCGAGCACGTCGAGGCATTCGCCGCCGGTGAGGCCGGGCCACAGCGAGACGTCACCGGGGACGTAGGCGATGCGGCTGTGCAGCCGCACGGCGTCGCGCCATGGATCGCCGCCGAGCAGGCGCGCGGTGCCGCCGCTCGACCGGATCAGTCCGAGCAGGATCCGGATCGTCGTCGATTTTCCCGCGCCGTTCGGCCCGAGGAATCCGTGCACTTCGCCCGCCTCGACCCGCAGGTCGAGCCCGTCGAGGGCGGTGAAGTCGCCGAACCGCTTACGCAATCCGATCGTCTCGATGACGGCGTCGGCCATAGCCGCTCCCACCTTTCAGAATGTTGGTGTGCACCGATGGTACACACTAGAGGTGCGCACGCCTAGGCCCTAGGATGTGACCATGCCGCTTCCCCGCTTCACCCGGCTTCCCGCCGACGAACAACGCCGCATCCTGGATGTCGCGCAGCGGATCTTCGCGGAGGACGGCGTGGACACCGCCTCCTACAACCAGATCATCGCGGCGGCGGGCATCTCGAAATCCTCGGCGTACAACTACTTCGACGGCCGCGAAGACCTGCTGTACACCGCACTCGACGACGTCGCGGCCCGTCTCGCAGACGTACTCGGCACGTGGCAGCGAGTCGCGGACGACGCCGAGTTCTGGTCCCAGCTGAAGACCATCGAGCAGCGGCTGCGCGCCCACATCGAGACCCACCCCGCCGACCTCGCGCTGATCGATCCGGCCTTCCTGCTGCGCGAACAGGGCGCGTTCATGTCCTGGATCGCCGATTTCGTGGCGAACGGGATCGCCATCGGAATCATCACCGTCGACACCGACCGCAACTTGCTGGTCGCCGCGACCGCCGCAGTCCTTCGAGCGGTGGACGGCTGGGGCGCCGCCGAGATGCAAGCGGGCCGGACGCCCGACCCGGATCAGGCCTGGATCCTGCTGCGCAACCTGTGGGGCACCCCGCGCGCTTGACCCACCGCACCCGGCTCACCACGACGGCGCTACCCGCCGGTGTCGCCACCGCGCTCCGGCGGCGCGCCGCACCGTGGCGATGTTGCCCGACGGTATAGCGACCGCGTTGCGGCCGCGCCGCGGCTCAGGTGGCGGTACTGCCCGACTGGTATCGCCACCGCGCTCCGGCCGCGCCGCGGCTCACCGTAGCGGTACCGCCCGCCGGTGTCGCCACCGCGTTCCCGCCGTGCCACGGCTCACCGTCATGGTGCTGCCCGGCGCCACTGCGCCGAGCAGCACACGACTCCGCGGACACGGACGCGCCGAACAGCCGCCGCATGGTTGGATTTCCGAGGTGGGAGTAGAGGCGTTGCTGTTCGACGTGCAGGGCACGGCGACGGATTTCCATTCGACGGTGCTCGGCGCGTTGCGCACGGCGAGCGCGGGCAGGCATCCGGGAGTCGACTGGGCGGAGTTCGTAGACCGTTGGCGCGCGGCGTATTTCGATGTGCTGCGAAAGACGAAGACCGACAAGGACGAGTGGACGACGGTGCACTCGGTGTACCGCGACGCACTGGATCGGCTGCTGATCGACTACGGGGTAACGGATTTCGACGACACCGAGCGAGAGGACCTGGCGCGCGCCTGGCAGCGAATCGTGCCGTGGCCGGACGCCGTCGCAGGCCTCGCACGGCTGAAGATGCGGTACACGCTGGCTACCTTGTCGAACGCGGATGTCGCTGCGGTGGTGAATATTTCGAAACTGAGTGGGCTGCCGTGGGACGCGATCTTCACCGCTGAGATGGCGGGGGCGTTCAAGCCGGACCCGGCGACGTATCGGATGGCCGCGACCTACCTGGGGCTTGCTCCGGAACAGATCATGATGGTCGCCTGCCACAAGTACGACATCCGGGCGGCGGGCGCACTGGGCTTCCGCACGGCGTTCGTGGCGCGGCCGCTGGAGTTCGGCGCGGGCGGCATCGTGGATGTGGAGTACGAGGACGAATTCGACGTCAACGCGCGCGACTTCCTCGACTTGGCGGATCAACTCGGCTGCTGACAGCGAAAGCTATTGTGGCCCAGCGCCTTGCCCGAGATACCGTGGGAAGAAGTGCCCGGAGCAGGTCGGCGGCGTCGTATCCGGTGAGTCACGGTAGCCGTGGCGAAATCGGATCTGTCGGATCATAGGATCACCCATTAAGCTCCTCGTGGATCGAAAGCGAGCGAGAGCATGAAATCTGCGGCGATGACTCGGGGGACGGCGCGATGACCAGGCGCGGTTGGCTGCTGTTCCTGGCGATGGGCGTGATCTGGGGTGTGCCGTACGCGATGATCGCGGTCGCGGTCGATGATTTCGATCCGGTGTTCGTCGCCTTCGGCCGCACACTGATCGGCGGCCTGCTGCTGTTGCCGGTCGCCCTGTACACCGACGCGCTGCGCCCGGTTCTCCAGCGCTGGCGTCCGCTGCTGCTCTACACGCTGGTGGAGATCTCCGGCCCGTGGTTGTTCATCGGGTACGCCGAGACCACCCTGAACAGCTCCACCGTCGGGCTGCTGATCGCGGCGGTGCCGTTGATCGCCGTGCTGATCGTGACCCGCCTCGGACACGAAACCATCGACGCGCGAAGGATTCTGGGCCTGATCGTCGGATTCGCCGGCGTGGCCGCGCTGGTCGGCCTGGACGTGGATCTGTCCGCCCCTGCCGCGATCGGAGCCATCGCGCTGACGACGATCGGCTACGCCGTCGGCCCGATCGTCATCAATCGGCAGCTGGCGGATCTGCCGCCGATGGGCGTGGTCACCGCGTCGCTGCTGTTGGCGGCGGTGCTCTACCTGCCGTTCGCCGTGCTGCGCAGGCCAACGTATTTCGCCGCGGATGCCGCGCTCTCGGTGCTCGGCCTCGCGATCGTCTGCACCGCGGCGGCGTTCCTGCTGTTCTTCGCGCTGATCGGCGAAGTGGGTCCGGCGCGCGCGACGGTGATCACCTACATCAACCCGGCGGTGGCTATCGTGCTCGGCGTGACGCTGCTCGACGAGCCGCTCACCGCGGGCATGGCGATCGGCTTCCCGCTGGTCGTGCTCGGATCGTTCCTCGGGACGAGGCGCCCCGGCATCACCGAACCGCGCGACGAGCTGGCGCCCGCCGCGCCGACCTGAGTTCGAATACCGTTTCAGCGAAGGAGTTCCAGGCTTGATCACCGAAGACGTCGACGCCACCCGCTCGGCCTACGACGATGTTGCCGAGCTCTACACCGATCTCGTCCGCGGCCATCTGGAGACCAGGCCCTTGGACCGAGCCATGCTGGGTGCGTTCGCGGAACTCGTGCGGGCCGACGGCTCCGGCCCCGTCGCCGACCTCGGCTGTGGACCGGGGAGAATCGGCGCGCACCTGGCGTCGCTCGGCGTCTCGACCTTCGGCATGGATCTCTCACCGCGAATGATCGAACTGGCGCGCAAGGAATACCCGGGCCTGCGGTTCGAAGTGGGATCGATCGAGGAACTGGACATCGAGGACGGCGCGTTGGCGGGACTCGTGGCCTGGTATTCGATCATCCATCTGCCGCCGGAACGGGTGCCGCACGTGTTGCGCGAGTTCCACCGGGTACTCCGCACCGGAGGGCACGCACTGCTGGCGTTCCAGACGGCGGACGCCGCCGACACCGCGCTCGCTTTCGACCACAGGGTGACCCGCGCCTACTGCTGGTCACCCGACCGGCTCGCCGAGCTGTCGCGCGAAGCGGGTTTCACGGTGGTCGCCCGGATGGTCTGCGCCCGGCAGGCCGACGAACGATTCGATCAGGGATGCCTGATGGTCGCGAAGGTCGCCGATCCGGTGCGCTGATAATGCGCACGTCCCCGGGCGTAGCCGGGTAACTTTGGCACGGGTGCCCAGGTTTCTGTGGTGCGTCCCACCCGACAGCGTGGTCGATTGTTCATCGCACAAAATCTCCACCGTCGTCAGGGGGCGACACATATATGGAACTCATCGCACCGGTTGATGCCGTGTTCTTACTGGCCGAATCCCGCGAGCACCCGATGCACGTCGGCTCGCTACAACTGTTCGAACCGCCGGAGGGAGCCGGTCCGGAGTTCGCCGCGCAGACGCACCAGAAGCTGTTGTCCTGCCGCGAGATTCATCCGACCTTTCGCAGGCGCCCGGCCAACCTTCTCGGCTCGCCACAACTGGCCTGGACGCTGGACGACGAGGTAGAGCTGGACTATCACGTTCGGCGCATCGCGCTGCCCGCCCCCGGCAGCCAGGAGCAACTGATCGAGCTGGCCTCCGGGCTGCACAGCGCCCTCCTCGACCGGCATCGTCCGCTGTGGGAGATCCATCTGATCGAAGGGCTGCAAGACGGCCGGTTCGCGCTCTATTCGAAGATGCACCACGGCCTGATCGACGGCGTTTCCGCCCAGCGGCTGCTCCAGCGCACCCTGACCGACGACCCGTACTCGACCGAGACCCGCGTGCCGTGGAACCTGCCGAGCTCGCGACGCAAGAAGGAGCCGCAGCGATCCGGATTGCTCGGCGCGGCAAAGAATCTCGTCGCGGCCGCCGCGTCCGGCCCGCCGCTGCTGCGCGCCGCGCGGTCCGCGTTGCGCGAGCAGCAGGTGACCCTGCCGTTCGAGGCGCCCAAGACCATGTTCAATGTGCCGATCGGCGGCGCCCGCCGCTCCGTCGTGCGGTCGTGGCCGACGGAGCGAATCAAGCAGGTGCGCAAGGCGACCGGGACGACGATGAACGACGTCGTGCTCGCGATGTCGTCGGGAGCGCTGCGCGCCTACCTCGCCGAGCGAGGCGCGCTGCCGGACAAGCCGCTGATCGCCATGGTGCCGATGTCGTTGCGCTCGGCGGACGACACCGAGACCAACGGTGTGAAGGTCGGCGCGCTCCTGTGCAATCTCGGCACCCAACTGGCCGATCCGATCGCCAGGCTGCGGACGGTGAGCGAGTCCATGCAGAAGAGCAAAGAGGTGTACAGCGAACTCTCGCCGGTCCAGTCGATGGCGCTCTCGGCGCTGATGGTCAGCCCGATCGCGCTGAACCTGGTGCCCGCGCTCGTTCCGTGGACCACGCCACCGTTCAACATCGTCATCTCCAACGTGCCAGGCCCGCGCGAGCCGATGTACTGGAACGGCGCGCGGCTGGACGCCATCTATCCGCTGTCCATCCCGTTCGACGGCCAGGCCGTGAACATCACGCTCACCTCCAATGCCGAGAACCTGGACTTCGGTCTGGTCGGCTGCCGGCGCAGCGTGCCACAACTGCACCGCATGCTCGATCATCTGGAGGACGCGCTCGCGGAGCTGGAGAACGCGATCTGACGCAGGCCGCGGACCCCGCCAAGGAAGGGGTACCGCGACAAAACTAGAACGTGTTACTGTCGATCTATGGTGCCCCCACCGGTCGATGACGACGCCGCCGCGGCATGGCGATACCTGCGGTATGCGGCGGATTCGGCCGGTCGGGGCGTCCGTCCGCCGCGCGCGAGGCGAAGCCGGCGCGGCCACTATGCAACCCGTTCTAGGGCGTCCGCGGCCGCCGTGATCTGTTCGCGGCATAGGTAAGGGAGATCAGCACCCGATGCGTACCGAAATCTGCGACCGGCTGGGGATCGAGTTCCCCATCTTCGCCTTCACCCACTGCCGCGACGTGGCGGCCGCGGTCAGCAATGCCGGTGGGCTCGGCGTCCTGGGCGCGGTGGGCTTCACCGCCGAACAGCTCGAGGTCGAGCTCGCCTGGCTCGACGAGCACGTCAACGGCGTGTACGGCGTCGACCTGGTGATCCCCTCCAAATACGAGGGCAAGGGCATCGACGACCTGACGCCCGAACAGCTGGAGGCCAAGCTCGGCGAGCTGGTGCCCCAGGGCCACCGGGATTTCGCGGAGAAGATCCTGGCCGATCACGGCGTGCCGCACCTGCCCGCGGAGGAGCACCACAACCAGCTGCTCGGCTGGACCGCGACCACGGTGGCCCCGCAGATCGAGGTGATCCTGAAGCACCCCAAGGCCAAGCTGGTCGCCAACGCGCTCGGCACGCCGCCCGCGGACGTGATCGAGCAGATCCAGGGTTCCGGCAGGCTGATCGGCGCGCTGTGCGGTTCGGTCAAGCACGCGCTGAACCACAAGGCCGCCGGCCTGGACTTCGTGGTCTGCCAGGGCACCGAGGGCGGCGGGCACTGCGGTGAGATCTCGTCCATGGTGCTGTGGCCGCAGGTCATCGACGCGATCGGCGATATGCCGATGCTCGCGGCAGGCGGCATCGGCGACGGCCGCCAGGTCGCCGCGGCCATGGCCATGGGCGCGGCGGGCGCGTGGACCGGCTCGCTGTGGCTGACCGTCGAGGAGGCCAATGTGCCGCCCGCCCAGATGCAGACCTACATCGACGCGAGCAGCCACGACACCGTGCGCTCGCGCTCGTGGACCGGCAAGCCGTGCCGCATGCTGCGCAACGACTGGACCGACGCCTGGGAGTCGGCCGAGACCCCCGACCCGCTGCCGATGCCGCTGCAGATGATGGTGGCGCTGGACGGCGTCAAGCGCGGCCACCGGTATCCGGAGGCCGCGAAGGACGTCAACTTCAACCCGGTCGGTCAGGTGGTCGGCATGATGACCAAGGTGGAACGCTCCGCCGATGTGGTCCAACGGCTGATCAACGAGT
Source organism: Nocardia sp. NPDC050793 (assembly GCF_040654065.1). Taxonomy (NCBI): domain Bacteria; kingdom Bacillati; phylum Actinomycetota; class Actinomycetes; order Mycobacteriales; family Nocardiaceae; genus Nocardia; species Nocardia sp. NPDC050793. The sequence goes on from NZ_JBFAHG010000002.1 coordinate 589,729, forward strand.
ACGTCGAGGCGTGCGACCGCCTCAACAAGCTCAACGGCTGATCACGAGGGCCATTCCGGCCAGCGCGCCGCCTTCTGCTCCAGCACCGGATCGGTGATGCCGCCCCAGCAGGCCAGCCGGTCGGCATCCCATCCGGCGAGCTCGGAGCCGTTGGCGTAGACGGATTGGAAGAACTCGAGCGCGGCGCCCACCGGGTCGGCGGTGCGGCGCGCGTTCGCGTAGGCGTAGTACGCGGAGTGGCCCGATCCGGATGCCACCCACCGTGCGCCCGCAGGCTTCAGCGTCCGGTCGGACAGCCCGTCCGGTTCCGGCGCGACGTAGGAGTAGAAGGTCGGCTCGGGCACTTTGTCGTCGCCGAACCAGAAACCGGCGCTGATCACCTCGCGCGAATAGGCTTCGCGGGTCACCGAATCGACGGACGACGGCAGGTCGATCCGGCGCGGCGAGAACCGCTGCACCGCGAGATCGAAGGTGTGCCAGAACAATTGGACGGGGCTGATCTTGCCGGAGTAGGTGGCGCTGAACTCCTCCAGTATCCGGCCGACCTGGCTGTGCACGCGAAACGCCCTGCGCGCCTTGTCCGGATCGTAGGCGGCGTGGTCGGTGTCGTCTTCGAACGGGCGGGCGGCGTCCGGCAGATCGAAGGGGTGCGGGTGCGGCATGACGACCTCGATGCCGAGGTCGTCGAGCCCGCCCATGACATCGGTGTAGAACGTGGCAACGGACTGCTGGAGTAGATCGATCTCCACCTCTACGCCGTGATCGGTCGCGATGCGCAGCACGTGGTCGAAGAAATCGAAGGAGATGGTGAACACCGGCCCCGCGCGGGCGGTGCCGAGCGGGACGGTGGTCCAGCCGCGGGCGGTGAGCCGGAAGGTCATGTGCCACCAGTGGTTGCGGCGGATGCCTTTGGCCAGGGCGACCTTGCCGACCACCTGGGCGAAACGGTGCAGCGTCTCCTTGGTCGGACGCCAGGATTCCAGCGGTATGTCGGGCAGCGAATCTGCTGACTCGGTCATGACGGAAACGGTACGACCGGCTCGGGCTATTCGCCAGCAAATCGCGGATGCGGCCTGCCCGCCCCGTCACCGACACCCGGCCAGTCCGATGACGGGACGGCCCGGCGCCGTGAGCGTCGGCGCCGGGTCTGCGGGGTCGCCCTGCGCGATCGAAGGTCCGGCCGCGCCGATCACCCTTCCCCGTGATCGGCCCGCGGCAGCGGGAGCTTCGAGCGCGTCGCGCGACGCCGTCCAGCCAGATTCAGCATACCTGTCTCAGACGCAAAGATCGACTATCTGTAATGAACAAGTGACCAACTAGCCCGGGAGTCGGCGCGGAGGAAGCCGCGCGAATCTGAGGGACTCAGACAGTCCGTTTCGTGCGATTTGCCGGTTTCAGGCGGTGGCCGCGTGCGCGTCCTCGACGTCGGTTTCCTCGCCGCCGAGCAGCTCCTCGAACCGGGCGATGACCTTGTCGTGGTACATCCCGAACAGGTCCTCGAACAGCGCGAGCTGCGCCTCCGACGGGCCGGAGCCGGATTCCCATACCGCGACGAGCGCCCGCCACACCAGCACGTGCAGGTCGGCGGCGCCTGCGAAGTACGCCTCGATCGCCTCGGGCACCTCGAGCACCATCTCGCCGATGGTGTTCATGATCGCGCGCTGCATGCTCAGCCCGAGCGCGGTCAGCAAACGCCGAACCAGGGCGACCTCTATGGCCAGAATCTGGCGGTAGTCCGGAACCTCCAGCCGGGCAAGGGCTTCCAGTTCGTCGATGGCCGCCTTCAGCTCGGCCGGGTCGATCTCCTGTTCGCTCGCGGTGTACGCGAGCAACGTCTCCATGACGATGCCGCGCTGCACGTCGACGATGTCGTGGAACATCTCGATCGCGACGTCCGGCATCGGTACCGAGAACCGGAACAAGTGGCGGTACACGTCGAGGCCGCCCGCCTCCCGCACATCGCGAATGGTGAAGCCCTTACCGCGACGCGCCTCGACGAATCCATACGATTCCAGCCTGCCCAAGGTCAACTGCGCGGTCGCACGATTCATATCGAACTCTTCGGCGACCTGGCGGACCGACGGCATCAAATCCCCCGGCTGATATTCCCCCGCGGCAACCCGGCGCGCCAGCTCGTCGGCAACGTCGGCGACTACCGTTTGGGATCCCATCGGATGCCACCTTTCGACTGTGTTACCAATACGTCCCAGACAGTCTAAGCGCTGCCGTACGAGACCGCATCTGCGTAACACCGATCCGCCCACAGTGTGAGGTGATTCATGAGGCCTCGTTTCGTCGCGCGCATTCGCGAGAAGCTCAGCGGGACAACCACTCCCGCCACGCGGGCAGGATCAACGCGGCGATCGCGTCGTAGCCGCCCGCTCCGGGGTGCGCGCCGTCGCCCGCGCGCACCTCTCCCATCCACACCTCGTTCGCACGCAATTCGTGGTGCACGCGTACGTACGGCGTTCCGGCCGTGGCACAGATCTCGGCGAAGCGTTCGTCGAGGCGTGCGGTGCGCGCGTTGTGGGCGTCGTCGTCGATCGGCGGCGGCGCGACGACCAGTGCGGGCCAGCCGCGCTCGGCGGCCGAGGCGAGCACGGCGATCAGATTGGCGGCCGACGCGTCGGGTTCCACACGCGGCGAACCCTTCTCGTGCATGGCGTCGTTGACGCCGAACGAGAAGACCACTCGCGCCTCGGTCCCCTCGAGCAGCCGCGGCGCGCACTCGGTCTGCCAGCGCGCGGCGATGTCCGCCGAGGTCTGGCGCCGGACGCCGAGGTTGTATCCGGTGAAGGGCATGGCGTCGGCATGCGCGGCGACGCCGAGCCGTCCCGCCCATCCGTAACACAGCGGATCGCCGACGCCCGCGACGAACGAGTCACCGACGAAACAGATACGAAGATCACGAGCCACCGGTCGATCCTCTCGCGTCCGGTCCTGCGCCGGGATCCCGGCCGCTCGAAATTCGGGCGAGGAAGGCAATAAGATCGGCGTGTTCGACCGGGAGGGAGTGACGTTGTCAGGGGAATCGGTGAGTCAGGCGTTCGCGCCGCCCGCGTGGTTCACGGAATTGTTCGCCCATCGGCGCTGGATCCGCCGGTCTGGACCGTTTCCGCACGTGTACGTGCGCGATGTCTTCGTCGACGACTTCTACCAGCGGCTCGCCGACGAATACGAACGCGTGCACGCCGCGCGGGCGGGCTCGTTCGAGAGAGTGGCCGACAACTACAGCGCCGACGCGATTCCGCTCACCGATCTGCGCAACGGACCGCTGGCACTGTTCACCTCGCGGGAGTGGCACGACCTCATCGCGTCGGTGGCCGGCGTGGAAGTGACGGGCGACGTGGAGGGTTCGATACACCACCACGCGCCGGACAGCCCGGCGGGCTGGCCGCACAACGACCTGAACCCGGCGTGGTTCTCGGGCACGGCTCCGGGGCCGGGTGAGGTGCGGTTGCCGGATTCGAGCGTGAACACCAAGACCGGAACGAAATCCGACGGCGTCACCGCCCGGGAGACCGTGCGCGCCGTCGCTGTGCTGTTCTATCTGGGCAATCCGGGCTGGCAACCGGGCGACGGCGGGGAGACCGGGTTGTACGCCAACATCGCCGATCCCGCGCCGACGCTGGCGGTGCCGCCGCTGGACAACTCGATGGTGCTGTTCGAATGCACCCCGCGGTCCTGGCACACCTACCTCGGCTACAACCGGGCGCCGCGCAGCAGCATCGTGATGTGGCTGCACCGGCCGAAAGAGGACGCGATCCAGCGTTGGGGAGGAGACCGCATTGTCTACTGGTGACTCGGCCCGCGGCGACCGGCGGGTCTGCCTGCTCACCGGTGCGGGCGGCACGCTGGGCGACGCCTTCTGCCGCGCCCTCTACACCTCCTACGACATCGTCGCCGTCTGCGGCGCACGCATACCCGCGACGCCCTCGCAGCACGAGTGGTTCGTCGATCCGTTCGATCCGCGGGCCGTCGTACCGGAGAACGATTCCCGGGTCTTCCTCATCCGTTCCGACCTGACCGCGCCGGGCGAGGTCGAGCGCGTCATCGATCTGGCGCTGGCCAAGTTCGGCGGCATCGACCTGCTGGTCAACAATGCCGCGAGCCTGCGGCTGCATCCACAGGGGATCATCGACGGAGACACCGCGATAGATGACTTCGAATCCCAGTTCGCACTGAACGTGGGTGTGCCGCTGCGACTCTCGGCCCGGCTGGCGCAGCGCGGCTGGATGCACGACAGCGAAGGCAACCGCGCGCGCAACCGCAACATCGTCAATGTCTCCAGCCTCTCGGGCTCCAAGGTGTACCCGGGCGGCCAGGCGGTGTACGCCGCGTCGAAGGCGGCGCTGAACCATCTGACCCGGCACCTCGCGGCGGAGTTCGAGGAATTCGGCGTCCGCGCGAACGCGGTGGCCCCGGACAGCTTCCCCGCCCGAGTTCCGACGGAGAAGGTGCTGCAGGCGATCGTCGAACTGGACGCGGGCGCGATGAACGGAGGCGTGTACAGCGTCGTCGCGAACTGAGCCCGCCGGGCCGGCGCGGCGCCGTCTCTGGCAGTGTGATCAGGGGCAGAAGCGGCACAGCGCGACGCCGTATCGCCGCGGCGTGTTGGTGCCGATCGCCCACGGCGACCTGCTGCATACTCACGGAAACGTGAGCCAAGGGGTCGCCGAGCCAGCGCCAACTCGATCCGAAAGTGCCGATACGACATGCGAGTCGACGGACGGGAGATCCCGGTAACGGGCAATCTCCTGGAACCGCTGATCCGGCGGACCACGGACATCGTCCGGGTCATGCTCGCGGCGCTGTGGCTCGGCGTGGTGATCGCGGCCTCCTTGATCACCAGACCGGAGTGGCTGGCGCTGGAGCGTTCGGTGTCCGGCATCGTCGACTTCCTCACCCCGGACCAGTCCAACCTGGTCTACCTGATCTACGGCATAGCGATCCTCATCCTGCCGTTCGCGATCCTCATCGAACTGGTCATCGGCGGGCAGTGGAAGCTGCTCGCGGGCTACGCCGCCGCAGGCCTCGTCGCCGGTCTGCTGCTCTCGATCACCGGCACCGGGCTCTCCGCACCGCAGTGGCACCTGCAGGTGCCCGACCGGCTCGACACCTTCCTTTCCCAGTTCCTCGACGACCCGCGCTGGATCGCGATGCTCGCCGCGGTGCTCACCGTCTCCAGCCCGTGGCTGCCGACCAAGCCGCGGCGCTGGTTGTGGTTCCTGCTGCTGGCCTTCGCGCCGATCCATCTCGTGGTCAGCACCGTCGTGCCCGCGCGGGCGATGTTCGGGCTCGCGGTGGGCTGGCTGGTCGGCGCGGTGATCGTCTGGGTGGTCGGCACCCCTGCGCTGGAGGTGCCGTTGGAGGCCGCGGTGCGGGTACTCGCCAAACGCGGGCACACCGTCACCGGATTCACCGTGGTGCGGCCGGCCGGTTCGGGTCCACTGGTGCTCGCGGCCGCCGTGACCGGTCCGGAGCGCCAGCTGACCGTCGAGATGTACGGCAAGAACCAGCGCAGCCACGGCGCGCTGCGCATGCTGTGGCGCTGGCTCACCTTTCGCAGCAGCGAGACCGGGGCGCTGCACGGTTCCATGCACCGCGCCGTCGAGCACCGCGCGCTGATGACGATCGCCGCGGGGGATCTCGATCTCGCCGGTCAGCAGGTGGTCGCGGTCGCGGCGCTGGATCGCGGCTGGATGCTCTACGCGCACACCGACTCCGGCGGCGTCCCGATCGCCGAGACCCCGATCGAGCGGCTGCCCACGGTGTGGAAGGCGCTGGACGCGCTGCACGGCGGCCGGATCGCGCACGGCGACCTGCGCCCCGACGACATCCGCATCACCGAGGACACGGTGATGTTCAGCGGTTTCGGCAGCGCCGAGTTCGGCGCCTCGGACACCCAGATCCAATCCGATATCGCGCAGCTGCTGGTCACCACGGCCGCGATCTACGGCAAGGAATCCGCGGTGCGCGCGGCCATCGACGCGCTCGGCGAGCAGACCGTGCTCACCGCGACCCGCCGCCTCATCAAATCGGCCATGCCCTCCGGCATCAGGATCTCGATTCCGGAGTGGGGGTCGATCGTCTCCGAAACCCGCGACGAGGTGCGCAAGCAGACCGGCAAGGACCGGATCGAGGCCGATCAGATCACCCGGTTCTCCCGCAACCAGATCATTCAGCTGGTGCTGCTGATCGGACTGGTCTACGTGGCGTACCCGTTCATCAGCCAGGTCCCGACCTTCTTCACCCAGCTGAAGACGGCCAACTGGTGGTGGGCGCTGCTCGGGCTCGCCGTCTCCAGCCTCACCTACGTCGGCGCCGCCGCCGCGCTCTGGGCCTGCGCCTCCGGCATGGCGAACTTCCGCAACCTGGTCACCATGCAGATCGCCAACACCTTCGCCGCGACGACCACGCCCGCCCGCGTCGGCGGTCTGGCCTTGAGCGTGCGGTTCCTGCAGAAGAGCGGGCTCGGCGCGGTGCGCGCCACCGCGGCCGTCGCGCTGCAACAGGCGGTGCAGGTGATCACCCACATCAGCTTGCTGATCCTGTTCAGCGTCGTGGCGGGCACCTCGGCGGACCTCTCGCATTTCGTGCCCGATCCGACCATCATCTATCTGGCCGCCGGTGTCGGCGTCGGCATCATCGGCACGTTCATGTTCGTGCCGAAACTGCGGCGCTGGCTGAACAATTCGGTCCGGCCCCAGCTCCAGGAGGTGCTCGGCGAACTCGGCCAGCTGGCCAGGGATCCGAAGCGGTTCGCCATCATCGTGGCAGGCTGCGCCGCCATCACCCTCGGCATGGCGGGCGCGCTGTGGGCCAGCGTGGAGGCGTTCGGCGGCGGCACCACCTTCGTCACCGTCACGATCGTCACCATGATCGGCGGCACCCTGGCCTCGGCCGCTCCGACCCCCGGCGGTGTCGGCGCCGTCGAGGCGGCCCTCATCGGCGGCCTCGCCGCCTTCGGCCTCCCGGCGAACATCGCGGTGCCCGCGGTGCTCCTCTACCGTGTCCTCACCTGCTGGCTGCCCGTGTTCTGCGGCTGGTTCACCATGCGCTGGATGACCGCGAAGAACATGATCTAGGCGATGGAAGCGTTCGATCTTGCCGTTGGTTTGTGGTCGGTAGGGTCGGGTGCGTTTGTGGACCACGTCTTCGAGCGCGGCGGCGAAGGCTCGGGATCGGTAGCAGGAGCCGTTGTCGGTCAACACTTTCCGGACTGTGACGCCGTTGCTGGCGAACCGCGCGTTGCCAGAACGCGGCGGCGCTGTGTTGGCCTTCTGCGGGCAGGAGTTCGCTGTAGGCCAGCCGGGAGTGGTCGTCCAGGGCGGTGTGCAGGTAGTGATAGCCGATGACGGGGTGTTTGCCGGCTCTTCGCAGTTGAGGGTGTAGCGCCGAGAACATAGAGCTGTTGGGCGGTTGGATGTGAGTCGTCAGGAGGTGCGAGAGTTGTAGTTCTCGCGGTTTGCGAGGACCTCGGCCATGTGTGTTTGCGCCCAGTTTCTGAGCCCGCGCGTCATGTGGTGGAGCGAGAGGCCGAGGCTGGTCAGCTCGTAGGAGACGGTGACAGGGACGGTTGGCGTCACGGTACGGGTGAGCAGACCATCGTGCTCCAGCGACCGTAGCGTCTGGGTCAGCATCTTCTGGCTGACCCCGGCCAGAAGACGAGAGAGCTCGGAGTAACGCATCGCTTTCGGAGCGTCTGCGTGTGCTGCACCGGGCTGGCCAGGGCTGTTGTCGCCGCCCAGCGCACACAGGATCAGGACGACCCACTTGTCCGAGATTCGGTCGAGCAGCTGCCGGCTGGGGCACCCTGCCAGGAACGCGTTGTACTCCACCTTGGCCTGAGCCCTCTTCTGGGCCGCCTTCGTCGTCGTCACTGATCGCACCTCTCACCGATGGGTGGGTTACGCACTCCAAAGTGCCTACTTCCCGGCAGGAAGTTTCTCTCCAATGCTGATGCAGGGAGGCAGCAGGCGCTACCCCCAAGTGCACGACGAAAGGCAACAGGATGAGCACACCTTCCCTCTCTCTTCCCGGCGGCACCTGGACTCTGGGTGACCTGACCGTCACCCGGTTCGGCTACGGCGCCATGCAACTGGCCGGCCCGTGGGTCATGGGGCCGCCCACCGATCGCGAGGGTGCCCTGGCCGTTCTGCGTGAAGCGGTCGGCCTCGGTATCACCCACATCGACACCAGCGATGCCTACGGGCCGCGCGTCACCAACGAGTTGATCCGCGAGGCACTGCACCCTTATCCCGAGTCGCTGCACATCGTGACCAAGGTGGGCGCGACCCGCGACGAGCAGGGTGGCTGGCCCACGGCCCGGCGACCCGAAGATCTGCGCCGCCAGGTCCACGACAACCTCGAGTCCCTCCGGCTCGACGTACTCGACTTGGTCAACCTCCGGCTCGGCAACGCCGAAGGTCCCCAGCCCGGCTCGCTCGCCGAGGCGTTCGAGACGCTCGTGGAACTCCAGCAGCAGGGCCTGATCCGCCACCTCGGGGTCAGCAACGCGACCGAGGAGCAGGTCACCGAGGCACAGAGCATCGCGCCGATCGTGTGCGTGCAGAACATGTACAACCTCGCCCACCGCCACGACGACAAGCTCATCGACCGGCTCGCCGCCGACGGCGTCGCGTACGTGCCCTTCTTCCCCCTCGGGGGCTTTACCCCGCTTCAGTCCTCGGCGCTCTCGGCGGTCGCCGCTCGATCGAAGGCGACACAGATGTCCGTCGCGCTGGCCTGGCTGCTGCAGCGATCACCGAACATCCTGCTCATCCCCGGCACGTCATCGACAGCGCACCTGCGCGAGAACATCGCCGGCGCGGGACTCTCCCTCTCTCATGAGGACTCGACCGAGCTGGACGACATCGGCCGCTGATATCGACGTGGATCAGGTCGCCGGGGTGGGGGTGTTCGTAGCGGCGCACGGGTTGGCTGGTGGCCCGGTCCAGCCATCGCAGCCGGGCCAGCCGGTAGCGGGTCAGGATCCGGTGCACCGTCGAGGGGTGCAGGCCCAGCAGGTAGCCGATGCGGGCCGGTCCCCATCGGCGCAGGACCCGGAGTTTGATGATGCGCCGTTCGGTGCGGGTCGGTGTTCGTCGTGGGCTGTGGTGGGGGCGGCTGGACCGATCGGTCATCGCGGCCGCGCCGGCCTGACGGTAGCGGTCCTCGACGACACAACGAGCCAGCCGCAACCGACCCAACTCCGACAACGGGGCATTACGGTGGGACACGAAGACCTCCGATCGGTGAATGCGTTTGCTTGGCAGCTCGCACTTCACCCGGAGGTCTTCACCCTTGTCAGCCCGACACGCCGTCACCAACCTCTGTGGTCAATACATCTAGACGAGTGATTCCTATCGTCAGTGGTCGTAGGCGGTGAGTGATCGGCTGGTCGGGGCGTTGGTGGTGAGGTTGTGCCAGATCGCGGCGGCCAGGGCGAGCAGGCGCTGGGCGGTTCGGGCGAACAGGCCGGCACGGGTGCGGGCGCCGTGGGCTTCGAGGGAGAGCTGTCCTTTGCAGGTGTCGTAGACCGATTCGATGAGTTGGCGGATGCCGCCGAGGTTGCCGCTGCGGTGGGGTTCGCCTTTGCGGTCGGGGCGGACGAAGTGCACGCCCTCGAGCGCGGCCATGCGATGAAACTCTTTGCCCGCCAACCCTTTATCGCCGATCAAGGTGCAGTCGGGCGGTAGCATCGCCCGGTCGTGGGCGTGACCGATCAGTTCGGCAGCGACCTCACGTTCACCGATTTTCGGGTCGGCGAGGCACCAGGCGATCGGCATACCGTGGGCAGTGGTGATCAGATACAGCTTCACACCCCAGTACCAGCGTGACAGTGCAGTGCAGTAGCCGTAGTTGGCGAACCCGGCCAGTGCGGATCGTTTGACGGTGGGCACCGAGGTGCCGCACGGGATCGGGGTGGCGTCGATGAACCGGAACTGGTCACTGGTGGCCGAGACCTGCGCGGCCAACTGCTCGATGGTCGCGGCGATCAAGGGCCCTGCCGCGTTGATCCGCTTGTTGTAGCCGGGCTGGTGGGGCAGGTACGGAAACAGTGTGCCCAGACGGGCGAAGCAGAACCGCAGCCAGTGGTGCTGGGACGGAAAACCCAGCAAGACCTGGGCCACCGCCAGGCAGATCAGCTCGGCATCGGTCAGCTTCTTCGGCCGACCCGGTCGCCGCGAGTGCGTCTGCGCCACGTGGTCATCGACATGGACGTACAGTGCGGTCAGAACGGTATCGAGGTCTTTCGTCACAAATCGACGTCGATACCCTTCTTCCTCTCGAAACTCGACTGCCCACGCCGAGTTTCCGAATGGGCTCATCCATGGCCAGGCGGCGGTTCGTCCAGCCGCTGCGTTGCATCCTGTTGAGCTCGCTCCACCTCGTCCTGCCAGCCGGACTCTCCGAACCAGCGTTCATGTCCGGGGCCTGCGATCTCTGCGCGTTGGAAGTCGTGGACTGGATCACCGTGACGCCACTGTGCGCGGTCGACGAGACCGGAATCGACCTGTGGATAACGGATTACGTTGGGTATCCCGGTTGCCGAGACTTCGATCCGTCTCACAGCATCTGCGCGGAGGAGAGTCTGCTGCCATGTTCTGCAATCGTCGATTCGGAACCCGATCTTGCTTCGGCAGCGTGCACAAGCGATATTGGCTCCCCCCGAGCCTGTAATGCCGAGGCAGCCGAGATCGTCGTCTGTGTCGACGAGCAACACCGTGTCGCGGGTATCGCCGGGATTCAGCACATACTGCGCGCCTTCCGGCCCCAGATAGCGCCGCCCATCCGGCCGGACGTAATCGATCGGTGGATATGTGTGCACAGCGAAGGTGCCCGCTATCATCCGCGCCGGTAGAAGCTCCCAGATCTGGTGCGGAAGTTCGGGCAACTCCTCATCGCTACGCCACGGGACTTCGCGAAGCGGGACGCTCACCAACACGCCGCACCCGACGCAAACGAAGACCCACATGATGCCACCATCGGCCAACGTCCTCAGCCGCGCAACTACGGGTTACCTCTGGTGGGACGGGGTTGCCTCTGCCAGAGGTAGCGCCCATCCATTCGAGGGCCGTCGATCAACTCCTATTCGGAATCACTCGTCTAGGCGTACCTTCGTTTTCGCTGCGGCCATGCGCGGGCTATCGGCGGACTGCGTCCGGCAGTGTCAATTCGGCGTACTCCACCTTCGCTCCGGCCATGCGCGGGGCAATCGAAGGACTGGCGTCCGGCAGCGCTCTCTACTCCTTCGTCGCGAGGAGGATTCCGGCGATCGGGGGGACGGTTGCGAACTCGATCGAGCGGAAACCCGCTGCTGACAAGGGCTCTCGGTAGCGGCGGATGTCGATGGCGGCCAAGGGGTCGGCGTGGTGGTCGGCTGCGGTGTCGTGGGTGCGGCGGGCCGCGAACCGGGACATCGCGCGGATCGCGGCCGGTAGTACCCGGCCGGTGGGGTGGGTGTCGGCGAGCAGCAGCCTGCCGCCGGGGCGCAGCACGCGATACATGTGGGCGAGCGCGGCCTCGCGTTGCGCCTCGGGGATGTGGTGCATGACGAAGGTGCAGGTCACCACGTCGAAGGAGGCGTCGGGCAGGTCGAGGGTCTGCGCGGGTCCGAGCTCGAAGCGGCAGTTCGGCTGTTTCGTGCGCGCGGTGGCGTAGGCGATCATCTGCGGCGACGGATCGCGGCCGACGACCTCGCCTTCCGGACCGACGCGGGTGGCGAGTGCACGGGCGAGATCGCCGGGACCGCATCCGATATCGAGCACGCGGTTGCCGGGTGCGGCACCGCTGCGGGCGATGAGCTCGGCGTCGAGCGCGTGCCCTCGGCCGAGCACGAACGCGGAGCGGATGACTCGATAGCCGCGCGGGCGGGTGATGAGGATGCCGATCTCGGTGGGTTGATTGTTTACGGACTGTTGTGTGTTTCCGGACATATGTTCATGATCGAAGGTGGCCGCCGCGGCGACCAGAAGCAGAAGTACGGAATCCGTCCGGTTCGGGACATCGCGGCCCGATCCGTCCGGAAACGCAGGGATTGACGATGCACGAGACCACTGACCGCAGGGTGCGGCGCACCAGGGCGACATTGCACCGGGCGCTGATCGAACTACTCCTCGAACGCTCCTACGAGCGAATCACGGTGCGCGACATCCTGGATCGCGCCGACGTCGGACGCTCCACCTTCTACGCGCACTTCCGCGACAAGGACGATCTGCTGCTGGTGAGCAGCACCGAGTACCTGCGCGCGGCCATCACCGCCGCGCGCCCCGACGACCCGGCCGCACCGCCGCCTTCGGTGCCGCTCGCGCCGATCTACACGCTGTTCCGGCTGGCCTCGGAGCATCCCGAGGTGTATCGCGCGCTGCTCGGGCGCAAGGCGGGCGGCCAGCTGCTGCGCGCCACCCGCGGCATGGTCGGCCGAGTGCTCACCGAACAACTGTCCGGTCGCTTCGCCATGGACGACGAGGAATTCGCCGCGATGGTGAACTTCCTGTCCTGGGGCGTGGTCGGCACGCTCGGCGCGATCGCCGACGCGGACCCGCCGATCCAGGCGGACGTCGCCTACCGCCGGTTGGAGTCGCTGCTCGGTCCCGGCCTGGCGGGACAGCTCCGAGTGGGTTGAACCCCCGCCGTTCCGCGCGCCTGGCGCGGCGATTACATCGGGTGCTGTGTTCGTATGGGCGCGTTGCGCACTCAGTTACGGACGAGGTCGATGGCGTCCGCTGCGGTCAGGCAGCCTGCGGTGACGAGTTCGAGATTGGCGAGGGCCGCCTCGTGGGCGGCGGGATCGACGCCGGTCACGCAGTCGGCGACGGGGTGGACCGTGAAACCGAGATCCGTCGCGTGGCGGGCGGTCTGCTCGACGGTCAGGTTGGTGGCCACGCCGGTGAGGAACAACGTGTCGAGGCCACGCTCGGTCAGCCAGTCGGCGAGGGCATTGCCCGCGAGCCCGGAGAGTTTCTGATTGTCGTAGGTCGCGCTGGGCTGACCCGCCATCTCCGTGATGAGCTGGGTGCCGGGCGATTCCGGGCGGAACTCGGTCTGGGCCGCGCCGACCGATCGCATGAAACCGGTGTTGCGCACCAGCGCACCCTCGCCGACAGGGATGGTGAAGCGAGTGAAGATCACCGGGACCTCGGCAGCGGCGGCCGCGGCGTGAAAGTCCACCGCGCGCGGCACGACACCGCTGGCCGCGACCGGCGCGGCGAGCATCGGACCGAAGAATCCCTCCGGCCGGATGACGTTGACCTGCCAGTGCAGGGCCAGCACGGCGGCGCGGATGCGTGGAATCGCCATCCGCCGATCCTGACGCATCCGCGCCGCGCGCGTGGCCGGTTTCCACGACCCAGTTCACGGAAACCGGCGCGCAGGCAAGGTACTAGGACGAATAGTCCTTGCGCAGCTGGACTTTCACCACCTTGCCGCTGGCGTTGCGCGGCAGCTCGGGCACGATCACCAGGTCCTTGGGGTGCTTGTACCTGGCCAGGTTCTCGTTGAGGTACGGCTCCAGCTCGTCCAGGGTCAGCTCGGCGTCGGGGTCGATCAGCGCGACCACGGCGACGGGCACCTCGCCCCACTTCTCGTGCGTGCGCCCGACCACGGCGGCCTCGCGAATCTTGGGGTGCCCGAAGAGCACGTTCTCCACCTCGGCGCAGTAGATGTTCTCGCCGCCGGAGATGATCATGTCTTTCTTGCGGTCGACCACCCAGACGAACCCCTCGTCGTCCGCGCGGACCAGATCGCCGGAGTGGAACCAGCCGCCCGCGAAGGCCTCCGCGGTGGCTTCCGGCTTGTTCCAGTAGCCCTGCATGAGAGTCGGTCCGCGATAGACGATCTCGCCGACCTCGCCGGGTGCGACGTCGTTCATCTCGTCGTCCACGATGCGGGCCTGGATGGTCGGGATCGGCTTGCCCACCGAACCGAGCTTGCGCAGCGCGTCCCCGCCTTCCAGCACGCAGGTGATCGGCGACATCTCCGTCTGGCCGAACACCGCGACGTTGGCGGCGTTCGGGAAGCATTCCGCCATGGCGCGCAATACCGAGTCCGACGCGGGCGCCGCGCCCCAGCTGAGCATGGTCAGCGCGAGCTTGCGGTCCTTCACCGTTGGCTCGGCGCAGATGGCCTGCCACTGAGCGGGCACGCAGAACGCGGTGGTGGCCTGCTCCTTCTCGACGGCGTCCAGGAACTCGGTGGGATCGAACGCGCCGAGCGGATGCAACACGGTCTTGCCGCCGAGCAGGAAATACGGTGCGAGACTGCCGAGTCCGGCGATGTGGAACAGGGGCGAGGTGCAGAAGCCGATGGATTCGGGTCCGAGATCCATGGCCCGGATACAGGTCAGCGCCTGCGCGTTCATGTTCGCGTGTGAGAGCACCGCGCCCTTCGGGCTGCCCGTGGTGCCCGAGGTGTACATGATCAGGGAGGGGGTGTCCTCGGGAATGTCCAGCGGCGTGTGGGCCGTCCCCTCCTCGGCCAGCACGTCGTCGTAGCCGAGCACGCCTTCGCCACTCTTTCCGCCTATCACGATGCAGGTCTCCAGCGCGGAGGCCTGCGCGAGCATGGCGGTGGCCAGCGGCCGCAAGACCGTGTCGGTGACGATGGCCTTGGCCCCGCTGTCGCCGACGATGTAGGCGACCTCCGGCGGGGTGAGCCGGAAGTTCACCGGCACCGCGATGGCGCCGAGCGCGTTGATGCCGAAGACCGCCTCGATGTATTCGGGGTAGTTCAGCGCGAGGACGATCACCCGGTCGCCGAACCCGACGCCGCGCCTGGCCAGCGCGTCGGCGAACTTCTGCGAGCGCTCGTGCAGCTGCTGCCACGTCGTGTCCACGCCACGGAACCGAAGGGCGACCGCGTCCGGGCGCATCTGCGCGTGGGAGGCGATCTGGTTGTTCCAGTGGTTGCGCCGCGACCTGAACGGCTCGTCGAGCGCCTGTGCACCGGTGGTCATGCCACGTACTCCTCTCGGACCGCCTGCCGCGTCCGCCGGCTGGCCGATCGCGTGGGCTGAGTTGAGACGAGAATAACAACTAACTTAACCGAGCAGCAAGAGATCAAGAGATGAATCATCGTTAATTGACTCAATGCGGTTCCATGGTCGACAAAACTGCCTCCAGCTGCGATTTTGCAGGGATCATTCGTCTTCATTCGCTCCCATCGAGCGATTCACACGCACTTAGTCATGCGAACGACGACTCACTTACCAGTTGTACGCAAGCCGATTCTCGTGTCACCATCATGGCGTCGGGGCGGGCCGGCACGCCCGCGCGGCACGGCTTTGCGGCGCGCCGAGCCGCCACGATTCGACGAACACAAGCGGTTCCGGCAGCACAGCGGTTCGGGCGCAAAGCGGTTCGAGGAACACAGCGGTTCCAGCGACACAGCGGTTCGGGCAACAGCGGTTCGGGCAACACAGCGGTTCGGGCAACACAGCGGCGAGCGATCCCCGGACGCCGCCGTCACACGGAGGAGAGCGCAATGCTGCGTACCAGGTTCACCGAGGAATTCGGGATCGAGCACCCGATCGTGCAGGGCGGCATGATGTGGGTCGGCCGGGCCGAACTCGTCGCCGCCGTCGCCAACGCGGGCGGGCTCGGCTTCATCACAGCGCTGACCCAGCCGACCCCCGATGCTCTGCGCGAAGAGATCGAACGCACCCGGGAGCTGACCGACAAGCCCTTCGGCGTGAACGTCACCATCCTGCCCTCGATCAACCCTCCGCCGTACGCGGAGTACGTGCAGGTCATCATCGAAAGCGGCGTGCAGATCGTCGAGACGGCGGGCAGCAATCCGGAACCGTTCCTGCCGTACTACAAAGAGGCCGGGATCAAGGTGCTGCACAAGTGCACCAGCGTGCGGCACGCGCTCAAGGCGCAGACGATCGGCGTCGACGGCGTGAGCATCGACGGCTTCGAATGCGCCGGTCACCCCGGCGAGGACGACATCCCCGGTCTGATCCTGATCCCCGCCGCGGCGCGCGTGCTGGATATCCCCATGATCGCCTCCGGCGGCATCGCCGACGCCCGCGGCCTGGTCGCCGCACTCGCGCTCGGCGCGGACGGCGTCAACATGGGCACCCGCTTCCTGTGCACCGCGGAGTCGGCGATCGACCAGAAGGTCAAGGAGCAGATCGTCGCCAACAGCGAGCTCGACACCCAGCTGATCTTCCGCACCCTGCGCAACACCGCGCGCGTCGCGGACAACGCGATCAGCCGCAAGGTGGTCGAAATCGAAAAGGCTGGCGGCACTTTCGAGGACGTGCGGGAACTGGTCGCGGGAGCGCGTGGCCGCCGGGTCTTCGAAGAGGGCGACCTGGACGCCGGCATCTGGTCGGCGGGTCTGGCCCAGGGCCTGATCCACGACATCCCGACCTGCGCCGAGCTGATCGGCCGCATGGTGGCGGAGGCGGAGGAGCTCATCAGCGCTCGCCTCACCTCCATCCTCGCCTGAGCCGCGCCGTCGACTCCCGGCCAGGCGCGCACGCCCTCGGCGGCGATGGTCTCCAGAGCGGTCATATCCCGCTGCGCCCGGCACGGTGAGCCGGATGGAGCGGAGAGCCGCGGCGGCTCGGCGACGGCCGCGCCAATAGGTCGGTGCCGGGACGGCGCAAGCGCAGCAACCGCGCCGGAGTCGCGGCGAGCGCGGCGCAGCAGCGCAGCACGTGGGCAGCGTCGGCGTCCGCTCGGCGCGCGTGGCACGGCGGCTTCCGGCACGGTTGTCACGGTAAGTGACGGGCTGGCTTCCGGAAAGCATCCGGGCGACACGCGGGGGATCGGAAACTCCTGGCGTGTCGCCAAACGCGCAGGCGCGCAGCGGAAAACGGACGTTTTCCGGCCCCTCCCCGGTGCGGCATAATCGCGAGGGTACCGTTCCCGGGCCGCGAACCGCCGGGAGACGGGGAGGGAGGACGAGATGCGGCCCAGTCACCCGGACGGGCGAAGTGATACCGATCGAAACGGCCATACCGACGTGCGCGGCAGGCGTGCCGCGCTCACCGACGCCGCGGTGGCCGCGATCGCCGAGCTACTCGGCGTCGAGCCCGCGGCCGCGTCCACCGGTACGCCGTTCGCCGAACTCGGCCCGAGCTCGGCGCAACTCGCGCGGCTGACCGCACAGCTCGAGGACGCGATGGGCGTCGAGGTGTCGCTGGAAGCCGTGTACGACCACCCCGATATCGAGCAGCTGGCCGCGTTCCTCGCGATGCCATGACGGCGGGCACTCCGTCCACGCAGCCACCGGTCGCCATCATCGGCATGGCGTGCCGGGTACCCGGCGCAGCGGGCTTGGACGAATTCTGGCGACTGCTGACGAGCGGGCGCGACGCCACCGGCGATCCACCGCCGGGCCGCGCGGTGACCAGGCGGGCCGGCTATCTCGACGACATCGAGTGGTTCGACAACGACTGGTTCGCCATCTCCGCCCGCGAGGCCGCGCTGATGGATCCGCAGCAGCGCGTCGCGCTGGAGGTATCCGTCGAAGCGCTCGACGACGCGGGCATCGGCTATCGCACGCGCGGTTCGGACGCGGCGGTGATCTTCGGCGCGTGCGGATTCGACCACGGCGTCACGGTGCTCGGCGGCGGCGAGCAGGACCCGCCGTACGCGGTGACCGGTTCGGCATTGAGCATCATCGCCAACCGGCTGTCCTATGCGCTGGATCTGCACGGGCCGAGCCTGGTGGTGGACAGCGCGTGCTCGTCCTCGCTCGCGGCCGTGGATCTGGCCCTGCGGCTGCTCGCGGACGAGACGGTGCCGCTCGCGATCGTCGGCGGCGTGAATCTGACGCTGCTCCCGCACACCTCCGACTATCTGGCCGAGAGCGGATTCCTCGCAGCCGACGGACGCAGCAAACCGTTCTCCGCCGCGGCCGACGGCTACACGCGCAGCGACGGGTGCGGCGTGCTCGTTCTGCAGCGCACCGCCGACGCGCATCGGGAGGGGAACCGGGTGTACGCCGAGATCCTCGGCGCGGCAGTCGGTTCCGACGGACGATCGGACGGCCTCCACGCGCCGAACGGGCGCGCCCAGCGCGAAACCATCCGCACCGCGTGGTCCCGCGCCGGGCTCGACCCGCGCGACGCGGGCTACATCGAATGCCACGGCACCGGAACGTCTCTCGGCGACGCGGTGGAAGTGGGCGCGCTCGCCGCGGTGCTCACCGGCGAGAATGCCGCGGACACCTGGATCGGCTCGGTGAAGTCCAATCTCGGTCATCTCGAGGCGGCGGCCGGCGTGACCGGGTTGATCAAGACCGCGCTGTCGATCCACCACGGTGTCATCGCGCCGACCATCCACTTCGACACCCCGAATCCGCTGCTGAAGCTCGACGAGCGCGGCCTGCGGGTGCCACGGGAGCCGGTCGACTGGAGCGCGACCCCGCCGCGGGAGCGGCTGGCCGGGGTGAGCTCCTTCGGGTTCGGCGGGACCAACGCGCACGCGGTGTTGCGGGGGTATCCGGAGACGGCGGCCTCGCGCGGCGAGCAGCCCCCGCTGCTGATCCCGGTGACCGGGCGCGACGTAGCCGATCTGCAGATCCAGGCGCTGTCGCTGGCGCAACGGCTCGACGCGGCGGACGAGTCCGCGGCGAGTGCCTTGGCCACGGCGGCGGCGCGGTTGCTGCCCGAACACGCGCGCGCAGGCGTACTCGCGCATGACCGGGCGGAGGCGATCGCCGGATTGCGCGCGCTGGCCCGCGGCGAGAGCGGCCCCGGGATCACCGGTCCCAGCACGGGCAGGCAGCGCGGCGGTGTGCTGTTCCTGTTCTCGGGGCAGGGTGGGCAGCATGCGCGGATGGGGCGGGCGTTGGCCGCGCGCTATCCCGTGTTCGCGCGCGCACTCGCGGAGGTCGCGGACGCGATCGCGGCACAGGGCGGGCCGCGGGTGTGGACACCGCGCTACGGATTCGGTCTCGGCGGAGACGGCCGCGCGGCCACCGAACTGGTGCAGCCCGCGATCTTCGCCTACCAGGTGGCATTGGCGAAGTTGTTGGACTCCTGGGGCGTTCGTCCCGACGCCGTCGTCGGACACAGCCTCGGCGAGATCGCCGCGGCCGCGGTGAGCGGCGGGTTGACGCTCACCGACGCGGCGCGGGTCGCGGTGCAGCGCAGCCGCGCCTTGGCGCGGCTCGACGGACAGGGCGCGATGGCGTTGCTGGAGGCGACGCCGGACGAGGCGAAGCGGCTGGTCGCGCCGGTCCAGGCCGAGGTTGGGATCGCCGCGGTGAACGGACCGCGTTCGGTGGTGGTGTCGGGGACACCGCGCTATGTCGACACCATCGTGCGGCGGGCGAAGCGCCGCGGCATGTTCGCGCAGCGCATCACCGTCGACTTCGCCGCGCACAGCCCGCAGGTGGCCTCGGTGCTCGCCGAATTCGTCGATGGGTTGGCCGATTTGGCGCCGCGCGCCCCGCACACGCCCGTGTACTCCACCGCGCGTCGCGCCGCCGTACTGACGACGGCCGCGCTGGACCGCGACTACTGGGCCGAGAACGCCTCGGGCACCGTGGAACTCGCGGCGGCGCTGGAGCGCGCCGCCGCGGACGGACTGGCAACCGTGCTGGAGCTGGCCCCGCACCCCGTCCTCACTCCGGCGGCCCGGGAATTGCCCGACTTCCGTGATGCCACGCATCCGGTGGCGGCCCGCGACGACGAGGCAGGGACCTTCCTGCGCTGCCTGTCCCGGCTCTACGACGAGGGTCGCTCGCTCGACTGGTCCGCGAGTGGACCGTATCTCGGCTCGCCGCCGCGAAGACGCTGGCAGCGTAGTCAATTCGCGTTGGTGACACAGACGCGCACGGAGACGACGATCCCGGCCTTCCGCCCGGACTCGCTGGACGACCATGTGGTGCAGGGCATTCCGACCGTC
Organism: Nocardia sp. NPDC050793; assembly: GCF_040654065.1. Lineage (NCBI taxonomy): Bacteria > Bacillati > Actinomycetota > Actinomycetes > Mycobacteriales > Nocardiaceae > Nocardia > Nocardia sp. NPDC050793. The sequence continues at coordinate 609,600 of NZ_JBFAHG010000002.1, forward strand.
CCGGCCGTGTACTGGATCCGCAGACTGCTGCACCTGGCGCACGGTGCGGCGGCCGGGATGATCGCCGATTTCGTGGTCAACGAACGCGCCGACCTGACCGTACTGACCGCCGCCGAGTACCACGCGGACGACACCGGCGTGCGGGTGCGCGCGGGCGACACCGTACTCGCTTCGGCGCGTCCCGCACCGGGACCCGCTCCCGCCGACATCGTCGCCTGGATGCGCGCCGTCGACGCGAATCGCGCTGCCCAGCATCGGATGCGGCCGTTGGCGCCCGGCGCCTTCTACGACGCGCTGCGCCGCAGGGGACTGGAGTACGGTCCGCGATTCCGTTCGCTCCGTTCGCTTTCGGCGACGCCTGGCTGCGCGGTCGGGCACTTCGACGCGGCCGAATTGCACAGTGCCGCAACCCTGGACGGTTGTCTGCATCTCCTCGCCGCCGCGGAAGGCGCACTGCCCGACGGACTCGTCCCGCTACCCATCGCGATGGACGCGGCGTGGGTGTCCACCGAGCCGGGGCGCGTCGCGGCCGAGGCGCACGCCGTCGTCCGTGAGCGCACAGCGCGTGGGTTGATCGGCGACATCGTCGGTACCGATCAGCACGGTGTGCCAGTCCTGGCGTTCTCCGGTGTGCGCGTGCTTTTCGCCGACGCGGCGACGCTGGATCACGTTGGCCAGGGTGACGATCTCGCCGACGGGGAACGCGGCGTCTTCCGCATCGAAACGTGGCAGCCGGTCGTCGCGGACAAGCCGAGCGCGGCGCGAACACCGCGAAATAGTTCCGGCACGAACGCGTCCGGTGTCGCACATCTCAGGCGAACGCTCGTGGTCGGGGAATCCGATCTCGCCGTCCGCCTGTCCCGTGCGCTGGAGCGCTCGCTGCCGACCGAACGGATCGCGCGCGAACCCGATGCCGCGAGCGCCGCTCTCGCATCGGTATCGCCGGCCCGCGATGCCGCCGACCGCACCGCGCTGGTGGTCGTCTGGCCGGACGACAGCGCGGATCTGACCGCGACGACATCGCTCGGCCGGGTGCTGGACCTGCTGCAACGCGCCCAGTCCGACACCTCGATCGTCTCGCTGACGGTGGTGCTTCCGGCACGTGCACGGCGCGGCGGGGTCATCGCCAACGCCCTGGCCGGACTCACTCGCACGCTGCAACTCGAATCGGGCCGCGAGGTGCGTTTGGTGTGGGCCGACTCCGATCCGCGCACGGTCACCCGGCTCACCGAGCTCGTCACCGAGCCCGACGACACTCTTCCGACGGAACTCGAAGTGGCCGAAGGCGAGACGGCCGTCCGGCGGTTCGTCCCGGCCGCGCCCGATGCCGCGCCGATCGTGATCGATCCGAGCGGAACCTACGTGGTGACCGGTGGTCTCGGTGCGCTCGGAGCGGTAGCGGTGCGCTGGCTGCTCGACTCCGGCGCGCGCGACGTGGTGGTGCTGACGCGTTCGCCCCGCCCGGTGCCCGCAGTGCTGGACGGGTCCGAGGATCTCGTGGTTGTCGTCCGCTGCGATGTGACCGACCGCGGCGATCTCGCGAACGCGCTCAACGACATTCGCGAATGCGGCTCCACCATCCGGGGCGTGGTGCATGCCGCGGGTGAGCTGGAGGACGCGGCCTTCGATGCCGTGAACGCGGATCAGCTGGCGCGGATGTTCGCGCCGAAGGTCGGCGCCGCGGCCGACCTGCTGGCGCTGACCGCGGCCGACCCGACCGATTTCGTGCTGCTGTTCTCCTCGGCCACCGGCGCTTTCGGCGCACCGGGCCAGGCCGCCTACGCCGCGGCCAACGCCGCGATGGACGCGATCGCGGCGTCGACGGATGGCGGTCGCGTGCTCAGCATCGGCTGGGGAGTGTGGACATCGGGCCTCGCGGCGGCGGCAGGCGGCGCGGAGCATCTGCGACGAGCCGGGATCGCCGCCCTCGACGCGGAGCGCGGCGCGGCGATGCTGGCCAAGACCTTGCGGTACCGCGGACCGTATCTGCTGGCATTGGACTACCCGCCCACCGGCCACAGGTCCCCGGTCGCGGACCGGCTCCGCGAGCTCTTCGGCGAATCGGTATCCGGTCGGGTTCCGGACGGGATCGGTGAAGCGGCCTCTACATCGCGGGCAGGCTCGAGGACCTGATCGTGGTGGAAGGCCGCAACCACTATCCATCCGATATCCCCGAGCGCCTGAGAAGTCAGTCCTCGGTGCGGCCGAGCAGACGGTCGGTCTCGCGGCGCTCGCGTTTGGTGGGGCGACCGGTGCCGCGATCTCGGCGCGGCATGGTCGCGAGGATCTCGCGGGAGGGCGGCGGCGGGCTGCGGTCGATCAGGCACTGCGCGGCGACCGGAGCGCCGACGCGCTTGGTGATGACCCGCTCGACGATCACGATGCGTTCGACACCGCCTGCCCGGATACGGATTTCATCACCCGGCCGCACCGGTTGGGCGGGTTTGGCCGTCGAGCCGTTGACGCGGACGTGCCCGCCTCGGCAGGCCTCCGCGGCCGCGGACCGGGTTTTGAACAGGCGTACCGCCCAGGTCCAGGAATCGACCCTGGCCTGCGACGGAGCAACCTGTTCTCCCTGTGGCACTGGACCAGACTATGCGTACTGCCGTCGCCGCTCCAGCCGTGCGGCGGGCGACGACGGATCTCGTCCGACGGTGTTCGTCAGTCCACGATGCGACGCGCGGTGACCACCATGTCCGGACGCAGCGGGGTGTAGGACACCGGCTGGCCCGACTGAACGGCGTTGAGCAGCTTGCCGTCGCCCGCGTACAGGCCGACGTGGCCGCCGCCGTTGGTCACGACGATGTCACCGGGCTGCAGGTCCTGGAAGGCGACGGGAGCGCCGACATGGGACTGCTCGAAGCTGGTGCGGGGCAGCTCGATGCCGGCCTGCCGGTAGGCCCACTTCACGAGGCCGGAGCAGTCGAAGCTCGACGGACCCGCGGCGCCCCAGGAGTACATGGCGCCGACCTTGGACTTGGCGGCGTCGAGAGCGATATCGCCCGGGCTGTTCTGCACCTCGAACGGGTTGGGCATCTGGAAGTTCGGGAACTGCGGCGCGGCGAGCGGCGCCTGCGGGGCGCCGTTCTGCGGCGCGGCGAGCGCCTGCTGAAGCTGCTGGTTGAGCTGCTGGACCGGCGCCTCGAACTCTTGGGGGACCGGCACATCGAAACCACCGATGCCGGGGATGTTGATCGTGGCGGCCATCGCGGGCACCGCGGGCATCGCGCCGGTAGTGGCGGCCACCGCACCCATGACGAGAGCACCCTTCACGGAATTCGGCAGTCGCGATTCCCGCTGCAAGCTGTGTTTACCCACCGAGCTGAGTCTCCGATCTTCCTGCTCTTCCGCCGACCGGGTTAGCTGACGGGTTCGGGCCGGGAAGATCGGCCCTACCACTCCGGCCCTGCGACCTTTGCGGATTCACCCCAGACGAACCTGTGGGTCCCCGGTACGACAGCCGGATCCTGGTGGCCCGGCAGCCGATTAGGCGGTGACTCCATGGCGCCACTCCACTTACGAAGCGACTCCCTCCACGAAGTCACGAAGAGATTACGATGCCCGGCGTGGTGTTGTCCAGCGCACAGAGCGGCTATTTCGGAGTCTTGTGAAAATTCACTGGACGACCGGGCGAAATGCTGCTTGGCCCGTTAGGTCACGGCTAGGTCTCGGTGGGAACGGCAACTGTTACGAACCGCGCGAGGCCGGTTCACGATCGCGAGTCGCGATCGGCGACCGCTCGCTCCAGCTCCAGGATCCGCCCGCGCGCCTCGGCGAGTTCGGCTTCGAGCCTGCCCACCGCCAGCTCGAGTTTGCCCAACGCCATCACCAAGGGGCCGACAGCGAGATCGGCGACCAGTTGCGGGTCGTCGTAACCCTGTTCGATGGCGACGAGGATGTTGGACCGGATCAGCCCGGCCTGGATCGCGCCCGCGGGCACGGTCCACGACTCGACCACCTCGGCGGTGGTGTGGGGAGCTGACTCCTCGGACATAACCCCTCCGTTCCCGCGCCGACCGTTCACCGAACCGACCCAAGCGTAAAGACTTCCGCGCAGAAGACAAGCGCGAAATACCCCTCTCTACGACATCACGTAGAGATAGGAAGATTCCCGTGTCCGAACGCGCTACGGTGTGTGGGCATGGACCCCGTGCGCAACCCGTATGCACCCGGGGCGGGTCAGCGCCCGCCCGAACTGGCCGGGCGCGACAAACAACTCGCCGCCTTCGACATCGTGCTCGAGCGCATCGCACGGGGCAGGCCCGAGCGCAGCGTGATGCTCACCGGATTGCGCGGCGTCGGAAAGACCGTGCTGCTCAACCAGCTTCGCTCGGCCGCCATCTCGCGCGGCTGGGGCACCGGCAAGATCGAGGCGAGACCGGATCAGGAACTGCGCAGACCGCTCTCCTCCGCGCTGCACATGGCCACCCGCGCCATCGCCATGGCGCACCGCAATCCGGAGCGGGTCGACGATTTCCTCGGCATTCTCAAGGCCTTCGCGTTGCGGGCCACCGCCGACAAGGGCATGCGGGAGCGTTGGCAGCCCGGCATCGACGTGCCCGCGGTAGCGGGACGCGCCGATTCCGGCGACATCGAGATCGATCTGGTGGAGCTGCTCAAGGAAGCCGCGGCGCTCGCGGGCGACATCGGCGTCGGCATGGCGATATTCATCGACGAGATGCAGGACCTCGGCGCCGCCGACATCTCCGCGATCTGCGGCGCCTGCCACGAACTGAGCCAGGACGGCGCGCCGCTCATTGTCGTCGGGGCGGGTCTGCCGCACTTGCCCGCGGTGCTCTCCGCGTCGAAGAGCTATTCGGAGCGGTTGTTCAGCTACCACCGCATCGATCGGCTGGACCGGGAGTCGGCCGACCGGGCGCTGATCGCACCCGCCGAGCGCGAGGAGGTGAAGTTCACCGAGGAGGCGCTGGAGGCGCTGTACGAAAAGGCCGATGGATATCCGTATTTCGTGCAGGCCTACGGCAAGGCGGTCTGGGACCAAGCGCCGGAGAGCCCGATCACCGCCGAGGATGTCGAGGTGGCCTCTCCCGCGGCCGAGGAGGAGCTGGCGGTCGGGTTCTTCGGATCGCGTTACGAACGGGCAACCCCGGCGGAGCGGGAGTACATGCGGGCCATGGCGGATCTGTCCGGCGACGACGGCCCGGTCGCGACCGCCGCGGTGGCCGCCGAGCTCGGACGCAAACCGGCCTCGCTCTCGCCCGCGCGCGACGGCCTGATCAAGAAGGGGCTGATCTATTCGGCCGAGCGCGGCACGATCGGCTTCACGGTCCCGCATTTCGGACGCTATCTGCGCAGCGTGTGATCGCCGCTTCGACGGGGGCGCACCCACCGGAGGACGTGGTCCGTCCGCAGCCCGCGCCCGACCGGAGCGCACAAGCGTATTCATCTTTCTATCAAGATCATTAGAAATCGGTAGAAATCCATACGCCCATTCACCTACCGGTGAGTAACCAACTTTCCTACACTCGAATGTGATTCTGATCACGTCCGAGGAGGACACCATGGCGACTGCCGCGAAAGTCGACGCCACCGAAGAACAGGCTCGCGCACTTGTCGAGGAATCCCGCGAAACCAGCTGGGCCAAACCGTCGTTCGCCAAGGAGATGTTTCTCGGACGGTTCCGGCTCGATCTGATCCACCCCTACCCGCGGCCGAGCGCGGAGGACGCCGCCCGCACCGAGGCCTACCTGGCGCGGCTGCGGCCGCTCTGCGAGAGCATCGACGGGGCGGTGATCGAGGCCGAGAGCCGCATCCCGGACGAATACGTCAAGGGTTTGGCCGAACTCGGCTGCTTCGGCCTGAAGATCCCCGAGTCCTACGGCGGCCAGGGCCTGTCCCAGTACGGCTACAACCGCGCGCTCATGCTCGCCGGCTCGGCGCATCCCAGCCTGGGCGTGCTGCTCTCCGCGCACCAGTCCATCGGCGTGCCCGAGCCGCTCAAACTGGCGGGCACAACCGAGCAGAAGGCGGAGTTCCTGCCTCGCTGCGCGGCGGGCGCGGTGAGCGCGTTCCTGTTGACCGAGCCCGACGTCGGTTCCGATCCGGCTCGCATGGCGAGCACCGCGACCCCGACGGCCGACGGCGAGGCCTACGAACTGAACGGCGTGAAGCTGTGGACCACCAACGGTGTCGTCGCCGAACTGCTCGTGGTGATGGCGCGGGTGCCCAAGAGCGAAGGGCATCGCGGCGGAATCTCCGCGTTCGTGGTGGAGGCCGACAGCCCCGGAATCACCGTCGAGCGCCGCAACGCATTCATGGGTCTGCGCGGCATCGAGAACGGCCTGACCCGTATGCACAACGTGCGTGTACCGAAGCGCAACCTCATCGGCAGGGAGGGGGACGGCCTCAAGATCGCGCTGACCACGCTCAACGCGGGCCGTCTCGCCATCCCGGCGTTGTGCACCGCCGCCGCCAAGTGGTCGTTGAAGATCGCCAGGGAGTGGAGTGCCCAGCGCGTGCAGTGGGGCAGGCCGGTCGGCGAGCACGCCGCGGTGGGCGAGAAGATCTCCTTCATCGCCGCGACCACCTACGCGCTGGAAGCGGCGCTCGACCTCTCGGCGACCATGTGCGACGAGGCCCGCAACGACATTCGCATCGAGGCCGCGCTCGCCAAGCTGTGGGCCAGCGAGATGAGCTGCCAGATCGCCGACGAACTGGTGCAGATCCGCGGCGGACGCGGCTACGAGACCGCCGCATCGCTCGCCGCCCGTGGCGAGCGGGCCGTCGGTGCCGAGCAGCTGCTGCGCGACCTGCGCATCAACCGGATCTTCGAGGGCTCCAGCGAGATCATGCGGCTGCTGATCGCCCGCGAGATGGCCGACGCGCACATGGCTGCCGCCGGCGCGCTCGTCGACCGCAACGCCGAGCTCAAGGACAAGGCCAAAGCCGCCGTCGGCGCCACCGGCTTCTATGCCAAGTGGTTCCCGCAGCTGGCCGTCGGCGCGGGCACCGTCACCGGCACCTACGCCGAATTCGGTTCGCTGGCCAGGCATCTGCGGTTCATCGAACGCAGCTCCCGCAAGCAGGCGCGTTCCCTGATGTACGCCATGGCGCGCTGGCAGGCCGGGCTCGAGTACCGGCAGAACTTCCTCGGACGCATCGTCGACATCGGCGCCGAGCTGTTCGCCATGTCCGCGTCCTGCGTGCGGGCCCAAGCGCAGCTCGCGAGCGGAGGACCCGAAGGGCACGCGGCCGTCGAGCTCGCCGACACGTTCTGCCGCCAATCGCGCGTCCGGGTGCGCAGGCTCTTCGACGCGCTGTGGGAGAACACCGACGACGAGGACCGCACCCTCACCAGGGGCGTGCTGGACGGGCGATACCAGTGGCTGGAGGACGGCATCTTCGACCCGAGCGAGGGCACCGGGCCGTGGATCGCCGAATGGCAGGTTGGCCCGTCCACCGAGGCCAATCTGCTGCGTCCGTTCCTGCCTTCGACGCGAACCCACGCCACGTAGGGGTCGGCGAGGAGCGCCCGGTGGGACTCGCCCCCACCGGGCGTCACCCGAATCTGCGCGAGTGTTGCCGATTCGGTAGAGAGACATAGATTGCCGACCCCGGTGTGTCCGCAAAATCTAGAGGTTTCTAGGAGGTTCGGTAGGCAGCCCGATACGAAGGTCGCGAAGCGGCCGTCGAGCAGAATCTATATCTATCTAGCTGTCGCGCTAGGTTTTCGTAGATTCTCCTGCGAAGGGGTCGATCGACCGAAACCGATCGACCGGCGGCCTCGGTTGGACAACGTGTCCATAACGTCCGGTATGGACAGCTAACGGCGCGGAAATGGATATCGAACAACCTGTCAAGACGCTCCGGCACAGGTGCCAGGCCGCAGGGGAGAGAGCCAATGTCGACGATCGCCCGCCGCGCCGCCGATTACGACGGCCACCGTGTCACCGTGTCGGCCGACGACGGTGTCCCGATCGCGGTCCGCACCTTCGGCGCCGACGACGCGCCGCTCACCATCGTGTTCGTGCACGGGCACTGTCTGCACACCGAATCGTGGTCCTTCCTGCGGGAACAGCTGACCCGGCAGTGGGGCGACGCGATCAGGATGGTCTTCTACGATCACCGCGGCCACGGCGCATCCGGCGTGGCCCACCCGTCGACCTACACCATCGACCAGCTCGGCCACGATCTCGACGCGGTGCTGCGCGCGGTGACTCCGGTCGGCCCGGTGGTGCTCGTCGGACACTCCATGGGCGCGATGGTGCTGCTCGCCTACGCCCGGCTGTTCCCGGAGGCCATCGGGACGCGCGTGGTGGGCGTCGGCCTGATCGCGGGGGCCGCCAACGGGCTCACCGAGGTCGGCGTCGGCCGCCTGCTGCACCGGTACGCGGTCGTCTCGCTGCAAGCCGCGGTGCTGCGCGCGCCGCGGGTCATGCAGGCGTCGAAGCGGTTCTCCCGGCGCATCTTCGAGCCGATCATGCGCGAGGCAGGCTTCGGCACCAGGAAGATCAATCCGAGGATGATCGCCGTCGCGACGGCCATGCTCAATGAGACGCCGCTGCTGACCATGTCCAGCTTCCTCGGCTCGCTGATCACCTTCGACGAGACCGCGACACTGCACCGGCTCGGCAGCATCCCGGCGCTGGTGCTCGCGGGCTCGGCCGACATCGTGGTGCCCTTCGCGCACTCGGTGGTGCTGGCCGCGCAGCTGACCAGCTCCGAGCTGGTCCGGGTCGAAGGCGCGGGGCACAGCGTCATCCTGGAGCGCGCCGAGGAGGTCGCCCTGTCGATCGTCGCCTTGGTGAACCGGGTTTCGGCGACGATGACCACCCCGGGTCCGGAGTACGCCGCCGCGAGCTGATCCTGCCGAACTTCGCCGGTGCGGTTGCGAACCGCCGCGGGCGCGGGCACCCTCGAATCACCCCCCGAAGATGCGGGCAACATATCCGCAAATCTGAGAATCCCGAATCGCACGAGCTTGTTCGGGATTCTTTCTGTACTGTGTTGTAGATCACGTTGTGTGGTGAGTCACACGACTCGGTGGCGCGCGGCCCTGGGGAGATCCCCGGAACCGCCCGTGCTGGCCGGGCTCGCACGGCCACCGGGGAACTCAGGAGGTAACGATGACACGCAGCGATATCGCGGAACTGCGCTACGCGGTCAACCAGCTCCGGCAATCCATCGGCGCACTGCGCACCCACTACGGCGACGCGAAGACGGTGCGGCGACTGGAAAACGACCTCGACCGGCTCGTCATCGATGCCGACGAGTTCGAGCAGTCGCCGCCGCCCGAGGTGAGTCAGCGTGCCCAGGAGACCATCTACGTACCGGACAGCAAATCCGACGAGGCGGCCTGGATGGGCGCACAGGACGAGGGCCTAGGCTTCCACTCCCGCCCGCGCACCAAGTAGCGCCTCGACAGTGGTGCTCGCCCATCGATTCGGGCGAGCACCGCTGTGTATCGGCCGCACGGGATCTCTGCCCGACCGACGACGCGCCGTGGTCGGCCGGGTCGACACCACAGGCGGTCCAATCCGGTCGAGCCCGTGGAACCGCGCGATCCATCGTCGTTGTCGCAGAAGCCGATTCGAAGCGGCACTGCCGGGACCGGCGCCTGTCGCGTCCGGCCCGGAGTCACCCCGAGGCGCGCACGCGAACCGCGGTCGGATCGAGATCGCCGAGTGCGAAGCCGGGGCCATCCAGCGGTCTTCCCACCGCTCACACCGCGCGGACCAGGGCCGCGGCCGAAATTCCGTCGCCGCCTGGCCATCCAGCCGTAGCCGCATTCGGCCTCGTGTGTGGCGCAAATCATAGGCGGCAGGCCGGGTCGGTATTGCCAGGACCGCGCTCGCGCAATAGCTGACGTGTCGTATGGTGCTCAGCATCACATTGGATCGCGGGCGGTATCGATTCCGTCCGCACAGCAGATCAGCGAGGCATCCACCTGTGAGTGCCGCACCGACCGCCACCCCCCAAGGGACCGGCGTTTTCAGCAAGACCAGGGCCCGAATCTCCGAGCGCACGCTCCGCACCGACCGCTGGTGGGTGCCGCCGCTGTTCACCATGCTCGGGCTGGCCGCCTTCGTCATCTACGCGACTGTCAGATCGTATGTGCGAACGGCATATTGGGTGCCGGACTACCACTACCTGACGCCGTTCTACTCGCCGTGCCTGAGCGTCTCGTGCGTCCCCGGCTCCAGCCACTTCGGCGAACCCTTCCCCGAGCTGCCGATGTGGATACCGCTTGGCTTCGTGGTACTGCCCTTCCTGCTCGGCTTCCGTTTGACCTGCTACTACTACCGCAAGGCCTACTACCGCGCGGTGTGGTTCTCCCCGCCGGCCTGCGCCGTGGCCGAGCCGCACGCCAAGTACACCGGCGAGACCCGGCTGCCGCTGATCGTCCAGAACGCGCACCGCTACTTCTTCTATGTGGCCGTGGTGGTTTCGGTGATCAACAGCTACGACGCGATCGTCGCCTTCCACGGCAAGGACGGCGGGTTCGGCTTCGGCCTCGGCAACATCGTCCTGCTCGGCAACGTGATCCTGCTGTGGGCCTACACGCTGTCGTGCCATTCCTGCAGGCACATCGCGGGCGGCAGGTTGAAGCACTTCTCGGCCCACCCGGTGCGGTACTGGTTCTGGACCCAGGTGTCCAAGCTCAACACCCGTCACATGGCGCTGGCGTGGACCACGCTCGGCACCCTCGTGCTGACCGACTTCTACGTGATGTTGGTGGCCAGCAACACCATTTCGGACCTGCGGTTCATCAACTGACCGCTCGACTCAGGAGTACTCGCGGCAATGCCAGAAGTGGAACGGCACAAGTACGACGTCGTCGTTATCGGTGCCGGTGGCGCCGGACTGCGCGCGGTGATCGAGGCCCGCGAACACGGGCTCTCCGTCGCGGTGGTGTGCAAGTCCCTGTTCGGTAAGGCGCACACCGTGATGGCCGAGGGCGGCTGCGCCGCCTCGATGGGCAACGCCAACGAAAAGGACAGTTGGCAAACGCATTTCAGGGACACCATGCGCGGAGGCAAGTTCCTCAACAACTGGCGCATGGCCGAACTGCACGCCCAGGAGGCCCCGGACCGGGTCTGGGAGCTGGAGACCTACGGTGCGCTGTTCGACCGGACCGCGGACGGCCGGATCAGTCAGCGCAATTTCGGCGGCCACACCTACCCGCGGCTCGCGCACGTGGGCGACCGCACCGGTCTCGAGATCATCCGCACCATGCAGCAGAAGATCGTCTCGCTGCAGCAGGAGGATCACGCCGAGACCGGCGACTACGAGTCGCGCATCAAGGTGTTCGCCGAGTGCACCATCACCGAGCTGCTCAAGGACGGCGACCGGATCTCGGGCGCGTTCGGCTACTGGCGCGAATCGGGCAAGTTCGTGCTCTTCGAATCGCCCGCGGTGGTGCTCGCGACCGGCGGCATCGGCAAGTCGTACAAGGTGACCTCGAACTCGTGGGAGTACACCGGCGACGGGCACGCGCTGGCGCTGCGGGCCGGCGCGACGCTGATCAACATGGAGTTCCTGCAATTCCACCCGACCGGCATGGTGTGGCCGCCCAGCGTGAAGGGCATCCTGGTCACCGAGGGCGTGCGCGGCGACGGCGGCGTGCTGAAGAACACCGATGACAAGCGGTTCATGTTCGACTACATCCCTTCGGTCTTCAAGGGCCAGTACGCCGAGACCGAGGCCGAGGCCGATCAGTGGCTGAAGGACAACGACTCGGCCCGCCGTACGCCGGACCTGCTGCCGCGCGACGAGGTGGCCCGGGCGATCAACTCCGAGGTCAAGGCCGGGCGCGGCACCGAGCACGGCGGCGTCTACCTCGACATCGCGTCCCGGCTGCCCGCCGAGGAGATCCGGCGCCGCCTGCCCTCGATGTATCACCAGTTCAAGGAGCTTGCCGACGTCGACATCACCAAGGAGCCGATGGAGGTCGGCCCGACCTGTCACTACGTGATGGGCGGCATCGAGGTCGATCCGGACACCGGCGCCGCGACGGTGCCCGGACTGTTCGCGGCGGGCGAATGTTCCGGCGGCATGCACGGCTCGAACCGTCTCGGCGGCAACTCGCTGTCGGATCTGCTGGTCTTCGGACGCCGGGCCGGGCTCGGCGCGGCGACCTATGTGGAACAGCTGACCGAGCACCCCGGGGTAGCCGACGCCGATATCGCGGCGGCGGCGAAAGCCGCTCTTGCGCCGTTCGATCCGCCCGCCGACGGCTCCGGCGAGAATCCCTACACCCTGCACACCGATCTGCAGCAGGCGATGAACGACCTGGTCGGCATCATCCGCAAGGAACACGAGCTCGAGCAGGCCATCGAGCGTCTGGATGGGCTGCGGAAACGCTTCGAGCTCGTCACCGTGGAGGGGCATCGGCAGTTCAACCCCGGCTGGCATCTGGCCATCGATATGCGCAACATGCTGCTGGTCAGCGAGTGCGTGGCGCAGGCCGCGCTGCTGCGCACCGAGAGCCGCGGCGGGCACACCCGCGACGACTTCCCCGCGATGGACGCGGCCTGGCGCAACAAGCTGCTGGTCTGCGCGATCGACCCAGCCGACGCGTCGGCCACCGTGCCCCGGGTGCGGGTGACGCCGGAGGATCAGAAGCCGATGCGCGCCGACCTGCTGGCGCTTTTCGACCTCACCGAACTCGAAAAGTATTACAACTCCGCCGAGCTTGCCGGCCATCCGGCCAGTTCGGTCACAGAAGGTGAGGCGTAGCAATGGGTTACGACGCCAAATTCCGCGTGTGGCGCGGTGATCAGGACGGCGGCGCGCTCGAGGACTTCACCGTCGAGGTGAAGGAGGGCGAGGTGGTGCTCGACATCATCCACCGGCTACAGGCCACCCAGGCGCCCGACCTAGCGGTGCGGTGGAACTGCAAGGCGGGCAAGTGCGGTTCGTGCTCCGCGGAGGTCAACGGCCGTCCGCGCCTGCTGTGCATGACTCGCATGTCGACTTTCCAGCCCGACGAGCTGATCACCGTGACGCCGTTGCGCACCTTCCCGGTGATCCGCGATCTGGTGACGGACGTGTCGTTCAACTACGAGAAGGCGAGGGAGATCCCGTCGTTCACTCCGGCGCCGGATCTGAAGCCCGGTGACTACCGGATGAGCCAGGTGGACGTGGAACGCTCGCAGGAGTTCCGCAAGTGCATCGAGTGCTTCCTCTGTCAGAACACCTGTCACGTGGTGCGCGACCACGAGGAGAACAAGGAGGCGTTCGCCGGACCGCGCTTCCTGATGCGCATTGCGGAGCTGGAGATGCATCCGCTCGACGTCGCCGATCGCCGCGAATTGGCCCAGCAGGACCAGGGTCTCGGCCTGTGCAACATCACCAAGTGCTGCACCGAGGTGTGCCCGGAGAACATCAAGATCACCGACAACGCGCTGATCCCGCTCAAGGAACGGGTGGTCGACCACAAGTACGATCCGCTGGTCTGGCTGGGGAACAAGCTCTTTCGGCGCTGAGCCTTAGATGGCGGCCTTACGGGGCGGCCTTACAGGGCGCCGATGACAACCGGCCGGGTTTCGGCCCGGCCGGCCGGCGCACCCGTTCACAGCGTCGCGACGACACCTATGGCGACAAGCCACACCAGCGCACCGACGAACAGGGCCGACAGCAGTGAGCTGGTGAGTACATACACGCCCACCGATGACACCGCGAAGAGCAGCGCGACGATCAGCCATTCCACCCAATCGTCCGGCCGCAGCTTCTTGTACCGGGGTGGGGAGTTCTTCAACCCACGGTCCACAAGCTGTGGGCTACCCGCTCTTGGCCGAGGTAAACGTGTAACCGTTGTCGAATCTGCTCCGTTTCGTGATCTCTACGTCAAAGATGATCACGGTCCCGGATACGTCACGGCCCGGCCCCCGGGCTTTCGCGCCGCCAGGCCGGGCCGTCGAACGTCAAGGTAGATCGAACTCGCCGTCGTGCACCCCCGCGGTGAAGGCGACCCATTCCCCCGGGGTGAACACCAGCACGTGACCGTCCGGGTCCTCGGCACTGCGCAGCGCGACGTGACCCGCCGCGAGCAGCGCCACTTCCACACCCCCGGATCCCGCGCCGCCCGCGCTGCGCCACTCCGCGCCGGTCAAATCCACTGTGGCGCCGAGCTTGCCGTGCGCGGTGTCCTCGGACATGCTCACGGACGGGCGAATTCGCCGTCGGCGACGCCCGCCGAGAAGGCGTCCCACTCGCTTGGCGTGAAGACCAAAGCCGGACCCTCGGGATTCTTGCTGTCGCGCACACCGACCTGCCCGCTGGGCAGGAAGGCCACTTCCACGCAGTCCCTACTGCCCGAACGGGTGCTCTTGATCCAGGTCGCGCCGACGAGTTCGGTGCTCATGCCGCACACTCCTTCGCTAACTGCCGAAGCAGATGTCTACTGGGTTGGATGTCCAGCGCAGAGCGCTGGAGGCACTCGTGTGCCAGGTGGTAACGCTGAACATCGGCCGGTCTTTCGAGGTAGAGGTCCCCGGTGAAGCCTTCTACGTACACCACCGGAGGCTCGACCTGATGTCCCTTGCTGTCGGTGCCGAACTTCAGAACGGAGAACGGACCCGTGGAATCGCCGAGCGGGACGCCGGCCGCGAACGGCAGGATACGCAGGGAGACATTGGGTCTGGTGCTGAAATCGGCGAGATGACGTAGCTGCGCCGCCATCACTTTGGCGCCACCCACCGCACGGTGCAGCACGGACTCGTGCAACACCACGTCCACCGTAGCCGGTGAGGCCTTCCTCGTGACGAGAGCTTGGCGTTGGATGCGTAGTTGCACGCGCCGCTCGATTTCGTCCTCGGTGTCTTCGGGGTAGCAGAGCCGGTTCAGTGCCCGCGCGTAGTCGGGGATCTGCAACAGGCCGAGCACGAGCTCGGGTTGGTAGGAGCGCAGCTCCCGCGCCGAAGCTTCCAAACCGACATAGACGTCGAAGTTTTCGGGGATCAGATCGCCGAAGGCGTGCCACCAGCTCTTCACCGCGGCCTGCTGCGCCAGGCCCTTGAGCCCGTCGCAGAGCTCGCCGGGGATGCCGTAGATGCGACACAGCTCCTGGATGTCGATGGTGCGGATGCGGTCGGCCTGCCCCTTTTCCAGCCGCTGCAAAGTGCTGGCGCCCCACTCCATCAGGCGGGCGGCGTCGGCGATGGTGAGCCCGGCCTGGGTACGCCAGTCCCTGAGGTATCGGCCCAACTGCCGACGCGGTAGGGTGGAGGAGCCGTTGTCGGAGGCCGCGGGCGAGCGGTGGGTCTCCGAAACCGCGCGCTCCGAATTCGCTGCTGTTCCTGCCGAACTCGCTGACACAGTACGCTCCGTTCTGTGCTCGGACTCCTCACCCGAGGCGATCCGGGGCGCACCAACAAGCTCGGTTCCCCGTGACTTCGCTTGGGCAATAAGGGCAATGGGGCTTCGTGTGGCACTGCTGGCGTTGTCCAACGTCGGTGGCGGACTTCTTCATCCACTATGGAGAATCCTGCCCTCCCGGTTGGATTTCGTGCTGGGAATTCGCGCGAAATCTTCTGAGATCCCCGAACACTGCCGTGTCGTGGCGACTGCAGTGGTGTGCTGGAAGTGTGCTCGGATCGAGCGCCGCACCCGAAACGGACCCAGGAACGAGGAGTCATGGCCGTACACGTCATAGGGTCGTCGTTGATGACCAGCGATCTGACCCCGCATCGAGCGCGCAGCGTCGGACAGGAGAGCTGGGTGGTCTCGTACCTGCCCGGGCGCACACTCACCTGCGCGCAAGCGGTTGCGGCGCTGCGGGTTGCCGAAGTGGTGCCAACCCTGCTTGACACCGTCGGTGGGCTCGCCGACGAGGTGGGGCTCACCGCGCTCGAGGCGGTCGGCATGGCGGTGCACCAAGCGCCGTGGGACGAAAGGCCTGCGCCGCGGCGCCCCCGACTATTCGGCGCCGCCCGCGAGCGGGTGGGAGTCGCCTGATGCAATCGACGAATCTGAACATGCACGTCGCCGGACTGCTGGTCTGCGGACGCGACCCAGGCGTGATGACCGACGAACAGGCCCACGCGGCAATGCAATTACATATCGACTGCACCGTCGACAGCTGCCTGGTGCGCCGACGGGCCAGGACCACGCTGGTCGAATCCGGCAAATGCGTCTTGGACGAGCGGGCGCTGCAACTCTGAGTCAGTGCCAGGTGTGATCGGTGAGCGGAGTACGCGGGCCGAATTTCGGCTTGAATGCCAGGCCGCTGATCTCCAGCAGACGGATAGCCCGATAGCGATGGGGGCGAAGGGGTTCGAGGTACTCGACCATCGCCTCGTCGTCGATCGGGCGTCCGAGCAAGGTCCAGCCGACGACGGCGGACAAGTGATAGTCGCCGACCGAGAGCGCGTCGGCGTCGCCGTAGACGCGCTGGGCGGTCTCGGCGGCCGTCCATATCCCGATGCCAGGCACCGAGCACAGCCTGCGTGCCGCTTCCGCCGGATCCTGATCTGCGGTGCGCTCCAGCGACTCCGCGAGCCTGGCCGCGCGCACGATGGTCTGCGCGCGCTGGGGACCGACGTTCGCGCGGTGGAAGGTCCAGGACGGGATGCGCCGCCAGGTTTCGGCATCCGGTGGCAAGCGTAATCCCTCCGGAGCGGGCCCCGGCGCTGGTTCACCGAACTGACGCACCAGCTTTCGCCACGAGGCGCGCGCCGAGATGGTGTGCACCTTCTGTTCGAGAACGGCGGGCACAAGTGATTCGAGAACCAAGCCGGTCCGCAGCATGCGCAGACCGGGGAAGCGGCGGTGCGCCTCGACCACCTTGGGATGCTCAGGAGCGAAATCGGACAGGTCCTCGTCGAGGCAGAGCATGTGCTCGAGCCGGTCGAGGAATTCGGCCGCGCCGGGCCCCCACGCTTGCCCGCGCACCGAACACCGGTCGTCCTGGACGAGCCGGTAGGTCACCGGACCGCTCGGCATTCGCGATGCATGCCAGTGCGCGCCGTCGGCGGTCTCCCGGTGGCAAGGGTCGCCCGCCCCGCGGCGCAGCGGCGCGATGGTGTGCGCGAGATCGATCGGGCGGTCGGACCGCACCGTTCGAAGCAGGCCGGACCGCGCGGCCATCGCTATCTGTTCGCGCACGGACCCATTGTCCTGGTGTCCGGTGAGGCGAGCGCACCGGGCCGGTCGTTTGCGGCAGATCGGCTCGGGCGCGCACTGTGCTGCGCGCGCTACGACGCCCGAATTTCGTAACGTGATCAATTGGCGTCGCGATATTCGTTCGATCGGCAAACAGCTGGCAGTCGACACAATGGAGGATTGAATGATCACCAACGCGCTCAACTGGCTGCTCAATGCATGGGGGAGCGTCTTCGCGGGCAGCTCCGGTTACCAGATCCCCCCTGGCACGCTGCCCTTCGGCAGCTGAGGCAAGCATGCGCACTCGCCGCGCATATTCCGCGGCGAGTGCGCGAAATCCTCACTCACCCAGCAGAAATTGCGCCAGATGTCGCCCGGGTCGACCGGTCAGCTCAGCGCTTTGGGTGCGGCACGAGAATCCGTCGGCGAGGAATATCGCGTCTTCGGCGGCGTCACGCAGTGCGGGCAGCAATCCATTACCGGCCACCGCTACGGAAATGTCGTAGTGGCCTTTCTGCATTCCGAAATTTCCGGCCAGGCCGCAACATCCGCTGACCTCGGTCACTTTCGCACCGGTGCGGGTCAACACCCGGCGATCCGCATCGAAACCGACCACCGAATGCTGATGGCAATGCGGCTGGACCACCACCTCGGCGTCCGGCCGCGACGGTGGACGCCAGTCCGGGTGTCCGGCCAGGAACTCGGCGAGCGTGCGGACGGCCGCCGCGGTGGGCGCAGCGCGCGGGTCGTCGGCGAGGAGTTCGGGCAGGTCGGCGCGCAGGACCGCGGTGCACGAAGGCTCGAGGCCGACGACGATGCCGCCCGCGCGAACGTGCTCGTCCAACTCGACAACGGTGGCGCGGAGTTTGGCGCGCGCACCGTCGAGTTGTCCGGTGCTGATCCAGGTCAGGCCGCAGCACACCCGTCGCCGTGGGATGCGCACGCGGTGGCCGAGCGATTCGATCAACGTCACGGCGGCCTGTGCGATGTCGGGGTCGAAGGCGTCGGTGAAGGTGTCGACCCAGAGGAGTACATCGACCGGGGGTCGGGTGTCGGTGTTCGAGGCATCGTCGCGTGCGATCGCGGTGCCGGTCGGAGCGGTGTTGTCGCTCGAGGCATCGGCTGATGCGGCGCTGAGGGGATTGCCGAGTGCGGGGGTTCGCTCGAACGACAGCAGCGCACGCGCCCGTTCGGTGCGACGGAAGGGACGGTCGGCCAGCCGGGGTATGTCGCGGCGCGGGTCGATACCCGCCGCGCGCAGGCCGATTCGGCGCAACCGGTCGACACCGGCGATCGCGTTGGCGGCGCGCGGTATTCGGCTCGCTGGTCCGAGCCAGCGGGGCAGCCAGCCGAGCACGTAGTGGTCGAGCGGGCGCGGCCTGCGACGGTAGCGGCGGTACAACGCCTCGGCCTTGTAGGTCGCCATGTCGACGCCCGCCGGACAGTCGGAGCGGCAGGCCTTGCACGAAAGGCACAGGTCGAGCGACTCCGCGACGGCCGGCGCTGACCAGGGCAGCTCGCCGCGCACCACCTCTTGCAGGACGCGTGCGCGTCCGCGTGTGCTGTCTTTCTCGTCGGCGGTGGCCAGGTACGACGGGCACATGAAGCCGCCGGCGGCGGAGCTGTCGGCGCGACATTTGCCGACGCCGACGCAGCGGTGCACCGCGGTGCCGATGTCGCCGTCGTCGTGTGGGAAGGCGAAGCCGCCCGCGGCGGGAACGCGCGGCAGGCCCGCGACGCGCAGGTCGGCGTCGACCGGGCGCGGCTCGACCAGCACGCCGGGGTTGAGCACGTCATCGGGGTCGAACAGCGCCTTGTATCCGGCGAAGGCCGCCAGCGCCTCAGGGGAGTACATCACCGAGAGCAGTTCCGAACGGGCCCGGCCATCGCCGTGTTCGCCGGACAGCGAACCGCCGTAGCGCATCACGAGTTCGGCGGCGTCGAACACGAAGGCGCGGAAGCGTCGCGGCGCTTCGGTGATCGGCAGGTCGAGGCGCACGTGGATGCAGCCGTCACCGAGGTGGCCGTAGAGCAGGCCGTCCACACCGTGCTGTGCGGTGAGCTCGGCGAAATCGCGCAGGTAGGCGCCGAGATGTTCGGGCGGGACGGCGGAGTCCTCCCAGCCTGGCCAGGCCGGGCGGCCGTCGGCGGTGCGTCCGGCCAGACCGGCGCCGTCGGCGCGGATCCGCCAGAGCGCCGCGGTCGCGGCGGCGTCGGTGACGATGCGGTTGTCCAGCGCGTGCGTGGTCCGGCACAGTGTCTCGGCCACCGCGAGCGCTTCGGCCGCGTTCGCACCGGTGGTCTCCACGAACAGCCAACCATCGCCACGCGGAAGTTCGGGCACCGAACCGACATGCGCGCGCACCACGTCGACGAGCCGGGCGTCGATGCCCTCGACCGCGATCGGCGCGCACGCCATCACCGCGGCGACATCGTCGGCGGCGGTGGCGATGTCCGGGTAGCCGAGCACCGTGAGCACGGTGGCGCGCGGCAGTTCGACCAGCTCGACCTCTGCGTCCAACAGCAGCCCGCAGGTGCCCTCGCTGCCGACGAACGATTTGGCGAGGGATGAACCACGTTCCGGTAGCAGATGTTCCAGGCCGTAGCCGGAGGCCTGCCGTTCGAAACGGCCGAGGTCGGTGCGCAATACCGCGAGGTTGGACCTGGTGAATTCGGCCAGCCCGGGCACCGCGGCGGGGTCGTTCGCGAGGACGCGCTCGGTTCCGGTTCCGTCCAGGATGCGCAGTTCGCGCACGGTGTCGGAGGTACGGCCCCACGCCACGGCGCGCGGCCCGCAGGCGTTGTTGCCGATCATGCCGCCCAGGGTGCAGCGGTTCTGCGTGGAGGGATCGGGACCGAGCCGCAGCCCGTGCGAGCGGGCCGCGCTCTGCAATGCCGATAGCACGACGCCCGGCTGCACCCTGGCGGTTCGCCGGTCCGGGTCGATGCGCACGATCCGGTTCATGTGACTGCTGAAGTCGAGCACCAGGCCGGGCCCGATCGCGTTGCCCGCCACCGATGTTCCCGCGCCGCGCGCGGTGACCGGGAGGCCGTGTTCGCGAGCGAAATTCAGGGTTTCGGCGACGTCGGAGTCGGTGCGGGGGAAGACCACCGCGGTAGGCGGCACACGGTAGTTGGACGCGTCGGAGGAGTACTCCGCGCGTCGCCGGGGTGACGCGTCGACCTCGCCGTCGACCCGTCCGCGCAGCGCTGCCAGCATCCGCTCGTCGGTCACGATGTCAGCCTAGGCGCGGGAGAGGCGACCTCGGCGACAGCGACGGACTGGTGGACCGAGATCGAGTGCGGACGCGTCGGCGCGGTTACCCAGGCAGCGCGGCTTTGGAACCCGGGCTGGTGTCCGTCGATCGGGGCTCGGCCAGAGCGGCGCTCGGCTGGTGAACGGGGTTGGCCGGGTTGGCGAGGCTGCGCGGGTTGGCAGGGCCGGGCGGGTCGGCGAGGCTGGACGATCGGGTCGGCGGGGTCGGCCGGGTCGACGAGGTCGGGCGGCCGGGTCAGCGGGGCTGGCCGGGTCGGCGAGGCTCCGCGGGTCGGCGAGGCCGGACGATCGGGTCGGCCGGGTCGGCGAGGCCGGGCGGCCGGGTTGGCGAGGCCGGGCGGCCGGGTCGGCGAGGCCGGGCGGGTCGGCCGGGCCGGGCTACCGGGCGAACGCCGAAGCGGAAGCTCGGCCGCAGAGCGGGCTGCTTGTTCGCCGAGCGCGAATCCAGGGGCGCGCCGGAATCGACTTGATCTCAACCATCGTTGAGGTCCTAATGTCGGTGACCAGCAGTTGGATGACGGGGGTCGAGAGGGAACGATCGTGAGTATCGAATCGGTGGCGTGGAGCCAGATGTATCGGCGGATGAACGCGCCCGACGAGCAGCGTCCGTTCAGTCTCGCCACCGCGAAGCGGATCCTCCGGTTCGCCGCGCCACATCGGCGGCGGATCGGGGTGTTCCTGGTGCTCAGCGTGATCTCCGCGCTGCTCGCGGTGGCGACGCCGGTGCTGGCAGGCCGGGTGGTGAACGACATCGTCGGCGGGGCCGCGCCGCGGGTGGTGGCGACGGTCGCGGCGATCATCGGCGTGCTCGCGGTGCTCGACGCGGCGCTCGGGCTGGCCATCCGCTGGCTGTCGTCGCGGATCGGCGAGGGCCTGATCCTCGATCTGCGCAGCGCGGTGTTCGACCACGTGCAGCGGATGCCTATCGCGTTCTTCACCCGCACCAGGACCGGCGCGCTGGTGAGCAGGCTGAACAACGACGTGATCGGCGCGCAACGCGCCTTCAGCGACACGCTCTCCGGCGTCGTCGCGAACCTGGTGACGCTGGCGCTCACGCTAGGCGTGATGCTCAGCATCTCGTGGCGGATCACGTTGCTGGCGCTGGTGCTGCTTCCGGTGTTCGTGATCCCGGCGCGGCGGATGGGCAACCGGCTTGCCGGACTCCAGCGTGAGGCGGCGCAGCTGAACGCGGCCATGAGCACCCAGATGACCGAGCGGTTCTCCGCGCCGGGCGCGACCCTGGTGAAGCTGTTCGGCCGTCCCGAACAAGAATCCGACGAGTTCGCGCTGCGGGCGCGGCGGGTGCGCGACATCGGTGTGCGCACCGCGATGCTCCAAACGGTGTTCGTCACCTCGCTGACGCTGGTCTCGGCCCTCGCGGTCGCCCTTGTCTACGGGCTCGGCGGCTGGTACGCGCTGCGCGGGCAGCTGGACGCGGGCGCGGTCGTCGCGCTCTCGCTGCTGCTGACCAGGCTGTACACGCCGCTGACCGCGCTGGCCAGCGCCCGGATGGAGATCATGTCCGCGCTGGTGAGCTTCGAGCGCGTCTTCGAGGTGCTGGATCTGCGTCCGCTGATCGAGGACGCGCCCGACGCGATCGCGGTGCCGGAGGGTCCGGTCGCGGTGGAGCTGGACGGCGTGACCTTCGCGTACCCGTCGGCGGACAAGGTGTCACTGGCCTCGCTGGAGGAGGTCGCGACGCTGGACACCAGGGGCGGGGTGGACGTGCTGCACAATGTGTCGCTGCGCGCCGAACCCGGGCAGCTGGTCGCACTGGTCGGCTCTTCGGGAGCCGGGAAATCGACCATCGCCCAGCTGGTTTCGCGCCTGTACGACGTGGACGGCGGCGCGGTACGGCTCAACGGCGCCGACGTGCGGAAGATCGGCGCGCGCTCGCTGCACGAGACGGTCGGCCTGGTCACCCAGGACGGGCACCTCTTCCACGACACGATCCGCGCGAACCTGCTACTGGCCCGCCCCGAGGCGACCGAGACCGAGCTGTGGGACGCGCTGCGGCGGGCCCGCCTGCACGATCTGATCGCCGGGCTGCCGGACGGGCTGGACACCATGGTCGGCGAGCGCGGTTACCGCCTCTCCGGCGGGGAACGCCAGCGCCTCACCATCGCCAGGCTGCTGCTGAAGCAGCCGCGCGTGGTGATCCTCGACGAGGCGACCGCGTCGCTGGACTCGACCTCGGAAGCCGCCGTGCAGGAAGCGCTTTCGGAAGCGCTCGAGGGCCGCACCGCACTGGTCATCGCGCACCGCTTGTCCACGATCCGCGCCGCCGACCAGATCCTGGTGCTGGAGGACGGCCGCGTCGTGGAGCGCGGCACCCACACCCAGCTACTGGCCGCCGAAGGCCGCTACGCCGAGCTGTACCGCACCCAGTTCGCGGACGATCCGGTCACCATCGCGGCCTGAGCGGGTCTGCTTGGCAGGCCGCGTCGGGGCGATCTCGACGCGGCCTGCTGCCTGTCCGGCTCAGAACTCGCCCGCGACGCCCAAAACCGTGCGGCCGGAGTGCTTTCCGCTCTTGATGTCGGCCAGCACGGATGCCGCCTCGGTGATCGGTGCGTAGCTTTCCAGGGTCGAAAGATGCTGGGGGCGGAGATCTTTGCCGAGGCGCGACCAGAGTTCGCGACGCTTCTCGATCGGCATGTTGACCGAGTCCACGCCGAGCAGTGCGACGCCGCGCAGGATGAAAGGCATGACCGTGGCGGGCAGGTCGTGGCCGCCGGTGAGGCCGCTCGCCGCGACCGCGCCGCCGTAACCGATGCAGCTGAGCACGTAGGCCAGCGATTTCCCGCCGACGCTGTCGACCGCGCCAGCCCACCGCGCCTTGGCCAGCGGGCGCAGGTTCGCCTCGGGATCCTCCGGCAGGCGGCCGATCACCTCGTTGGCGCCGAGTTCGGACAGCAGATCGCCCGCGTCCTTCTTGCCGGTGGACGCGATGACCTCGAAGCCGAGACCGGACAGGAGGTCCACGGCAACGGTGCCGACACCGCCGGTCGCGCCGGTCACCAGGATCGCGCCGTCATCGGGGGTGAGGCCGCGGGCGAGCAGCGCCTGCACGCTCATCGCCGCGGTGAAACCCGCGGTGCCCAGTGTCGCGGCGTCGCGGGTGGTCAGGTCGTCGAGCTTCACCACCCACTCGTCCGGCACCTTGGCGTATTCGGCGAAGCCGCCGTTGTGCGAGACGCCGATACCGTAACCGTGCGCGACGACCTGGTCACCCGGCGCGAAGTCGTCGGACTCGGAGGCGATGACCTCGCCGGTGATGTCGATGCCGGGCACGATCGGGTAGTTGCGGACCACACCGCCGCCCGGCGTGATGGCGAGTCCGTCCTTGAAGTTGGCGCTCGAGTAATGCACCTTGATCGTGACAGTGCCCTGGCCGAGGAATTCCTCGTCGACCCGCTGCCGCGTCAACACGATCCCGCTGTCCGATTCGTGTGCCACCATCGCCCAGAACTCCATGCGGTCGAGCATACGAGGATCGGCGTCCCCTCGCGGCGGTCATGGCGCGGCCGCCTGGTACCCCGCGTGGCGCTGCGCCTATTGGGCGGCTGCTCGATTTCTGGGGCCATGACCGCGGCTGGCCCGACGCCATGCGCCGGAGACAACTGGCTCATCCGCGGCGCGCCACCGGTGGGCCGACGGCGGCGCGACTACTCCTCGGGCACGAACTCCAACCGCACGCCGAGCAGGCGCACCGGACGGTCGAGCTCGAAGCGGTCGATGATGCGCAGGGCGGTCTCGGTGATGGTGGCGACGTCGGCGGTCGGTTCCGGGAGTTTGGCCTGTTTGCTGCGGGTGTAGAAGGTCTCGGTCCGCACCGTGACGGAGACGCGGATGCTGATCCGCCCGGCTTCGGCCATTTCCTCGGCGACCTCGGTGGCGATCCGCGCCACCTGCGCGCGGATCTCGGCGGGATCGGTGAGATCGTGCGGAAAAGTCTCGGACTTGCTGCGGCCCACCGGGATTCGCGGCTCGGTGGTCACTTCCGTGTCGCCTTTACCGTGGCCGAGCACCCAGAGGTAGGGGCCGGTGGTGGGTCCGAACGCGTCGGCCAGGCGGTGCCGGTCGGCCGCCATCAGGTCGGCGACGGTGTGGATATCGAGTTCGGCGAGGCGGGCGGCGATGCGGCTGCCGATGCCCCACAGGGCGTCGGTGGGGCGGTGCGCCATCACCTCGTTCCAGTTGGCGGCGGTGAGCCGGAACATGCCCGCCGCCGCGCCCGCGCCCGGCGCGTCCGAGGATTTACCCGCGGACTTGGCGAAACCCGTCGCGAGCTTGGCGGTGAGTTTGTTGTCGCCGATGCCGATCGAGCAGGTCAGGTCCAATTCCGCGATGGCGCCGCGGATTTCGCGGGCGAGCAGTTCCGGATCGTCGGTGTCGGCGGCCAGGAACGCCTCGTCCCAGCCCCACACCTCGACCCGGCCGGGAAACGTGCGCAGCAGCGCCATGATCTCCTCGGAGGCTTCTTCATAGGCGGCCATGTCGAGCGGCAGGAACACACCCTCCGGGCATTTGCGTAGTGCGCTGCGCAGCGCCATGCCCGCGTGGACGCCGTAGGCGCGGGCGGGATACGACGCGCAGGTCACCACCTTGCGCGGTTCGTTCGGGTCGCCGCCGCCGCCGACGATGACCGGCAGCCCGCGCAGTTCCGGATGGCGGCGGAACTCCACCGCCGCCTGGAACTGGTCGAGATCGACGTGCAACAGCCACCTGGCCACCTATCCGTCATACCGCACGGGTATGACACCCAGGCACTTTTCGCGGCACACGGCATTGCACCGGCCGGAAAACAGAACTAAATTCTGGGTATGAAGATCCGAGATCGGTTGCTGCTGGCGGCCGAGCGCCAGTTCGCCGACCACGGGGTGCTGGACGTGACGCTCGCGCAGATCCGCGAGGCGGCGGGCGCCAGCGTCGGCGCGCTCTACCATCACTTTCCGGACAAGGCGGACCTGTACCGGCAGGTGTGGGCGCACGCGCTGACCGATTACCAGCAGCACTTCTGGGTGGTGGTCGGCCAGAGTACCGACGCGCGCGAGGGAATTACCGGAGGCGTGCGGGAGCACCTGCGCTGGGTGACCGAAAACCAGCACCGGGCAAAGGTTCTCACCTCGGCCCGCCCGCCCGGCGTCCGCGAGAGCGAAAGCAACCGCACCTTCATGACCGACATCGCCCGCTGGTACCGCACCCATGCGGCGTACGGCGCGGTGCGCTCGCTGGATCTGGATCTCGTCTACGCACTCTGGCTCGGCCCCGCGCAGGAGTATTCGCGGCAGTGGCTGGGCGGCAACATCCGCACCGCCCCGACGGAGGTCGGCGCGGAACTGGCCGAGGCGGCCTGGCTGGCCCTCGACGCCGGATCGACACCGAAAAGAATGGAGCGGCAATGACCGTCGGCACCTCAGCACTCGATTTCCGCCAGGCCGAACAGGTACTGGCCGCGCAACCTTTCGCGGGTCTTGTCGGCACCGAGATCACCCGATTCGGCGACGGCGCCGCCACTCTCGTCATCCCGATCCGGCCCGAGCTCGGCCAGCAGTTCGGCTTCGTGCACGGCGGTGTGCTCGCCTACGCGGCCGACAACGCACTCACCTTCGCGGCCGGGACGGTGCTCGGCGCGAACGTGCTGACCGGCGGCTTCACCATCACCTATCTCCGCCCGGCCGCGGGTGTGCGATTGCGAGCGGAGGCATCGGTGACGGGGTCGACGCGTCGGCAGGCGGTGGTGCGGTGCGAGATCTACGCGGAGTCCGAGGAGGGCGAGGTGGTGCTTTGCGCTGTGGCGCAGGGGACTACGCGCAGTGTTGAGCGGGAGCTCGGGGGCGCTTGATTGCGTGCAGGGTTGGTTTTGTCCGGGCGGGGCGGTGGTTGCGTGCGGGTTCGACTTTCGACCAGGCGGGTCGGTGGTTGCGTGCGGGTTCGACTTTCGACCAGGCGGGTCGGTGGTTGCGTTGGTGGACGTGGTTCCGGGGGCTAGGGCTGCACAGTTCACGCGCGCCTACCCAGGTTTGCCTCGAACGGTGCTGGGCACGTCGGGTGCCGTACCCGGCTTACCTCCCGCGGTTGGGTGCGCGGGGTTCGGCTTCCGGCGTGGTCATCCGGCTGTGGTTGCGTTCTCCGGGGTAAGAGGGTGGGGGCTGTTCGGTGATAGGTGCGGGGTTTTGGTGTCGTGGTGCGACCCGGAAGCGGGTTCGCCGTTCACCATGTGAGATGGCTGGGGTCCCGGAAAATCGACGGTAGTCATATGGTGGCTATTCGATCGTGGACAGCAACCATTTGACTACCGTCGAATCCATTTCTCTATCGACGGTAGTCAAATGGTGGTTGAGGCCTTGACAGACCAACGAGCTCTTCACACCCACTTGCACTCTCTGAACGCAACCACAGCCAGTCGACCACGCCGGAAGCCGAACCCCGCGCACCCGACCGCGGGAGGTAAGCCGGGTACCGCACACGACGTGCCCAGCACCGCTCCGAGGCAAACCGGGGTAGGCAGACCTCCTGAGCGCCTGCAACATTGGGCGGAAACCCCGGGTAGGCGCACCCCTTGGGCACCCGCAACACCGGGAACCGTCACCCCACCGCAACACCCGCACAAATCGCGCCCCACCGAGAACCGGTTTGGCGCAACACCGCTTCCCACACACCCACCACACGCCCCACAGAGGCACCGCCTATGTGGCGCGTGTGGAGAATATGTGGCACCAGTCAGTCGCAACGAAACCCGGCTCGGCACATCCCCTTGGTCACCCGCAACGGACCGTCACCCCACCGCAACACCCCACCGAGGACCGGTTCGGTGCACCACCGCCTCCCACACACCCACCACACGCCCCACAGAGGCACCGCCTGTGTGAGGCGTGTGGAGAGTATGTGGTAGCAGTCAGGCGTAAACGAAACCCGGCTGGGCACGCCACCCTGGGCTACCGAAATCGTGGGAATCCGCAAGCCCGCCAACGCGACCCGAGAAGGGCCGGGCACGGTCTACCGCACCCGGCCCAACCACCTCACGCGCTAGCAGCGAACGCAGGCCGATCCACCGCAGGCTCCACAACCGGTTCGATGGCGTAGGCCAAGATCTCCGCCACATCGGCAACCGGCCGAACATCCAGCGCCGCAAGCACTTCGGCGGGCACCTCGTCCAGATCCGGCTCGTTGCGGGCCGGGATGAACACGGTCTTCAGCCCCGCGCGTTGAGCGGCGAGCAGTTTCTGCTTCACGCCGCCGATCGGCAGGACCCGGCCGTTCAGCGTGACCTCGCCGGTCATACCGACATCCGAACGCACCTGTCGGCCGAGCGCCAGCGACACCAAGGCGGTGACCATGGTGACGCCCGCGGACGGGCCATCCTTGGGCACCGCGCCCGCCGGGAAGTGGATGTGGATGTTGCGGTCGAGCACCGACGGTTCGATGCCGATCTCCTCCAGGTGCGAGCGCACGTAGGTCAGCGCGATCTGCGCCGATTCCTTCATGACGTCGCCGAGCTGGCCGGTCAGGGTCAGCGAGCGTTCGCCCTCGGCGGCGTTGGCTTCGATGTAGAGGACGTCGCCGCCCGCGCCGGTCACGGCAAGGCCGGTCGCCACGCCGGGGACCGCGGTGCGTTCCACCGAATCCGGGGTGAAGCGGGGACGGCCGAGGTAGTCCTTCAGATCGCCGAGACCGATAGTCAGGCGGCCGGAAGAGATTGTCGGCGCCACGGTTTCGGGCGCGTCATAACCGAGCTCCGGGTCGTAGCCGAGTCCGATGCCGGACACCGTTGCGCCGGAACCGATTTCGCCCTCCGAGAGCCGAGTCGCCGCCTTGCGCAGCGCCTTCGCGATCAAGCGCTCCATCTGCCGCACGCCGGCTTCCCTGGTGTAGTTCGCCGCGATCTCGCGCAGCGCCTCCTCGGTGATGGTCACCTCGTCGGCGGTCAGCGCGTTACGCTCCAGCTGCCTCGGCACCAGGAAGTTGCGGGCGATGGCGACCTTGTCGGCCTCGGTGTAACCGTCCACGGTGATCAGTTCCATGCGGTCCAGCAGCGGACCGGGGATGGTCTCCATGACATTGGCCGTCGCGATGAACAGCACGTCGGACAGGTCGAGATCCAGATCGAGGTAGTGATCGCGGAACGTGTGGTTCTGCGCCGGATCCAGCACCTCGAGCAGGGCTGCCGCCGGGTCGCCGCGGAAATCGGAGCCGACCTTGTCGATCTCGTCGAGCAGCACGACCGGGTTCATCGAGCCCGCCTCTTTCACCGCGCGCACGATGCGGCCGGGCAGGGCGCCGACGTAGGTGCGGCGGTGGCCGCGAATCTCGGCCTCGTCGCGCACGCCGCCCAGTGCGACGCGAACGAACTTGCGCCCCAACGCCCGTGCCACGGACTCACCCAGCGAGGTCTTGCCGACACCGGGCGGACCGACCAGCACCAGCACCGCACCGGAACCGCGTCCGCCGACGACCTCCAGCCCGCGCTGAGCGCGCCGGGCCCGCACCGCCAAGTACTCGACCATGCGGTCCTTGACCTCGTCCAAGCCGTGGTGGTCGGCGTCCAGCACCGCGCGGGCGGCCGCGACATCGGTGGAGTCGGTGGTCTTCTCGTTCCACGGCAGCTCCAGCACGGTGTCCAGCCAGGTACGGATCCAGCCGGATTCCGGGCTCTGGTCGCTGGCCCGCTCCAGCCTGCCGACCTCGCGCAGCGCCGCCTCGCGGACCGACTCGGGCAGGTCGGCCTGCTCCACGCGGGTGCGGTAGTCCTCGGCGCCATCGGGCTCGTCCTCGCCGAGTTCCTTGCGAATGGCGTTGAGCTGTTGGCGCAGCAGGAATTCGCGCTGGGTCTTCTCCACGTTCTCGCGGACCTCGTCACTGATCTTCTCGGTGACCTCGGCCTCGGCGATGTGCGCCTTTGTCCACTCGATGAGCTTGGTCAGGCGCTTGGTGACATCGGGAGTCTCGAGCAGTTCGCGCTTCTGATCGGCGGTCAGGTACGGCGCGTAACCCGCGGTGTCGGCGATCGCCGACGGGTCGGTCAGCTGGTTGACCGCGTCGATGATCTGCCACGCTTCGCGGCGTTGCAGCACCGAGACGACCAGCTTCTTGTATTCGGCGGCCAGCTCCTTGGTGCGGCCGTCCGGGGCGGGCGCCTCGACCGGCTCGGCCTCGACCCACAGCGCGGCCCCCGGCCCGGTCACCCCGTGGCCGATCTTGGCGCGCCGCTCCGCCTTCAGCACCGCCGCGGGCGCTCCACCGCGCATCCGGCCGACCTGTTCGATGGTCGCGACGACGCCGTAGGAGGCATAGCCCTCGGTCAGTCGCGGCGCGAGCAGCACCGCGTCGGTCTTGGCGGCGCGCGCGGCGTCGATCGCGGCCTGCGCCGATTCGTCCAGTTCGATGGGCACGACCATGCCCGGCAGCACGATCGGATCGGTCAGGAACAGCACCGGCAGATTCTGAGGTGTAGTCACGTGTTCGACCCTTCCAAAAGTTGAGCGATGCCTACTCAACCCCACCCATTCCGGGTTTGTTCCACCCCTTCCTGGACGTTCGCTCAGGGCGAAGGCTTGATCGAAACGCGGCCGTCTGTGACAGTGCCCGCCCCTGCGTTGACACCCTCGCGAGCGCAATGAGAATGTGGGGACCTCTACAGCTCACGGCACTAAGGGGAACCGAGGATGGACACTCTCGCGTCCGGGGTGTTCATCGACTGGGAGGAGCTCACCGGCCAGACGAAGTTCGTGGTCGACCTGGTCACTTTTCCTATCTTCAGCGCACTCGCGGGCTGGCTGACCAACTGGACCGGCGTGCTGATGCTCTTCTGGCCGGTACAGTTCCGCGGCGTCCGCGTGCCGGGCCTGCAGGTGCTGTACCCGTACCTGCCGCGGCGAGTGCAGGTGCTGCCGACTTTCTCGCACGACGGACGCAGGCTCGGCTTCCAAGGCTTCATTCCGGCGCGGGCGGAGAAGATGGCGAGCATCTGCGTCGACAAGGCGCTGATGCGAATCGGCAGTCCGCGGGACTTCATTCACGAGCTCGATCTGGACGGAATCGCCGACTACATCGCCGAGCTGGCGCGCAAACAGGTGCGGCCGCTCGTGGACGAGGTGATGTACCGGGAGAACCCGGACCTGTGGCGCTCGGTGCCGCGACAGATGAGACAGGTCATCTACCAGCGGGTCGACCGGCAGCTGCCGAGACTGTGCCGCAGGGGCTTCGACTCGCTCGGCGACAACATCGATCAGCTCATCGACATCAAGAGCTTCGTCATCCGCTATCTGCGCGAGAACCCGTACATCCTGAAGGATCTCACCACCACCATCGCGGCACCCGAGCTGAAGTTCATGGTTCGCATCGGCCTGCTCGGTGCGCCGTTCGGCCTGCTGATGGCGCTGTATCTGCATGTGCACGACCGCATTCCGGTGCTCGGCTGGGTGCCTGCCTGGGTGATCGTGCTGCTCAGCGCGGCCGCGATCGGCGTGATCGTGAACGTCATCGCGGTGAAGATGGTCTTCGAACCGGGCGAGCCGCAGCCGCGCTACAAGTACCTGTGGCGCCAGGCCCTGCTGGCCAAGCGTCAGTCACAGGCCGCCACCGACCTCGCGCGCATCCTGGCCTACCAGGTGCTCACGCTGCCCAATCTCTCCGCGGAACTACTGGAGGGACCGAACGGAGACAAGACACGTCAGCTGATCGAGCGACTGATCTCCGAGGAGATCCACCGTCAGCTCGGGCCGACGCATTCGATGGTGCGCGCCGCGTTCGGCAAGCGGCAGTTCGACAACCTGACGGTGGGCGCGGCCGGGGCCGCGGTGGGTTTGGCGCCGAGCATGGTCGAGGACGAGGAGTTCGCGCGCGAGCAGGCGAAGAAGATCGACGAGTTCGCCGCGCGCAAGCTTCAGCAGCTGAGCCCGGGCGAGTTCATGGAGATGTTCTACGCCTCGGTGGAGCAGGACGCCTGGCTGCTGTACCTGCACGGCGCGGTGCTCGGATTGGCCGTCGGAGCGGCCCACCTGGTGCTTTTCGGCTGGTGAGACCGGTCGAGAAATACAAGCACGCGTGCTTGCATTTTTTTCGCGGCGCTGCGATGCTGGGTCACACCTGGCACACGCGGCGGTGTGCCCGCGATCGGCAAGGGAATTCATGGCTGACCTCGAGGCGCTGCTCGGCGATTTCGCCGACGAATGCGCGGACCTGGAACGACTGGTCGCCCCGCTGGCCCCGCAGGACTGGGGTCGGCCGACGCCCGCACCCGGCTGGAGCATCGCCCACCAGATCGGGCACTTGACCTGGACCGACGAGATCGCCACCGTCTCGGCCTCGGACGCCGAGGAATTCGCGAAGCAGGTGGCCGCGGCCGCGCCCAAGGCGCTGACCTTCGTCGACGAGGCGGCCGAGGACGCCGCCACGATGCCGCCCGCCGAACTGCTCGAGCGCTGGCGCGCCGGGCGCAAGACCCTGATCGAGGCGCTGCGCGCGGTGCCGGCGGGCACCAAGCTGCCCTGGTTCGGCCCGCCCATGAGTCCGGCCTCGATGATCACCGCCCGGCTCATGGAGACCTGGGCGCACGGCCAGGACGTGGCCGACGCGCTCGGCGTGACCCGCGAGCCGACCGCTCGGCTGCGCAGCGTCGCCCACCTCGGTGTGCGGACCAGGAACTTCGCCTATTCAGTACGGGGCAAGGCGGCGCCCGTGGAGGAATTCCGCGTCGAACTGACCGCCCCCGACGGCACGGTGTGGACCTGGGGGCCGGAGGACGCCGCGCAGCGGGTGACCGGGTCCGCGCTGGACTTCTGCCAGCTGGTCACGCAGCGCCGCCACCTCGACGACCTCGCGGTGCGCGCCGTCGGCGCGGACGCGGCAGAGTGGT
The DNA here is from genome assembly GCF_040654065.1 of Nocardia sp. NPDC050793. NCBI lineage: Bacteria > Bacillati > Actinomycetota > Actinomycetes > Mycobacteriales > Nocardiaceae > Nocardia > Nocardia sp. NPDC050793. The sequence continues at coordinate 641,801 of NZ_JBFAHG010000002.1, forward strand.
TGACGATCGCTCAGGCCTTCGCCGGACCGTCCGGGGAGGGGCGGGCGGCCGGACAGTTCGCCTGAGCCGATCGCCCCGAAAAGCGGGCAGCCCGGCCGGACGACGTCCGACCGGGCTTCACCCGACCCGATCCGAAAACTCGGGAGCGGGCGAGCGCCATACTTGGGTGCGCCGTTCGCGTCGACGGCCGGACGACGTTGGCCGGGTGTCTAAGAGTGGCAGTCGAGAATGACGCTCGCCAGCTAACCGCTTTTTACCCTCTCTTCAACCGGCAGAAACATCCGTAGCGCGGTCTATTGTGATCCTGCTCGCACGGATGCGGTCCAAGATCGGGCAGCGTCGTAACCTGGACATGCGTTCGGTTTTCAACGGTGCGGGCCGATTACGCGAGGGGAGTCGGGGCGGAGGGAAAGGAACGCATCGTGACGACACACAATCCTGCTCAGATCGTGCGTCATACCGCGATCGTGCTGGCCGGCGCGGCCAGCCTCAGCCTGACCTTCATTTCCGGCGCGTACATCGTGAACCAGATGGCCGATACCCAGCGCTCCGGCACGGTGCAAGCCGCGCCGTCGCCCGCGCCCGTCGTCGAACCTTTCACGCCGCACCCCGGTCCCCGGACCGCCGTCACCGTGCTGAACGGCGAGGCGCACGTGCTGCCGGCGACCTACCAGGCCGCCGTCTTCCCGGCCGGAACGACTGTGCCGCAACCTGATCCGGCCGCCGCGCCGACCCGGCCCGCCGGACTCGGCGGTCGATTGGGGCTCGGCACCGCCTACCTCGGCGCACAGGTCGCCCCGGTCCACACCAACACCGTCGCGTTCACCGTGGACACCAACGTCTTCTCGGCGCTCACCGGCCTCGTGCTGTCCGAACCCGTACGCGACACCCTCGGCATCCACCTCGACCCGGCCGGAATCACCCAGCTCCGCACCGAATTCGACACCCGCACGGGCGAACTGTCCCTCGTCTTCTCCGACGCCAACCTCGGCGAATACACAGTCCAACTCCAGCGCCACCCAACCCCATCCAACAGCGCAACCCCGCCACCCAACCCGGAAGCCCTCACCGACCACGATCCCACCGCCACCATCTGACATCTCCTCACCGGAGGTGGCGCGCACCGAGGCGGTAGGGAAGTACTGTCGGGTGGCGTGTACGACTTTTGCGTGATCGGGGGCGGGATCGTCGGGGTGGCGACGGCTCGGCGGCTGGTGGAGCGGTATCCGGGGGCTCGGCTGGTGTTGGTCGAGAAGGCCGCGGGGCTGGGGGTGCATCAGACGGGGCACAACAGTGGGGTGATTCACTCCGGGATCTATTACGAGCCGGGGAGCCTGAAGGCGGAGCTGTGCAGGCGGGGTGCGCAGTGGACGAAGGATTTCGCTGCGGCGCAAGGGATTCCGTACGAGGTGTGCGGAAAACTGCTGGTGGCCACCGATGCCACGGAATACGAGCGGATGCTGGCGCTGTACGAGCGCTCGGTCACCAACGGGGTGAAGGTCGAGCTGCTCGACGCCGCCGAACTGGTCCGGCGCGAGCCCCGGATCACCGGCGTCGGTGCGCTGTTCGTGCCTGGCACCGGCATCGTCGATTACCGGAAGATCACCGCGGCGCTGGCCGAGCAGGTCCGCGCGGCGGGCGGTGAGATCGTGCTCGGCGCCGAGATCACCGCGATCGAGGAAACCGATACGGCGGTGATGGTCTCCGGCCCGGCCGGTGCGTGGACGGCGCGCACCCTCGTGGTCTGCGCAGGCCTGCAAGCCGATCGGATGGCGCGACTGGCGGGACTGCCGATCGACTTTCGCATCGTTCCGTTCCGCGGCGAGTACTACCAGCTGCCGCGGGAGCGCGCCGGACTGGTGCGGACGCTGATCTATCCGGTGCCCGACCCGAATCTGCCGTTCCTCGGCGTGCATTTGAGCCCGACCATCGACGGCGAACTCACCGTCGGCCCGAACGCGGTGCTCGGCTTGGCGCGCGAGGGCTACCGCAAAGGCAGCGTCGACCTGCGGGACGCCAAAGAGATCGTCGGGTTTCCCGGCATGCACCGGGTGGCTCGCACGCACGTCGGAACCGGGCTGCGCGAACTGCGCAACTCGCTGTTCAAACGCGGTTACCTGGCCGAATGTCGCCGCTACTGCCCGGAACTCACGGTGGCCGACCTGCGGCCCCGCCCGGCGGGCATCCGCGCCCAGGCCGTGCTGCGCGACGGAACTCTGGTGCACGACTTCATGATCGAACGCACCGCGCGCTCGGTGCACGTCCTCAATGCGCCGTCGCCCGCGGCGACTTCGGCCATGCCGATCGCTGAGTACATCGTCGATCGGATCTGAATCCACCAAGCAACCGGCCGGTCGCGAATCTGGAAAGCCCGCTCCCCCGAATTCACCGCAACCGCTCGAATAAAGAGGAGAGTTGTAGTACTTTTGTCGCAGCCGTGGATCAGGGAGGGCCTATGGGCCACATCAAGTACGCGAGTGACGTCGGGGCTCCGGTAGAAGTAGCGTTCACGTACACGGACAACCACCAGTTCGTGCCCGACTGGATGTTCGGCGTCGCTTCCTTCGAGCCGACCGGCGAGGTGGACCAAGGTCTCGGCGCCCTGTTCGCGACCGCAGCGAGACTCGGCCCATGGCGTCCCACGATCTCCTGCGAGATCACCGAATACCGCCGCAATGTGGTGATCGGGTATACGCTGCGTGGGCGGCTGTCGGGCACACTGACGCTGCGTTTCGACCCGCTCGGCTATGGACGGTCGGTGCTGACCTCCGAAGCGGAGTACGCTGCACCTCGCGGCTTCCTCGGCCGCATGTGCGCACGCTTGGTCGACAGTGCCGTGCGATCGGCGCTACGTCGGACCGAGTCTCAATTGCGAAGGGAGATAGAGGAATTCCACGGTACCGATCTTGTCGGTCGGATTGCGTAGGGTGCCAGCCATGATCATCGTGAGCACCGACGGATCCTGCCTCCGAAATCCCGGCGGCGCTATCGGCTGGGCTTGGGTCAATCACCAAGGGGGCACTGCGCGCAGCGGGGGAGCAGCGACGGGGACGAATCAGATCGCCGAGCTACGCGCGATCCTGGAAGCCGTCGACGCACACCCCGGCGCCGAACCCCTTCTGATCGAAAGCGATTCGCTCTACGCGATCAAGTGCGCGTCGGAGTGGATCTCCAGCTGGCGGCTGAACGGCTGGCGCACCTCGACCGGCGGCGCCGTCAAGAACGTGGAGATCATCAAGCAGATCGACCGAGCCATCTCGAGCAGGCCGGGTCCGGTCCGATTCCGTTGGGTGCGTGGCCATGTCGGCAACTACTTCAACGAGATGGCCGACACCTTGGCCGGTGAGGCGGCCCGCAAGGCCGCGGCTTCGGCGGCCGCTGAGGTCGACACCCCCGAACCGACCGCCGTGAGCGCGGCGGAGAACACGGTTCGGCTCGCGCCGAAGACCGTGGCGAAAAGCTCTGCACCGCAACACAAGACCACCGAGCCGCGGGCCTCGGGGAAGGCGGTCGCGTCGGCTCCTCAGACCTTGACCCTGTTCTGAGCAGCTCCGCGACCGCATAGCAGGACCGCCCGAAAGACCTCCGGCGGTGGTGACTGGGCCCACCGCCGGAGGCGCTTTCGGAAATTATCGGATCAGTTACCTGGCTGCGGCTGCTGGGTCGGAGCCTGGCCGGGCGCGGGAGCCGGAGCGGGAGCGCCGCCGGGCAGGCCGGTGCCTGCACCCTTGAGCATCGGCGAGTCGAGCTTGCTCACCTTCCACTTGCCGTCTTCGTTCTGCAGATCCGCGACGATCACCACGAACTGCCGATCCGGCTGCTGCTGGCTGAAATTGGTGCGGAACTGGGTCAGCGTCACCAGCACCTTGGCCTCGCTGGTGTTGCCGGACTGGTACCCGCACTGCACGTCGTCGGCCCAGGACTTGACCTGCGCCTGCACCATGGCGTCGGTGAGCGCCTTGGTCGCGTCGTCGAACTCCTTCAGGAACTCGCCGGTGGAGCCCTCCTTGACCTTCGCGAAGTAGCCCTCGAGGTCCTTGGAGTAGTCGTAGACCGAGACGTCGCGGCCGAAGTCGCAGGCCGCGCGGGTGGCGTCGTTCACGGCCGCGAGCTCGTCGGATTTCTTCTGGGCCTGGAGATAGAAGACCACCACCGCGGTGACGGCCGCGACGAGCAGGATGCCCGCCACGAATGCCGCGATCACCGGCAGCAGATCGGACCGGCCCTGGCCCGCCGCGGGCGCAGGCTTCGGCTTCGGTTCGCTCTGCTTCTCGCCCGCCTTCCCCAGGTCAAGCTTGGCCGTCTCCGCGTCGCTCGCCCCTGCCGCGCTCTTCTCCGCGGCGGGCTCGACGTTCTTCGTGGTCTCGGCGTCTTTATTGGTGTCGGCGTCGTCGGTGGACATCGATAAATCCTGCACTTTCCCGGCGCGCGGACGCACCGTGTCGGCTCGCCGGTCCGCATGGGCGAACCGTACGCGTTCTACCAGCGAGTATGCCGGGCCGATGGCTCAGCCACCGGCCGGGGTGCACACTCACCGCACCGGGGGGAGGGTCCGCTCGTTCGGATCCACGCCCGGCGGCATCTGGGCGCCGTTGTTCGGCACGTCCGGCCGCGGGGCGTTCGCCGCACCGCGGATCTGCTGACCCGGCGGCGGGTTCACGCAGTAGTTCCACTTCGGGATAGTGCCGTCCTGCACGACCTCGTTGCGGATCTGCGGGGTGTCGTACGTGCAGTACGGCCGCGGCCAGATGTCGATGATCGCGTGGAACTCGTTGTCGTGCGCCGGGATACCGAGCGCCTCGACGCCGAGTGCGAGCGACGGGAACAGCGCCCGAAGCGCGGGCAGCCGCAGCTGCGCTGCCTTGGTGATGGCGACGAAGTTGGTGGCGAGGCCGGTGATCGGATCCGACGTCTTGTCCAGCACCGCGCCCAGGCTCGCCAGCTGGCCAGGCCCCGAGTCCAGAACGCTCTGCAGCTCCGCGTTGGCCGCGTTGAACTGCGCGAACAGCTCACCGGAGTTAGCGGTGAGGGTGGCCAGATCCGGCTGCGCGTGCGATGTGGTGTCGGCGATGGTGCGCAGGTTGGTGATCAGGCTGGTGGTCTGCGGCAGCAGCGAGTCGAGACCCGCGGTGGCCAGGCTGATGCCGTTGACCAGGCCGCGCAGCTGATCCGGGCCGCCGCTGAGCGCGATGTCCAGTTCGGCGAGGATGACGCTGAACTTGTCGGGATCGACCTGCGCGATCAGCTCGCTGGTGTTGTCCAGCACCGACCACACCGGGGTCGGCGTCTTGACCGTCTCCGGATCGAACTGGACCACCGCGCCGTCGGCGAGGAACGGGCCGCCCTCGGTGCCGGGACGGAAGTCGATGTACTGCTCACCCGCGGCGGACAGGGCCTGCACCGCAACGTCGGTGTCGACCGGGATCTTGTACCGGCTGTCGATCTCGGCCATGGCGGCGATGGCCTGCCCGCGATCGGTCAGCTCGATCGAGGTGACCTTGCCGACGCGATAGCCGCGCAGGGTCACGTCATTGCCGGGCTGCAGACCGCCGGAGCGGTCCAGGTTCACCGTCACGGTGTAGCTCGACCGAAGCGGATTGATCCGCATGACGCTGACCAGCAGATACGACGCGCCGACGAGCAGCACGATCACCAGGCCGATCGCCGAGAGGATCAGCTTGTTCGACCAGATCTTCGACAGCGCGCTCATCGGTGGCCTCCCGTCACCCGCTGCTGCACGAGTTGCAGCACCTGGATCAGGCTGCCCGCGAAGTCCTGCAGGTCTTCCAGGTTCGGCAGCCTCCCGTGCTGCGGATCGGTCAGCGCGCTGAGGTCGAGGTTGGTCGCGGTGGCGTACACGGCGAAGCTGCGGCCGCGGAAGGTGGCGTCCACCTTCGGGCGGATCTCGTGCAGACGGTCCATCAGGAGGCCGAAGTCGTCGCCCGTTCGCGCGAGCGCGTCCATCAGCGCCTGGGTGTTGTCGAGCAGAACGGCCAGCTGGTCGCCGGTGGTGTCGGCGTAGTCGCCGAGCGCGGCGCTGGTTGTCGAGATCTTGGTCAGCAGTTCGCCGATGGCACGGTTGTTCTCGGCGATGGCGCCGATCATCTGGGGCAGCGTGTCGGCCACCTGACCCAGCTCCGAGCGCCGCGAATCGAGTGTGTTCGCCAGCGTGCTGAACTGGCCGAGCACCGCGTCGACCCGGGCGGTGTTGTCGTTCAAACTGCCGACCACACCGGTCAATTCGGTGATCAGGTGCGCGACCTGCGGCCCGCGCCCGCCGACGATGGAATCCAGTTCCGAGGTCAGTTTGGTGAGCGAGGCGATGCCGCCGCCGTTGAACAGCATGGACACCGAGATGAGCAACTGTTCGACGGTGGCGCCCGCCGAGGTCTCTTCCAGGGTGAGGGTGTCGCCGTCGTGCATCATCGGCGCACCCGGTTCGACCTTCGGCTTGGACAGCGCGACGAACACGTCACCGAGCGGGGTGGCCTGGCGCAGCTCGGCGGTGCTGCCCTTGGGCAGTTCGATGTCGCTGCGGATGCTCAGGTCGACGACCGCCTGGAAGTTCTTGGTCTTGATGTCGGTGACCACACCCACATCCGAACCGCCGATCTTCACCTTCGCCTGGTCCGGCAGGTTCAGCGCGTTCTCGAACACGGCGTGCACGGTGTAGGTCTCGCCCGCCTGCCCCGGCTTGGGCAGCGGCAGATCCTCGACGGTGAGACCGCAGCCGGAGGTGATGCCAACCCCGGCCACCGCCGCGATGGCGACGAGCGCCCTGCGTGCCTTGATCGTCATGCGGTACGTCATTTCGTCAGTCCAAGCAGTGCGGCGGTGAGCCCGTAGTCGGGTCCGAAGTCCTGCATATTCCCGGTGCGACACCCGTCGGCCCTCATCTGGATCCGTTCGCAGAACAGCGCGACGATCTCGCCGTTGAGCGCGGTGCCGATGATGGCATGCAGGCGCACATAGCGGCCCTCGCGGTTCATGATCCGATCGACGTTCTGCAGGGCCATCGGCGCCACGTCGGTGACCTCGGTGAGGCCGTAGGCGTTGTCCCTGAGCTGCTGGGTGACGTTGGTCAGCCCGGTCAGGCTTCCCCCCAGCTGATCCTGGTAGTCCACGAGCGTGGTGCTCGTGTTGGCCAGGAAGTCGTTGAGCTGCTGGAGCGTCGCCTGCAGACCGGGCGCCTGCTCGGCGAGCAGACCGGTCATCTGAGTCACCCGGTTGCTGAAATCGCGCACGGACTGGTCGTTTTCGGCCAGCATCGTGGTCAGCTCGTTGAGCTTGATGATGATGTTGGAGATCGCGTCCTTGTTGTCGACACCGACCTTCAACGCGCCGGAGAGAGCGTTGAGGGTGTCCCGCATCTTCTGGCCGTTGCCGTTCATCATCGGGTAGAGCACCCGGCCGGCAAGTGGGCCGAGTCCTTCGGAGCCCTCCTGCGGCGCGAGCGCGGCGGCGAACTGATCGATGGTCTTGATCATCGTGTCGAGTTCGACCGGCGTTCTGGTGCGCGCCTTGGGCAGGTGCGTGCCCTCGCTCATCGCCTCGCCCTCGGTGTAGACGGGGGTGAGCTCGATGTGCCGATCGGTGACGATCGACGGCGAAACGATCGCCGCCTCCGCGTTCTTCGGGATTTTCACCCCGGAATCGACCGACAGATGCACCTCGACGAGGGTGCCCTTCGGCACGATCTTGTCGACCTTGCCGACCTGGAGTCCGAGCACTGTGACCGGGTTGCCCTCGTAGATACCCGCGATGTTCTCGAAGTCTGCGGTGATGTGCATGGTGCCGCCGAGCGCGTCGTTCACCGAGGTGGGCAGCAGCGAGCAGCTGCCGACCGTCAGCGCGGCGGCGCTGACCGCGAACAGCTTCGCCGCGGTCGCGAGTTTGCCTTTGCTGGCGAATTTCATCACTGGCACCCCTCGATGGCTTGTGCGAAGCACAACCAGTTGTCCGGGAACAGCCACGGCAGACCGACGTCGCCGTACGGGCCGCTGCCACCCCACGAGTTCGCGAGGTAGCGCACCGTGGGCGGCATGATCGACAGCAGTCGATCCAGGTTGTCTTTGTTCTTCTGCAGGCCCTCGGCCATGGTGTTCAGCTGCTGGATGGTCGGGCCGAGCTGGCCCTCGTTCTCCGCGCCGATCTGCTGCAGCTGCTTGCTCAACGTGGCGATGTTGTCGAGCAGCTGACGCAGCAGGTCCTGCCGCTCCATCACCCGGTTGGCGATGGCCTCGCCCTGGGTGATCACCAGCAGCACGCTGTTGCGGTTGTCGCCGAGGATCGTGGTGACACGGTCCAGGTCCTTCAGCAGCTTGTCGACCTCGCCGCGGCGGGTGTCGATCACCTTGGCCAAGGCGCCGACGCTGTCCAGCGCCTGGGCCGTCAGCTCGGGCGACGCGCCCATCGACTCGTTGATGACGTTCAGCGATTCGGCGAGCTTGGCGGTGTCGAGCGCCTCGAACTTCGGGGTGCCGATCTGCACCACGTCGGCGAGGTTGTACGGAACCGCGGTGTTGGACAGCGGGATCCGGCCGTCCTTCAGTCCGGAGCCGTCGCCCGGATCGAGGTCGACGTACCTGGCGCCGAGCAGGGTGGCCATCTTGATCGAGGCGCGCGCGTCGGGACCGAGCTTGACGTTGTTCTCGACGTTCAGCGTGAGCAGCACATGGCCGCCTTCGAGCTTCGCGCCGGTCACCGTGCCGACCGGAACGCCGGCGGCGTTGACCTTGTCGCCGACCTTGATCCCGGCCGCCTGCACGAACTCCGCCTTGACGGTCTGCTCACCGACACCGAGCATCCGGATGATGCTCGACGCCATCAGCAGCACCACGATCAGGACGGCGCCGATGACGCCGAGCCAGAAGTAGCGGTTGCTGTCGAAGCGGTTCTTGACCTTCGCGATCATGGGCGGCACACCGCCGAGTGCGCGTTGCCGCCGATCTGCGAGAACAGACCGCGAGGGAAGAGCACGCCGTACAGCGAGACGTCGAGGCCGCACAGGTAGGCGTTGGCGTAGCCGCCCTCGGAGGTGTGCCTGCCCGCCGCCACGAGGATGTTCGGCACGTCGATCGCGGCCTGGTCCAGCTTGGCGCCGTTGTCCAGCAGCAGCGTCAGCGCGGCGCTGGTGGAGTTCTGCGCCGCCCGCAGCTTGGGCTGGATGTTGTCGACCATGCCGACCAGCGACGAGGTCGCGCTCGCGATCTGCTCGGTGGACGCGAGCAGGGACTGGCCCTGGTCGTAGAGTCCGCCGATCAAGGCCCGGGTTTGGGTCACCAGGGTCTCCAATTCATCACCTCGTTGGGCCAAGCCCGCCATCACACCGGACAGGTTGACGATCACGTCGGACAGGATCGCGTCGCGACGCTGGAAATCCGTCGCGAGCTGGGCGGCCTGCACGATGAACGAGCTCAGCGAGACGTTGTCGCCCTGCAGCGCCTGGATGAACGTCTCCGAGAGGCGGTTCACCTGCTCGGGCTGCAGAACCTGGAACAGCGGCTGGAATCCGTTGAGCAGACCCGACACGTCGAACGACGGCTCGGTCCGCTCCAGCGGAATCGACGCGTTGTTCTTCAGCGGCGCCGGGTTGGACGCGCCGCCGGGGGCCAGCGCCACGTAGCGCTGGCCGATCAGGTTCTGGTAGCGGACCAGCGCCTTGGTGTCGTCGTAGACGGTCTGGTCGCTCTCGACGATGAACGTCACGTTCGCGACCGACTCCTTGGTCCGGTCGTCGCGCGCCAACTCGATTTTCTCGACCTTGCCGACCCGGACACCGGCCATGCGCACGTCGTCGCCTTCGCGGAGACCGAGCACATCGGTGAACGTCGCGGAGTAGGTCTTGGTGTCGCCGGGGACCACGCGCGCGAGCGTGTTCCAGACGACCACCGTCACCAGGATGGACACGATCGCGAAGAGCCCGAACCCGATCAGCGGTTTGCGGATGCTCATGCCCGCGCCTCGCTAGCGCTCGGCACCGGCATGCGCATTGCGCGCTGGCACATGATTCGCTCACTACGTTCGCTCATGCCCGCCCCTCGCTAGCGCTCGGCACCGGCATGCGCATTGCGCGCCGGTGCATGATTCGCTCACTCATCGGGCCGCACCACTTTCGGACACTTGCAAGGTTCCGCCCTTCAGAATCGGACTCAGCAGCAGGTACTCCGCGGTGGTCGGCTTGCGGCCGAGCAGCTGCTCGATCGCCGCGTCACCCTGATAGGAGATCGGGCCGGCCGCCGCCGGCGCCGCCGCGGGGGCGGGGGCTATGCCTGGCAGGCCGGGCAGCATCGGGAACAGACCCTGCAGCGGCGTGCCCGCGAACGGCTGCTGCGCGTTCTCCTGCAGGTCGGCGACGACGCGGCCCGGGTCGGGCATGGTGACGCCGGGGATCAGCGGCAGGCCGGGCATCGGCACCACCGGGGGAAGGCCGGCCGCAGATTCCAACGCGCGCGGTCGCAGGTTCTCCGGCAGCGGCGGCAGCTCGTTCACCTCGGGCGCGGTGGCGCAGCTCGGGCCTGCCATCTCGCCGTAGCGCGGGCAGTCCGCGACGGTGTACGGCTTGTACGGCGTCAGCGTGATACCGGCGTTCCAGACCTGTTGCTGCTGCGGACCCCAGTGGAAAGTGGTGCTCATCGCCCTGGTCGACTCGCTCAGGTTCAGCAGCGTCCTGGTGATCGCGTCGGGGTCGGCCGTCAGCGCGCCGAACATGTCGGCCGTGCCAACGGTGACCTGCTTGCCGACGTCGGGATTGCGGGCGAACAAGGCGTTCACCGTGTCCACGGTGCCGCCGGTCCCGGTGATCAGCGCGACGAGCTCGTCGCGGCGATCGGCGATGGTGCTCGCGGTCTGCACCGAGCTGCCGAGAACGTCGAGCAGTTCGGGCGCCGACTGGTTCAGCGCGCGGAACGAGCCGGAGAAGTCGTCGAGCAGCACGCCGAGATCCGGAATCGACTCGTCGACCGCCAGCACCCAGCGGTCCAGCCGCTCGATGGTCGAGCCCGGCATCCGACCGCTGCCGTCCAGCGCCTGCGAGAGGGTGCCGAGAACGCGGCCGAACTGCACCGGGTCGATCTTGTCCAGGATGTTGCGGACCGTGGTCAGCGTGTCCTGCAGCGCGATCGTGCCCTTGCTGCGGTCCTCCTCGATGACCGAGCCTTCCTTCAGGTAGGTGTCGGACGTTCCGTTGAAGACCAGTTCGATGGACGTGACGGCGAACAGGTTGCTCGGCACGACGCGCGCGGTGACGGTGGACGGGATGTCGCCCGCGTACTCCGGCTTCAGCTCGATCTGCACCTTCTGCAGTTCGCCCTTCGCCGCGACCTCGACCTCGTCCACGACGCCGACCAGGACGCCGCGGAACTTCACATCGGCTTCCGACGGCAGGCCGTCACCGGTGGTGGTCAGGTTGGCGACGACGTTCACCTTGGGCACGAAGTAACCGGTGTAGCGCGCCATGAGGAAGCCGAGCACCAGCGCGAAGACGACCAGCCCGCACACGCCGGCGATCAGCAACTGCCGCATCGTGGGCCCGCGCCCACTGGGATCGATGATCATCTGGCCCTTACCCCGAGATCCGGATTCCGGGGTTGACCCCCCAGATCGCCAACGTCATGAAGAGATCGGCGAAGACGACCAGGATGATGCACATCTTGATCGCCCGTCCCGCCGCGACACCGACGCCTTCCGGGCCGCCGGAGGCGAAGAAGCCGTAGTAGCACTGGATGAACGTGGTGATCGCGACGAAAACGATCGCTTTGAGCAGCGAATACAGCACGTCGGTCGGTATCAGGAACTGGTAGAAGTAGTGCGCGTAGGTGCCGCTGGCGGTGCCGCCGACCAACTGCACGGTCAACGAGCAGGAGAGGTAGGCGGTGGCAAGGCCGAGGCAGTACAACGGGACGATCGCGACGATCGCCGCGAACATCCGAGTGCTGACCAAGTAAGGCAGCGGCCGGATGGCCACCGACTCGAGCGCGTCGATTTCTTCGGAGATGCGCATCGCGCCGAGCTGCGCGGTGAATCGACAACCTGCCTGGGCGGCGAAGGCCAGTGAGGCGAGTAGCGGGCCGAGTTCGCGGGTGGTCGCGAAGGCGGAGATCGCACCGGTGATCGGGCTGAGGCCGAGCAGATTCAGCGAGGTGTAGCCCTGGATGCCGACCGTCATGCCGCCGAACGCGCTCAGGATCACGATGACGCCGATGGTGCCGCCACCGACGACGAGGTTGCCGTTGCCCCAGGTGACGTCGGAGAGCAGCCGCCATACTTCCTTGGGGTACTGCTTGAGCGCCAGCGGAATGGAGCCGACGGACCGCAGGAAGAAGAACACCTGATGGCCGAGCCGGGCGACGAGATCGACCGGTGCCTGCGCGGAACGCTTGAGTCCCTGGAGTGGCCGCAGTAGCGGCGGTACGTAGGTTGATGACACCGGCTCAGACCACCTGTGGGGGGAAGAGTGCGTTGTAGACCTGGGTGATGATGAGGTTCACGCCGAAGAGCATCAGCGCGGAGCTCACCACCGCCGAGTTCACCGAGTTGGCGACACCGCCGGGGCCGCCGCGGGTGTTGAGACCGGTATCGCAGGCGATGATGGCGGCCAGCAGGCCGAAGATCAGCGACTTCACCAGCGCGACGAGCAGGTCGCGAGTCACGGCGAACGACGAGAAGGTACTGACGTAGGAACCAGGCGTGCCGCCCTGGGCGAAGATGTTGAAGATGTAGCCGGTCAGGAAGCCGACGAAGACGACGAAGCCGCAGAGCAGCACGCTGACCAGCATCGCGGCGCCGAGCCGCGGTGCGACCAGGCGGCGCATCGGATCGACGCCCATCACCTTCATGGCGTCGATTTCCTCGCGGATGGTGCGCGAGCCGAGGTCGGCGCAGATGGCGGATCCGACCGCGCCCGCGATCATGATCGAGGTGACCAGCGGCGCGCCCTGCTGGATGATGCCGAGGCCGTTGGCCGCGCCGATGAACGACGTCGCGCCGACCTGACCGGCGACAGCGCCGACCTGGATCGAGACAATGACACCGATGGGAATCGCGACGAGCAGCGTGGGGGCAGCGGCCACATTGGCCATGAAGGCGCACTGGCGCACGAATTCACCGAAGGGGAACCGCCGTCGAAAGATAGCGATGACCAGTTCCGCCACCGCGGCGATCCCCATCGTGATCTGACGGCCGAAGGTCTCCAGTGACCGCTTGGGGTGGTCTTCCCAGTACGACCTCGTCCAATCGACCGCTTCACTTATCCGTGATCCCGTGGGAGGACTCTTGGTCGACTGCACTGCCTAACCCCTCTCGACGCCGGTTGCTCACCCCGACGACTTGTTTGCTTGACGCACCTTACTACGGAGTAGTGCAGAACACACCATCGTCATGTGATTGCAGTCATAGATACGAGTCACCTTCGGGAAACCTCATGAGAACGCTGCGGCTCCTTTGTCTCCAGCACCAAAATTAAGCGGCCAAGTTTTAGAACGAGTGACAGTTGAAGTGCCGCGATATGGGACTTCAGTTCTATCACCGATCAATTACTCGGAAATCATTCATCTAAAATCAAGTGTCATTCGAATGTCTTGCGCAATGAGTTCTACTCAATCAGAAAGGCATTGGGCGTGTCGTCCAATCAAGCCCTGTAATAGAGATTCGCTATCGCGATTACGATTCGGCGGCACCTCCGTGGCAACCTCGGTACGAGACGCGCCCGAGACCGAATACTGACACGATGGATGCGACAGATTGATATCGTGCGGGCTTCCGACATCTGGAGGGACATGTTCAGCAAACTCGTCAAGGCGGCCAACGCCGTCTTCGCCGTCGCCCTCGGCGCGGCGCTGCTCGGGACGGGCGCGGGCCCCGCGGCTGCCGCGCCGCCGGTGATCGGGGGCGGATCCGGCATCATCATCGACAACATGTTCGAGTGCACCGTCACCACGGTGGGCCACGACAGCGCGGGCAGACTCGTCGGGCTGACCGCGGGACACTGCGGGGACGCGGGTGCGAAGGTGTACTCCGAGGCGGATCGCGGCGCGGGTCAGATCGGTCGTTTCGTCTACTCCAACTCGGAGCTGGACTACGCCGTCATCGAGTTCGATCCGGGCGCGATCACCCCGGTCAACCGGATCGGCAATGTCACCATCACCGGTATCGGCGGGCCGGCCCAGTTCCCGATGATCGTCTGCAAGGAAGGCCGCACCACCGGCAACACCTGCGGCATCGCGTGGGGCGACGTGTTCGGCACCAATGTCGAGACCTGGACCCAGATGTGCGTCGTCGAGGGTGACTCCGGCGCTCCCGTGGTGGCGGGTTCCACCCTGGTCGGCATGGTGAACGCCTACCTGGCCATCGCCTGCTTCGGTCCCGAAGTCGGTACCAACATGAGCGCGATCATGAACGATCTCAACGCGCGGGGTGGTCCCGGCTCGGGCTACGTGCCGATCTGATCGGTCACCTGAAGACTGCGGGGAGCGGGCGACATCGCCCGCTCCCTTTCTTCATCTCCATGGGCTTCAGCGCTACGAGGCTTCGGCGCTGCCGTGCGATGCGTCGCCGACGAGCCTGTGCGGCGGTGCCACCGCGGGACCCGCCACCGCGCACTGCGGCAAGCACTCGACACTCCCCGGATCCGGCACGCGGCGCGGCGGACGCAACAGCACGGCGGCGATCAGTGCGCCGGCCACCAACAACCCGGAGCAGATCCACATGGCGGTCTCGAACCCGTCGTCGAACGCGGCCGGGTCGGTGAGGGAACCGGAGAGGCCGGCCAGCCCGGGCAGCGCGGCGACCGCGAGCAGTTGCGCGGTCCTGGCCACGGCGTTGTTCACCCCAGAGGCGATCCCGGCCTCCGATGCGCGCACCGCGCCGAGCACAGCGCCGGTGAGCGGCGCGACGAGCACCGCGAGACCGAGCCCGAAGACCACCACACCGGGCAGCACGTCGCCGACGTATCCGGCATCAGGTCCGATGCGGAGCAGCAGCACCAATCCCGCGGCGGCCAGCAGCGGTCCGAGCGTCATCGGAATGCGCGGTCCGTGCACCTGGGCCCACCGCCCCGCGGGCGCCGACAGCGCAAGCATGATCAGCGTGACCGGCACCGTGGCCAGCCCGGACAGCAACGGCGAATAGCCCGCCACCAGCTGGAGTTCCAGCACGAGCAGGAAGAAGACACCGCCGAGCGCGGCGTAGACGGCCAACGTCACCAGATTCGCCGCGGTGAACACCCGCGAACGAAAGAGCGCGGGCGGCACCAGCGGATGGTCACTGCGCAGCTCGATCACCACGAACACCGCCAGCAACAGCACGCCCGACGCGGCGAGCAGGGGCATCGCGTCGATCAGCCCGAAAGTAAGCGCGCCGAGGGCCAGCGCGACCACCACCGCGCCCGGAACGTCTAGCCGCGGAACGGCGTTCGGGTCGACGCTCTCCGGCACGTGGCGCAGCGCGACGACCACCACCACCGCGACGAGCGGCACGTTGATGAAGAAGATGGACTGCCAGCCGATCCAGTCGATCAGCCAGCCGCCGAGGAACGGCCCGAGCGCGCCTGCCACCCCGCCGAAACCGGACCACAGCCCGATCGCCGCCCCTCGATCGCGCTCGTCGAGCGAGGACGAGATCAACGCCAGGCTGCCCGGCGTCAGCATCGCCCCTGCCACGCCCTGGAGCACTCGCGCAGCCACCAGCATCTCGATGTTCACGGCCGCGCCGCACAACACCGAGGCGACCGCGAAACCGACCGCGCCCCAGACGAAGACCTTGCGCCTGCCGAGTTTGTCGCCGAGCGAGCCGCCGAGCAGGATGAACGAGGCCAGCGTCAGGGTGTAGCCGTTGAGCGTCCATTGCAGACCGGCCACATCGGTGTCGAGGGATTCCCCGATGCGTGGCAGCGCGATGTTGACGACGGTGGCATCCAGCGAGGCGACCGAGGAACCGAGGATGGTCGCCAGCAGGATCCACCGCCCGGTCGCCGAATGCAGCCGGGGCAGCTCCGGGGCGATGGTCACCGGTCCAACCTAATGTCCGTCGTCAATCCGCGCATGACGGGAGCGCAGGCGGAGGTACGCCTGATGCGGGTTACAACTCCTCGACACAGACCACGAAGCGGCGCTCGGAGTACTCGAAGCCGATGCCGCTGTCACAGACGCTCGCGTCGGTCGCGCCGGTGCTGATATTGGTCACGCGCACGCCCTGGGTGCCGCGCTCGGTGCAGTCGATCCGCTGCGGGTCGTCGCCGCCGACATCCATGCAGCCGCCGACCACCCAGTCGATGTCCAGGCACAGCGCGCCCTGCTGCACGCCGTTGATGGTCTCGGCGTAGTAGTTGTCGCGGTCCGCCGGGCAGGTCGAGCTGGACGCCGTCTTGCCGATGACCTTGTAGTTCGATGCCCGGCTTCCGCAGGAGGCCTTCGCGATGGTGGCGTTGGTCGTGGTGCCGCCCAGGGTGACGCAATCGCCGATGGATGCCTCGAAATCGGTGTTGCCGCCCGTCGGGGTCGGCCGGCCGGAGGTGGGCCTGGCGCTCGACCTGGGCGCGGAGGTCTTCGGGGTGCTGGTGTTGACGGCGTCGATGGTCCCGCTGTCCACCGCGGGCTGCGCGGTGCCGCTGATCGTCGAGCTACAGGCCACGAGGGCGAACACGGCGGCGGCGGTTCCCACCGCGAGCGCGATTCCGGATAGCAGTTGACGAGACACGTACAGTCCTCCCGAGCTGTAACGCTCCGAACTCACACCCCCGTAAGAATCCGAAGTTGACGATCTGATCTTCAAATATCACGCCATGCATACACCATCAGCGATGCGGTAGTCGAGTCGAAAGACGCTCGGTGGGCGCAGCGAAGAGGGCGTGCAGCGGCCCGGCCCCGGCAGCAACCATCTGGGTATGGTGGGCACTACGGTGCGAAAGGGGTTGACCGTGAAGCTGATTGGCGCACTCATCTGCTCGGCCACCGCGGTCGGCGCCTCGTTCGCACTCCCCGCCGTCGCATCGGCAACCGATGTGCATTGCAGTTCGGAGTACGGCGCCGACATCACCGTCATCGATGGTCGCGCCGGTTGCCGGGCCGTCACCGACACGCTCGGGCGAGCGCGTTCTGCCGGTTTCGACGGCGTCGGCTATGCCCGTGCAACCTCCGGAGCCACCGCGCTCGGCATCGGCGCGGCGGGCGGCGTCGGCGCGAGCGAAGGCGCGGGCGGGATTCCGGTCGCGATCGGCTTCGGCCCCGACGCGCATGCCCTCACCTCGATCGACGATCCCGACCCTGGCGACGGCAGGACCATCGCGCTGTCCATCGCCTTCGAAGGATCGCGTGCGCAAGTCAGTACCCAGGAGGGCACCGTGGTGTGCCTCGGCGCGGCGGCCTTCGCCTGGAACACAGCCACCGGCGTTTCCTGCCTCGCGACGCCGTTCGGCCGCTGGGGCGCGCTGCACTGACCTCTCCGATCGAACCGCCGCCGCGGGCAACTCGTAGGTAAGGGCATGGCGACCGAGACCGCCGCGCCCGCCCCGCCCCGCCTGTCTTCACTGCACGCGCTCGCGGCGGGGCTGGACTTCGAACGGTATTTCCGCTGGCGGCGAGCCCGCGAGGGGGATCCGTTCTACGTCCGCTTCCCCGGGTTCGGCGCGGTGCTCTTCACCGGAACACCGGACGGCGCGCGGGAACTGTTCCGCGCGCCGACGGATCTGCTCGAACCGCCGCGGCCGAATCCGATCGAGCCGCTGGTGGGACCGGCCTCGCTCATCCTGACCTCGGGTGCCCGGCACCGGCGCGATCGGACCCTGCTCGCGCCCGCCTTCCACGGTGCGCGGATTCGCGCCTACGGCGAGCTGATCCGGGCCGCGACGCTCGACGAGATCGACGGCGGCACGACACCGTGGCGACCAGGGACGCGGATCGATTCGCGCGCCGCGGCGCGCTCGATCACGCTGCGGGTGATCCTGGAGGCGGTTTTCGGCGTGCGCGCCCGCGAGCGACGGGTCGCCTACACCGCCGCGATCACCGAGTTCCTCACCGCCTTCTCCGGCCCGCTGCTGCTGGCGCCCGCGCTGCGCCGCGGCGCCTTCGGCCGCGCCCCGTGGGATCGGTTCGTCGCGGCGCGCCAACACCTCGATCGGCTGATCCAGGCCGATCTCGCCGAGCGCAAAGCCACTGCGCGCCAGGACGACTCCGACATCCTCGGCCTGCTGCTGAGCACACGCTACGACGACGGAAGCGCCCCCACCGACGCCGAACTCGGCGATCAGCTGCGCACCCTGCTCGTCGCCGGGCACGAGACCACCGCGACCAGCCTGGTCTGGGCGCTCTACCACCTGCACCGCGCACCCGAAGCACTGCGCAGGCTGCGCGCCGAACTGGGCGAGGCGGGTGATTCGCCCGCCGATCTCGCGGGGTTGCGCTATCTCGACGCCGTCTGCCAGGAGACCTTGCGACTGCACCCGCCGGTGCCGATCGTGCTGCGCCGGGTGACCGAGCCCGTCACGCTGCGCGGTGTGCGTGTGCCCGCGGGCGACACGATGGGCCTCGCGCTGCCGCTGCTGCATTCCGACCAGGACACCTGGGACGACGCCGCGCGGTTCCGGCCCGAACGATTCCTCGACCGCCGCTACAGTCCGTTCGAGCTCGCACCGTACGGCGGCGGACATCGACGTTGCGTCGGCGCGAGCCTGGCCGACTACGAACTGCGCGTCGTGCTGGCCACGCTGCTTCGTCACGTCCGGCTCGCGCTGCCGCCGCGCTACGCGCGCGGACGGACGCCGCTCTCGGTGCCGCACAACATCGCGACCGGGCCGCATCGGTCGATCCCTTTCGACGTCGTCGAGTGATTTCCGTCACGAAATAGGTTGATCTTGCACGAAACCGGACGGACCGCAGGTTGCCGCCCCGGCGTCCGAGTTGCCGACCTGACCGGGTCGTTTATCCAAAGGCACTGACCGTCAATGTCTTATGTGTTTCAGGACACATCTGATCGTCCAGACGAATAACCGAATATCGGCACTGGCTTCCTGTCGTGCCGGGACGGTATCAATGAATGGGGTCGGGCCGTCATGCCTGTTGGGCGCTTCGCAGGCCCTCGGCAATACCCGTGGCAGCTCCGATGGACTCGCGACATGGATCGTGGGCGCCCGAGCACCAAACCGATGAGACATCTCGCTCGCGTACGCGCGCGTGAGAGCTGGAATGGACGAAAACCTATGCAAGCCGCTTCGAACAACAGGTCGCTGTCGAGTTTCCGCGAGGAAAACCGGCTAGCCCGCCGCATTCGGCGGGGCGTCCTCTTGTCCGCGGCGATCGCGGCGGCCGGTGCCATGATCGTCGCTCCCGCTCAGGCCGAGCCGGGCGTTTCCGGAGTCGGTTCGGGATCGGCGGCCGCGGCCACCGATCCCGCTCCGCAGGCCAACTTCGCACCGCCAACCATCAACATCGCCGACGGCGAGACCGTCGGCGTCGCACAGCCGATCATCATCACCTTCCAGGAGCCGGTGACCGACCGCGCCACCGCCGAGAAGGCGATCAAGATCACCTCAGCCAAGGACGCGCCCGGCCACTTCTACTGGTTCAGCGACAAGCAGGTGCGCTGGCGGCCGAACGACTTCTGGCCGGACAACAACGACGTGACCGTGGTGGCGGGCGGCACGACGAGCTCGTTCCGCATCGGCGACGCCCTGATCACCACCGCCGACGACACCACCAAGACCATCACCATCACCCGCAACGGCGAGGTGGTGAAGGAAATGCCGACCTCGTTGGGCAAGCCCAAGTACGAGACCCCGAACGGCATCTACATCGTCGGCGAGCGCAACCGCAAGATGATCATGGACTCCTCGACCTACGGCGTGCCGATCGACGCGCCCGAGGGCTACAAGCTCGAGGTCGAGTACGCCACCCGCATCTCCAACAGCGGCATCTTCGTGCACGCCGCCCCGTGGTCGGTGGGTCAGCAGGGCGTGTCGAACGTCAGCCACGGCTGCCTGAACGTGAGCACCGAGGACGCTCGCTGGTTCTTCGAGAACGCGCAGAAGGGCGATCCGGTCATCGTGCAGAACACCGATGGCGGGACGCTGAACTCGCGCGACGGCCTGGGCGACTGGAACTGATTCCCGGGCGATAGCCAGAAGACGCCGACCGCGCACAAGCGCGCGGTCGGCGTTCTCGTTTTCCGCGCGCGTACTCGCCGCCAAATAGCCGCTCGCGGATCGCGGTTCGACGGCGACCGGCAAACTGGTCGGATGTTCAGCGCGCCCGTCGGGCGGTGTTCACCGAACATCTGCTGTGCGCGTCGTAGAGTCTCCGCCGTGCGTACACGGCCGGAGCGAGTGCTACCGCAACCCCGCGGCAGGAGATTTCGGGGCAAGCCGTGGCAGGACTACGGGCTGTCGAATTCATCACCAATGCCGAGTTCGTGCCGGGCGATCGGATCATCGGAACAGGATCGGCACATATCGGACTTCAGAATATCTATCCTGCAAGGGCTTTCACGAATATCGCACAGCAGTTGCAGTCGATAGCCGACCGCCAGATCACGCCGAAGCTACCCAAGTAAGTTCCCGCGACGACACGAGGAGACGACAGCATGGCGACGGTGCATTTCGACCGGGTGACCCACCGGTATTCCGGTGCGCCTGCGCCCGCTGTCGACGATTTGGAGCTCGAGATCGACGACGGGGAGTTCCTGGTCCTCGTCGGTCCGTCGGGTTGCGGCAAGTCCACCAGTCTGCGCATGCTCGCCGGGCTGGTACCGGTGGAGAGCGGGCGCATACTGATCGACGGCCGCGACGTCACCGGTCTGCCGCCGCAGGCGCGCGACGTGGCCATGGTATTCCAGAGCTACGCGCTCTACCCGAACATGACCGTCGCGCAGAACATCGGCTTCGCGCTGCGCGATACGGGAGTTGACCAGGCAGAGGCCGCCGTTCGGGTCAAGGAGGCCGCCGAATTGCTCGCGCTCGAGAACCTGCTCGACCGCAAGCCGGCGAAACTCTCGGGCGGGCAACGCCAGCGCGTCGCCATCGGGCGGGCCATCGTGCGCAGGCCACAGGTCTTCTGCATGGACGATCCGCTGTCCCACCTGGACACCGAACTCCGCGTGCGCACCAGAGCCCATATCGCCACTTCGCAGAAGCACCTCGGGACCACCACCGTCTACGTCACCCACGACCAGGTGGAGGCCATGACCATGGGCGACCGGATCGCCGTGCTTCGCGAGGGCAGGCTGCAGCAGATCGCCGCCCCGCGCGAGCTCTACGGCGACCCGGACAACACCTTCGTCGCCGGTTTCATCGGCTCGCCCCGCATGAACCTGCTCGACGCGCCCGTGCGCGACGGCGCCGCTGTGCTCGACAACCTCCGAATCCCGTTGCCCCGCAGCGTGCAGGCAGGCGGTCGAGTCGTCCTCGGCATCCGCCCCGAATCCTGGGAAGTCACGGCCGATCCCGCGACCGGCCTCACCGTCACCGCTCAAATCCAAGAACTCGGCGCCGAATCCTTCGTCTACGGCCACGCGACCTCCGAGGACTGGCGCAGCCGCACCGGCAATGTGGTAGCCCGCGTCGACCGCCGCTTCCGGATCGCCCTCGGCGACCCGCTCCACCTGCATCCCAAGCCAGACGAGATCTTCTTCTTCGACCCCGAAACCGAATCCCGTCTCCGCTGAACCGGTTTCGGCGGCGATCACCAGATTTTCACGCGTTCGGCGGGCTCCAGGTAGAGGGCGTCGCCGGGGCGGACGTCGAAGGCTTCGTGGAAGCTGTCGATGTTGCGGACTACGGCGTTGCAGCGGAATTCGGGCGGGGAGTGGGGGTCGACGGCGAGGCGGCGGATCGCCTCTTCGGAACGAGCCTTGGTGCGCCAGACCTGGGCCCAGCCGTAGAAGACGCGCTGCAAACCGGTGAGACCGTCGATGACCGGGGGCTCGGCGCCGTTCAGCGAGATCTTGTACGCCTCCAGCGCGATGGAGAGACCGCCGAGATCGCCGATGTTCTCGCCGATGGTG
Organism: Nocardia sp. NPDC050793; assembly: GCF_040654065.1. Classification (NCBI taxonomy): domain Bacteria; kingdom Bacillati; phylum Actinomycetota; class Actinomycetes; order Mycobacteriales; family Nocardiaceae; genus Nocardia; species Nocardia sp. NPDC050793. Next base: position 663,788 of record NZ_JBFAHG010000002.1, read on the forward strand.
AATTCGCCGTTGACGGTGTGCTCGTCGGCCAGGTCCTTGGGGGAGAGCACGCTGTACTGATCGATCAACGCCTTGGTGCGCTTGGCGAATTCGGCGCGGTCGGCGTCGGTCCACCAGTCGATCATGTTGCCGTCGCCGTCGTACTTGGCGCCCTGATCATCGAAGCCGTGGCCGATCTCGTGACCGATCACCGCGCCGATGCCGCCGTAGTTGGCAGCGTCGTCGGCGTTCATGTCGAAGAACGGCGGCCGCAGAATCGCCGCGGGGAAGACGATTTCGTTCATGCCCGGGTTGTAATAGGCGTTCACCGTCTGCGGAGTCATGAACCATTCGTCGCGATCGACCGGCCCACCGAGTTTCTTCAGATCGCGATCGTGCTCGGCCGCGTATCCGCTGCGGTAGTTGCCGACCAGGTCGGCGGGGTCGATCACCACGGCGGAGTAATCGCGCCAGCGCTCCGGATAGCCGATCTTCGGGGTGAACTTCTCCAGCTTGGCCAGCGCCGCCTCCCTGGTGTCCGGCCCCATCCACGCCAGCTCGGAGATGTTGCGGCGGTACGCCTCCTGGAGATTGGCGACGAGCTCCACCATCCGAGCCTTCGCCTCTGGCGGAAAGTGCTCGGCCACATACAGTTTGCCGACCGCCTCGCCGAGCAGTTCCTGCACCACGGAGACGCCGCGCTTCCAGCGCTCCCGGTTCTCCTGGGCGCCGGTGAGGGTGCGGCCGTAGAAGTCGAAGTTCTCCTCGACCACGTCGTCGGTGAGATACGGTGCGCGCGAACGCAGGACGCGCCACGCGGCCCAGGCGCGCCAATCGGCCGGATCCTCCTCGGCCCAGGTCTGCGCGAAGGTGCGCAGGTACGAGGGCTGGCGCACCACCACTTCGGCGAACAGCTCGTCGCCCGGCTTGCCCGTGCCCTCGGCGAGGGCCGAAGTCCAGGCGCTCCAATCGAATTCGGGATTCTCGGCGACCAGCGCGTCGAATGTGGTGAGGTTGTAGCTGAGTTCGGCGTCGCGGCGGCGGACCACGTCCCAGTGGCCTGCGGCCAGCTTGCGTTCCAGCTCGAACACCCGCTGCCCGACCGTATCCAGGTCGCCGGGCAGCAGCGCGGCGACGCGCGGATCGGCCGCGGCCAGCGCGAACATGCGATCGATGTGCGCGATGTACTTCGCGCGGATCTCGGCGAATTCGTCCTGGCGGTAATAGGACTCGTCGGGCAGGCCGATGCCGGACTGGCCCGCGTGCACCAGGTAGCGATTGGAGTCCTTGTCGTCGGTGTCGACGTAGACGCCGACCGCGCCGCCGACGCCGGTGCGCTGGAGCCGCCCGAGCAGCGCGGCGAATGCGCTGCGATCGGCGACCTCGTGCACGGCGGCGAGTTCGGCGGAGATCGGCGCGAGCCCGGCGGCGGCCACGGTTTCGGTGTCCAGGAAGCTCGAGTACAAGTCACCGATCTTGCGCGCGTCGCTACCCGGCTCGGCCGCCTCGGCCGCGGCGTTCTGGATGATGGCCTTGACGTCCAGCTCGGCCTGGTCGTACAGCGCGCGGAAGGCGCCGTCGACCGCGCGATCGGCCGGGATCTGATAGTCGTCCAGCCATTTACCGTTGACATGCACGAACAGGTCGTCCTGCACCCGGACGGAGTCGTCGAGATGGGACAGGTCGAGGCCGGAGAGGCTGATCGGTTCGGAAGTCACGATCTCCAGTATGCCGATCCGGCGTGAGCGCGCGAGGTGGCAACCGCCGTGGACGCGGCCCGTTCACGCAGAGTGAACCCCCGGCCGCGCGGGCGACCGGGGGTGGGCGATCAGGCGGGCAGGATGATGCGGTCGAACTCGCCGTCGTACGCGCCGGCGAGGAAGGCTTCCCACTCTTCGGGGGTGTAGGTGAGGGTGACGTCGCCGTGGCGGAGCGTGGTGGTGCCGTCCGCGGCGGTGTGAACGATCAGGTCGGTGTGCGTCCGTCCACTGGTGAGCAAGGTCAGGAACGACGTCCATGCGTTCGCGGTGACGGTGATGATGGGCTCTTCGGCGGGGCGGTTGGCCGGGTTGCGGCGGTATTTGCTGTCACGGATGAGCACCGCATCACCATCGAACCGGACCTCGACGCATTGGTTGCCGTTGTTCGATCGGCTCGACGTGAACCAGCCGGTGGATCCCGGCCGGGGGCTAGCGGTGGTGGCCATGGGCAGGATTTTACCCGAGCGCGTGCCGTCTGATCAGGGCCAATGATTCGTCACGGGTCAGCGATTGCTCCAGTGCGCGCAGGTACGCGAAGCTCAGATCGCGCACCAGATCGGGGTCGTCGACCGCGCCGCCGAACACCGCGCTCTCGGCCCAGCCGAAGGTGGGCAGCTGCACGCCCGCGAAGTCGATCAGGTGGAAGCTGCAACCGCCGAGGGTGGCGCCCGCGGTCGCGGCGAACGGGATGACGCGGACCTCGACGCTGTCCAGCTCGTCGATCAGCTTGGCCAGGTGTTCGAGCTGGCCGTGCAACACGGCAGGGCCGCCGGTCTGCTGCAACAGCGCGGCCTCGCCGATGACGGCGGTGAGTTCGACGCGGTCCGGCCCGCGCAACCGGTCCTGGCGGCGCATGCGAATGGACACCAGCTGTTCCACCTGCACGGGACGGATCATCACGTCGGCGCTGATGAGCGCGCGGGCATAGGCCTCGGTCTGCAGCAAACCCGGCACGATCAGGCTGTCGTAGCTGCGGATGCTCTGCGCGCCGTGCTCCATGCCGTACAGCCGCTGGAGTTCGGGACCGATCAGCGCGGTGGATTTGGCCCACCAGCCGCGCTGTTTGCTGGCGTCCAGCAGGGCGAGCAGTTCGGTGCGCTCCTCGGCGGTCACCTCGAGCAGTTCGAGCACGGGACCGATGGTGTTGCCGGTGAGTACCCGCCTGCCCTTCTCCACGTGCGACCAGTTCGCCGGGGTGAAACCGACCCGCTTGGCGAAGGTCGCGGAATCGAAGCCGCGCTGCTCACGCAAGTCGCGAAGGCGCAGCACCAGCTCCCAACGCGCGACGGTGGGCGAGACGGGTGCCATAGCACGGGATGCTACGCCTCCGCAACACGCCATCGTGTGACTATTGTCAATCCAGTTGCGCAGGGCTAGGGTCGACACCAGCGGCCGATTCACCCGTCACGTTCACTCCGCATCGAGGCGAGGTACGTCATGAGCACGTTCCGCATTGAATCAGGCAGTCACGGCCCGCTCGGAGCACCGGACGCCTCGCCGACGCACGCGGCCGCCGAGGAGTACACAGCCAACCAGGACGCCTTCGCCCGCTGCCGCCACTACCGCAAGGACAACGGGCTGTACGCCGTCGTCGACCCGGCGCTCGGACGCATCATGCTCGAGGTCGGCGCGGTCGGCGCGGTCGTCATGCCCGCCTCCCTCGGCACGAAGGTGCGCGCGCTGCTCACCACCGGAGGACGCCGCGGCGGCCCGATCATCGCGCATCCGCGTTCGGGGCGCTGGACGTTCCTGACCGGTCCGACCGACAACTCCTACCTGGACATGGCGCTCTTCGCCGACCTGTTCCGCGTCTGCGCCTCGGTCGCCTTGCCCGGCAGCCGAATCGTGCTGCCATCGCCCGCCGACGAGCACACCGGCTACCGCACCTGGGTCGCGCGGCCAGACCGGGACTTCCGGCCGGAGCTGCCGGAGGTGATCGCCGCTACCAGGGCGGCGGCGATCCCGTCCAAGGACGCATGAGTTTCGCCTACGGCGTCGGCCGCGGCGTCAGCGTGACGCTGAAGCGATCCTCGATGTTCTGGTTCCACTTCCGCTCGCACTCGTCGATCTTGGCCTGATCGTTGCCCGCCTTGTCCAGGCAGTCGATCAGGTCCTTGCCGCCGGAATCGACGAAGAAGCTCCAGCCGACGATGGCGATCAGGATCGAGCCGATCAGGGCGAGCACGCTCAAGATCGCACCGGTCACGGCCATTCCGGTCCCGCCTGCGGTGCCCCTTCTCGCCTTGGCGAAGGCGATGAGGCCGAAGATCAAGCCGAACAGGCCGAACACGGCGCCGCCGAGGATGGTCCAGAAGCTGAGCAGCGCCAGGATGCCCAGGACCAGCGCGGTGATGGCGAGACCCTTGCCTTTCGGCGATTCCTGCCAGTAGCCGCCCTGTCCTGGCGGGGGATACCCGCCGGGCGGCGGATACTGCCCTGGCGGCGGAGGATATTGGCCGGGCGGGGGATATTGCGACATGGACTTCCTCTCAGTCGGTGCCGCTGGGGAACTCGCTGCGGGTCTCGCGGGTTCTGCGGGGGCGTTGTGCGGCGGTCGCCTACTGATCGCGCTCCCTACGTTCGGATGTTAATCGGACATTCCGAACGACGGATCGCTCATTGTCCGCCGAGTCGCGCGTGCATCTCCCAGACCAGGACCTCCGCCGGGCCATGCGCGGTGATGCGCTGGCCGCCACTGCGGGTCAGGCGCACCGCGTCGCCCTCGTACAGCGGTCCGACGCCTTCCATCTCCACCTCGCCGCGGGCGACGAAAAGATGCAGGTACGGCGCGTCCGGCAGGTCGATCACCTGTGGCGCCGCACCCGGCTCCGCGCCGGGCATGCGGGCCACGTGCAGCGCGGAATGGCTGCTGTTGATCGCGATGGCGGTGCGATCGCGGTAGCGCGGCAGGCCCGAGGCCACCGTAACCAGACCGCCGCCCGCCAGCTCGTCGTCGACTTCCAGCTGCTGGTAGCCGGGGGTCAGGCCCGGCTCGTCGGGCACCACCCACATCTGCACGAAATGCACCGGCTCCTGGTGCTCGGCGCTGTTGTCCAGCCGCCAGGAATCGTTCTTCTCCGAATGCAGGATGCCGGTGCCCGCGCTCATTCGCTGGGCGAGGCCGGGGTAGATGACGCCGCTGTGTCCGAGCGAGTCCTGGTGCACCAGGCTGCCGCCGAGGACCCAGGTGACGATCTCCATGTCCCGGTGCGGATGGGTGTCGAAACCCTGCCCGGGCAACACGATGTCCTCGTTGTTCACCAACAGCAGGCCGTGATGGGTGTTCTCCGGGTCGTAGTGCTCTCCGAAGGAGAACGAATGCTTCGAATCCAACCAGGACACCCGCGTTTTCATGCGGTCACCGCCACGGTGGACATCGATGTGAGGCGTAGTGAGTGTGGACATCGGGGTCCTCCTCTCTCCGACCGTGCACCGATCACCTTTCAGGGTAGGAGCACTCGAGGTCGCGGTACTCCTGATTCCTAGTAAATTGTCCTGCACTCGGCATTTTACGCGAGCGACCAGCGGGTGAACGGCAGGCGACCAGTACCGACCGGTGCGGTGAAGCGGGAACAGGACACGTAGGGTAACCGGCGACGGAGCCCTCTCCCGACGGCGCCGGGTTCGTAACACGATGCGCCCCAACGGAACCGGAGGTGAGAGCCGAAATGCGACGGGAGGCGCTCGATCGCATCGAGCGGCAGCTCCGCTCCGAGGCGCGCCGTGACGGCATCAGCGACTTCGTGGTCGGTGTCGCCGTGTTCCGCGACCGGAAACTCCTTGTCGTCCGGCGGGTGCCCGACGACTACCACGGCGGCTTGTACGAACTGCCCGGCGGCGGCGTGGAATCGGGGGAGACCTTCGCCGAGTGCGTGGCGCGCGAATTGTTCGAGGAGACCGGGCTGCGGGTGCGCAGCATCACCGAGTTCCTCGGCGGCATCGACTACGCCACCCGCACCAAGCCGAGGGTGCGCAAGTTCAGCTTCCTCGTCGAGGTGGAGCCAGGCGAGGTGGCGCTGGCTCCCGGCGAACACGACGCCTTCGCCTGGATCGACGCGGGCGCGCTCGACGAGCTGCCAATGGCGCCCGATATGCGGGCGGCCGTCAGTTCCCTGGTCAGCTGGGGCTGATCGTGGGCGTACCTCCGGCTGCGTGCACCGGAGAGGGCACAATCAAGGCGGTGTCGATCGGTCGCCAAGAAGACAGCCCGCCCGCCGACGCGCCACGCGTGTCGTTGCGAACGGCGCTGCGCGAGAGCCCCGGCGTGGTGCGCTTGGCGATCGTGCGCTTCGCCGGACAGTTCGGCGACGGAATGTTCCAAGCCGCGCTCTCCGGCGCGATCCTTTTCAATCCCGAGCGCGAGACCGACCCGCTGGCGATCGCCGCGGGCTTCGCCGTTCTGTTGTTGCCGTATTCGGTGATCGGGCCCTACGCCGGCGCACTGCTCGACCGCTGGGATCGGCGCGCGGTGCTGCTGGTGGCGAATGTGCTGCGTGGCGTGCTGATCGGCGTGACGAGCGTGTGCTTGGTCGCCGGGATCGCCGAGCCGCCGCTACTGCTGCTCGCGCTGGCCGTGATCGGCATCAGCAGGTTCGTGATGGCGGGCGTCTCGGCGGCGTTGCCGAAGGTGCTGGCGCAACAGTGGCTGGTGCCTATGAATTCGGTGTTCGCCACGGTGGCCTCGGGGTGCGCGGCCGCGGGCGCCGCCATCGCAGTGGCCGTCATCGGGGTGATCGGGGCGGGCGATTTCGCCTCCGCCGTGGCCGTCGCGATCAGCGCGATCGGTTCGGTGCTCGGCGCGCTGCTCGCGGCGGGCTTCCGGTCCGGCGTGCTCGGCCCGGAGGACGGCAGCGCGGTTCGGGAGGGAACCGTGCACGCGATCATCACCGGGTTGCGTACCGGCGCGAGCGCGGTGTGGCAGTCGGTGTCGGTGACCACGGCGATGATCGGCATCGGCACGCACCGCGTGGTGTTCGGAGCGAACACGCTGATCATGGTGCTGGTGTTGCGGCATGTTCCCGGCGGTTCCGGGCTCAGCAGCGGCCTGATCGGCTTCGGGGTGGCAATCGCCGCGACGGCCGCCGGCATGCTGGTCGCCGCCGTCGTCGCGCCGCTGGTGATCCCGCGGCTCGGCCGATCGCGCACGGTTGTCACCGGGCTGGTGGCGGCGATGATCGTGCAGCTGACCCTGGTGACGCCCATCGCCGTTGCCGAAGCGGGCGCGGCGGCCGAGCGCGCGCATCATCTGCTGCTGGCCGGCGCCTTCCTGTTCGGGCTTGCCGGGCAGACGATCAAACTCACCGGCGACGCCACCATGCAGATAGATATCGATGACGCTCGCCGCGGACAGGTGTTCGCCCTGCAAGACACCGTCTTCAATATCGCGTTCGTCTCGGCCATCGCGCTGGCCGCCGTGCTGATCCCCGACGACGGGCGCTCGCTGCCGGTGGTCGTGGCGGGCGCGGTCGGGTACGGGCTGGGGATCCTCGCCATCGCGCTGAACAGCAGGCGGCGGGCGGCCGTGCGTTAGAACAGCGAGTGCGAATCCCCCGACAGGTCGGGTGTCGGTGCGGGCGGTTCGGTCGACGGCGCGGTCTCCGTCGGCGGCGTGGCGCCGGGGCGGGCCGGGCGGTCGGACCAGATCGGATGCTCCGATCCGAGCGGCACCGAATGAGGCCACGGCTCGGGAAGATTCGGGGCTGGCGGCAGGTCTGGCGGCGACGTCGGGTGTTCCCACGGAGGAACCTGATGCATGGCGCCTGCGTGCGCGGCCGGTTCCGGGTGTATCGGGTAGTCGGCGAGGGCTTCGGTGACGGCGGGGGCCGCACCGTACTGCGGGGTGGCGAGCGGATCGGGGCCGGTGCGCACGATCCAGTCGAGCGGTTCGCTGGACGCGTCGGCGGCCGAGCCGGTGATCTGGTGATTCCAGGTGCCGTGGCCGGTGGGATCGGTATAGAAGTGGTCGAGCACGCCGTCGTCGTCGAGATCGAGCGCGGCCACGTCGGCGACGCCGGTGCCTTGCGAATCCCACATCGCGTCGTCGACCAGGCCATCGCCGTCGAAATCCAGCTGGATGGCGTCGGCGGTGCCGGTGCGAGCCAGGTCGAGATCGGCCGGTGACGACCAGACGTGGACGGCGCCGTCGCCCGTCCCGAATCCGTACTCGATGTCGTTCATATCTGCTTGGACGCGACCGGCCCGAATCCGGTTCCATCACGCTCGCGATCGGCTCAGCACGGCGCACGGCCGGAGGGCGTCCGTTCCGGTAAGTTGATCACGCTGCGACCGATTCGACCAGGGAGTCAACACGTATGGGAGCGCTGCCGCGGAAGTTGGAGTCCCCAGCGCTCTTCGTCGTACTGCTCTCCGGAGTGCTGACGGTCCCCGCGCCGGCGCAGGCCGCTCCGCATCCGTGGGCGCCTCCGCCGGTGAACCTGTGCGGTGAGACGGGCTTCGATCCGCTTGCCCGCGAGCCCGATCCGAGCCTGCCGCCGCCACCGCAGATCGTGCTTCCTCCGCAGATCGACATTCCGGTGCCGATCCCGGAGATCACCCCGGTGCCCGTACCGGACCCGCCGCAGGACACCACCCGCATCGTTCCCGAGCCGCTGCCCGAGGATCCGTGCCGCAATCCGTGTCCCGATATCCGCGACACGCCGAAACCGGAGACAGCGGCTTCGGACCCGGAGCCGCCCGAGGCGCCCGAGCCCGGCGGCACCGGATCGAGCTCGGGCAGCGGCAGTGGTTCCGGCACCGGCAGTTCGGGCTCCGGCAGTCCGGGATCGAGCAATTCGGGATCGGGCAGTTCGGGATCGGGCTCCGGCAGTGCCGATTCGGGCAGCGGCTCCGGCTCGGGCAACAGCGGAATCCAGTTGCCGCGCATCGAGTTCCGCCCGGAGATCGAGCCGATCCCTATTCCTGTGCCGGGCGGTCCCGGCGAGGAGCCCCAGCCCCCGCCGCCGCTGGCCGTGCGCCCGATCCAACCGGGGCCGGTGGCCGAGAGCATCGGCGAACCGTTGGTCAACGAGGTCGAACTGGTCGGCCAGGTCACCGGGCACGGCTCGGACAACCGCACCGATATGCGCTGGCAGGTCGACGGCACCGACCTCGGCCTGATGTGGGAGACCAAGCCGGGCGAGGTCGCCGTCGTCTTCGGGGACACCTTCGGCGAGGGCTGGGTGACCGGAGGCGCGGGCGGCCCGGACTGGCGCAGCAACGTACTGGCCTACAGCACCGACCGCGACCTGTCCGACGGCCTCACCATCGACACCATGGTGCAGGACAGCCGATGCCACGCGGCCGAGATACTGAGCAGCCGCAAGATCAAGAACTGGGAGACCACCGTGATCCCGACCTCCGGGTTCGCGATCGGGCAGCGCCAGTACCTGAGCTACATGTCGGTGAACAGGTGGAGCCGCATCCCCGGTCTGTGGCGGACCAACTACGGCGGCATCGCCTGGTCCGACGACAACGGCAGCACCTGGACCAAAGATCAGTACGCCAGGTGGGACAACCTCTTCGGCATCGGCCAGTTCCAGGTCGCCGCGATGGTCCCGCAGGGCGACTACGTCTACATGTTCGGCACGCCCAACGGGCGGGTAGGCATGGTCGGGTTGGCCAGGGTGCCGAAGAATCAGGTGCTGAACAAGACCGCCTACCAGTACTGGGTGCACGGCAGCTGGGCTCCGATCATCGAAAACCACGCGACACCACTGTTTCTCGGCATCGCGAGCGAGGTATCGGTGCGCTACGACGCGGCCGCGGGCAAATGGCAGATGGTGTACCTCGATTCGGCGCAGGGTGCCATTGTGCTGCGGGAAGCTGCTGCACCGCAGGGCATCTGGACCGATACGGTGCCGTTGGCCTCCACCTCGGACTACCCCAAGGCATACGGCGGCTTCATCCACCCGTGGTCGTCGGGACGGGACCTGTACTTCACCATCTCGGCCTGGGACACCTACAACGTGTATCTCATGCGCGCCGACGTGAGCGCCCCGAAGTGATCAGCTGACCCGCAGGAAGCGCAGGCGCTGACCGGGTCTGGCCTGAGCCACCGCGTCGACGTCGGCGTCCAGTACCACCGCGATCACCGGATAGCCGCCGGTGATCGGGTGATCGGCGAGGAAGATCACCGGCTGACCGCTCGGCGGCACCTGCACCGAGCCGAGAGCCATGCCCTCCGTGCGCAATTCGCCTGCGATCCGCCGCCGCAACGGCGGTCCGCTGACGCGGTCGATCCGAGCGCCGACGCGGTCGGTGTCGGGGGACACCGACCACTCGCCCGCGAAAAGCACTGCGGCGTCGTCGAACCAGTCGTCGCGCGGACCGAGCAGCGCGCGCACGGTGACTGTCCCGCCGGAGGGACTGGCGACGGGCGCGAGGTCGACGAGCGGCAGCTCGCGCGGGACGGGCCCGATCGGCAGCCGCTCGCCCGCGCGCAGCGGTTCCGGCCCGATGCCGGACAGCGTGTCGCGGCTGCGCGATCCGAGTACCGGCGCGACATCGATGCCGCCGCGCACCGCGACGTAACTGCGCAGCCCGTTCGGCGCCAAGCCGAGCCGAAGGGACTGTCCCTCTTCGATTTCCAGCACACTGGCATGGCCGACCGGGATGCCGTCCAGCACCGCCTGGGCGGGTGCGCCGGTAACCGCGACGGTGTGGTGCCGTTCGGCGCGCAGCACCAGTCCGCCGAGCAGCACCTCGATCGCCGCGGCTCCCTCTGGATTCCCGACCAGCCGATTCGCCAGGCGCAACGACGCGCGATCGGCCGCGCCAGCGGGTCCGACGCCGGAATCGAACCACCCCGGACGGCCGAGATCCTGGATGGTGGCCAGCGGACCGACCCACTCGACGAACATCATTCGGCCACCTCGAAACGGACCCGACCGCCCGCGCGGATCAACGCGGGCGGATCGCGGTCGACGTCCCACATCGGCAGTTCGGTGCGGCCGATCAACTGCCAGCCGCCCGGTGTGCTGCGCGGATACACCGCCGAGTAGCCGCCCGCGAGCGCGACGGCGCCCGCGGGTATCGACGTGCGAGCCGCGTCCCTGCGCGGGACGGTCAGGCGGCCGTCTGGGGACTCGAGGTAGCCGAAACCCGGTGCGAATCCGACGAATGCGCAGCGCCATACCGTGCCGGTGTGCGCGGCGATCACCTCGTCCTCGGTCATGCCGAGTAGTTCGGCGACATCGGCCAGGTCCGCTCCGTCATAGCGCACCGGAATGACTATTGGTTCAGGAGAATCGTTGTGCGGCAGTGTTTCACGGGAAACATCCGGCGAATCATGCGCGCGCTGAATGTCTTCCAGCACCGAGCAGATCTCGTGGCGCACCGACTCGGCGTCGCCGACCGAAACCAGGGTCACCAGCACGGTTTCGGCGGCGGGCAACACGTCCTGGATGCCCGCGGGCGCGTTGCCGCGCAGCGCGTCCGCCAACCCGGCGGCCAAGGCGGGCTCGCTCGGCGCGACAAGCAATGCTCGATCTCCCGCGGTGCGAATGTATTGCTGCCAGGGCGATTTCCGATCCCTCATCGCGACCCTGGGCTTCTCATCGCTACGCTGGTTTCTTTCATCGCTACGCTCCCGGCTCACGCGAACGGCTCGACCGGCACACCCGACTCCGCGAGCGACGCGCGAATCCGCCGTGCCATCTCCACCGCGGCGGGGGTGTCGCCGTGCACGCACAGGCTGGCCGCGCTGACCGCGACCTCGCCGCCATCGATCGTGCGCGCGGTGCGTGACGCCGCGATCGACATCGCCTGCGCCACAGCCTCTTCGGCGTGCAGTACCGCGCCGGGCAGGCCGCGCGGAGCCAGCGAGCCGGACGCGGTGTAGGCGCGATCGGCGAAACCCTCGCCGACGAACCGGATCTTCGCTTCGGCGGCGGCCGTCTCCAGCTCCGTCCCGGCCGGGCCGAGCAGCGCGAGCTCGGCGTCGTACTCGGCCAACGCCGTGATCAGCGCCTCGGCCAGCTCCCGATCCGCCGCGGCGGCGTGGTACAGCGCGCCGTGCGGCTTCACGTAGCGGACCCGGTCGCCCGCCGTCTTGGCGAAGGCGTCCAGCGCACCGATCTGGTACAGCACCTCGTCGCGCAGCTCGGCGGGCGCGACGGCGATCGCGCGCCTGCCGAAACCGACCAGATCGCGGTACCCGACGTGCGCGCCGATCCGCACGCCATTGCGCACCGCCGTCGCGCAGGTGGCGCGCATGATCGACGGATCGCCGGCATGGAAGCCGCAGGCGATGTTGGCGCTGGTCACGATGTCGAGCATCGCCGCGTCGTCGCCCATCGTCCACGGGCCGAAGCCCTCGCCGAGATCGCTGTTGAGATCCAGCGCCATCGGTGTCCTCCCGCCGTCGATCCTGCGCGTGCCCGTGACATTGTCGTCCTCGCGCGCCGCACCGGCCAAACAATCGACAGACCGCACCTTCCGCCACGGATGGTCGCACCGCTCGGCGGCAAGTACCCTCGGAGCAATCATGGCCACGTATTTCGATCCGAAGTCATGGTCACCGCTGTGGGCCGTCGACTTCGGCAAGCGCCTGTTCGATCAGTCCTGGCTGGAGCAATGGATCGCGACGACCACCTCGTGGGTGGATCCGGTCGTCGACCTGGGCTCGGGCACGGTCACTGCGCTGATGCCGGACGCGCTGATGACGGTGCTGAGCGAAGGCATCCTCAGCAGGTTCGGCGGTCAAGAGGTCAACGCCACCCTGCTCGGCCACGAGGTGAACGCGACGTTGCAGGTGCTGAAGGTGCGCAGACGCGGAGCGCACTTCCAGACCAAGACGGTGCTGTCACGCCTGAGCTGGGACGAACATCCGATCGAAGCGGTCACGGTGATCGCGCACGGCGTCCGTCTGATCCCGGGCGTCCCGACCAAGTTGCGAGCGTCTCGGCTGGACCTGGAGGCCACCGTCACCACGGCGGCCCTGGTCGGCTGGCTGAACACCCTGCCGCTGGACTGGCAGCTCAGCGTGCACGCGAGCGGCCTGATCCTGGCCAGGCACCGAAGCCGCCGGTTGACCGCGCTGGTCGACGCCGCGGTCGAGAACAATCTGCTCACCATCGAGATCCACCGGGCCAACTGGTTCGGCGTCCGGATACCGCGGCGCGTGATCACCGCGCCATCGCTGCTGCTGGAGAACCTGCCGCGGCACACCCGCATCACCGACGCCGTCCGCGAGGGGGACCTGGTCCGATTCCGCGCGGACCTGCCGGAGACGACCGGCTCGTTCGACTTGGCGCAGATCCGCAACGCCATCGTCGCGGGCACCACGCTCATCGTCTTCTGAGTCTTTACCCTGAGGTCCGCGAAAGCCCTTTCAGCTCTGCGACTTCCACCATTCCAACAGCGCCGCCTCCGCTTCCTCGCGGGTCAGCGGGCCGCGGTCGAGGCGCAGCTCCTTGAGAAAGCGCCACGCCTTGCCGACCTCGGGGCCGGGTGGCAGGCCGAGCAACTCCATGATGGCGTTGCCATCCAGGTCGGGGCGGACTTTGGCCAGATCCTCGTCCTGCTGGATGCGCTCGATGCGCGCCTCGAGGTCGTCGTAGGTCGCCTGCAGGGCCGCGGCCCTGCGCTTGTTGCGGGTGGTGCAGTCCGCGCGCACCAGCTTGTGCAGCCGGGGCAGCAGCTCGTCGGCGTCGGTGACGTAGCGGCGCACCGCGGAATCGGTCCACTGGCCTTTGCCGTAGCCGTGGAAACGCAGATGCAGGAAGACCAGCCTGGCCACGTCCTCGGTGAACTGCTTCGGATACTTCAGCGCGCGCATCCGCTTGCGCACCATCTTGGCGCCGACCACCTCGTGATGGTGGAAGCTGACGCCGCCGCCCGGCTCGTTGCGCTTGGTGTCGGGCTTGCCGATGTCGTGCAGCAGCGCCGCCCAGCGCAGCACCAGGTCCGGATCGCCGTCCTCGAGGTCGATGGCCTGCTGGAGCACCGTGAGTGAGTGCCAGTACACGTCCTTGTGCTGGTGGTGCTCGTCGATCTCCAGCTTCATGGCGGGCACCTCGGGCAGCACCCGCTCGGCGAGACCGCTCTCACACATCACGTTGATGCCGTCGATCGGGTGCGCACCGCCGATGAGCTTGTCGAGTTCGGTGCGCACCCGCTCGGCGGTGATGCGATCGATCTCGTCCGCCATCGCCTCGATGGCCGTGCGCACCCGCGGCGCCAGTTCGAAGCCGAGCTGGGAGACGAAGCGGGCGGCGCGCAGCATGCGCAGCGGATCGTCGTGGAACGAATCCTCCGGCGCCGCAGGGGTGTCCAGCACACCGGCCAGCAGCGCGTCCATGCCGCCGAGCGGATCGACGAACTCGAGCGAACCGTCCGCGGCGATCTTCACGGCCATCGCGTTGACGGTGAAGTCGCGGCGCACCAGATCGCCCTCGAGTGTGTCGCCGAAGGTGACCTCCGGATTGCGCGAGACGCGGTCGTAGGAGTCGCTGCGGAAGGTCGTGATCTCCAGCTGCTGATCGGCCTTTGCCGCGCTGACCGTGCCGAACGCCAGGCCGCCGGTATCCCACAGGTGGTCGGCCCATCCGCGCATCAGCTCCTGCACCTGCTCGGGCCGCGCGCTGGTGGTGAAGTCCAGATCCGTGCCGAGCCGTCCGAGCACCGCGTCGCGCACACTGCCGCCGACCAGATACAGCTCGTGCCCGCGCGCCGCGAACATTTCACCGAGTGGCGTGAGCACGTCGGCGAGCCCGCCGAGGGTGACCGCCGCCGCGGCGAGCAACCGGGTACGCCGCTCCTCGGAAGACGACGGAGCTGGATCGGTCACTTGCGCATCCTCGGACTTGGACGAAACCACGAAGCAGCAGCTTACCGAGCCGGGAAAAGCGAATTTCCGGCACGCGGCCGAACGCTGGCATCGAACCGAACGCGACGTCCATCCCACCGGACCAACCTGTGGCTACGACCACTGCGGGCGGTCATTGAAACGAGCCCCCATTCGCACATTCCCGACCACCTCGAGGACGAGTCCTACGAGCCCGTTCGCGGCCGTCTCGGAATCGACGCAACATTCCATCCCTACCCACCCACCACGGAGCGAGCCCGACGAGCGACCGTTCGCGGCCGTCTCGCTTCCCAGCGGCCGAAGCGCATGCGACGAAGTCGCGAGTCTCGGCCGCTGGGGAGCGAGACAGAGAGGGCCGCGAACACGCCGCGCGCCAGCGCGGCAAATTGAACACAGTAGGATTGCTTGGTGTCTCCGGCCGATCGCGCGAACAGTCGACGCCGCCAGCCTCGGCGCCGCGGTTCGGCGGCCAACGCGGCGAAACCGCGCATGCGTACCGTCCGGGAGACTTCCGCGGGGGGATTGGTCGTGGACGGTCTGGACGGACCGAGCGATAAACGCAGCGCTGCCTTGATCGGTCGCACCGATCGCCGTGGCCGGTTGCTGTGGTCGTTGCCGAAGGGTCATATCGAGGAAGGCGAGACGGCGGAGCAGACCGCGATCCGTGAGGTGGCCGAGGAGACCGGCATTCACGGCGTGGTGGTGGCCGAGTTGGGCAGTATCGATTACTGGTTCGTCACCGAGGGCCGCCGGGTACACAAGACCGTGCATCATTATCTTTTGCGTTCCGTCGGCGGCGAGTTGTCCGACGCCGACGTGGAGGTCACCCAGGTCGCGTGGGTTCCGTTGACGGAACTGGATTCTCGTCTGGCCTACGCCGACGAACGCAGACTGGCCGAGGTGGCGAACCGGTTGATCGACCGGATGGAGACCGGCAAGCGATGACCCAGACTTTTCGGCATCGCGCAGCGATTCCGTGGGGGGTGGTGGCCGGGCGACAGGTGGGCCTGTTCCGGATCATCGTGGCGGTCCTGACCCTGGTCGGTTCGATGACCGCCGTGCCGGTGCTGCTCGCCGCCCCTGGGAGTGCGCAGCCGAATGGGTCGAACAACTCCACGACGCCCAAATTCGTGAAGCTGTCGCTGGATTCGGTGACACCCTCGGCGGTGACCACGACCAGTGATTCGCTGCTCACGGTGTCGGGCACGGTGACGAACATCGGCGATCGCGTCGTCGACGACATCAGCGTCCGTATCCAACGGGCGGCCGCGGTGTCGGCGCCGAGCGGGTTGCGCTCGGCGTTGCGGCTGGACCAGGTCAACTACGAGCTCACCGGTCCATTCGAGGATGTGGTCGAACGGCTCAGTCCCGGGCAGCGCAAGCAGTTCACGTTGAGCATTCCGCTGCGGCCGGGCGACGACGCGTCGTTGCAGATCACCGAGCCCGGCGTGTATCCACTGCTGTTGAACGTCAACGGCGAGCCCGCGTACGGGAGCCAGGCTCGGCTCGACGACGCCCGGTTCCTGTTGCCGGTCCTCGGCCTGCCCGCAGCCGGGCCGGACGCCCCGCCGCCGGTGCCCGCGCCGACCGACGCCCCGGTGGCGACGACGCTGCTGTGGCCGCTGGCAGACCGGCCGCGGATGGTGGCGGGCGCGCCGGGTTCGGTGAACGGAAAGGTCGAGCTGACCGACGACGAGCTGGCGGCCTCGCTCGGCAAGGGCGGTCGGCTGGAACAGCTGCTCGGCGCGCTGGAGTCGGCGCTCGGTTCAGGGGCGACCCGGGATCGCGGGCTGGCCTCGGCGGTGTGCGTCGCCGTCGACCCGGATCTGCTGCTCACCGTGCAGGCGATGACCAGGGGTTACCGCGTGCTCGCCAGCCCGTCGGATCCGGACGGCGCGACGCGCGAGGGCACCGGCTCCGAGCACGCGCAGACCTGGCTGGACCGGTTGCGCGCGCTCGCCTCGTCGGTGTGCACGGTGGCATTGCCGTTCGCGCAGGTGGACGTGACCGCGCTGGCGGCGGTGAACGATCCCGAGCTGTCGGCGCGCGCGTTGCACGCGCCCGCGGAGATCATCGATTCGATCCTGGCGACCCGCTCGCTGCGCGGTGTCAGCCTGCCGGATTCCGGCAGCATCGACATGAGCGGCGGAAAGTTGTTGCGCAGCCACGGGTTCGGCACCGCCGTACTGGCCGACACGGCCGCGGTGCCGGTCGGCGAAGCGGGCTCGGCGGAGTACAGCAACGGTCGCGGGGCCGCTGTAGCGGAGACCGACGTCGCCGAGTCCGCGGCACCCGAAATGGTCCGGCTGCCGGACGTCACCGCGCAGCCTGCGCCGGAGCAGTCGCCCCCGGCCGTCGAACCGGGCGCACCGCCCGCCGCCCAGCCCGACCCGGCCCTGCACGCGGCGACCTTCGACATCTGGTCGGCTACGGCGCTGGCAGCGGTCGGTTCGAATCCGCCGACGCCGTCGTTCACGCCGGATCGGGTGCGCTACGACGTCACCAACGACTCGCGCGCCGCCCGCCTCCAGGACGCGCTGGGCGCGGTGTCGTGGAGCGCGCTGCATCCCGAACCGGGCAAGCCGCGCTCGCTGCTGCTGATGCCGCCGCAGCAGTGGGGCGCCAACCGGGACGAGGCCGCCGCGCTGCTCGGGCAGCTGGAGCTGCTGATCAGGAACAACCTCGCGACGCCGCGATCGTTCCCGGATCTGCTCGCCCAGCCGCCGGACGCGCAACCTCACGAGCTCGACTATCTGCCGCAGGCGGCGGAGGACGCGGTGCCCGCGCGATTCGTGTTGCCGACCCGCGACCAGGGCCACCGGATCACCGAACTGATGCGGGCGCTGGTGGACGTGCCGGAAATCGAGCCGACGCCGCGCCAGTTCCTCACGCCCCTGCGCGACGACCTGCTGCGGGTCCTCTCCCTCTCCGATCGCCGCACCGGCAACGCCACCCAGCCGGACACCTTCGCGCAGCGACGGCTGGATCAGACGACGCGCACGATGAACAACATGTACCGGTCGGTGACGGTGCTCCCGCCGGGCGGCGTGTACACGCTGGCTTCCGAGCAGAGCCCGCTGCTGCTGGTCGCGCGCAACGATCTGCCGGTCGCCATCCGCATCAGGTTCCGTATCGAGGCGCCCGCCGAGACGAACATCACCGACATCGGCGAACAGCAGCTTCCGCCGAAGGGCACGCGGTCGTTCCAGATTCCGACCGAGGTCAGCGACAGCCGCAACCTGGTGATTCCGATTTCCCTC
Organism: Nocardia sp. NPDC050793; assembly: GCF_040654065.1. NCBI lineage: Bacteria > Bacillati > Actinomycetota > Actinomycetes > Mycobacteriales > Nocardiaceae > Nocardia > Nocardia sp. NPDC050793. The sequence continues at coordinate 681,592 of NZ_JBFAHG010000002.1, forward strand.
ACCACGCCCGACGGCGTCGCACTTGGCAACGCCACCTCGGTCTCGGTGCGTTCGAACGCCTACGGCCAAGCCTTGGCCATAATTACGGCATGCGCCGGACTGCTGCTGTTCCTGTTGGCCGGGCGTCGGCTCTGGCGGCGCTTCCGTGGCGAGCCCGATCCCGCCGACGAGGGTTTCGACCCCGGCATCAGGCGTCGGGTGAATAGGTACCGGCGTGCGCGCAAGCGAGTACTACGCGAACAGGAACACGGACACGATGAGGGATGATCGATCGGATGCCCTCACCGTGCGGGACAATCGGAGCATCGTCGCGCCCGCTCCGGCGCGGGCGCGTCGACCAGCACGGCGGGGAAGTCTCGATGGGCGAAACGCCGATCGGGCATGCCTGATGCGCAGGTCCGGTACGACACAGGAGGCATGATGAGCGACGATGATTTATCCGCTCATCGGTCTCGATCTGATGAACGACCTGACGGGCCGCCCGCCCGCCGGGCGCCCGCCGCGCCTTGGGAGCGGGTCCGGCCGCAGAGCGAACCGCAGGAGGATCCGGGCATGACGCACCGGGACCCCTACGGCGAGTATCCGAGAGTGCCTCGGGTCAGCCGCCCCTCCGGGCCGCCACAAGGCGGTCGGACGGCGCCACCCTCGGGGCCGATGCCCGCCCAGCGCGGCCCGAGACCCGGACAGTCCGGCCCGATGCCCGCCCAGCGCGGCCCACTTCCCGGACAATCCGGACCCATGCCCGCTCAGCGCGGTCCCGTCGGCCGCCCGCCCGTGCCGCCGCAGCAGCCCGGCGCCGCGCCGCATCCGGGTCAGCGTCAGTACCCGCCGCAGCCCGCCGGTCCCGGCGGCCCGCGCCCCGCGCCACAGGGTCGCCCCGCGCCGCCGGCACAGCAGGGCAGGCCCGCGCCCCCTCCGCAGCAGGGACGACCCGCGCCGCCGGCCAGCGTGCCGCCCGGCCAAGGCAGGCCGATCCCGCGCCCCCCTGCGCCGCCGCAGCGCTTCGCGCCGCCGCCCAACTACGCCCCGCAGCAGCCGAACCCGGTGCCACTGCGGTCACGTCCAGGGCCCGCCGCGCGCAACTCGGCCCAGGCCGACCGTCCGACGACCCACGAGTGGGCGGTCACCGAGGCCGAACCGGAGGCGCTCGAGAGCAAAGCGAGCACGGAGAGCACGAACGCTCGGCTGCTCAGGGACTCCGGTTCGATCGCGATCGCGACGCTGATCAGCCGCGTCACCGGTTTCGGCAAGCAGCTGCTGCTCGCCGCGGTGCTCGGTCCGGCGATCGCCAGTGCCTTCACCTCGGCGAGCCTGATCCCGAACATGATCACCGAGCTGGTGCTCGGCGCCGTGCTGACCGCGATGGTGGTGCCGACGCTGGTGCGCGCCGAGAAGGAGGACCCCGACGGCGGGACGGCCTTCGTCCGGCGCCTGGTCACGGCCGCTTTCGTGGTGTTGATGGGCGCAACCCTGCTGGCGACGGCCTCGGCGCCGTTGCTGGCGACGCACGTCTTCGTCGCCGCCGACGGCAAGGTCAACACCCAGCTGACCACGGCGCTGACCTTCTTGTTGTTGCCCGCGATACTCTTCTACGGCATGTCGGCGCTGTTCACCGCGATATTGAACACCCGCCAGGTGTTCAAACCAGGCGCGTGGGCGCCAGTGCTGAACAACATCGTCGTGCTCGTGGTGCTCGGCCTCTACGCGGTGACGCCCGGCGAGATCACGCTCGATCCGGTGAGCATGAGCGATCCGAAGCTGCTCGTCCTCGGCATCGGCGTCACGCTCGGCGTGTTCACCCAGGCGGCGACCCTGCTGCCCGCGATCCGCCGCGAGGGGATCGACCTGCGGCCGCTCTGGGGCGTCGACACCCGCCTCAAACAGTTCGGCATGATGGGCGCGGCCATCATCCTGTACGTGCTGATCAGCCAGGTCGGCTTGGTCTTCGCCAACCACGTCGCCTCGACGGCGGACGAGGCGGGCCCGGCCATCTACTCGCTGGCCTGGCTGCTGCTCCAGCTGCCCTACGGCGTCCTCGGCGTCACGGTGCTCACCGCGATCATGCCGCGGCTGAGCCGCAACGCGGCCGAGGGTGACACACCCGCCGTCGTCGACGACCTCTCCGTCGCGACCCGCCTGACGATGATCGCCCTCGTCCCCGTCGTCACCTTCCTGACGCTCGCGGGACCGCAGCTCGGCGAGGCGCTGTTCGGGTACGCGCGCTTCACCGGCGACGCCGAACGCCTCGGCTACGCGGTGAGCTGGTCGGCCTTCGCGCTGATTCCCTACGCGCTCGTGCTGATCCACCTGCGGGTGTTCTACGCGCGCGAGCAGGCGTGGACGCCGACCTGGATCATCCTCGGCATCACCGCCGTCAAGATCGCCTTCTCGGCGCTGGCGCCGTTCATCGCGGACAACAGCGATCAGGTCGTCATCGTCCTCGGCGTCGCCACCGGCCTCGGGTTCACCGCGGGCGCCATCATCGGCGGCTACCTGCTGCACCGCAGCCTCGGCGATCTGCGGATGGCGAACGTCGGCCGCACCGTCACCCGGGTCGTGCTCGCGTCGATCGCGGGCGGCGCGGTGATGCTGATCGTGGACGAGGTGCTCGGCCTGGAGCGGCTCTCGGAATCCATGGGCGGTCCCGGATCGCTGATCCGTGTGACGATCACCGCGATCGTCATGTTCGCGACGGCGTTCGGTCTCATGCGCCTGGCCGGTATTCCGGAGATCGTCGCCATCACCGTGGCCATCTCCCGTCGCCTCGGTATCACGCCGCCGGCACCGGATCTGGACCTCGAAGGACGGGTCGAGGACGAGTACGCCACGCAGGTCTTCCGCAGGCCCGATCCGTACATGTACTCCGGCTTCGATCCGTACCTGGATTCGCAGGCCACGATGGTCTTGCCCGTGATCAGACCGGATGCTGTTGACCGCACCGGGCGGGGGGAGTTCCCGTACCCTGTTCGGCAGAGAAGCACAAGTGGCGAATTCGCCGGAACTTCGACATACCAGGGCGAAGGAGGAACCAGGGTGAGCGACGACGCGGCGGTGGGCGGCGTCCCAGCCGCCGATCCTTCTGCGACCAAGGCCGGCGGCCTGTCCATCGACCATCCGCCCGCCGCGGAGAACCCGTCGGAGCCCGAGCATACGAACGAGGAAGCGATCGGCACGCCCGCTACCGACGGGCAGCATGGTGCGAACGAGACCTCACATCAGGCGCCGCCGCGCGACCCGATGTACGACACCGGCATGATTCCCATTCCGCAGCTGCCGCCCACCGCACCGGAAGCGACGGGTTCACGTCGAACTCCGCGCGGCCCCAAGCTGATTCCGGGGGCTTCGGTCGCGGGCGGTCGCTACCGGCTGCTCGCCAGCCACGGCGGCTCGCGCGGACTGAAGTTCTGGCAGGCGCTCGACATCAAACTCGACCGCGAGGTCGCGCTCACCTTCGTCGACGCCGACCAGAAGGCCACCGACAACTCCGGCCACGACGGACCGCAGGCCATCCTCTCCCGCACGCTGCGGCTCGGCCGGATCAATTCGCCCGGCCTGGCCCGCGTTCTCGACGTGGTGCGCGGCAGCTCCGGCGGCATCGTGGTCGCCGAGTGGACCCCGGGTCGCTCGCTGCGCGAGATGGCCGAGACGGTGCCGTCGCCGATCGGCGCGGCGCGCGCGATCCGCGCACTCGCGTCGGCGGCCGAATTGGCCCACCGCGGTGGCGGTTCGCTCTCCATCGATCACCCGGACCGGGTGCGGATCAGCGCGTCCGGTGACGCGGTGCTCGCCTTCCCCGGCACGCTGTCCGATTCCGACGCGCAATCCGACGTGCGCGGTCTCGGCGCGATGCTCTACGCGCTCATCACCGCGCGCTGGCCGATCCGCCCGGGCGGCATGACCGGCACCGCCGCCACCGTCGGCGGCTTGCGCCTCGCCGACTTCGGCCCGGACGGAACGCCGGTGGAGCCGCGGCAGATTCGGCCCGAGGTGCCCTTCGAGATCTCCGCGGTCGCGGTGCGCTCGCTGGAGTCGAACAAGGGCGTGCGGACCGCGGCCACCGTCCAGCACGTGCTGGAGCAGGCTTCGGTCGTCGACCAGAAGACCGATTTCATTCCGGTTCTGCGGCTCGGGCAGCGGGCGCAGCCGGTCAACACCGACGATTCGCTGGCCGATCCGGAACTGCTCGCCGCCGAACGCGAGCGGTCGCAGCGCATGATGTGGATCATGGTCGGACTGGGGATTCTGGCCGCCCTCGTGGTCGGCATCGTGATCTGGTGGATGGTAAGCGTTTTCGCGCCAGGCGCGACCAACGCACCGCTGGACGAGCAGCGCAATATCGGTCTGACCACCAACAGTTCGGCGTCGCCGACCACGCCGCCGGGAGCGATCCCGGGCAATCAGGCGTCCGGCGGCGTCCCGGTCCCGGTGACCGGCGCGACCGTGTTCTCCCCGGAGGGCACGCCGGACAACGTCAGCGGCGTCGGCGCGGTGCTGGACAACGATCCGGCCACCGTCTGGCGCTCCGATCAGTACTTCCAGCAGTTCCCCGCTCTCAAGAAGGGCGTGGGACTGCTGGCCACGCTACCGAGCCCGGCGAAGCTGACCAACGTCTCGATCACCTCGCCGAGCCCCGGTACGTCCGTGGAAATCCGTACCTCGCCGACGAATTCGCCGACGCTGGACCAGACCCAGCTGATCGGCGCGGCCCAGCTGACCGACGGCGTCACCGAGATCCCGGTCAACGCAGACCAGTCCGCTCGCTACGTGCTCGTCTGGATCACCGGTCTCGGCAACTCGGGAAGCCAGTTCCAGACGATGATCGCCGATCTGCGGTTCGACGCCGCGCCCTGATTCCATCCGACCCGCGGGCCGAATTCTCGCCTGTCCCGGTGTAACCCATCCCGAGTGGTCTTGTTGCTGCCACTTCGGCATCCCCGATATGATCGGCTCGCGCTCTCGGCAGGGGAGCTTCCCGGGACCTGGTTTTTTCGATCCCGGATGCTGCGAAATATTTTCGGCGACGACCGCTTCGTGCTGTCGTCGGTGGAGCGCACGTCCAAGGGGTTGGTCTTGTCGTCCGAATTGAACGAGGATTCCCACGCGGGAAGTTCGCGGGTCGCGTCCCGCGAGCGCTCGTTCGCGCTCGGCGAGCTCACCGACAAGGAACTGCTCAGCGCCCACGCGCGCGGCGAGCGCCACGCCTTCGCCGAACTGCTGCGCAGGCACAACGACCACCTCTGGCAGACCGCGCTGCGCACCTCCTACACCCGTGAGGATGCCGCCGATTCGCTTCAGGACGCACTGCTTTCCGCGCACCGCACCGCCGGATCGTTCCGCGCCGAGGCCGAGGTGCGCAGCTGGCTGCACGCGATCGTGGTGAACGCTTGCCTGGATCGGATCCGGCGCAACAAGACTCGGCGGGCGATCGCGCTGTCACCGGAGACGCTGCCGGAGCCCCGCGACGAACGCGACGAGTTCGCCGAACTGGAGATGTCGATCGTGGTGGATCGCGCGCTGTTCTCGCTGCCGCCCGATCAGCGCACCGCTCTGGTCGCGATCGATCTGGAGGGGTATAGCGTGTCGGAGGCGGCCGCGATGTTGGGGGTTCCGGAGGGCACCATCAAGAGTCGCTGTGCCCGCGGCAGGCAACGCCTGCAAGAACGGTTGGAATTTCTCCGTGATCCGGGGAACCGGAAGTAGTGGCGATGCGTCATTAATAGTGACCAACACCTGAGCGATGTAGATGTGGTGCCCGGGAGTTCCCGCGGCCCGACCGCGGCAGACAAGACAGTTACGTCGGATGAGAGCACTGGAGGTGCGATGGCGACCCGGTCCGTACCGCAGCCTCCATTTTCACCGGAACTGCTGGCCGACCTGCACGCCGACAACGTGGACCCCGAACTCGGCGCGCGACTGTGGCCCGCCGTCCGCGCCGATTCGGACGCCGTGCGCTACCTGCGCTCGCTGGACGAGGTGACGACGCGGATTCGCGCCTTGCGCACCGACGAGCGCGTCCTCCATCCGATGCCCGAGGACGTTTCCGAACGACTGGCGGCCTTCGTCAGCGAACTCGAGCTGAGCGAGGAGCCGACCGAGCAGGTCGCCACCATTCATCGGATCGGCGCCGCGGCATCCGGGAACGGCGCCGGACAAGGGCACGACGCCGCGAGCGGAAATCACAGCGGTGCCGAAAGAGATAGCACTGCCGAAACACCTAGCGCGCCAACGCCTTCCGAGGAGCCGACGGAGAAGCTGGCGACACCCGTCTCGCTCGACGAGCGTCGCGGAAGACGGTTGCGCTGGTTCGCCGCCGCGGCAGCCGTCCTCGCGGTGATCGCGGGGACCAGCATCGGCGTCCAGCTGCTCCGCGGCGACGAAGTGACGTCCACCGCGCAACCCACGCCGAGCAACGGGCCCCTCGGCGACGATCTGACTCCCACGGCCGCGCTCGCCGCCCTCGGTCGCAACGACGTCACCGGGCCGCTCGGCAACCGAGCCGCACTCAACCGCTGTGTCGCCGCCACGGGCCTGGACCGTGGCGTCCTCGGGTCGATGAACATGAAGTATCAGGGCAAGGACGCGGTGCTCATCCTGCTCACCGGTCCCGCACAGAACAAGGTCACGGCACTCGTGGTCGGCCCCGGCTGCACCACGGGCGACCCGCAGGTGAAGAACGTCACCGACATCGGCTGACCGCATACGGCCGGGCCGGCGCGGGAACAACAACGTTTACGCTGTTGTTGACCGTCACGTTCCCCTCAGATCTTCTCGGAAGGGCCCCATGAGCGAGCTCCGCGAGCGAACCACCGACACGGCCACGGCAGTTCGCGACCTGATCATCGTCGGCTCCGGCCCCGCGGGCTACACCGCGGCCGTCTACGCCGCCCGCGCCGAACTCGAGCCGTTGCTGTTCGAGGGCACCCAGTTCGGCGGCGCGCTGATGACCACGACCGAGGTCGAGAACTTCCCCGGTTTCCGCGACGGCATCATGGGCCCCGACCTGATGGACGAGATGCGCGAGCAGGCCAAGCGTTTCGGCGCGGACATCCGCACCGAGGACGTGGACGCCATCGACCTGAGCGGGCCGGTCAAGACGGTCACGGTGGGCGATCAGACCTACCAGGCGTACGCGGTCATCCTGGCCATGGGCTCGGCCGCGCGCTACCTGAACGTCCCCGGCGAGCAGCGACTGCTCGGCCGCGGCGTGAGCGCCTGCGCCACCTGCGACGGCTTCTTCTTCAAGGGCCAGGACATCGTGGTGGTCGGCGGCGGCGACTCGGCCATGGAGGAGGCGACCTTCCTCACCAAGTTCGCGTCGAGCGTCACCATCGTGCACCGCCGCGAGGAGTTCCGCGCGTCGCGGATCATGCTCGAGCGCGCCAAGGCCAACGAGAAGATCAAGTTCGTGCTGAACGCCGAGGTGCTCGAGGTGCACGGCGAGAACGCGGTGACCAGTCTCACGCTGCGCGACACCCGCACCGGCGAGACCTCCGAGCTGGCCGCCACCGGTCTGTTCGTGGCGATCGGCCACGACCCGCGCAGCGAGTTGGTGCGTGGCCAGGTGGAGCTGGACGGCGAGGGCTACGTGCAGGTCGAGCACCCGACGACGGCGACCGAGGTTCCCGGCGTGTTCGCCGCGGGCGACCTCGTCGACCATACCTACCGGCAGGCCATCACCGCCGCGGGTACCGGCTGCCGCGCCGCGATCGACGCCGAGCGCTGGCTGGCCGAGCAGGGTGACATCACCGCCAACACCCTGGACGCCGCGGGCCAGCCGGTCGCCGTGCCGACCAACTGATCTTCGCTCTCACCGATTCACCAAGGAGAAAACCCATGTCCGAGAACACGGTCACCGTGACCGACAAGTCCTTCGCCGACGCGGTGCTGCTCAGTGAGAAGCCCGTGCTCGTCGACTTCTGGGCGGATTGGTGCGGTCCGTGCAAGATGGTGGCCCCGGTGCTCGAGGAGATCGCGAGCGCGAACGCCGACAAGCTGACCATCGCCAAGCTGGACGTGGACGCCAACCCGGAGACAGCCCGCGAATACCAGATCCTTTCGCTGCCCACTATGATGCTTTTCCGCGGCGGCAAGCCGGTCAAGCAGATCGTCGGCGCAAAGGGCAAAGCGGCCCTCCTCCGCGAACTGGAAGGCGAGATCTGACGGCGCGATTCCACGACGCGCCGTAGGATTCCTGCACCCCCGTAATTGTCGGATTGCGGGGCAGGTCTGAGACAATCGACCGACGCTCCGGTCGTGCGAGGGTGTATGCCGTCGCATGAGTGGGTACCCGGGTTGACGGAAGGAAAGGGCTCTCACGCATGCACCGACTTCGTCACGGTGATACCGGTCCAGCCGTCGCTGAGGTTCGGAGCACCCTGGCAAGTCTCGGCTTCCTGCACGCACACGCCATCGGCGCCGATCAAGGCGACGCACGCGAGTACTGGAAGGACACCGAAGCCTCCTTCGATCATCACCTCGACTCCGCGGTCCGCGCGTTCCAGCAACATCGCGGGCTGCTCGTCGACGGTGTGGTGGGTCCGGCCACTTACCGGGCCCTGAAGGAGGCGTCCTACCGCCTGGGCGCGCGCACCCTGATCTATCAGCTGTCCGCGCCGCTGTACGGCGACGACGTCGCCACGTTGCAGCGCAAACTGCAGGACCTCGGCTTCTACGTTCATCGGGTGGACGGGTACTTCGGCCCGCACACCCACGAAGCGCTCACCGCTTTCCAGCGCGAGATCGGCCTGTCCGCCGACGGCATCTGCGGTCCGGACACGCTACGTTCGCTGGAGTTGCTCGGCGCGCGCGTCACCGGCGGCAATCCGCATCGCATCGCCGAAGAAGAGGTGGTGCACCGGGCGGGGCCGCAGCTCACCGGCAAGCGGATCGTCATCGATCCCGGCCTCGGCGGTCCCGACAAGGGATACGCGGTGCCCACCGAATTCGGCGACGTCTACGAGTCGGAAATCCTGTGGGATCTGGCCAGCAGGCTGGAGGGCCGGATGGCCGCCACGGGCATGGAGACCTTCCTCTCGCGGCCGTGGGGCGCCAATCCCACCGACGCCGAGCGGGCGGAGACCTCCAACGCCTTCGACGCCGACCTGATGATCTCGCTACGCTGTGCCACCAACCCGAGCCCGTCGGCGAACGGCGTGGCCAGCTTCCATTTCGGCAACTCGCACGGCTCCGTCTCGATGATCGGGCAGGTGCTGGCCGGGTTCATCCAGCGCGAGGTGGTGGCCCGCACGTCGTTGCAGGACTGCCGTACGCACTCGCGCACCTGGGATCTGTTGCGGCTCACCAAGATGCCCACGGTCCAGGTCGACATCGGCTACCTCACCAACGAATACGACGCCTCGGTGCTCACCAATCCGCGGATGCGCGACGTCATCGCCGAAGCCATCCTGATCTCGGTGAAGCGCCTGTACCTGCTGGGCCAGGACGATCAGCCCACCGGCACGTACACCTTCGCCGAGCTGTTGGCCGAGGAACTGGCCGCCGCCGATCGAGCCTGAACACCATCTATCCGAACGAAAGCCTCTGCCGACTGCGGTCGGCAGAGGCTTTCTCGGCTCAGCGGGCGCCCACCCTGGTGGGAGCTGTCATGGACGCGGCGGCGAGCAGCTGGTCGAGCGCCCGCTCCACGTCTTCCTTCCAGCCGTGATCGGAATCCAGCTCCAGGCGCAGCCGCGGGAAGCGGTGGTGCGGCGCGACGACCTTGAACCCGAACTCCTCCAGCAGGTCCGCGTCGATCATGCAGGTCTGCGGTGAGCATTCGGTGGGGGAGGCCGCGGCGGAACCGCGGACCGGCGCGCCGATTCGTTCCATGAGGGTCATCGAACCAACCAAACGGTCCGAAAGACGAGTGGCCGGCGGCTCGGTGCGAATGCCGAACGCCTCCAAGGCTCGGACACCGCGGCGCACCAAATCCGCCACCACGGCCTGCACCAGTCGGTGCGCGATGTCCTCGTCCCGGTGCGGGAATTCGGTGCGCAGTGTCGTCAGGAGGATGGCGTCCGGGCTGACGGGGGAGGTGGGGAACAGCGACGCCCGCGGCACGGCACTGGGCGGAGAGTACAGCGCACAGCCCGCCACGTTGCCGTCCACGTGCGCCACCTGGCCGCACGATCCCCACTCCAGCATGACCGTCGACAGCCAGGCTTCCTTTTCGAAGACCGGATCACTGAACGACCGCGAATCCTCCGCGACGGCGGGATCGATCTCCCAGAAGACACAGCGACGAGCATGCGCGGGCAGCTTGTCCAGTCCGCCGAGAGTAAGTGCTGTGACGCTGGTCGACACCGCTCTGCTCAGCCTCCAGCTGTCCGATTCATCCACGCTCACGCCGCATCAACGTCTTCTCGCCAGCAAGAATAAGCGATCAAGCGAACCCGCCTCATTCCACGTCGCTGTGCTGTTGGTCGGAGTCCTCGTGCCGGACCGATGGCGTGCGCAATGCCGGTGCGGCACCGCGGTTTTCGACGCCGTCACAGTGACGTTTCGACGTCGGGCCCGTACTTACGGTGAACACGGGGCTATTTTGCCTTTTCTGTCACTGACTGAGCTGCTGTTGCTCCATCAGATCGACGATGCGTTCCAGATCTTCCACAGACCCGAACTCGACGACGATCTTGCCCTTGCGTTTGCCGAGGCTCACGGTGACCCGAGTGTCGAACGAATTCGACAGGCGCTCGGCCACGTCCTGTAAACCAGGCATGTGGATCGGCTTGCGCCGGGGCGCCGGGGGAGTGGCCGCATCCGGGTCGCGGTTGGCCAGTGTGACGGCTTCCTCGGTGGCCCGCACGGAGAGCCCTTCCGCGACGATGCGAGCGGCCAGCACCTCCTGTGCATCGGCGCCCGCTTCCAGTCCGAGCAGGGCGCGCGCGTGGCCGGCGGACAGCACGCCCGCCGCGACCCGCCGCTGCACCGGGATCGGCAGCTTCAGCAGACGGATCATGTTCGTGACAACCGGACGGGATCGACCGATCCTGGTGGCCAGTTCTTCGTGGGTGACGTCGAATTCCTCGAGCAGCTGCTGGTACGCGGCCGCCTCTTCCAACGGATTCAGCTGCACCCGGTGAATGTTCTCCAGGAGAGCGTCGCGCAACATCGACTCGTCGGCGGTCTCCCGGACGATCGCCGGGATCGCTTCCAGACCGGCCTCCTGGGAGGCGCGCCAGCGCCGCTCGCCCATGATCAACTGGAAGCGGTCGACGCCCGGCCCGACGCGGCGCACCACGATCGGCTGCATGAGGCCGAATTCGCGGATGGAATGCACCAGCTCGGCGAGCGCCTCGTCTTCGAAGACCTGGCGCGGCTGCTTCGGGTTCGGCTCGATCTGGTCCGGCGGAATCTCGCGGTAGACCGCGCCGCCGGAGGAGGCGAGCTCGGCCTCGTCGGCGGTTTCGGCGGGATCGGGGACGCGGTGCAGGTACGCCGAAGCGGGCTGCGGACCGACGGGGTCGAGACCGATCACAACGTTGGCCGCGGCGCTGCCGAGACCCTGCGTGGCCGCGGGCCCCGTCGGGATCAGCGCGGCCAGACCGCGCCCTAGCCCACCCTTCTTCGCCTGAGTCATCGGCCCACCGAGTCCTTCCCTCGTTCGCCACCGATCCGGGTCACGCCGACCCGGGTCGCCAGTACCCGAATCACTCCGCGCCGTTCGCGGCCTGCCGGGCCATTGCCCGCTGGGCCATTTCACGTCCGGCGTCGAGGTAGCTCATCGCGCCCCGGGAGCCTGGATCATAATCGAGCACGGTCATGCCGTAGCCCGGCGCCTCCGAGACCTTCACGCTGCGCGGAATCACCGAGCGCAGCACCACATCGCCGAAGTGGCCGCGCACCTCCTCCGCGACCTGGTCGGCGAGCTTGGTTCGGCCGTCGTACATCGTGAGGATCACCGTCGACACGTGCAGCTCGGGGTTCAGGTGGGCCTGCACCAGGCCGATATTGCGGAGCAGCTGACCGACGCCCTCCAGCGCGTAGTACTCGCACTGGATCGGGATCAGCACCTCCTTGGCGGCGACGAGCGCGTTGACCGTCAGCAGGCCGAGGGAAGGCGGGCAGTCGATCATCACGTAATCGATGTCGTAGCCCGCGATATTGGCCTCCTGGATAGCCCCCTTGAGACGGCCTTCCCTGGCGACCATCGAGACGAGCTCGATCTCCGCACCCGCGAGATCGATCGTCGCCGGGATGCACAGCAGCCGCTCGTTGTGCGGACTCTGCTGGATGGCGTCCTTGACGGAGACCTCGCCGATGAGTAGTTCATAGCTGGAAGGGACACCCGAGTGATGCTCGATGCCGAGCGCAGTGCTGGCATTGCCCTGCGGATCGAGATCGATCACGAGCACCTTCATCCCCTGATGCGCCAGGGCCGCGGCAAGATTCACCGCCGTGGTCGTCTTACCGACCCCGCCCTTCTGATTCGCGATGGTGATGATCCGTTGCTCGCGAGGTTTAGGCACTGTCACCTTTCCTGGATGCAATATCTGACTTGCGCGCTGAGCTTCGGCCGCTATCGGGGTCTCGCTCGGGGAGATGTGCCCGAACGGTGTGCTTCCGAATGCGTCCGCGTCGAAGTTGCTGGAGTCCAGCATCCCCGGCACGCGCGACATGGTTTCCCGTGAAACATTCGCCGGACCGTTCGACATAGACAGCTCCTAACCCGAGAACTACAGAGCACGTGCTCTCGGCCCATGCCGACGCCGTGTCTTCAACAGCCTGTGTCGGATCGAACATGATGCTCCATCGGGACGGCGCCCGATCAACCGAGCGGAGCTGTCCCGCACACCCACATCCCACCGTGGCATCAACGCTCACGCCCGACGCACACTAGCTTGCCAGCACTGAGCGCTAGAAGAAAGTTGAATCGCGACGACACGCAGATAGCCGCGAATCAGCGTTGCGCACCGCAGGAATTCCGGCGGGGTTGGGTGGTTTCCACTGGGGGGATGGGGGTTCGGGGACGGCGGGATCTTGGTTTTCGAGTGGGGTGGGGGCGGTGCGCTGGTGCAGTTTGGTTGGCGCGGGGTTAGTTCCTTCGACGAAGGTGCTAGTTGCGGCGTTGTCGGATGCGGATCGAAGTATCTGCTGGGCAACGGGCGGGCGATGTTTCACGTGAATCAACGTGCGTTCGGCTCGGGATCGGGTCGCTGTCGTGTTGGTTCCGAAGTGGTGGTGGTGCTTCGGAGATGGCTCAGAAGTCGTCCGCTTGGCGATCCGGCGGTTGTCGTCGGTTGATGGCGTGTCGTCGGTTCGCTGTCGTCGCTCCGGTGTCCGAATCTCGTTGCTCGTCGGTCGCGGCCGATTGCCGCTCTCCGTCTCCCTTAGCTCATCAACCTCCGGTCATCGGTCGTCACTAGTTATCGATTGACTTGTCGACGGCATCGGCATCGGCATCGGCATCGGCATCGGCATCGGCATCGGCATCGGCATCGGCATCGGCATCGGAGGGTGTGGGTTGCCAACAGCGCCAGGGAAGTCCAGCGCGCGGGTCGCTCATGTGCAATCGACGGGGCGCCGCTGCACTCTCCGAGAAGCCGCCCCGACGTAGCCGACATAGAAGACCGATCCCCTCGAGGGACACTGCTCCGAATCCTCCGCTACGACAGCGCTCCGAACGCCACGCTGGTTCGACGCGACCGCTCTGTCGCAAAACTCTCGGAACGACCGCTCTGGGAGATGCGCTCCCGGCACGACCGTTCTGTCGCAGCGGATCCGGCGCGCCACCCGATGCACCTACCCGGGCGCACCCACCCCGATACCACTGACTCGATGCAGCTGACTCGGTCGGCACCACCGCAAAAGCACGGCGGCGGCACAGCTGCGAGCCAACCAGCGCAGCTGAACAGTTCGGAGCCCACACCGAAAGCGTCCAGACCCCAACACCAGTCAGCGAGCGCCGAGCGAGTCTTCGAAGGAAGTCCGAGACCCGTCGCGCATCGACCCACCATTCAGTTCGAGTGCCAACACTTGCCATCGATGCTTCACGTGAAACATCGATCGAACGCTCCCTATCTCCCCGAGGGAAAGTCTCGGCACGCTCCCATATCGAGCCGCACAGCCGCCCCACCACACCAATCACCCGTCCATCACAGCTCGTCCGCACCCAAGACCAGGTCGAAGCTGCGCTGGACGCCGCTGCGGAAGGTCGACGACGGTGCGAATCGCATTGATGCCGGGTCGTATACGCAGGAGCACGCCAATGCTCGGCCCCCGCAGCCAAACGCGACCGGGCAGACGCGAGCGCGCCAGTCCAACGGGGGAGAGCGCCAGGACAATCCACGTCGGTTCGCACAAGACCCGCCCGAACCGCAGCCCCGTCCCGACTGGCTGGCTTCAGCTCGGCTCCGGTCCCGGTCCGGCCCAAGCTCCGCCTCCGCTTAGGTCCGGAACGGGTTCACCTCCGACCGCGGCTCCAACTCCACCCCGGTCCCAACTCCAACTCCGGCCCCCGGCTCTAACCCTGCTGCGGCTCCAACTTCAACCCTCGCACCAACTTCACCCCGGGTCCCAATTCCCGCCCCGACCCCCACTCCGGCTCCGACCCCCACTCTGGCTGCGGCGGCGGCTCTGGCTACGGCGGCGGCTCTGGCTACGGCGGCGGCTCTGGCTACGGCGGCGGCTCTGGCTACGGCGGCGGCTCTGGCTACGGCGGCGGCTCTGGCTGCGGCGGCGGCTCTGGCTGCGCTCGCATACGCTCGCGCTCCACGCACCGGGCGATCGAGCCCGATGTTTCACGTGAAGCATTGGCGGTGGGCCTATCGGCTGCATCGTCCGCAAGGCAGCACTGCCGCACGATCACGGTCGCTCGAAACGATCAGTCGGGTGCGGCGGTTATCGGAGGAGGCGAGCGAGTGGCGCGTTGCGAACTCTGCCTCCTCTATTCACGGCGATGGATCAGACGGAGCCCGCGGACCGATGGCTTCCTCCGGGAACCTGATTGCTCCGCGTCGGCGTTAATGCCGCGCTCGCCGGCGATGACAGGCCCCAGCAGTGGCGGTGCCGGTGATCGCCTCGCTGCGACGGGACACCGCGGCTTGCTCATGAGGACCGAAACTTGCGTTCGTGTCTCGCCCACGACCGAGGGCGCACTGCGACCATCGGGGGAGGGGAGCGTGCCGCGAGTCGGAGCTCTGCCTGCTCTATTCGCCGCAACGGATCTGACGGAGCCACGGACTGAAGGTTTCGTCCGTGCCCCGCCGTTGCCCCGCGTCGGCTCGAATGCCGTGACTGATGGTGGCCGCGGCAGGTGGCCGACCCGGCAGCGGTGTTGGTGACCGTCTCGCTGGGACATGGCACGGCGGCTCGCCCCGCGAGGACCGGCATTCTGCAGCGGTACGTTCCGCGGACTCGTGCGCGCAGTCACGACCGTTGTTTCACATGAAACAGGCCGCAAAGTCGGACGGCGGAGCGAATCATGCCGACGTGCCCCGCGAGGTCCGGATGGCGTCTCGCTGTGAGTGCTTGCGTGAAACTCTCGCTGCGAGCGCTTGCAAGACAAGGAGCGAATGACGCCGACGGCGGGCCGGCGCCCTCGACGAGCGAGCCGCGGTGTCTCGTCGCAGCGAGGCGATCGCCACCGCCACCAACGCCGAGGAGCGTTGGTCCGCGGGTTCTGCGCCACCGCGCAGCTGCTCGCAAGGACTGTGCCGCCATGCCATGCGCTCGTACGGCTGGACGCCTCGGCAGCTCTCGCTCGCACAGCGACCAAGCTGCCCGCACCCACCGGCAGCAAGCGACACACGTCGACCACCGGATGGTCAGATCCCGTGCAGCCACGAGCCCCTGCCCGGACCCGACAACGTCGTCACGGACCACCTCAGCTAGACGGCCCCAATCTCGCCGCCTCACGACTAGCCTCGCCGACGCGGCACGGGACCATATTCCAGCGGGCCGCACGCATCCGCTGTACGTCCACCCACACAGAGACACAACGGCACCTCCGTCCGGCCGACCCCCACAGTGACCGCCAGATGCCACATAGGCGATCGTTCGGACGCGGAGGCGAGTTCTATATGCCGCACGGCAATGGTCGACACAGCACGCAGCAGGACACCCACACGCCCCACCGCGGGTGAGTAGTCCACACATCACCGGAACCGCACGAGCGATCCGTCTGCATACGGGCCGCGAAGACTGGAGCCGGCTGATATGCCGTCGCGCTGAATCGCCTGGCGCTCGGGAACACCCCGTCGACGCCCGCGACGCATCCGCTGGTGCTCACCTGCGGAACACCGCGACGGCTCCACTCGCGGTCACAGTTCGGAGCGCCGCAGTAACGACCCCCCGTGGGTGACCGCTCGAACGGCGTGCGGCCACTCAACAGCCGATGAACGCCCACCGCGTGCGGCGCGAATCAATTACCCGCAAATGAGATCGACCACCCGCGCGCTGGACCGAATCAAATCCCAGCGCCACACCGAAGCAAACAGGTCGACGGCCGGAAGCAAACGCCGTCACGGCCCGGTGGGTCCGAACTCGACAACAGGCCAGGCCCAGCGATCAAGACAGATCACCCGGTCGGCTCCGACGGTTCGAGCCCCACACAGACGAGGTAGGACCCGCCTACTTCCCACCCGCTCGCCGCCGCTCGACCCCCCGGCGCAGCACCCCACCTTCGGCGCGGCGCGACTCCGCACGACGCCGGGGCGCGCGTTCCGCCCGCGGCAAGCGTTCCGCGCTGATCACCACCGTCGGTGTTTCCAGCACACCGACTCCGCATTCGAGGACCTCGAACTTCCCCGCGCCGGCGCGGATGAGCAACTCGCCGTCGCGCTCCAGTTCTTCGGCTGCGCTCACGCCCTTCAGGGCGAGCATGCGGCCGTGGTCGCGGAGGAGGGGGAGGGACCACTGGGCGAGTTTGGCGAGCGGTGCCACGGCGCGGGAGGTGACGATGTCCGCGCCGCCGGCTTCTTTCATCACGCCGGATTGCTCGGCGCGGCCGCGGACGACGGTGATGTCCAGTCCGGTCGCTTCGATGAACTCGCTCAGGAAGACGGTGCGGCGCAGCAAGGGCTCGACCAAGGTGATGCGTAGGTCCGGGCGGACGATGGCCAAGGGGATTCCGGGAAGACCCGCACCGCTGCCGATGTCGACGACGGTCGCCCCTTCCGGCATGAGTTCGGCGACGACCGCGCAATTGAGGATGTGCCGATCCCAGAGCCGTGGCACCTCGCGGGGTCCGATGAGACCGCGCTCGACACCGGCGGTCGCGAGGGAAGCGCAGTACCGACGGGCGATGTCGAGCCGATCGCCGAAGACCGTGGTGGCTGCCGGGGGTGGCTCCAGCTCGGTCGGCAGCGCGGCGCTTCCACCGATTTCTCGTTCCACGTGAAACATCCTTCCGAGCTCGAGGTCGACCAAATTGCACATGGGGGAGGGCGGGGTTGCGCGCCTCGACCGAATGGCCGCGGCGCCCCGGCATGGAGAAGGCCCCCGGTCCGAAGACCAGAGGCCAATCCAATCATCAATCGTCAGCGTGACGAAACGCGCCGTCCGCTGGGTAGGCCCGGCGATCAGCCCGGAACGACCACCACGAAACGGTTGGGCTCCACGCCCTCGCTCTCGCTGCTGACTCCATCGATCGCCGCGACGGCGTCGTGCACGATCTTGCGCTCGAACGGCGTCATCGGCGTGAGCGATTCCGGCTCACCGGATTCCAGCACCCGCTTGGCGGCGGCGGTGCCGAGCGCGCTGAGTTCGGAGCGACGCTGGGCACGCCAGCCCGCGACGTCCAGCATCAAACGGCTGCGTACACCGGTGGCCTGCTGCACGGCGAGCCGGGTCAGCTCCTGCAGCGCGTCGAGCACCTCACCGTTGCGGCCGACCAGCTTCGACAGATCGCGTCCGCCATCGATGCTGACAACGGCCCGGTCGCCCTCGACGTCCAGGTCGATGTCACCGTCGAAGTCGAGCACGTCGAGCAGCTGCTCCAGGTAGTCGCCTGCGATCTCGCCCTCTTCGATCAGGGCTTCCTCTGCATCGTTCACCACGTCGCCGGCATCCGCTCCGGCGTTCACCATCGTCGTCGCCACGGTGGCGTCCCCTCCGTCGGTTTCAACAGTCATTTGGATTCCTTCATCTGTCCATCGCGCGCGCCGGGCGCTCGGCGCCGGGCGGTAGCGCGATCAAGGGTGGCTCGGCGGTCAGCGGCGACGCTTCTGGTTGGCCCGGCCCCGTCCGCCGGAGCGCTTCTGCCCACCGGGCCTGCGCTGTCCGGAGGCTTTGCCTGCCGCGGACTTCGGGGTGCCGTTCATCGACGGTTCCGCATCGGACGGCTCGGCGTCGGCGGCGGTCGCCGTCGGCTTCTTCTTCGTGCTCACCGGCTTGGCGCCGGGCTTCGGCGCGTTCTGCGCGCGCTGCTCGAGCTTGGCCTGTTTCTTGGCCTCTTCTTCCTTCGCCATGCGGCCGAAGACGAGGTGCTGCTGGCCGTAAGTCCAGATGTTGTTGGAGACCCAGTAGATCAGGATGGCGATCGGCAGGAACGGACCACCGACGAGCACGCCGAGCGGGAAGACCCACAGCGCCAGCTTGTTCATCATCGCCGCCTGCGGGTTGGCGGCGGCCTCCGCGCTCTGCCGCGCGACCGAGGCGCGAGCGTTGAAGTGAGTCGCCAGACCGGCGATCACCATCAGCGGGATGGCGACGAGGGCGATGCTCAGCCGGCTCGGAATGCCGCCGTAGTCGGCGAAGGCGAGCAGTTCGTTGGCCGGGGTGGTGATGAACGCCGAGATCGGCGCGCCGAAGATGCGGGCGCTCAGGAAGGACTGGACGTCGGCCGCGTTGAAGACGTAGTTCGCGGTGTTCGCGTTCTCCTCGGGCGTCATGCCCAGCTGACCGAACCCGTGCCCGGTGCGGTTGAACGAACGCAGGACGTGGAACAGACCGAGGAAGACCGGCACCTGCGCCAGGACCGGCAGGCAGCCCATCAGCGGGTTGAAGCCGTGCTCCTTCTGGAGCTTCTGCATCTCCAGCGCCATCTTCTGGCGGTCGTTCTTGTACTTCTTCTGCAGCTCCTTGATCTGGGGCTGCAATTCCTGCATCTGCTTGGTGGTCCGCACCTGCTTCACGAACGGCTTGTAGAGCACGACGCGCAGCGTGAAGACCAGGAACACCACCCCAAGCGCCCATGCCAGGCCGCTGTCCTTGCCGACGCCCGGAATGAGCGCGAAAGCACGGTGCCAGAACCACAAGATCCAGGACACCGGGTAGTAGATGAAGTCGAGCACGGCTCTATGCACTCCCGTCGTTCGTATCGCCGATCGCCGCGTGCGGCGATCCTTTACAAGCGTGTGGCGCCGACGTCGGGGCGTCGGCCGCAGCCTCGTTCCGTCCGCGCTGCTTGCGCTCGGGAACGGGATCCCACCCACCAGAGTGCCAGGGCGCGCATTTGGCCAATCGCACGACCGTCAGTCCGAGGCCAACGAACAGCCCTCGGGTTCGCAACGCGGTCACCGCGTATTCGCTACACGTCGGGGTGAAGCGGCACACCGGCATCCGGGTGGGGGAGACATAAGTCCGGTAGAGCTCGATCAGGAAGATCAGCGTACGAGCGGGCAGCCGGGCCAGGGGAGCGGCGAACTTCACGACGAGACGTCCGCGTCAGCGGGCACGACGGTGACGGGCCTGGCCCGTCCGTCGGTCCGGCCGGGACCCTGTGCGACACCGAGTTTGCGCAATCCGCTGCGCAACTGCCGCAGCAGTTCGTCGGATTCCGCGTTCGCGGCGCCGGGCAGTGCCCGGATCACGATGTCGGCGTCCGCGGGCAGTTCGCTGATCACCTTGGCGCACATATGACGCAGGCGGCGGGCCACCCGGTGCCGAACCACCGCGGAGCCCACCGCCTTGCTGACAATCAATCCGAACCTCGGCCCGCCGACACGAACGATCGCTCCGGTTGCTACCGGAGCACCGTGTCGTTCATCAGCGCCCACAACTCCGTCATACCCGTGCACGAGCGCGTGTACGACCAGATCTCGCCTCCCGATTCGCTGGCCGCGGCGCACCGTCCGGGAGAAGTCGGCACTTTGATGCAACCGATACGGCTCAGGCAACACCCGAGCGTCCGAGAGCGAGGATCAGGCAGTGAGGGAAGCGCGGCCCTTGCGGCGACGCGCCGAGACGATGGCGCGACCCGCACGGGTGCGCATCCGGAGGCGGAAGCCGTGAACCCGCGCCCGACGACGGTTGTTCGGCTGGAACGTCCGCTTGCCCTTGGCCACGGTCAACACTCCTCGAGTTGGTGGGCGCCCTTCGGCGCCCGAAGTTTGTCGGTGATACGTATGTGCGCGATGAATCGCGATGTCATCATCGGCGCGCGTCGGTCCTGGCGCACACGGTCGTTCAACGACCAAACACGGTCAGCACAGGACCGCCACCGCACCAAGGGGTGACTGTACGAGGGTACTGATCGGCTGGTGACGGGTCAAACTCGGCCCCCGAGGTCGAATTCAGGGCTCCGGCGGGCGACGCGCCCGGGCGTGTTCGTGACTTCGTCCACACCCCTAGGCGTCGCAGAGGCCGCTCCGAGGGGCGCGTTGCCAGACAGTTGCTACAGAACCCCAGGTCGGGGCGTGATCCCCGCGAATTCCGAGCCCGACCTACATTTCCCCAGGGTTTTCCACATCTGTGGATAATTGTGTGGAAAGACCCCTGGAGTGGCATATTCGTAGGCCGACGGCGCCAACGCCGCTGCCTTGGTACGGGGGAATCCGAGCAGCGTCCACACGGCTACGGACGTACGCGGGATCACAGGATAGCCCATCCTCGAACCTGCTCGCGTACCCCGGCCGTCTGCTCCTATCGACCTACATCCGGGGAGGAAACTGCATGGACGACGAGCAGAACGTGTTGGCCACCGTGTGGCCCGAGGTAATCGCCGAGCTCACCACCGGTTCCGACGATGGCTCCATCGCGGCGGTGACCCGAGCACAGCAGGCCTGGCTCAAACTCGTCAAGCCGATCACCGTGGCCCAGGGCTTCGCCCTGCTCTCGGTGCCCTCGTCGCTGGCCCAGGAGGCCATCGAACGCGATCTGCGCGAACCCATCCTCCGCTCGCTCGCCCGCCGGCTCGGTCCCCAGGTCGAGGGCCTCGGCGTGCGCATCGCGGCGCCCGCCACACCGAGCGCCGATCGTTCCTCCGCCAATCCCCGGCACGCGAGGATGACCAGCCGCCCCGAGCGAAGCAGGGAGACGGCCCAGCGAAACCGGGAAGCGCAGCGCGCAAGAGAGACGCAGCGCGGCCCCATCGGCTACCCGGCCGATCCGCCGAGCCGCACCGACTACCCGGCCCCGAGGTACGTGCAGCAGTCGGACTACGCGCCCGAGTACGCGTCCGACTATCCCCAGGCTTCGGACTACGCGCCCGCAGCCGAGTACACACACGCGCCCGAGTACAGCCCGGAGTACACCCCGGCGCCCGAATACCCGCCGAGCACGGACTATCCGACCGACGATTACCCGACCGCGTCCTATCGCGCGCCGGTCGGTGGCGAGTACCCGGGCTCGGCCGATCCCGGCGCACAGGTCTCCGAGATGTCTACCGCGCCGCGGCGCGAGCAGGGGATGGGTTCGCGACGCGATTCGACCCCGCCGGGACAGGAGTCGCTGTTCACGCCCGAACCAGGTCCCGCATCGATGCGCGGGCCCGCCCGGATGCCGTTGCGCGAAGCCGCGCCTGCCGCGGCGCACGAATCGGTCCGCGAACCCGGCGAAGCGCTGCGCACCGAGCAGCCCGACGACGAACCGGTCGTCAACGTGCGCAACAACTGGCCGACCTACTTCACCAAGAGCCAGGAGAACCCCGCGCCCGCGAACTCCTCGGCCAGCCTGAACGCGAAGTACACCTTCGAGACCTTCGTCATCGGCGCCTCCAACCGCTTCGCGCACGCCGCGGCGGTGGCCATCGCCGAGGCGCCCGCCCGTGCCTACAACCCGCTGTTCGTGTGGGGCGCCTCCGGTCTCGGCAAGACGCACCTGCTGCACGCGGCGGGCCATTATGCCCAGCGACTGTTCCCCGGCATGCGGGTGAAATACGTGTCGACCGAAGAGTTCACCAACGACTTCATCAACAGCCTGCGCGACGACCGCAAGGTGGCGTTCAAGCGGCGCTACCGCGAGACCGACATCCTGCTGGTCGACGACATCCAGTTCATCGAGGGCAAGGAAGGCATCCAGGAGGAGTTCTTCCACACCTTCAACACGCTGCACAACGCGAACAAGCAGATCGTCGTGTCCTCCGACCGTCCGCCCAAGCAGCTGGCCACCCTGGAGGAGCGGCTGCGTACGCGGTTCGAGTGGGGCCTGATCACCGACGTGCAGCCGCCGGAACTCGAGACCCGCATCGCCATCCTGCGCAAGAAGGCGCGAATGGATCGGCTCGACGTGCCGCACGACGTGCTCGAACTGATCGCCAGCCGGGTCGAGCGCAACATCCGCGAGCTGGAGGGCGCGCTCATCCGGGTCACCGCGTTCGCCTCGCTGAACGGTCAGCCGCTGGATCTGCCGCTGGCCGAGGTGGTGCTGCGGGATCTGATGCCCGACACCGCCGCGCTGGAGATCAACGCGGCCACGATCATGGCCGTGACCGCGGAGTACTTCAACACCACGCTGGAGGAGCTGACCGGTCCCGGCAAGGCGAGGCCGCTGGCGCAGGCCAGGCAGATCGCCATGTACCTGTGCCGCGAGCTCACCGACCTATCGCTACCGAAGATCGGCCAGGCGTTCGGCCGCGACCACACCACGGTCATGTACGCGGAGAAGAAGGTTCGCAAGGAGATGACCGAACGGCGCCGCGTCTACGACCAGGTCCAGGAACTCACAGCCCGAATCAAACAGCGCTCGCGCTGAGCGCTGTCCACAACCCTGCACCGCCTCTGACCAGGGGCGGTGCTTTTTTGTGTGCTGTGGATTCCTCGAGGAATCCTTGTGGAGTCCTCGAGGAATCCCCTGGTTTGTCCACCGATTGATGCACAGGACTGGGGACGGGTCCGTCGGCCGTCACTCACAGCCGGATATCAACATCATCCCCATCGATGTCTGCCCACAGGCTCTGACCAGCCTCGTCTCGGTCAGGGCCCTGTGGAATCCTCGAGGAGTTCGTGTGGAGTCCTCGAGGATTCCTCGAGCTGTCCACCGAACGGTGCACACGTGTGAACAACAGGGTGAATCTGGTGGAACAACTCGAGGACGGCTCGAGGATGAACAGGGGACAGTTTTCGAACCTCCACAGACGCCTCGAATTCATCCTCGAGTCACCCGACGGCCATCCCCACGGCACCACACCCCCGGACCAGCGCAAACGGGCTCAGTCCACAGATTCCACAGTGCCTACTACTACTTCAGTTCTTCTTCTAATAGATCTCTCTTCAAAACAGGGTGTGTGGAAAGTCGGTCGGGCGACCTCCGGTCCGGAGCCACTCGTCTGCACAGGCAAGGAGAAGAGCGCGATGGGTCTGTCGCACAGAGCGACATCCGCTCCGGACACGCGAGCGCGAATCGAGGGTCGGACTAGGTAGCCGCGCCACACGCGGGTACGGTTTTCATGTCGGTCGCCTGTGCCAGACTGCTGGGGCGGCCGATCCAGCACCCCAGACGAGAACCACACGCTGTCGAGCCAACACGCTGTCGAGCCACACAGTGCTCGGACGGACGCCACACACGGATCACGGAACCGGGAGAGGACAGATCGGGCGATGGAGCTTTCGAGCATGAAGTTTCGGGTCGCCCGAGAGGATTTCGCGGAGTCCGTCGCCTGGGTCGCGCGCAGCCTGCCGTCCCGGCCTCCCGTACCGGTGCTGGGTGGTGTGCTGCTGGTCGCGAGCGAGGACGGACTGACCGTCTCGGGATTCGACTACGAGGTCTCCGCGCAGATGCGCGTCGCGGCCGAGGTCGCCGGTACCGGTGAGGTCCTGGTCTCCGGCCGCCTGCTCGCCGACATCACCAAGGCGTTGTCCAACAAGCCGGTGGACGTCTCGGTCGACGGCACCCGCGTGCTGATCTCCTGTGGCAGCGCCAAGTTCTCGTTGCCGACCATGCCGGTCGAGGACTATCCCCAGCTGCCCGAAGTGCCGCAGCAGACCGGTGCACTGAGTGTGGACATCTTCTCCGAGGCCGTCGGCCAAGTCGCCGTCGCGGCGGGTCGTGACGACACCCTTCCGATGCTGACCGGTATCCGCGTCGAGATCGAGGGCCCACAGGTCGTTCTCGCGGCCACCGACCGCTTCCGGCTCGCCGTGCGCCACATCGAATGGCAGCCCGCCCGCACCGATATCGAGACCTCGGTGCTCATCCCGGCCCGCACGCTGTCCGAAGCCGCCAAGACGCTCGGCCCCTCCGATGCCCCCGTGCAACTCTCGCTCGGCACCGGCGCAGGCTCGGACGGTCTGCTCGGCATCGTCAACGCGGGCCGCCGCACCACGACACGATTGCTCGACGCGGAATTCCCCAAGTTCCGTCAGTTGCTCCCCAAGGAGCACACCTCCATCGCCACGCTGGAAGTGGCGGCGCTGACCGAGGCCATCAAGCGCGTCGCCCTGGTCGCCGAGCGCGGTGCACAGGTCCGTCTGGAGTTCTCCAGCGAAGGCCTGCTGCTGTCGGCAGGCGGCGACGACGCGGGTCGCGCCGAGGAGTGGCTGCCTGCCGATTTCCGCGGCGAAGCGCTGACCATCGCCTTCAATCCGGGCTACCTGGTCGACGGCCTGTCCGCGCTGCACACCGACCGAGTCACCTTCGGGTTCACCACGCCCAGCCGTCCCGCGGTGCTGCTTCCGGCGAGCGAGGAGGAGCCCGAGGTGCTCGACTCCGGCGCCTTCGCCGCCCTGGCCAGCTCCTACATCTACCTGCTGATGCCGGTCCGGCTCCCGGGCTGAGCATCTGTGCGTGATCCGGTGCCGTCGCCCGTGGTGACCGGGGCGGTGTAGCGAATGTTCATCCGAGCGTTGTCGCTGCGCGACTTCCGCTCCTGGGAGCACGCTGAACTCGAATTATCCCCAGGCCGAACGGTTTTCTTGGGATCGAACGGCAACGGCAAGACCAATCTGCTGGAGGCGATCGGCTATCTGGCCACCCTCGGCTCACACCGGGTGGCCGCCGACGCGCCGCTGATCCGGATGGGCGCGCAGCGTGCGCGGATCGGCGCCACGGTGGTCAACACCGGTCGTGAGCTGCGCGTCGACGTCGAGCTCAACCAGGGCGCGGCCAATCGCGCGCAGATCAACCGGTCGCCGGTGCGCAGACCGAGGGAGATACTCGGCATTCTGCAGACCGTCCTGTTCGCGCCGGAGGATCTGGCGCTGGTGCGCGGCGACCCGGGGGAGCGGCGAAGATTCCTCGATGAGTTGTGCACAGCCCGGCTCCCCAGGTTGGCCGGCGTGCGCTCGGACTACGACAGGGTGCTGCGCCAGCGCTCAGCCTTGTTGAAAACCGCTGGGCGGCAAGCCAGATCGAGAGCCGACCTGAGCACCCTCGACGTGTGGGACGGGCATCTGGCCGAGCATGCCTCGGTGCTGCTGGCCGAGCGGTTGCGGTTGGTCTACGACCTGTATCCCCATCTGGCCCAGTCTTATCGGTCGATCGCACCCGAATCCCGGCCCGCCGCAATCGGTTACCGCAGCGCCTATCTGCCGCCGGAGTTCCTGGATCCAGCGCGGGAGCCACAGACCGACGATACGGCGGCGCTGGAGGGGATCGTGCTGCGGGAGCTCGCCGCCGCGCGGTCCAAGGAGTTGGAGCGCGGTGTCTGCCTGGTGGGCCCGCACCGCGACGATCTCGACTTGGTTCTCGGTGACGCTCCGGCCAAAGGCTTTGCCAGCCACGGCGAGTCCTGGTCCTTCGCCCTCGCCCTTCGCCTCGGCGCGTTCGACCTGCTCCGCGCGACCGGAGCCGAACCGGTGTTGTTGCTCGATGACGTCTTCGCCGAACTCGACCGGCGGCGCCGCACCGCCCTCGCCGAGGTCGCCGCGGGCGCCGAACAAGTGCTGATCACCGCGGCCGTGCCCGAGGATGTGCCGGGTGAGCTGGCCGCGGTACCGCTGCGGGTGGAGACCACCGGGGAATCGACGCACCGCACCTCGCGCATTGTCGAGCCCGCACCCGGATTCGCCTGAACCTGTCCACAGGTAACCACGCCGGTTGTGCACAGATGGGGAACACCGACGCGGGACGAGCGGCGACGCGTGCGACGGTTCGTCGGCGGGCTCCCGTACAGTTGCCCTGCACCGGGGCCGGGATGGATCCACCGATTCATCCCCAGCACCTGTGGAGAACTGCGCCGGAACCCAACCGGCCTGCGGTTGGGGAGAACAGAGCAAGATCTGGGGACGAAACCCGGCGGTCGAAACGGAGCGGGACGATGACCGATCAGCCCGAACAGGGCGCTCAGCAGCCTGGCGGCGAGCCGCAGTTGCGCGGCATCGACCTGGCCAGGCGTGCGCTCGAAGAGGCCCGCGCCGCGGCGAAGGCCAGCGGTAAGTCGGTCGGCCAGGGTCGCGCCTCGCCGGTGCGGAAGCTGCGCACCGGAGCTCGCAGGCGCACCGGATGGTCCGGCGCGCGCCCCGACGACCGCGATCCCCAGCTGTTGTCCCAGCTCGCCACTCGCATCGCCAAGAGCCGCGGCTGGGACGGCAAGGTCTCCGAGGGCACAGTCCTCGGCCGCTGGGTGGGGGTCGTCGGCGAGGACATCGCCTCGCACGCCACCCCGATCGCCCTCAAAGACGGTGTGCTGAGCATCGCCGCCGAGTCCACCGCGTGGGCCACCCAGCTGCGCATGCTCCAGAGTCAGATCCTGGCGAAGATCAACGCCGCGGTCGGGCACGGCGTGGTGACCCAGCTGAAGATCTCCGGCCCGGCAGCGCCCAGCTGGCGCAAGGGCGAGCGGCATATCAGGGGACGCGGTCCGCGCGACACCTACGGCTGACATACCCTGGCGAATATCCGATACTCGGTGTTACGTTTATCTCACCATCCACAGGATTTCCCCAGTTCCCCACCGGGTCTGCGGTTCGACGTGGAACGCCTCGGACCGATGCGGAGTGGCTCGCATCGGTTCGACAATGCGCACAGGAGAGACGGATCGATGACGATCAGCACCGCGGGCCCGTTCCCCGCAACGGCCACCACCACCGTTCGCCGCGGCGACGTCGAGCTCGCGGTGTTCGAGTGCGGCGATCCCGACGGGACTCCCATCCTGCTCGTGCACGGCTGGCCGGATACCCACATTCTGTGGAATCGCGTCGCCGCCCTCCTGGCCGATCGCTACCGGGTCATCGCCTTCGACAATCGCGGCGCCGGTGACAGCACGGTGCCCACCGAGGTCTCGGCCTATCGGATCGAGGAGCTCGCCGCCGACGTGCGCGCCGTCGTCGACGCTGTGGCGCAGGGGCAGCGTGTGCACGTGCTCGGGCACGACTGGGGTTCGGTGATCGGCTGGGAGCTCGTCAGCGACCCCGCGGCCGGCGGCCGGATCGCGTCGTTCAGCTCGGTCTCCGGACCCAACCTCGACTTTCTCGGCGCATACCTGCGCGGGCCGTTCTCGGCGGCCCGGCTGCGCGGGTCGCTCGCGCAGGGCATCGCCTCGGCCTACACCGTCGCCTTCCAGATCCCCGGCCTGCCCAATCCGGTGCTGCGCGCGCTGTCCGGTCGCTGGCCGCGCTTCCTCGCCTTCTTCGACGGCCTCGACCCCGCGCTGGTGCAGACCGCGCCGACGCTGCGCGCCGACATGATCAACAATCTCAAGCTCTACCGCGCGAATATCCGTGCGCACCTGCGCAATCCGCGCCCGCGCCCAATCTCGGTCCCGGTGCAGCTGATCGTGTCGACCGGCGACAGAGCGGTGCGCCCTGTGGTGAACGCCGAGGCCGATCGATGGGTCGCGGACCTGACCCGCAGCGAGATCGAGGCACGGCACTGGTCGCCGATCTCGCACCCAGAAGCCCTCGCCGCGCGCACCGCCGAGTTCGTCGATCGGGTCGCGGTCTCCTGATGATCGCGGCGAGCGTTCGGCACGGCGTGCTGAGCACATCTGAGAGTCCCTGAAACGGTCGCGAGGAAGAACGGACTCGTCGCCGATCGATTTCTCGCAGCCATGAAGCCGTCAGGGGTGTCGTAGGTGCATTGTGGCGCGGGTCTACCAGTAGGATGGTGGCGTAACTAGCGGCGAACCTTCGGCGCGTTCCGCGCAGCCCCGCGTGGGCCCGTGAATCTCGACCTGTCAAGACCCGGGCCTCGCTTGCGCTGTGGTGATCGCTGCGCCGAGGTCAGCAAGTAAGGAGAGCTACCGACCAGTGGCTGCCAAGGACTCCAACGATTCGACCAAGGCGACATCGGGCAAGCAGGATTACGGTGCCTCCTCCATCACCGTCCTCGAGGGACTCGAGGCGGTGCGCAAGCGCCCCGGCATGTACATCGGCTCGACCGGTGAGCGCGGCCTGCACCACCTGATCTGGGAGGTGGTCGACAACTCCGTCGACGAGGCGATGGCGGGCTACGCCACGCGCGTCGATGTCAAGCTGCTGGCCGACGGTGGCGTCGAGGTGGTCGACGACGGCCGCGGCATTCCGACCGGCATGCACGCGCAGGGCATCCCCACCATCGAGGTGGTCATGACCCAGCTGCACGCGGGCGGCAAGTTCGACTCCGAGGCGTACTCGGTGTCCGGTGGTCTGCACGGCGTCGGCATCTCGGTGGTGAACGCGCTGTCCAGCCGGCTCGAGGCCGAGGTCGACCACGACGGCTACCACTGGACCCAGGAGTACAAGGACTCCAAGCCCGGCAAGCTGGTGCAGGGTGAGGCGACCAAGCGCACCGGAACCACCATCCGGTTCTGGCCCGATCCGGAAATCTTCGAGACCACCACCTTCAACTTCGAGACGGTCGCGCGGCGTCTGCAGGAGATGGCGTTCCTGAACAAGGGCCTCACCATCACCCTCACCGACGAGCGGGTCTCCGAGAGCGAGGTGACCGACGAGGTCGTCAGCGACACCGCCGAGGCGCCCAAGCACTTGGACGAGAACACGCCCGTCGCCGTGGAGCCGAAGGTCAAGGTCCGCACCTACCACTACCCGGGCGGTCTCGAGGATTTCGTCAAGCACCTCAACCGCACCAAGCAGCCGATCCACAACTCGGTCGTCGGCTTCACCGGCAAGGGCACCGGGCACGAGCTCGAGGTCGCGATGCAGTGGAATTCCGGCTATTCGGAATCTGTCCACACCTTCGCCAACACCATCAACACCCACGAGGGTGGCACCCACGAAGAGGGCTTCCGCGCCGCGCTCACCACGGTGGTGAACAAGTACGCGAAGGACAAGAAGCTGCTCAAGGAGAAGGACGGCAACCTCACCGGCGACGACATTCGCGAGGGTCTCGCCGCGATCGTGAGCGTGAAGATCTCCGACCCGCAGTTCGAGGGCCAGACCAAGACCAAGCTGGGCAACACCGAGGTCAAGTCGTTCGTGCAGCGCACCTGCAACGAGCACTTGGCGCACTGGTTCGAGGCCAACCCGGCCGACGCGAAGACCATCGTGCAGAAGGCCGTCTCCTCGGCCCAGGCGCGCGTCGCGGCCCGCAAGGCGCGCGAGCTGGTGCGCCGCAAGTCTGCCACCGACCTGGGCGGCCTGCCGGGCAAGCTGGCCGACTGCCGCTCCAAGGACCCGAGCAAGTCCGAGATCTACATCGTCGAGGGCGACTCCGCCGGTGGCTCGGCCAAGTCCGGCCGCGACTCGATGTACCAGGCGATCCTTCCGCTGCGCGGCAAGATCATCAACGTCGAGAAGGCGCGCATCGACCGGGTCCTGAAGAACAACGAGGTCCAGTCGATCATCACCGCGTTCGGCACCGGTATCCACGACGAGTTCGACATCGGCAAGCTGCGCTATCACAAGATCGTGCTGATGGCCGACGCCGACGTGGACGGCCAGCACATCTCGACCCTGCTGCTGACGCTGCTGTTCCGCTTCATGCGGCCGCTGGTCGAGCACGGTCACGTCTACCTGGCCCAGCCGCCGCTGTACAAGCTCAAGTGGCAGCGCAGCGATCCGGAGTTCGCCTACTCCGACCGGGAGCGCGACGGCCTGCTCGAGGCCGGTATCGCGGCGGGCAAGAAGATCAACAAGGACGACGGCGTCCAGCGCTACAAGGGTCTCGGCGAGATGAACGCCAAGGAGCTGTGGGAGACCACGATGGACCCCGCGGTGCGGGTGCTTCGTCAAGTGACGCTCGATGACGCGGCCGCGGCCGACGAGCTGTTCTCGGTCCTGATGGGCGAGGACGTCGAGGCGCGTCGCAGCTTCATCACCCGCAATGCCAAGGACGTTCGCTTCCTCGACGTGTAGCAGGCGTGCGAACCCGCTGCAATTCAGCCTTTTCACGCCCCGCTAAGGAGACCGCATGACTGAGACAACGCTGCCCCCGAACGGCGGTGCAGGCGACCGGATCGAACCGGTCGACATCCAGAACGAAATGCAGAGCAGCTACATCGATTACGCGATGAGCGTGATCGTCGGCCGCGCGCTGCCCGATGTGCGCGACGGCCTCAAGCCGGTGCACCGGCGCGTGCTCTACGCGATGTACGACAACGGCTACCGTCCGGACCGCGGCTATGTGAAGTCCGCGCGTCCGGTCGCCGAGACCATGGGTAACTACCACCCGCACGGTGACGCCTCGATCTACGACACCCTGGTCCGCATGGCCCAGCCGTGGTCGCTGCGCTACCCGCTGGTCGACGGCCAAGGCAACTTCGGTTCGCGCGGCAACGACGGCGCGGCCGCCATGCGATACACCGAGTGCCGCCTGACGCCGCTGGCCATGGAGCTGCTGCGGGAAATCGACCACGAGACGGTCGATTTCACGCCGAACTACGACGGTCGTTCACAGGAGCCGGTGGTTCTCCCCAGCCGGGTGCCGAACCTGTTGATGAACGGCTCCAACGGCATCGCGGTCGGCATGGCGACCAACATTCCGCCGCACAACCTCAACGAGCTCGCCGAGGCGATCTACTGGGCGCTGGAGAACTACGACGCCGACGAGGAGAGCACCCTCGCCGCGTGCATGGAGCGGGTCAAGGGCCCGGACTTCCCGACGCACGGTCTGATCGTCGGCAACCAGGGCATCAACGACGCCTACACCACCGGTCGCGGCTCGATCCGCATGCGCGGTGTGGTGGAGATCGAAGAGGACAACCGCGGTCGCACCACGATCGTGATCACCGAGCTGCCCTACCAGGTCAACACCGACAACTTCATCAACTCGATCGCCGAGCAGGTGAAGGACGGCAAGATCGCGGGTATCTCGGATATCCACGACGAGTCCTCCGACCGCGCCGGCATGCGAATCGTGGTGACGGTCAAGCGCGATGCCGTCGCCAAGGTGGTGCTGAACAACCTCTACAAGCACACCCAGCTGCAGACCAGCTTCGGCGCCAACATGCTGTCCATCGTCGACGGCGTGCCGCGCACGCTGCGCCTGGACCAGATGATCCGGCTCTACGTCGATCACCAGTTGGAAGTCATCGTCCGGCGCACCCGCTACCTGCTGCGCAAGGCCGAGGAGCGGGCCCACATTCTGCGCGGTCTGGTCAAGGCGCTCGACGCGCTCGACGAGGTCATCGCGCTGATCCGGCGTTCGGCCAACACCGACACCGCGCGCACCGGCCTGATGCAGCTGCTCGAGATCGACGAGATCCAGGCCACCGCCATCCTCGACATGCAGCTGCGGCGCCTCTCCGCGCTGGAGCGGCAGAAGATCATCGACGATCTGGCCAAGATCGAAAACGAAATCGCCGACTACAAGGACATTCTCGACAAGCCGGAGCGGCAGCGCGCGATCGTGCGCGACGAGCTGGCCGAGATCGTCGACAAGTACGGCGACGAGCGGCGCACCCGGATCATCGCGGCCGACGGCGACGTGGCCGACGAGGATCTGATCGCCCGCGAGGACGTGGTCGTCACCATCACCGAGACCGGCTACGCCAAGCGCACCAAGACCGACCTGTACCGCTCGCAGAAGCGCGGCGGCAAGGGCGTGCAGGGCGCGGGCCTCAAGCAGGACGACATCGTCAAGCACTTCTTCGTCACCTCGACGCACGACTGGTTGCTGTTCTTCACGAACAAGGGCCGGGTCTACCGGGCCAAGGCGTACGAGCTGCCCGAGGCCAACCGCAC
Organism: Nocardia sp. NPDC050793; assembly: GCF_040654065.1. Lineage (NCBI taxonomy): Bacteria > Bacillati > Actinomycetota > Actinomycetes > Mycobacteriales > Nocardiaceae > Nocardia > Nocardia sp. NPDC050793. Next base: position 713,748 of record NZ_JBFAHG010000002.1, read on the forward strand.
CGCACGCGGTCAGCACGTGGCCAACCTGCTGGCCTTCCAGCCGGACGAGAAGATCGCCCAGATCATTCAGATCAGATCCTACGAAGACGCCCCGTACCTGGTGCTGGCCACCAAGAATGGTCTCGTGAAGAAGTCGAGGCTGTCGGACTTCGATTCCAACCGCAGCGGCGGCATCGTCGCGGTGAACCTGCGCGACGAGGACGAGTTGGTCGGCGCGGTGCTCTGCTCGGCCGACGACGATCTGCTGCTCGTCTCGGCGCAGGGCCAGTCGATCCGCTTCTCGGCCACCGATGAGGCGCTGCGTCCGATGGGCCGCGCCACCTCCGGCGTGCAGGGCATGCGGTTCAACGCCGACGACGAACTGTTGTCGCTCAACGTCGTTCGGCCCGAGACGTATCTGCTGGTGGCGACCTCGGGCGGCTACGCGAAGCGCACCGCCATCGAGGAGTACACCGCGCAGGGACGCGGCGGTAAAGGTGTATTGACTATCCAGTTCGACGCTCGGCGTGGCACTCTGGTCGGTGCGCTCATCGTCGACGACGAGGATGAGCTCTACGCGATCACGTCCGGCGGTGGAGTCATCCGGACGGCGGCAAAGCAGGTTCGTAAGGCTGGGCGACAGACCAAGGGCGTGCGATTGATGAACCTGGCCGAGGGCGATACGTTGCTTGCTATCGCGCGCAACGCCGACGAACCCGATCAGGTCGACGGTGGCGACGACTCCGGTTCCTCTCAGCAGTAACCCCCTCCAAGCGGCGGCAACGAACGGATCTAAGGATTCCCATTGACCACTCCGAATCAGCCGAATGACGGGCACCCCACGAACGGCGTGACCGAGCGGATCGCACCGTCCCCGATTCCGCCGCGGCCGATCCCCAGGCCCGGCGCGCCCGAATCCGGACAGCCGGCCGGTGGCCAGCCGCAGCAGAACGCGGGCAAGCAAGGCGATTTCGCGCCGAAGCAGGGTGCGCAGGAGTCCGGCGGCGCGAAGGAAGGGTTCGACCAGGAGACCGTGCGGATGGGTCCATCCGCCGAACCCGGCGGCGGTCCCGAGGGCGCGGAGAAGCAGGGCCAGGGCGGCGGTCAGTCGCAGTACAAGGACGGCTGGTCGCAGCTGCCCCAGCGTGAGCCGCAGTCCAACCTGTACCGGCCCGGTCAGGCGCCGGTCGCGGGCAGGCCGCCCGCGGGCGGTGTCGGCAATGCCGCGGCGGCCGCGGGCGGCAATGCCGCGGTGGGCCTGAACGGCGGCGTCTCCAACGCCCGCACCACGGCCGACCTCGCGGCCAAGGCGGCGCGCAAGGAAGCGGCGATGGTGAAGTCGGTCGGCATCGACGGACCCACCCGCAGCATCGCGCGGCCGGAACTCATCAAGGACATGCCCGACTTGTCCGAGATCCGGCACCCCCTACCGCACCCAGAGCCGGTCGGCGCGGCCCCGCAGAGCCACTTCTCGCCCGCCGCACCGGTCGCGGTCGCCGCGGCCGTGGCCTCCGGTGAGCCGCTGCGTGCCACCGTGCAGATCCGCCGCATCGACCCCTGGTCGACGCTGAAGATCTCGCTGGTGATCAGCGTGGCGCTGTTCTTCGTGTGGATGCTGGCCGTCGGCCTGCTCTACATCGTGCTCGAGGGCATGGGCGTGTGGGAGCGGCTGAACAACACCTTCACCGACATGGTGTCCCAGGACAGCGGTTCGGTGGGCCTGATCGATGCGGGCACGGTGTTCGGCTACGCCGGTGTCATCGGGCTGATCAATGTGGTGCTTTTCACCGCGCTCGGCACGGTCGGCACGTTCATCTACAACCAGTGCTGCGATCTGGTCGGCGGCATCCAGGTCACCCTCGCGGACCCGGACTAGTCGGTACGGCTGGGTGGTGTCCGTGGATAGTTCCGCGCACGGCAGGGGCTAAACCGACGGCCCGCCCTGTCCGCGAAGTTCTCGGCGGCGGCCGGTATCTCCCATCTCAGGGCGGATACCGGCCATCGTCATTTACGCGGCGGGTCGCCCTCCGCAGGTCGGCTACCAGCTGTCGCTGTAGGCGCCGAATCTACGGCGCTGGGGCCCGCCACCAGCCGTTTTGTTTGTTTTGAGTCAAGTTTGGTAATGTCTAGCCTCGGCTCGCCCACTACGGTGCGAGAGCCGAACACGGGCCTATAGCTCAGGCGGTTAGAGCGCTTCGCTGATAACGAAGAGGTCGGAGGTTCAAGTCCTCCTAGGCCCACTCCCGATTTCCGGTCTACGACCATTCTGGCGGTTCGCGCCGTTCCGTAGGCAAGGGGCCTTAGCTCAATTGGCAGAGCACTGCCTTTGCAAGGCAGGGGTTAGGGGTTCGATTCCCCTAGGCTCCACAACACTCTCTGTTCGGCCACCGTTGTCGTGGCTCACTTTCTCACCCGGGCGCGGTGGCCGGATGGTGCCAAGACGAACTTCCTTGCGGCCGAACGAAAGAGCCGATCCGTCGGCGGCGCTGTGCGGCGGCTCGAGGGCGAAGACTTCGGTGCGCACCGATGCTCCCTCGTCGTCCATGATGCGCCCGCGCGGCATTCGGTTCCGCTCGCGTGCCGAGTAGGGTGGGAACCATGAAACTTCTTCTCACGGTCGGTATCGTGGTCGCGGTTCTCTTCGGAATCACCAAGCTGCGCAAGCGGGACGAAGCGGACTTGTGGCACGAGGTCACCACTCGCTGAAATCCATTCCACCCACGGGGCTCGATCCACTTCAGCCACGGGGGCTCGGGGCCTTAGCTCAATTGGCAGAGCACTGCCTTTGCAAGGCAGGGGTTAGGGGTTCGATTCCCCTAGGCTCCACGCATATCGGCGCGTGCTCCCCGTGAGCACGCGCCGATCCCTGTTTCGGCTATAGGTCGACCGCGACGGCGCGCAGGCGCGCCAGGGTGGGCGCGTCGGGCCAGTTTCTTGCCAGGTAGCGGGGCGGGTTCAAGGTGGGCACCGGGGTGAGGTCGGTGACGGCCGCGAGGGTGGCGAAGGGGATGGCGAGGGTTTCGACGATCTCGTCGTTGTCGTCGGTCAGGCAGAGGTCGATGTAGTCGGTTTCCGGGAGCAGCATCTCGACCTCGGCCGCCCAGGGGGCGATGGTGTAGAAACCGTCGTCGCTGGCCGCGAAGTTGACCTCGGAGGGGTAGGCCCGGTCGATGCCGTAAGGCGCGAACCCGTCTTCCTTGTCCAGCGCCTCGATCAGCCCGTCCTGCTGGGCTTGGTACTCGGTGCTGGCCAGGCCGCAGCGCGCCCGGTGGGCGGCGTTCAGCTGCGGGTGCGGGCCCGCCAGGTCGAACGGGACGACCGCGCCGCTCTCGTTGGTGGTGTACGCCTGGGGTGAGAGGCGTCGCACCGCCTCGACGTAGTGCTCTTCGGCGGCGTCGAAGAGGTGCCCGAGGAGTTCTGGTTCGTCCAGCGCGAGGATGAGGCATTCGTCCTCGGGGATGAAAGCGACGGCGCGGCGACCCTGAGCGCCCAGCGAGGCCAGCCAGCCGGGCAGCAACAGCCAGGAGGTCGCGTAGAGATCGCCGTCGTCGACGATGCGGGAGTAGCCGCCCTCCTCGAGTACCAGGGCGGGCACTTTCTCGGCGAGGTTGCCGCGCGCGGTGTCGAACACCTCGTAGGGGGTGATTCCCCAGCCCGCCAGGTGATCGTTCGTGACGAGGACGCGCCTGTCGGGCAGGTCGATCACGATCAGCTCGTCGACGAAGGGAAAGGCGGGCCGCGAGAGCGGCCGAAAGTCGAGCCCGCCGTAAGTGGACGGGCGCAGCGCCGGAAAGAGCATGGAGCGCACGGATTCCCAATCCGCGGGCACCTCGTCGTCGGCGGTCACCGCGGTCAGGAATCGCGTGATGCGCTCCGACCGGTCCTCGGGTGTCATCTCGGCGGTATCGCGGAAGATGTTGTGCAGGTTGATGACCAGGCCGTCCGGCAGTTCGAAGCAGAACTCGCCTGGTTCGTACTTCGCGCCCTCGACGCCGAGGTCATCGAGGTGTCGGCGCACGAGCGCGGCGAACTCGCGCCGCGTCAGCTGTCGTGAATTATCCACTCGGCCAACGTAATCACCTACACCGACAGCCGCAGCACGGCGTGCTCAACGAACCTCACATGCCGACGCAGTCGATGATCGGTGCGGGATAGCCGGCGTCCGCGCGCCACGGCATATGGATCAGCGTGGCATCGAGGTGCGCGAGTTCCGGGATCCAACGGCGGACGTAATCCCCTCGGGGGTCGTAGCGTTTGGCCTGACGCAGCGGGTTGAGTACCCGGTTCGGCCTGGTGTCGGTGCCGTGCCCGCCACCCATTGCCAGTTGAGCTGGTTGTTTGCGAGATCGGCGTCGACGAGCCAGTGCAGAAAATGGTCCGCGCCGACACGCCAGTGCACCCGCAGGGATTTGGTGAGGAAGCTGGCCGCGATCAGTCGCGCGCGGCCTGGCATCCAGCCTTCGGCACGCAGCTGGCGCATCCCGGCGTCGACGATCGGGTAGCCGGTGCGTCCGTCTCGCCAAGCGTTCACCGCCTGCGGATCGTCGCGCCAGCGGATCGGCCGCGCGCGGTAGTCGTGCCAGGCGGCGTCCGGCCGGGCGGCGAGGAGTTGGTGGTGGAAATCGCGCCAGGCCAGCTGCCTGGCGAAGGCGTGCCCGCTCTCGGTCGACATGTCTACGCGGCGCACCACTTCGGTGGGGGACAGGCAGCCGAAGTGCAGGTAGGGTGAAAGCCGGGAGGTGGCATCGGCGGCCAGATCGTCGCTGTGCCGCGCGTATTCGTCGAGCGGGCCGGACAGCCAGTCGCGGAGCAGCTTTCGGCTCGTGGTCTCGCCGCCCACGGTCAGCTGCGGTGATGGTTCGCCCGAGGTCAGCTCGCCGGGAGCGGGCAGGTCGTCGCCGGATATCCGCGGCAGGGTGAGCGCGCGCGGCTTCCCGAGTGGCTTGCGCTGGTGCGCTTCCGTCCAGCGCCGGAAATATGGGGTGAAGACGGCGAAGTGATCGCGGCCGGACGAGGGCTTCAGCAGCTCAGGGTCGGTCGCGGTGACCGTAGCGGCGTGCGTGTTCACGCGACAGCCGCGGCGCCGCAGGCGATCTCGCAACGCTTGTTCGCGCGTGCGGCTGTACCTGCTCACGTCCTCGGCGAGATGCACGCTCGCCGAGCCTGTTTCGGCGACCAGCCGGTCGACCTCGTCCACCACATCGCCGCGGCGCAGCACCAGCGGTCCACCGATGGCGCGCAGTTCGTCGTCGAGTTCGGTGAGTGCGGCGGCGAGGAAGTGGGCGCGGTTGGGCGGGCAGCGATCCGGCACCAGATCGCGGTCGACGACGAACAGCGGAACCACCGCGTCGCCCTCCCGGTGCGCCGCGGTGAGCACCGGGTTGTCGTGCACCCGGAGGTCACGGGTGAACAGCGCCACCATGGTGGTCATCGGTCGGCTCCGCGCCTGCGCCGACGTGCCGCGCTGTGCGCCCGCGTCCCGCGCCGGATGCGGCCAGGAAATCGAATATCGTGCTCAGTGGTTCGGACGCCGCGTGCGTGTGCGATTCGGCAGAGGTGTGGGCCCCATGAGGGACGCGCCGTGCCGGCACGGGCGGCTCTGCCGCACCGGCTCGAACGCGTCCCTCGCAGGGCCCACACCAGATCGAACCTCATGCCGCGCACAGTGGTTCGATCGCGGACAGCCCGCCGGTGGTGGGTGAGGTGAGATACGTACACGGGTCCTGACCCGCCGCGACGATCGCCGCGCGCACGTCCGACCACCCCTGCGGGTCGAGCGCGGGATCGCGGGCGAGAACGAATCCCGAGGTGCGGGTCGGGTTGGTGACGAGGGCCCATGAGTAGTCCGGGCCGAGCGCGGTGACGATGTAGTTCGTCGGCCCGTTCGGCTGCTCCTGGGTCGGCACGCCGGGGAAGCTCACGTGCAACTGGGCGCCCGTTGCTCGATCGTTGATCGTCGCGGTGCCGCGGATCTCGTTGACCGAACCCGTCCACGTGATGCACCGATTGTGCACGGCGATGTCGCCGCGCGGATCGAGCGCGTAGTCGGCCGTGGTGTCGCGGGCGCAGGCCAGATTGAAGTACTGGGGGATCGCGGCGAGCTGACGCCACTGTCCGAGGTAGCGATCGACCTCCAAACTGGGTACCGGGGCGGGCGGTTCGGCCGCCGCCGTTCCGACGGCCGCTGCCGCGGCCACGAGGACGGAAGCGAGACGCACACACCACCGGGCTGTTCGGCGAGAGTCCATGGCAGCTCCTCGGGTCGGCGATACTGGCCATGCTATCAGTCAACGATGCATAAACGATGCAAAAATCGTCAAGAATAGCGCGAATCGAGGCATCCGTGCGGAGCGAGACGGTGCCGACCGGGCAGAATGAGACGATGCCCGCAGGTTCCGTTCCCGCCTCCGACGCGGCCGGATACACGGTGCGCGCGGTGGCGGAGCGTCTCGGTATCCCGACGGCGACGCTGCGCAGCTGGAACCGGCGCTACCAGATCGGGCCCGCGCAGGACCGGCCCGGCCGCCACCGGCTCTACTCCGAAACCGATATCGCGGTGCTGGAGCGCATGCTCACGCTGATCCGTGGTGGCGCAAGCCCGTCCGGCGCCGCCGCTGCCGCGCGCGGACCCGCGCTCGCGCTCGGTGACCGGGACGCGTTGCTCGCCGCCGCATTCGCTTTGGAGACCGGCACGGTCAGCGCGCTGGTGGAATCGCACGTCCGCGCTTACGGCGTCATCGACACCTGGGAACGGTTGTGCCGTCCCGCTTTCGCCGACATCGTCGCGCGGCAGGGTGGCGGCGAGGGCTGCGTTGATGTCGAACATCTGCTGTCCTGGTGCATCGCGGCCGCCATGCAGCGCACGAATCCGCCGGTCGGTCCTGCCAGCGCCGTGCTCGCCTGCACCAGCGGCGAAACGCACGCGCTGCCCCTCGACGTGCTGCGGGCCGCGCTGGCCGAACGCGGTGTCGGCGCGCGGATGCTCGGGCCGGATGTGCCGACCGCGGCGCTGGTCGACGCCCTGGCCAGGCCAGCGGAACCGGCCGCGGTGCTGCTCTGGTCGCAGCGCGAGTCGACGGCGCTGACCTCCGCGATTCGCGCTTGCCTGGCGGCGGGGGCCCAGGTGTTCGCAGGGGGTCCCGGTTGGGATGACGTGATCCTGCCCGATGGTGCCGAGCGAATGGAAGACCTGGAAGAGGCGGTGGATCGGTTGCGCTGAGGGCGGCCGGTCGGGTCTCGATGGTTGAGGCCCGCCCGTCGGTTCAGCACTTACCGGAGGCGGTCGGTCGCGATCTCGACCGTTGCGGCCCGCTCACCGGTTCGGACTTTCCGGAGGTCGCCGGTCGTGGTCTCGATGATCGACGCGCGCCCAGCGGGTCCGGGGAGCGGCGAGCCGGTCCGGCGGAATTCACCGCGGGGTTCGGCCGAGCAGATGACGCAGGGCCGAATCGAGGTCGGCAGTTCGGAACGTGTGGCCCGCGGCGACCAGCCGAGTAGGCAGCGCGCGCTGGTCGGCGGCGGCGAGTTCGCGCGCGCCCTGTCGGCCGAGCAGCAGGGCCGGGCCGAAGTCGGGCACTGGCAGCAGGGCGGGCCGGTGCAACACATGAGCGAGCACCTCGGTGTATTCGCTGTTGCGGACCGGCTGCGGCGCAACGGCATTGATCGCGCCCGCGAGGGATTCGTCCCACAGCGCGCGGTGGTAGACGTCCACCAGGTCGTCCAGCCCGATCCAGGACAGCCATTGACGGCCGTCGCCGATCCGGCCCCCGAGGCCCGCGCTGAACAACGGACGCAACAGTCGCAGGGTGCCGCCGCGCGGAGATTGCACGATACCGGTGCGGACGTGGACCGTCCGGATGCCCGCGTCCTCGGCGGGCCCGGTGGCCGCCTCCCAGTCCGCGACGACTTCGGCGAGGAAACCGTCGCCGCGGCCCGCCTCCTCGGTGAGCGTCTCGTCGCCGCGGTCGTAGCCGTACAAGCCGATGGCGGAGGCGCTGACGAAGGTCGAAATTCCGGATTGCGCGGCGAGTTCGGCCAGCTTGCGCGTCGGTCCGATCCTGCTCTCGCGGATGGCCCGCTTGTGGCCCTCGGTGAACCGTCCTGCGATCGACGCGCCCGCCAGGTGCACCACCGCATCCACCCCGTCGAACAGGGCGGTATCCGGATCGGCGGGGTCCCACTGGCGTTCGTCCGGTGTGCGCGACGGACGACGCACCAAGCGCAGCACGCGGTGATTGCCGGTGCCGAGGAAGGCGCACAGCGCGGTGCCGATCAGGCCGGATGCCCCGGTCACCGCGATGGTCGCCGGGGCGAAGCCACGTTCGGCGGCGCGACGGTGCGCGAGCAGGTCGTCGGCCAGCTGGCGATAGCGGTAGTCGAACATCGGCCGCAGGACGAATTCGGGAATCGGTGTGTCCACCCGGTCGATCACGCGGGTGTGCCGTGCGTCGACCTCCTCGAACTCGTGCACGTGCCGCCAGCGCAGCAGCCGGGCCGCAAGCTCGGAGGCGAGCCCGTCCGCGGCGATTGCGTCGACGAACCGCGACGGTGGCTGGTAACCGCCGGGATCGTGCCTGGCCACCCAGCGCAGCCCGCCGGGCAGGCCGAGCACCGCGCGTCCGTCGGCAAGGGAATCGGCCTCGGCGATCAGGGAGACGGGCTGCCACGGCGGCGCGAGCCTGGTGAAGGCGCCGGGGCGGCCGAACCAGGCGAAGACCTCGGTCCGGGGCGCGGCGACAACGCTCGAGCAGGCGATGGCCATGTCTCGACTGTAGCCGCGAACCGCGCGGATGAAACGTTTATGCGTCGTTTGACTCGCGTCGTTCCTCGATCGGCAGCGGGCCGTGCTTGTCCAGATGCAGGTAGGTGTAGCCGGTGACGAGGGTGCACACCACCGTCGCGGTGATCAGCATCGCCCAGCCCGCGACAATCAAGCTCAGCAGACCGCCGAGCAGAGCGCCGAGCCCGAAGGACAGATACAGCAGGAAGTAGCCGAGCCAGTCGGCGTAATCGCCGCCGCTGATGTGGCGTTCGATGCCCTGGCCCAGTTTCACCAGCGTCCCGGTGACGTAGCTGAGCGGCACCGAGACCTCACCGTTCTTGACGAACGAGGTGTTCAGCGCGCCGACGCCGAAGGCGACGAACAGGATGGGGATGAAATCGATCCGGGTCGTATCCGCCACGAAGTCGACGCCCAGATCGATGACGGTGGCCAATGCCAGGCACACGGTGGTGAGCAGGGTCGGCCCGTGTGGATGACCCGACCAGTAACGCCTGCGGCACCACGAGGCGACGACCACGCCGGACGTGAACGAGGTCAGTAGCAGTGCGGCCGCGACCGCAACGTCGCCCTCGTCGTGGAAGGCGCCGAGAACGGCCCGCTCGGTGTTGCCGGTCATGAAGGTGACGAAATAGCCGGCGGTGTGCATGAAGGCCGCCGCGCCGATCAGACCGGCCAGCGCTGCGAGCACCCACGAGATGCGCGCCTCGGCGTCGAAGAGTTCCTTTCTGCGGTCCTCGTCCGGCTGTTTCACAGGTCAGATTCCTCCCGAGGCGGATACGACCCCTCAGTGATACCCGCGCGCCCTGAGAATCCCCTGACCAAAGCCTGGGTGTGTCCGGATGTTTGCTCGAGCTCACACCGGCGCGGTGGCGGCCGCGTCGTAGGCGGTGCGCGCCTCGGCGATCTCGCGCTGATGGTCCTCGGTCCAGGTGACCAGCGCCTGGATGGTTTCGTGCAGGCTGCCGCCGAGCGGGGTCAGTTCGTAGTCGACCCGCGGCGGCACGACGGGATACACCGTGCGCCGTACCAGTCCGTCGCGCTCGAGGTGGCGCAAGGTGCGGGTGAGCATGCGCTGGCTGACGCCGTCGATCTCGCGGCGCAGTTCGGTGAACCGCATGGTGCGTCCCGCGAGCAGGGCGATCGTCAGCAGCGACCACTTGTCGGCGATGCGGTCGAGGATCTGGCGCACATCGCAGTCCTCGCGGGTGTCCCACTGCCGCGCGGTGTAGTCCTCGGTATCCACGCAGTAACCGAGGGACTCAGAAGTGCCGTCTTCCATAGCCCTCAATGGTGTCCGATGATGCCCATGGTTACAAGAAGTAACCGACAGTCGAATCGGGAACCGAGGGAGGACTTCGGCATGACGCACAGGGTCGACGATTTCGCCGAGATCGAGGCGGAGTTCAACGCGTACGTCGGGCGCATCGTGTACGCCACGATGGTGACCGTCGACAGCAAGAACCGCCCGCGCACCCGGGTGCTCATCCCGGTCTGGGAGCGGGTCGACGGCGTCCCGCTCGGGTGGCTGGCCACCTACAAGACACCGGTCAAGGCCGCGCACATCGCGCGGAATCCGCACGTCAACTTCTCCTACTGGGCGCGCGGGAACGATTCCGTGGCTGTCGACGCGACCGCCGAATGGGCAAATGATCTTCCGACGCGCCAACACGTCTGGGACCTGTACGCGCAGACCAGCCCGCCGGGCGCGGGCTACCACCTCGGCCAGTTCTGGCGTGCGCCCGACGACCCGCAGCTGCACATCATGCGGTTGGATCCGTGGCGCATCCAGGTCATTCGTGGCGCGGATCTGCGCAGCCGGATCTGGCAGCCGGCCGCCGTGGTGGCCCGGACCGGCTAGGGGAGCCAATCCCGTGTGGATTGCCGTCTCGGCCTAGCACGGAGGGTGCCGCCGATGGCTTCGCTCCGGTGCTGCGAGAACGTCGACAGAGTCCGTCCAGGGGTCTGGGGCGGGTTAGCGTGCAGGAGTGGACTCTGTGCTCGACTATCTGCTGACCGAACCGCCAGGCGATCCGATCGACACCGTGACGGCCGCCTGGGCGCGGCATCGCGCGGTCGCGGCCCGTTTCTCCGCGCCCGTGGACGCCGCCGTCGCGGGCGGTTTCGCGGCCGACCGGCTCGGCTTCGCGTTCCTCTCCGGCTATCAAGAGGCGCTGCGCACGCTGTTGCCCGAGCTTCCCGCCGAGGACGCCGTCGCGGTCTCGGCGACCGAGGCGGGCGGCGCGCATCCCTCGTCCATCCGGACCGTGCTGACCGAGCGTGACGGCGCCGCGACGGTCAGCGGCACCAAGGCCTTCACCACGCTGGGCAGTCTGGCGCGCAGGCTCGTGGTGATCGCCAGTGCGGGCGCCGCGCCCGACGGTCGCAATATGCTGCGGGCCGCGCTGGTCGAGACCTCGGCCCCGGGGGTCGCAGTGACGGATCTGCCCGCTGCGCCCTTTGCGCCGGAGATCCCGCACGCGACCGTCACCTTCACCGACGCGCCCGCCATCCTGCTGCCCGGTGACGGCTACATCGATTTCCTCAAGCCGTTCCGCACCATCGAGGACGTGCACGTGCTCGCCGCCGCGCTCGGCTGGCTGGTGCGGGTGGCGCGAGAGTCGTCCTGGCCGCGCCAGGTGCTCGAGCGACTGCTCGCGTTGGTGGCCGCGGTGCGCGGACTGGATCTAGACCGGCCCGCGTCGCCCGGTGTGCACATCGCGCTCGGGGGCGTCTTCGCGGAATTCGGCCGCGTGGTGGACGAACTCGCGCCGCTCTGGGAGGCCGCCGATCCGGTCGCCCGGGAACGCTGGGAGCGGGACCGCCCGCTGTTCGGCACCGCGGGAAGGGTGCGGGCGCAGCGGCTGGCAACCGCCTGGCGTGCGGTCGGTTACGACGCGGAAACCGCTGTTTGAAGGAGAAGATCGGACCCGCGAAAAAGGTCCGGAAATAGGGAGCGGGCCTCGGCGAAGGGGGGGAGTTAGCCGAGGCCCGCGTTAGGTCGGCCCGGGGGGGAGGGGCCGACGTGAATGATCCTACGCGAAGATTGGTGATTGTGTGCGCATGGGGGTGGCCACTTTCCAAGATTTTCGGTTGGGCGACACGCACTGTGGTTGCTCGTTCGCGGCGGCGGACCGCAGGCGTGGCTGTCGTGCGGCGCGGTGATGACCTGGTGCTTGTCAAAGATGTTGCGGTGCAGCCCATTCCATTCGGCGTCGAGAACGGCGATCCGAAAAGCGGTTCCGACCGGAAACGTTCCATCTGGTCGCTGTGTGGCGCGTATCCCTTCCCGACGGCGCGAGCGGGCTTGATTCTGCCGGGTTTGTCGCGTGTCGCATCGGTCTGGGCATGTCGGGCAGCGCCCGGAATGTGTCGTACCCGGGTGCGAGCATGTGGCGGTGATCACCGGGGTCGGTTCGGACGGCGGCACTGCGCGTTGCGCGGGCCGGCGTGAGTACCGCCTGCGCGGGAAACGGGTAGTCGGCTACCCACGACCCGAGTGGCAGTTGGGCGGGACTATCGAACCGGTCGCATTCCGTTCCGGTACCCCCGAGCACCGCCTGGAACGGGATGCGACCTTTTGCTGTCCCCTTCGGGACAAATGGGGTGCGTACGACGGAAGTCGGGACAATACTGACCCCCGTATCGGTCGCTCGACCGACCCAGTGAGAACGCCACGGCGCCGAGATGAGGGGCGCCGGAGGAAATTCGACATCGAGAATTCACGAAAATCAGGAGAGTCATGCCCGACGCAATAGTCGCCGAGGGTCTGGTCAAACGCTACGGCAGGCTGGTCGCCCTCGACGGACTCGATCTGACGGTGCCCGAAGGCACCGTCACAGCGCTGCTCGGCCCCAACGGCGCAGGCAAGACCACCACGGTCCGGGTGCTCACCACCCTGCTGGTCCCCGACGAGGGACGGGCCACCGTCGCGGGCATCGATGTCCTGCGACACCCGCAGGCTCTGCGGTCCAAGATCGGCGCGTCGGGCCAGTACGCCGCCGTCGACGAATACCTCACCGGTTTCGAGAACCTCGAGATGGTGGGCAGGCTGTATCACATGGGCGTGCAGCGCAGTAAGAAGCGCGCCCGCGAACTGCTGGAACGCTTCCGGCTCAGCGACGCGGCGGATCGGCCGGTGCGCGGTTACTCCGGCGGTATGCGCCGCAGGCTCGACCTGGCGGGCGCGCTGGTGGCCAACCCGCCGGTCCTGTTCCTGGACGAACCGACCACCGGCCTCGACCCGAGAGCCAGGCTCGACCTCTGGGACGTCATCGAGGAGCTGGTCGCGGGCGGCACCACGCTGCTGCTCACCACCCAGTACATGGAGGAGGCCGACCGGCTCGCGGATTCGATCGCGGTGATCGACCACGGCAAGGTCATCGCGCGCGGCACCGCCGACGAACTGAAGACCATGGTCGGCGGCGATCGCATCGAGCTCACCGTCGACCGCGTCGACAAGCTAGCCGTCGCGCGCCAGGCGTTGCAGGGCCTCGCCGACGGGGAGATCCACCTCGAGCCCGGCCTGCGCAGGATCACGGTGCCGGTCAGCAACGGCTCACAGGCGCTGGCCGACGCGATCGGCCTGCTCGCCGAAAGCGACGTGCAGGTCCACGATGTCGGTCTCCGCAGGCCGTCGCTGGACGACGTGTTCCTGACGCTCACCGGGCACGAGGCCGAGGAGCGTGTCGGCGGAGATGCGCCGGACAAGCGCGCGGGGAGTGCCGAGGCGAACGGCTCCGGCGGGGCGAAAGCCGCTGAACGACTCGAGAAGCTCGAGAAGACGGAAGGAAAGGTCCGATGACCGCGGCGACGACGACACTGGAGGTCCCGCAGCGGATGGGCCTCGGCGAACGCCTCTCCATCGTGGTCAGCGACAGCGTGACGATCGCCAAGCGCAACGTCATCAAGATCAAGCGCGTACCCGACGTGCTCATCTTCTCGACGCTGTCGCCGATCATGTTCGTGCTGCTCTTCGCATACGTCTTCGGCAATGCGATCCAGGTGCCCGGCATGGAAGGCGGCTACCGCGAATTCCTGATCGCGGGCATCTTCGCCCAGACGGTGGTGTTCGGCTCCTCGTTCACCGGCGCCGGGCTCGCCGAGGACATGCAGAAGGGCATCATCGACCGGTTCCGCTCGCTGCCGATGGCGCCCTCGGCGGTGCTGGTCGGCCGGACCGTCAGCGATGTCGTGATCAACGTGGTCAGCCTGGTGGTGATGTCGCTGACGGGTCTGCTCGTCGGCTGGCGAATCCGCGGCTCCTTCCTCGACGCGGTGCTCGCCTACGTTCTGCTGCTGCTGTTCGCCTACGCGGTGTCCTGGATCATGGCCGTCGTCGGTCTGCTGGTCCGCGCGCCCGAGGTGTTCAACAACGCCAGCTTCATGGTCATGTTCCCGCTCACCTTCCTGGCCAACACCTTCGTGCCGATGGAAAACCTGCCGACCGTGCTGAAGGTGTTCGCCGAATGGAACCCGGTCTCCGCGCTGACGCAAGCGACCCGCGAGCTGTTCGGCAACACCAGCCCGATGGTGCCGGTCTCGGACGCCTGGTCGATGCAGCACCCGGTGGCGACCACGCTGATCTGGATCGTCGTGATCCTGGCGGCGTTCGTGCCGATGGCGCTGCGCCAGTACAAGCGCACCGTCAGCCGCTGATCGAAGCCCCGCTCAGCGGTCGTTCTCCACGCCGGCTCCCGCCACGGGGGCCGGCGCGGAACCGTTCCTGGAGTAGCCGATGCGCGGCGGCTCCGGCGCCGGTTCCGGCGGCAGCGGTCGCTTGCTGCGGACCAGCCAGGCCACACCGCCCGCCAGCGCGGCGAGGGCACCGGCGATCAGCCGGTTACGAGAACGTGCGGATACGTGGAAACGCCCCAAGCTCATTCGACCACTCTGGCACAGCTATGTGAACCGCGCAGTAACTACCGACCGGTCTCGACGCGCCGCAGGTCCGGCGGGCGGTGCGCCGAATCGGGACCGCGCGATCGCTAGCATGGCGGGCGTGACCTCTTCGATCCAGACCGCCGGGGTGACGCTCTACACGACTCACGGCGATATCAGGCTCGCGCTCTTCGGCTACCACGCACCGAAGACGGTGCGGAACTTCCTCGGGCTGATCGACGGCTCGGCGGCGTACACCACCGAGAACGCGAGCGGGGGCACCTCGGGCCCGTTCTACGACGGCACCGCGTTCCACCGCGTGATCGACGGCTTCATGATCCAAGGTGGCGATCCCGGCGACACCGGAAGGGGCGGGCCCGGCTACGACATCTCCGCCGAATTCCATCCCGAGCTGCGCTTCGATCGCGGCTACCTGCTGGCCATGGCGAACGTCGGAGCCCGTACCAGCGGCTCGCAATTCTTCATCACGGTGAGCCCGCAGCCGCACTTGAACCGCAAGTTCACGATCTTTGGCGAGGTCGTCGACCCGGATTCGCGCAAGGTCGTCGACGCTATCGCGGCGACGCCGACCGATCGCAACGACCGCCCCAAAGAGCCCGTCCGCATCTCCAGCATCACGGTTGATTGAACCAATGAACGCCCAGCCGCCCGCAACGACATGTGTCCGTCACCCGAACCGGCCGACCGGCCTGGCGTGCACCCGCTGCGGGCGGCCCGCTTGTCCGGAGTGCCTGCGCCCCGCGGCGGTCGGGCAGCACTGTGTCGATTGCGTACGAGAGGCGGGCAGCCAGGTGCGGCCGATCCGCACGGTCGCTGGAGCCCCGGTCGCCGCCTCGGCGACTCCCGTGGTGACCTACGGGCTGATCGCGTTGAACGTGCTCATCTACGGAATCACCGCGGCGCAGGCGGGCAGCCTCGCCGACAACTACCGGTCCGAACTGTTCCTGCGCTGGGCGATGGTTCCGCGGCTCGTGGCCGACGGCGACTGGTTCCGGGTGATCGGCTCCGGCTTCCTGCACTGGGGGCCGTTGCACCTGGCGCTCAATATGTTCGCGCTCTACATCGTCGGGATCCAGCTGGAGCCGTTCCTCGGGCGCGCCAGGATGCTGGCCATCTATCTGGTCGCGCTGATCGGCGGTTCGGCCGGCGGCATGCTGCTGGAGCCTGCGAACACCATCGGGGCGGGAGCCTCGGGCGCGGTCTACGGCATGTTCGGCGCGGTCGCGGTGCTGCTCATCCGGCTGCGCATGAACGCAACACAGATCCTGGTGATCATCGCGATCAACGTGCTGCTCAGCCTCTCACTGAGCGGGGTCTCACTGTGGGTGCATCTGGGCGGACTCGTCGCGGGCACGCTCGCGACCATCGGGGTGCTGTTCCTGCCGGAGTGGGTACACGCGAAGAGTCGAGAGACGGCTCGCACCATCGGCTTGGTCGCGATCGCCGGCGTCGGGGTGGTCTCGGTCGCGCTCATCGGCCTCGGCGCGGCGCTAGTGTCCTGAACCGCGTTTCGGCTCGCTTCACGTGAAACATACGCACCAGCACCGCGGGTCGACACGATCGGTCAGCCGCCCAGAGGCGATGGTGTCCGCCACGTCCAACACCCCGACCAATGCGAGCAGCCCGGCCGCCGTTGTCGGCGGCATCCCGTGATCGCGGGCCGCGCCGACGAAATGGGTGCCGACCAGGCCGTTGGCGGTGATCGCCGGGAATTCCGCCGATCGAAAAGCTTGGCGGCGCAGGTCGACCGAGGTTGCGGTGATCGCCCCTAGCGCAGGTAAGCGATCCGGTGGGCGACGAGCGCTTCGAAGACGGTCTCCGGCGAGGTGCCGAGATCCCAGCGGCCGAAGATCAACAGCCGCTCCTCGCCCTCGTGCCTGACGTCGATCTCGAGCATCGGCGACTTGCGGCCGAGGCGGCGGTAGCTCACCACCCGCGCCTTGATGATCTGGTCGGGCCGGTACTCAGCCGGGCCGAGCAGACCGCGCACCACAAGGCGAGGTTCGTCGCCGGTGCGGATCGACAATCGCGGTCGCTGCCGGAAACCCAGGCCGGCCAGGGCGAGCAGGCCCGCCGCGGCCAGGCCGATGAGCAGGCGGCTCGCGGCATCCGCGGCGACGATCGCCGCACCGGCCAGGATCACGCCGCCGACCGCCACCGCGACGAGCGCGGGGGTTGGCGTGGCCCAGGCGAGACGCGGTTCCACAGCGGGGGATTCAGGGTTCACGCGGCACTCTCCCCAATCGTTCCTCGAGTTGTCCACAGGGTCATCCACAGGTGTGCATGAATGACACGTCTGTAATCCCGGAGGAGGCGGTCAGCGCCACCGCATGGTCATGATCAGTCCGACGACCATGAGCCCGAAGCCGATCAGGAAGTTCCAGGCGTTGAGGTCGTTCATCCAGCTGATCTGCTCGGCGGCCAGGTAGTAGACCAGCAGCCAGACCAGCCCGGCCAGCATGAAGCCGAGCATGATCGCGACGTACCAGACCGGCGAGGGCCCCGCCTTCACCTTCACCGGGATCCGGCTGGCGGGGTTGATCGTGTAGTCGGTCTTCTTGCGGACCTTCGACTTGGGCATGACGTCCTCGTATTCGGCGTGCAGGTCGGTACCGGGGGCTGATTCAGTTCTCAGTGTGTTCCTCGACCGCACCGAGCTCGGTCGCCCGGCCGCCGTTCCGGCGACAGCGCGGACGGCCCGGGCGAGGCTCGGACGCCCTCCGGTGTTCCTCCTAGGCTATCCCAACTGGTAATGGATGCGACGGCCTGCCGTATCGCCACGTAATCTCGAACCATGCGTGTTCTGGTCGTCGACAACTACGACAGCTTCGTGTTCAACCTGGTGCAGTACCTGGGCCAGCTGGGAGCCGACGCGGTCGTCTGGCGCAACGACGATCCGCAGCTCTCCGATGTGGACGCCGCGATCGCCGGTTACGACGGCATCCTCATCAGCCCCGGCCCCGGCACCCCCGACCGGGCGGGCGCCAGCATCGACCTGGTGCACGCCTGTGCCCGCAGCAACACCCCGCTGCTCGGCGTCTGCCTCGGCCACCAGGCGATCGGCGAGGCGTTCGGCGCGACCGTCACCCGTGCGCCGGAACTGCTGCACGGCAAGACCAGCTCGGTGTTCCACATCGGCACCGGCGTGCTCGCGGGCCTGCCCGACCCGTTCACCGCGACCAGGTACCACTCGCTCACCGTGCTCGAGGACACCCTGCCCGAGGACATCGAGGTGCTCGGCCGCACCGAATCCGGGATCGTGATGGCCATGCGGCACCGCACCCTGCCGATCCACGGCGTGCAGTTCCACCCCGAATCGGTGCTCACCCAGGGCGGGCACCGGATGCTGGCGAACTGGCTGGAGGTCTGCGGCGAGCGGCCCGCCGAGGGTCTGGTCGAGATGCTCGAGGCGGAGGTCGCGGCACTGGTGCTGCAGTGACCAGGCCGTATGTGCTGCTGTCGGTCGCGGTCAGCCTGGACGGCTACATCGACGACGCCGGTTCCGATCGGCTGCTGCTCTCGGACGCGGCGGATTTCGATCGCGTCGATCGGGTGCGCGCCGAATCCGACGCGATCCTGGTAGGCGCCGAGACTCTGCGCCGCGACAATCCTCGGCTGCTGGTGAACAGTGCCGAGCGCCGCGCCGCACGGACAGCGCAGGGCAAGCCCGAGTTTCCGCTCAAGGTCACGGTCACCGCGCGCGGCGACCTGGACCGGGAGCTGAACTTCTGGCACCACGGCGGGGCGAAGCTCGTCTACACCACCGATTCCGGCGCGGCCAGGCTGGCCGGCCGGCTCGCGGGCATCGCCGAGGTGGTCACGCTCGGCCCGGAGATCGACTTCGGTGCGCTGCTGGACGATCTCGGCGGGCGTGGCGTCGGACGCTTGATGGTCGAGGGCGGTACCGGAATGCACACGGCGTTCCTCGCCGCCGACCTGGCCGACGAACTGCACCTGGCCGTCGCGCCGATCGTGGTGGGTGATTCGGCCGCTCCGCGTTTTCTGGGTCCGGCCGACTTTCCCGGCGGGCCCACCCGGCGCAGGCGGCTCAGCGGGGTCGAACAGGTCGGCGACATGGCGGTGCTGCGCTACCTGCTGCGGCCCGAGGACGTCGATTCGTGAACCACCCGACCGATCGTGGAGGTGCTGCGTATGCCCGCCGAGCACGGTGACCGGACCGACGAGTTCTTCATGCGCAGAGCCATCGAGCTGGCGCGGCAGTGCCCGCCGAGCGACACCGCGTTCTCGGTCGGCGCGGTCATCGTGGCCGACGGCGCCGAAATCGCCACGGGATATTCGCGCGAGACCGACGAGAAGGTGCACGCCGAGGAAGCCGCGCTGAACAAACTGCCCGCCGACGATCCGCGATTGGCGAGAGCGACGATCTACAGCACCCTCGAACCGTGTTCCCAGCGCGCGACCGCGACCAGGCCGCCGTGCACCGATCGAATCCTGCGGGCCGGGATCCCGCGCGTGGTGATCGCTTGGCGCGAGCCGACGACGTTCGTGGTGAACTGCGTGGGTGTGGAGAAACTGCGGCAGCACGGCCTCGAGGTGATCGAATTGCCCGGCCTCGCCGACGAGGCCATGTCGATGAACCGGCACCTGGACCTGTCGTAGCAGCATGCCACCGTGCCGTCGGCGGAACGGTTCCGCGCGGCGGCCGGGTATGGAGGAACGTAACTGGCCTGCGATACCGGGTCCGCCCGTCGCCCGGGAGTCTGCGGCTCCGGACGACGGGTCGTTACGCGATCACGGCCTGCCGTAGACCGCCGTCACGAACTCGCTGAGCTGGTTGTCGTCGAGGTGCCTGGCCAGATCGGACTCGCTGATCATGCCGACCAGCCGCTTGTTCTCGATCACCGGCATGCGCTTGATGCGATGGCTCTCCATCTTCTCGAGCACTTCCTCGACGTCGGCGTCGGCCGAGACCCAGCGCGGGGTCGCCTCACACAGTTCGGCCGCGCGGGTGTTGGCCGGTGCGCGGCCCTGGGCCACGCATTTCACCACGATGTCGCGGTCGGTGATGATGCCGCACATCCGTTCGTTCTCGTCCGCGATGACGAGGGAACCGACGCCGAGCTCGGCCATGATGCGCGCCGCCTTGCCGACCGTCTCATCCCTGGATATCCACTGAGCGCCGGGCTTCATGATGTCCCTGGCAGTGGTCATGGGGCTGCCTCCTGTTCCATGCTGATTGCTGGTTCGGATGGAGCAGCCCCATTCTCGCGCCGATCACACCGACCGGTCGCGAATTTCGGATAACGATCGGGCCGGGCGAATCCGGATCACGGCGGACCGAGCACCCCGGTGGTGATGGTGATCGTGCTGGACTTGGAGATCGACGAACCCGGCGACGGCTGCTGGCTGACGATCCGCCCGACGCTGCCCGCGTCGAAGGTGCCGGTGGTGTTCTGGTTGATCTGGCTGGTGCTGCCGGTCCAGCCGCTCTGGCGCAGCTTCTCCACCGCCTGCGACGGCGTGAGACCGACCAGGGCCGGCATGGCGATCTGATCGCCGCTGGAAACTTGGACGGTTACCGTCGAACCCTTGTCGGCGTTGGTGCCGCCCGCCGGGCTGGTCGCGATGACCTCGCCCTTCGGCTTCGAGGACTGCACCTCTTCGATAACGATCTTGAAACCGGCGCTGTCCACCAGGTTCGGCTGGGCGACGCTGATGTCCTGCCCGACCAGGCTCGGCACCCTGACCTTCTCCGGCCCCTTGCCGAGCCAGACCACGATCGCCTGGTCGACGTCGACCCGTGCGCCCGCGGAGGGCTCGGTGCCGATCACCTTGTCCAGCTCCTGTGCGCTCGACTCCTTGCGCACCACGCTCGGGTCCATCCGCAGGCCGACGGAGTTGAGCTCCTGCTCGGCCTGCTGCACGGTCAGCCCGTCCAGCCGAGGCACCTGCACCTGCTTGGGCCCGCTGGAGACCTGCACGGTGACCGTGCTGCCCTCGTCGATGCGGGAACCGCCGAGCGGCTGGGTCGAGATGACGTTACCGTTGGCGACCTTGCTGTCCGGCTTCTGCTGGATGGCCACCGTGAAGCCGAGTTTCTGCAACGCGTCCTGCGCCTGCACCAGCGATTTGTTCGACAGGTCGGGCACCGCCACCTGATCCGGCTTGCTTCCCGGACCGATCAGCACCCAGAACAGCGCGAACACCACGGCGAGCGCGGCGGCCGCGCCGAGCGCGAGATAGGCGGTGCGGCGCGGGCTGCCCGGCTCGGCGGGGTCCTGCTCGGCCGTGTCGTCGTTGCGTTCGACGGTGCGGAAGCTGCGCGGCGGCGGTTCGTTGTTGCCGAGGATGGTGGTGCGGTCCTCGTCGGTCATCACCATCGGCGCGCTCGGCTTCTGGCCGCCGAGCACCCGGATCAGGTCCGCGCGCATCTCGGCGGCGGTCTGGTACCGGTTGGCCGGGTTCTTGCTCATCGCCTTGAGCACCACGGAGTCCAGCTCGCGCGGCACGCCCGAGTACACGTGCGAGGGCAGTCGCGGGTCCTCGCGCACGTGCTGGTAGGCCACCGCGACCGGCGAGTCACCGGTGAAAGGCGGCTCGCCGGTGAGGATCTCGAAGAGCACACAGCCCACCGAGTACACGTCCGAGCGCGCGTCGACGGTCTCGCCGCGGGCTTGCTCCGGCGAAAGGTATTGCGCGGTACCGATAACGGCCGCGGTCTGGGTCATCGGGTTGGAGCTGTCGGCCAGCGCGCGGGCGATGCCGAAGTCCATCACCTTCACCGCGCCTGCGCGGTTGATCATGATGTTGGCCGGCTTCATGTCGCGGTGCACGATCCCGGCCTTGTGGCTGAAATCCAGTGCGGCGCAGACGTCGGCGATGATCTCCATGGCGCGCCGAGGCGGGAGCGGACCCTTGCCGCGCACGATGTCGCGCAGCGTATCGCCGTCGACGTACTCCATCACGATGTACGGCAGCGGACCGCCGTCCACCTCGGCCTCGCCGGTGTCGTAGACCGCGACGATGGCCGGGTGGTTGAGCGCCGCGGCGTTCTGCGCCTCACGCTTGAAGCGCAGGTAGAACGTGGGGTCGCGGGCCAGATCGGCACGCAGCACCTTGATCGCCACATCCCGGCTCAGCCGCAGGTCGCGCGCCTTGTGCACCTCGGACATGCCGCCGAAGCCGATGATCTCGCCCAGCTCGTAGCGGGAAGAGAGATTCTTCGGGGTCGTCATCGTTGTCCTTGTGAAGGAGTAGCGGGCGCGCTGCGAGTGGGGCCGGGGCCATTGGCACCGGGATTCTCCGGAAATGGTAAGTCGAAAGTCGGAAACCACGTGCGGGTCGTGCTCGGACTCGTCGTTTTGGTGGTTTTCGTCGTGCTCGGCGCCGTCGTGGTCGGCGGCGCCGTGGTGGTGGTCGGCTCCGGAGTCGTCGTCGGCGGCTCGGTGGTGGTCGGCTCCGGCTCCTCGGTCGTGGCCACCGGTGGCGGCACGAACCTGGTGGTGGTCGGAGGTGCCGTCGTCGTGGTCGGGATCGGCGGCGGCGCCACCGACGATCCGACCGGATCACGCACCGGGTCCGGGTTGGTGTCTCCGCCGAAAAGTAGCCAGATCACCGCGCCGCCGAGCAGCACCGCGCCGACGCCCAGACCGGCTAGCGCCTTCTGCGTGGTGTTCCACGGCTTCTTGCCCGGCGGCTGGCCGTTCGACGCGCCCGTGTTCATCATGGTCGCGGGCGCGCTGCCCGCGGCGGCTCCGCCGATGGCGGCGGCAGCGGGAGCGCTGTAGCGCACTGTCGCGCCGTCGGCCTGACCGGCGGGCAGGATGACGGTCGGGCCGGGCGGCAGCACCCTGGTGGCGCCGGTCGCGTACGACCCGGCGGCGGAGCCCGCGTTCAACGGCGGCGGCGGACGATGACCCGCGCGCACCGCGGCCACCGCGTCGGCGAACTCGCCGCCGCTGGAGTAGCGCAGGTTCGGGTCCTTGCCGATCGTGATCTCGATGAGTTCGCGCACGTTGGGCGGCAGATCCTCCGGCATCGGCGGCGGATTCTCGCGGACGTGCTTCATCGCCACGGTGATCGCGCCCTCACCGCTGAACGGCCGTTGCCCGGCCAACGCCTCGTAACCGACAACGCCGAGCGAGTACACGTCGCTCGCCGCGGTCGCGTCCTCGCCGACGGCCTGCTCCGGCGCGATGTACTGGGCGGTGCCCATCACCATGCCGGTCTTGGTCACCGGGCTGGCGTCGACCGCCTTGGCGATGCCGAAGTCGGTGATCTTCACCTGACCGGTCGGCGTCACGAGGATGTTCCCCGGCTTGACGTCCCGGTGCACCACGCCCGCGGCATGGGCGACATCGAGCGCGCGGCCGGTCTGCTCGAGCATGTCGAGGCCCTGCTGCACCGAGAGCCTGCCCATGCGGTTGAGCACCGTGTTGAGCGGCTCGCCCTGCACCAACTCCATGACCAGGTAGGCGGTCTCGCCCGCGCTCGGGTCGTAGGTCTCGCCGTAGTCGTAGATGCCCGCGATCCCGGAGTGGTTGAGCTGCGCGGTGGTCCTGGCCTCCGTGCGGAACCGGTGCCGGAAGGTGGGGTCGGCGGAGAACTCCGCCTTCAGCACCTTCACCGCGACCCGGCGGTCCAGACGGGTGTCCAGCGCCTCCCACACCTGACCCATGCCGCCGGTGGCGATCAGACGGTGCAGGCGGTAGCGATCGGCGATCATCGCGCCGTTGTTCAGCATCGGGGCCCCCGAACTTCAACTCGCTCGTTCATATCGTTCAGCCCCCCTGCAGACCGGCGTCGAGCACGGCCCTGGCAATGGGTGCGGCCACCGAACCGCCGGTGGCGGCCAGCGCCCGATCACCGCCGTTCTCCACGATCACCGCGATGGCGATCTTGGGGTTCTGCGCGGGTGCGAACGCGATGTACCAGGCATGCGGCGGTGTGTTGCGCGGGTTGCTGCCGTGCTCGGCCGTTCCGGTCTTGGACGCGATCGTGTATCGGGACTGGCGTGATCCGACGGTGTTCTCCTCGGAGGCGACCATCAAGGTGGTCAGCTGAGACGCTACCTGGGCGCTCACCGCCTGGCCGACAGAGACCGGCTTAGTCTTGGACAACACGCTCAGATCGGGCCCCTGCCGTTGATCGACCAGGTACGGCTCCATCCGCACCCCGCCGTTGGCGATGGTCGCCGCGATCACCGCGTTGTCCAGCGGAGTGAGCGCCACATCGCGCTGGCCGATGCTGCTCTGGCCGAGCGCGGCGTTGTCGCCGATGGTGCCGACGGTGCTCTCCGCCACCGGAATCGGAATGCCGCGGTGCGGGCCGATGCCGAACGCGGCGGCCTCGTCCTTCAGGTTGGCGGCGCCCACCTTGATGCCGAGCTCGACGAACGCGGTGTTGCACGACCGGAAGAACGCCTCGGTCAGCGAGGCCGTCGGGCCGGAGCCGCAGGTCGAGCCGTTGTAGTTCTCCAGCGTTGTGCTGGTGCCCGGCAGCGTGATGTTGGGCGCGGCGGTGAACTGGTCCTCCGGGGTCGCGACGCCGTTGGCCAGCGCGGCCGCGGTGACCACCACCTTGAAGGTGGAGCCGGGCGGGTAGGTCTGCGAGACGGCCCGGTTCAGCATCGGCTGGCTCGGATCCTTGCTCAGCGTGTCCCACGCCTCGGTGGTGGCGGCCCCGTCGTGCCCGGCCAGCAGGTTCGGGTCGTAGCTCGGGGTGGACACCATGGTGAGGATCTTGCCGGTGCTCGGTTCGATGGCCACCACCGAGCCCGTGTAACCCTTCGCGCTGAGCTGTTCGTAGGCGACCTGCTGCATCACCGGATTCAAGGTGGTGAGCACGTTGCCGCCGCGCGGATCCCGGCCGGAGACCAGGTCGACGAGCCTGCGGCCGAACAGCTGGCTGTCCGAACCGTTGAGCACCTGATCCTCGGAGCGTTCCAGCCCGGCGCTGCCGTACTGGATCGAGTAATAGCCGGTCGCGGGCGCGTAGGCCTTCGGATCGGTGGGGTAGGTGCGCAGGTACTTGTAGCGGTCGTCGGTGGCGACCGAGCTGGCCAGCACGGTGCCGCCGGCCGAGATCTGGCCGCGCTGGCGCGAGTACTCATCGAGCAGCACGCGCGAGTTGCGCGGGTCGCTGCGGTAGTCGTCGGCCTTGATCACCTGGACGTAGGTGGCGTTGGCGAGCAGCGCGACGATCATCACCATCACCGCGACCGCGACCCGCCGTAGAGGGGTGTTCATTCCTGCGGCCTCGCTTCCGAGCGGCGCAACAGCTCGGTCTGTGCGTCGGCGATCGGCGCTGGGTCCTTCTTGCGCACCGGCGCCGGTGCGCGGGCCGCGTCGGACACCTTGATCAGCAGCGCGAGCAACGCGTAGTTGGCCAAGAGCGAAGAGCCGCCGTACGACATGAACGGCGTGGTGAGTCCGGTCAGCGGGATCAGCTTGGTGACGCCGCCGACGACGACGAACAACTGGACGGCGATGGTGAACGAGAGCCCGGCGGCGAGCAGCTTGCCGAAGCTGTCGCGCACGGCGAGCGCGGTGCGCAGGCCGCGCATCACCAGCATGAGGAAAAGGATCAGCACCGCGGTGAGCCCGATCAGGCCGAGCTCCTCACCGATGGTGGTGACGATGAAGTCGGTGTTGGCGAAGGGCACCTGATTCGGCCGTCCGCTGCCGAGGCCGGTGCCTGCGAGTCCGCCGGTGGCGAGGCCGAACAGCGACTGCGAGATCTGGTAGCCGGTGTTGTGGTAATCCGCGAACGGGTCGAGCCAGGTGTTGGTGCGCACCCGCACGTGGCTGAACGACTGGTAGGCGAAGACGAACCCGATGACGAGCAGGCTGCCGCCGATGATCAGCCAGCCCACCCGCTCGGTCGCGATGTAGAGCATCACCAGCACCGTGCTGAAGATCAGCAGCGAGGTGCCGAGGTCCTTCTCGAAGACGAGCACCGCGATGCACACCACCCAGACCACCAGGATCGGGCCGAGGTCGCGGGCGCGCGGGAACTCCATGCCGAGCATGTGCCGTCCCGCGGTGGTGAACAGATCGCGCTTGGCGACGAGCACCGAGGCGAAGAAGATGATCAGCAGGATCTTGGCGAACTCGCCGGGCTGCACGCTGAAACCGGGCAGCCTGATCCAGATCTTGGAACCGTTGGTCTCCGAGTACGCCCCGGGCAGCAGCGCCGGGATCATCAGCGCGACGAGCCCGATCAGGCCGAGGGTGTAGCTGTAGCGCGCCAGCGTGCGGTAGTCGCGCAGCACGATCAGCAGCGTGACGAAAACGACCATGCCGAGCGCGGTCCACAGAATCTGCTGGTTGGCATCGGGCGACGGCACCCGCTCCGAGTTGAATTCCGCATTCTGCGCCGCGCCGAGATCCAGGCGGTGGATCAGCACCAAGCCGAGACCGTTGAGCAGCGCGACGATCGGCAGCAGCAGCGGATCGGCGAACGGCGCGAACCGGCGGACGGCCAGGTGCGCGATGCCGAACAGGGCGAGGAAGGCCAGACCGTACTTGGCGATGTCCCAGGTGATCGACTGCTCCTGGCTGGCCTCGACCAGGAACAGCGAGACGGTCGTGATCAGTGCGGCGAACGCGAGCAGCAGCAGTTCGACATTGCGTCTGGTGGACGGTGGCGGCGCTGGAGCGAATCCGCCCGGGGGACTGGGGAAGGCCCCCGCGGACGGTGGTGCCGGTGCGGACATCAGTCCGTCACCCGGCAGTTCTCCCCCGAGATCTGGGGGTTCTGCGCCGGGGTCGATGTCGGCGCCTGCTCCACCCTCGTGGGTGTACTGGCGTCGGTTCCCCTGGTGTCACCCGGGTCGGTGGTCGGTGCCGGGTTCGGCGTCGTGGTCGGCGCGACGGGTCCCTGCGCGGGTTCGCCAGGCGGCACGACACCGGGCTGCGGTACACCGGGCTGCGGCACGCTGGGCTGCTGCGGCGGCTGGGCGGTTTCGCGAGCCGGGCACGGTGGTAGCAGTTCCTGCTCGGCGAGCAGCCGCATCTGGTCCTCGGCCTTGCCGAGGGAACCCGGCGGCAGCCCCGCGTCGACCTTGTCGCGCCCGGTCTGCTCGAGATCGCTGACCCGCAGCTGGCGGCAGCCGGACGGCAGATCCGATCCGGTCTTCATGATGGTCAGCGCGCCACTGCGGTCGACGCAGCCGACGGTGTCGACATCGTGAATCGAATACCCGAGCACCGAACCCGGCAGCCCGCGCATGATCACGACCTGACCGTTGTCCGCGCCGACGTAGTAGTTGTTGCGGATCATCTTGTAGCCGACCAGCAGGCCGACGGCGACGGCGACCACCAGCGCGACCGCGAGCAGGACCCAGCGCAGCCGGTGCGACTTGCTCGGCGGCGGCGGTTCCGGCGCGGCGGCCCGGCGCGGCGGCGCGGCGCGCGGCGGACGCATCGCGGCGGCGCGCCCGGCCGCGGTGTTCGGCGGCGGGGTGTCCTCGTCCTGACCGGAGGCCGCGCCCGCCACGATCGGATGGCTCTGGCCATAGTCCAGATCGATGACGTCGGCGACGACCACGGTGACGTTGTCGGGACCGCCGCTGCGCAGCGCGAGTTCGATCAGGCGATCGGCGCACTCGTCGGTGCTGCCCTCGCGCATGGTGTTGGCGATGGTCTCGTCGCTGACCACGTCCGAAAGACCGTCCGAGCACAGCAGGTAGCGGTCGCCCGCGCGCGCCTCGCGCATGATCAGCGTCGGCTCGATCTCGTTGCCGGTGAGTGCGCGCATGATCAGCGAACGCTGCGGGTGGGTGTGCGCCTGTTCGGGCGTGATCCGGCCCTCGTCCACCAGCGACTGCACGAAGGTGTCGTCGCGGGTGATCTGCGCCAGCTCGCCGCCGCGCAACAGGTAGGCGCGCGAATCGCCGATGTGCACCAGCCCGAGCTTCTTGCCCGCGAACAGGATCGCGGTGAGCGTGGTGCCCATGCCGTCGAGCTCGGGCTCCTCCTCGACCTGATCGGCGATGGCGGCGTTGCCCGCCCTCGTCGCCGTGTCGAGCTTGCCGAGCAGGTCGTCGCCCGGCTCGTCGTCGTCGAGATGCGCCAGCGCGGCGATCATCAACTGCGACGCGACCTCACCCGCGGCGTGCCCGCCCATGCCGTCGGCGAGTGCGAGCAGGCGGGCGCCCGCGTAGACGGAATCTTCGTTGTTGCCTCGGACCAGACCGCGGTCGCTGCGCGCTGCGTAGCGGAGAACGAGTGTCACGATCGGAGCTCGATCACTGTCTTGCCGACACGGACTGGGGTGCCGAGCGGAACCCGGACGGCGGTGGTGACTTTGGCGCGATCGAGATAGGTGCCGTTGGTCGAGCCGAGGTCTTCGACGTACCAGTCGTCACCACGCGGGGACAATCGCGCGTGTCGGGTGGAGGCGTAATCATCGGTGAGCACCAGCGTCGAATCGTCCGCACGCCCGATCAGCACCGGTTGGGTGCCGAGTGAGATGCGGGTGCCGGCGAGTGAACCTTGAGTCACCACAAGATATTTGGCGCCCTTCTGGCCTCGGCTGAAGGAAGGCAGCACCGCGGAACCGCGTGCGGCCCTGGGCTGGATCCGTATGCCGGATGCCGCGTAGATGTCGCTGCGCAAGGTCCGCAGTACCGCCCAGACGAACAGCCACAACAGCAGCAGGAACCCCGCACGGGTCAACTGCAGGATCAGTCCCTGCACGGCGTTCCACCTCCTGTTCGACCATAGGTATGTCGGTGCCGTAGG
Source organism: Nocardia sp. NPDC050793 (assembly GCF_040654065.1). Taxonomy (NCBI): domain Bacteria; kingdom Bacillati; phylum Actinomycetota; class Actinomycetes; order Mycobacteriales; family Nocardiaceae; genus Nocardia; species Nocardia sp. NPDC050793. The sequence goes on from NZ_JBFAHG010000002.1 coordinate 742,113, forward strand.
TGCGGTTCGACCCACCCCACGGCCTGCCGGGCTTGCCGACCCCGGGTTCGGGGCCGCGCGCGTTGGCAGCATCATAGGGCCGTCAGTCGAATCCGATCACGATACGACCGACGAATCCGTGAGAGCCATGTCGTGACCTGCACCGCGAGCTTACGGGATCAGACGATACGGATCAGGATCTCGGAATGCCCGGCGCGGATCACATCACCGTCCGCGAGCTGCCAGTCCTGGACCGGAGAGCCGTTGACGAGCGTGCCGTTGGTCGACCCGAGATCGGACAGCATCGCGGTCTGGCCGTCCCAGCGGACCTCGATGTGCCTGCGCGAGACGCCGGTGTCGGGCAGCCGGAAATGCGCGTCCTGACCGCGGCCGATGATGTTGCTGCCCTCGCGCAGCTGGTACGTGCGGCCGCTGCCGTCGTCCAGTTGCAGCGTGGCCGAGTAGCCGGAGCCCGCCGCGGCGCCACCGCTGTACGACGGCGCGGCGTAACCCGCCTGCTGGCCGCCGTAGCCGGGCTGTTGCGAGTAGGCCTGGCCGTAGCCGCCCTGCTCCTCGGAACCGTAGCCCTGATCGGCGTAACCCTGATCGCCGTAACCGGGCTCGGCGTAGCCCTGCTGGCCGTAACCCTGCTGACCGGCGTAGGCCTGCTGGCCGTAGCCCTGATCGGCATAGCCCTGGTCACCGTAGCCCTGCTGCTGGCCGTAGCCGCCACCGCCCTGCTGGCCGTAGCCCTGGTCGCCGTAGCCGCCGCCCTGCTGGCCGTACCCCGGCTCCTGGTAGCCCTGCGAGCCGTAGCCTTGGTCGCCGAAACCTTGCTGGCCGTAGCCGCCACCGCCCTGCTGGCCGTAACCCTGGTCGGCATAGCCCTGCTGGCCGCCGCCATAGCCTTGGCCGCCCTGCTGATAGTCGTAGCCGTTCTGGTAGTCGCCGTACGCCTGCTGCGAGTCCGGCGCCTGGTACTCGGAGGCTCCGTACGGCGCAGTACCGCGCCCGTACTCGTCGCGGTACGCACCATTCTGGGGACCACCTGCCCGCCCACCGGGCGGAGGTGCGTACCCGCGATTGCGTGGATCGGACTCCGCGGGCTCACGGCTCGGGTCGTAGCCAGAGTTCTGCGTCATGGGGCCAGCTCCTGGTTGCGGGTGTGCAGGTCGTTGTGGCGTGGGTTCCGGGCTGTGAGCGGGTGCAGCTCGACGGCCGACGTCCGGATCGACGCGGCCGCTCGCCCTGAACTGTCCGGTGTGCAGCGTAGGTGATGCCTCGAACGCTACGTGTACTTCGCCATAGGTCTGCCACCCTTGATCGCGGATGTAGTCCTGGAGATGCTTGGCGAACGCGCGGGTCGTGAGGTCGTGATCGGCGTCCAGCTGCTGGTGATCGGACGAGTTGATGGTGATCACATAACTGTTCGGCGCCAGCCGATGACCACCACCCAAGTCCTGGACGTGGTCGGCGGCCTCTTGTCGCAGCGCCGCCTCCACCTCCTGGGGCACGACGTTGCCCCCGAAGACCCGGGCGAACACATCACCGACGGCGCCCTGCAGGCGACGCTCGAACCGTGAAACGATGCCCATCTCGGCCTCCCTTCGGTGAGCGTCTTCCTATCTCGTTCCCAGCTTGATAACAACGACACACGCGCATGGCGTGTCGCGCAACGACCGCGTTCATTGCATGATATCCACGATCCTCCACACCTGTAACTCTTGGAAACCCCGGCGGGTTCCCGTGCTGCCCCTTGGGCATCACAAGCCCCACTGACCAGCCGATTTCGTTTCCTCACAGACCCCGTGATACTGTTCCGGAGTCGCTCGGGCGAGTGGCGGAATGGCAGACGCGCTGGCTTCAGGTGCCAGTGTCCTTCGGGACGTGGGGGTTCAAGTCCCCCTTCGCCCACTGCACTCGATAAGAGGCTCATGCCCACCAAGGGCATGGGCCTTTTCTCGTTTCGTGTGTTTTGTGGGGGCGCGGCCCCCACACCCCGCCCGGGGGCTCTGCCCCCTGGCCCCCCGTTTCATAGGTACCGAGGGGGCGCTATTTGGTAGGTACCGAGTGGGGCTTTGGCGGGTCGGGCGGGCGCTATCTGGTGGGTACCGAGTGGGGGCTTTGGCGGGTCGGGCGGGCGCTATCTGGTGGGTACCGAGTGGGGCTTTGGCGAGTTGGGCGGGTGCACTATCCGGTAGGCGTCGAATGGGTGCTTCTGGTGGGGGTTGCGGCTGTTCTGTGGATCGGGGGAAGTGTGCCGTCGCTGTGGGGGTGGGTTTGTCTGTAGAAGCGCTTGGTGGTGTGGCTGTGGGGGAGGGCCTTATCTATATGTGGGCGATCTATATGGGGGCGTTGCGTGCGGGTTGGGGCTTGAGGGTTCTGGAACTGGTTTCAGGTGGGGACATGGGAATTATGGTGGTGGGATGGGTTGATTCCTTGTAGGAACCTGTTCTAATTTTGGGCATGCGTAGATACGAGGGTCGTCGGGTTGTCGTCACCGGAGCTGGGTCGGGGATCGGGCAGGGGATCGCCCTGCGGCTGCTCGACGAGGGGGCGGAGCTGGTCGGGTTCGATATCGATCGGGCTGGGCTGGATGTCACCGCGGAGAAGGCGGGGGACGCGGGGGAGCGGTTTCGCGCGATCGAGGTGAACATCGCCGACGTGGAGTCGGTGCGGGCGGGGACCGCGGCGGCGCTCGAGTTTCTCGGTGGGCTGGATGTGCTGGTGAACGCGGCGGGGATTCTGCGGCCTGCGCGGACGCACGAGATGCCGTTGGACGCGTGGAACCAGGTGATCACGGTCAACCTGACCGGGACCTTCCTGATGACGCAGAGCGCGCTGCCCGCGCTGGTGGAGTCGGGGCACGGCGTGGTGGTCAACCTGTCCTCGACCGCGGCATACAGCGCAGCGCCGTATCTCGCCGCCTACGCCGCGTCGAAGGGCGGGGTCAGCGCGTTCACGCATTCGATCGCGCTGGAATATGCCAAGCAGGGTTTACGCGCGGTGAACATCGTGCCCGCGGGCATCACCAGTGGGATCACGACCAAGTCGATTCTCGACCAGCCGGAGGGCGTGGACTACAGCCTGTTCGCGCGGCTGACGGGCTGGCTCAACGGCGGCGCGCTCGGCACGCCGGAGGATATCGCGGGTGTGGTCGCGATGGTTGCTTCGGACGACGGCCGCTACATGACCGGCACGGAGATCCGCATCGACGGCGGCGCGTTGATGTAAGGCCGCCGAGGTCCGACGCGCTGTCTGATTACGTAGCTTCCATGGGTAACACCTCTGGCGTGCCTTCGCAGCACGGTCGGTCGCTTGTACTGTTCGCCGCCTGCCTTCTGGCGCTGGGTTCGCCGGGCCAGGCGCAAGCGGCCGAGCAGTGGGGGCCGCTCGCGCCCTCGAATCCGCACCTCGGCCCGAACGGCACGTCGACCATGCACGGCGACGCGGGGTCTTCGGACGCAACGCCTTTGGCGGGACCGGGGCCCGGTCTGCGCGGGGTCGGCGCGTATCCGCTGGGCGCCGCGTGCCCGACGCTGCTGCAAGGCTCCGACGGCCTCGTCGTCGCGTTGTGCACCGCCATCGTGGGGCGGACTCCGACGGTGCACCTGCTCGATCCGGGCGCCGGGCCGGTCGGCCGCTCGCTCGCCTCGCTGGAACTGTCCAAGGGCAGCCTGCTCGGCGGCGTGTACGCCTATCTCGACAATGCCGACCGCCTCGTGGTGGTGGACGGCGATCGCGCGCTGTTGCGCGTCGCGCACGCCAAGAGCTCCGGAGGCGGCTGGCAGCTGCGCGTCGACACGCGCACCGACCTCTCCGGCGCGATTCCGGCCGACGACAACGTGACCGGGTTGGTGCCGGACTGGTCGGGCAATGTCTGGTTCGCCACCGGCAAGGGGCTCGTCGGCCTGGTCACTCCGGCGGGCGCGGCCACGACGGTGGCGCTGCCCGCCGGTGAGCTGGTGGCCAACAGCATCTCGGCGGCGCCCAGCGGGCGAATCGCCGTGGCTACCACGCACGCCCTCTACGAACTCCGCGCTGACGCGTCCGGTCGGCCCGAGGTGATCTGGCGTGCGGCCTACGACCGCGGCTCCGCGCGCAAACCGGGACAGCTGAGCTGGGGCACGGGCTCCACCCCGACCTACTTCGGCCCGCACACCGGCGCCGAATACCTGACCATCGTGGACAACGCCGACGGGCAGGTGCGGGTGCTCGTCTACGCCTCGGGCACCGGTCGGCTGGTGTGCGCGCAGCCGGTGCTGACCGAGGGCGGCGCGGGCAGCGAGAATTCGCCGATCGGCGTCGGCCGGTCGGTGTTCGTGGCCGGCACCTACGGCTATCCGTATCCCGCGGTGCCGGACGACGCGGGCCCTGCGGTGCCCCCGAGCGCGCCGTTCGTCGGCGGGATGACCCGCGTCGACATCGATGACGCGGGCGGCTGCCGCACGGTCTGGGAGAACACCGTCCGCAGCGCCGCCGTGCCGCACCTGTCCACCGCGGACGGCTTCGTCTACACGGTCACCCGGCGCGGGCTCGACGTCACCACGCCGCTCGACGGCTATGCGTTCACCGTCATCGATCCGGGCACCGGAGCGGTGGTCTCGAACACGCCGCTGCCTGGCACCGTTGTGGACGATCCGCTCCAGATGTCCCCGCTGATCACCGCGAGCGGGCGGGTGTTGCAGGGCACGGTTACCGGCGTTTTGCGGGTCGGCTGACCGCCACCACCAAGCCTGTGGATATCCCGGGCGTTTCTGTGGAAAACGTGTGCGGCGCATGGGATGTGCGCCAGGCTGTGGACAACTCGGCGGATGGTCCGTGAAACTCCTTGCGCGCCAGCGGAAATCCAGCAGTCGCGCCAGATGAAGACCTTGTTTTCGCTGGTAGAACACCTGTTTACGAAGTGTTGACCCACTGCCCGTCCTGTGGATAACCGGTCGGCGCCGCGCCGCCAACACGGAACTGCGTCCGCTCACAACGACATCCGCGCGTTTATCCCCAGGTTGTGTGCACCGCGTCGATCAGTCCGATTCGTCGGGCATTGCTGCGCGCTCCGCACTCCGGTGGAATTTCGCGGCGTTCGGACCCGTCGCCAGCCCGCGCTCGACCATCGCGAGGGTGCGCGCGATGGCGAGATCCCTCGCCGCCGGACCTCGGTCGGGCACTGCCCCCTCGATGAGCAGCGAAGCCATGCCGTGCACCGCGGACCAGGCCGCGAACTCGGCGTCCGGTCGGTGCGCGGGATCGGTGAAGCCGATCTCGACGAGCTCGTCCAGCAGATCCGAGAGTAGGTCGAAGGCGGGGGCGTTCCAGTCCTCCGGGCCGTCCTGTTCGCTGTTGCAGAACGCGGTGCGAAAGAGGCCGGGCTCGCGCATGGCGATGACGATATATGCGCGCCCGACCGCGAACAGGCGGGTCACCGCGTCGGCGTCGGGCGGATACATCTGGATGTGCTCGGCCATGGCGTCGAACAGCGCCTGCTGCGCCTGCTCTTGCGCGGCCTCGAGCAGCTGCTCGTGGTTCGTGAAGTGACGGTAGGCGGCGGTGGGCGTGACGCCGACGCGGCGGGCGGCGGCGCGGACGGTGACCGCCTCCGGCCCGCCGGTCTCGGCGAGTTCCGCGGCCGCGCGCACCAAGGCATTGCGCAGGTCCCCGTGGTGGTAGGGGCCCGCACGGTTGGGGCGCCGCGCCGCCTGTTCGGTCGCCGATTCCGATGTCGTCACCTCTTCGATGTTGACACCCGCACACATCGGTGGCAAGTTAACGCCCGTAAAGTTTACGCATGCAAACATGCTCACCGGGAGGCTCGACATGTTCGAACGACTCGGCCGCTTCGTGGCCGCCCACGCACGCTGGATACTCGTGGCGAGCGTGCTCGCCCTGATCGCGGGCGGCGCTCTCGGCGCCACCGCGTTCAGCAAGATGCAACCCGGCGGTCAGGAGGATCCGAACGTGGAATCCAGCACCGCGACCGCGCAACTGGCCGACGAGTTCGGCGCCGACACCGATTACGTCTTCCTGATCCGCGCCGAGCAGGGCAACGTCGACGCCGAGGCGATCGCCGGATTCGGCAGGGAGCTCGCGCGCAGGCTGGCGGCCGACGACCGCCTGGTCAATGTGGTGTCGTACTGGGACACCGGCTCTCCCGCGATGCGGTCGGGAGACGGCACGGCCGCGGTCATCCTGGCCGGCGGGGCCGATCAGGACCCGACAAGGGGGACCGAGATCGCCGCGGACATCGTCGCCGAGTACCGCTCCGACGGCCCGATCGCCGATGTCCGGATCGGTGGCACCAATCCGATCTTCCACGCCGTCGCCGAACAGATCGGCGCGGATCTCGGCTTGGCCGAGGGCATAGCGGTGCCGCTGATCCTCGCGCTGCTCGTGCTGGCGTTCGGCAATGTGGTCGCCGCACTGCTCACCATGGTGGTCGGCGGCGTCGCGATCCTCGGCACCTTCACCGAGCTGTCGATCCTCGGATCCATGACCGACGTGTCGGTGTACGCGGTGAACCTGACGACCGCTCTCGGCCTCGGCCTCGCCGTGGACTACGGGCTGCTCATGGTCAGCCGCTTCCGGGAACGACGCGCGGCGGGGGCGTCACCCGACGAGGCGGTGGTCGGCGCGGTGTCGACGGCCGGGCGCACCATCGTGTTCAGTGCGGCCACCGTCGGTGCGGCGCTTTCCTCGCTGGTGATCTTCCCGCAGTACTTCCTGCGCTCGTTCGCCTACGCGGGCATCGGCGTTGTCGCCATCTCGGCCACGGCCGCCGTGGTCACACTGCCCGCGCTGCTCGTCGCGCTCGGCGCCAAGTCCGATGCGTGGAAGATCCCGGGGGTGCGCGGCATTCGCGGTGACGCGGCGCCGTTCTGGGCGGGAGTTGCGAGCTTTGCGATGCGGCGTCCGTTGGTCACCGGCATTCCGGTGGTGGCGGCGCTGCTGCTGGCCGCGGCGCCGCTGCTGAACGTCCAGTTCGGTACGCCCGACGATCGCGTGTTGCCGACCAGCACCGACGTTCGCCAGGTCGGCGACGCGCTGCGCGAGGATTTCGGCGGCGGCGACGCCAACGCGCTGTCCGTGGTCACCGCCTCGGCGGTCGAGGCGGGTCCGCTCGCCGACTATGCGGCCGCGTTGTCCCGAGTGACGCACGTCACCCAGGTCGATTCCAGCGCGGGCACTTTCGTGCGCGGCGAGCGCACCGCGAGTTCGCCCGCCGACGCGCGATTCGCCAGACCCGACGCCCAGCGCCTCACCGTGCTCACCGATCTCGACCGCGATTCGACCGAGGCGCGCGAGCTGGTCGACCGGGTGCGCGATGTGCCCGCTCCGGCAACGGCTCTGGTCGGCGGACAAGTCGCCGAGCTGCGCGACAGCCTGGCGTCGATCGGATCGCGATTGCCGGTGGCGGTGGCGTGGATCGTGCTCACCACCTTCGTATTGCTGTTCCTTTTCACCGGCAGCGTCGTGCAGCCGTTGCGTGCGCTGCTGTCGAACATGCTGAGCCTGGCGGCCACGCTCGGGTTGATGGTCTTCGTCTTCCAGGACGGGCACCTGTCCGGTCTGCTCGGCTTCACGCCCGCGCCGCTGGACGTGTCGATGCTGCTGTTGTTGTTCTGCATCACATTCGGGTTGTCCATGGACTACGAGGTTTTCGTGATCAGCCGGATCAAGGAGATGCACGACAGGGGCGCGTCAACGCATGACGCCGTCGTCGAAGGGCTGGCTCGCACGGGCAGGCTGGTGACCACGGCGGCGGCGCTGATCTCGATCAGCTTCCTCGCCTTCGTCACCAGCGACGTGCGGTTCATCCAGTTCTTCGGGCTCGGTGCCGGGCTGGCCATCCTGATCGACGCGACGCTGGTGCGTGGTGTGCTCGTTCCGGTGGCGATGCGGCTGCTCGGCCCGGCGGCTTGGTTCGCGCCGCGCCCGCTGCGGCTGGTGCACGCGCGAATCGGTCTCGCGGAGGCGTGATCGTCAACACACCTGAATGCGTCCGGCCGAGCTTTTCCGCTCGGCCGGACGCGGTCGTTTCACTACCCGAAATCGGCCCGACCCTGGTCTTTTGGCCCCGGTGAGCGGGATGGTGAGGCGAAGATCACACGGCCGGTTCAGATTGCGGTTTCGGTGCTGGGGTACCGCTCGATGTTCGGCCGCGGGCACGCAATTCCGCGCCTGGCAACCATCCGCCTCCACATGATTCGAGTAGGTTGGACGCCGTCGCGACTGGGTGGCGATCTTGTTTGGACGGCGGTAAACAAACTTCGGGTCTCTTTTCCCTTCTGGAACATGTAGTTATCGAAAATAGAGTTGACAAAACACCTGGTAGATGCGTTGTTGTGGATACATACCGATGCCCGAAAGAAGCTTTGGCTAACCATTCCGTAGCCAATTGTTTGGCGCGTGAAAGGGCCGGCGCAGAGGTTTTCAAGCGCCCTTCGGGCGCGCTTCGGAGGGGTCGAATTCGGGCAATCGGGCGTCAGCTAGGGGTTAGCTGCCAGTGTGAAAAACTGTGTGGTCACAGGGGTTTGCTGGCGCGCTGCTTTATACGCTCCACACCGGCGTGGAGGGTTGCGCGGGCATAACGATTGTGTAGAGTTGACGGCAACGCTGGCCGCAGCTGAGCAGCGACTCGCTGCGGCCAGCGGAACTCAAATGGGGGATATCGCAACCGATCTGCCGCTCGGCGTTGCTACCGATTGTCCGGAGCCGTTCCGCTCAGCGTGTGCCCGAGGTTGTCTGCCAACGCTCCGCTTCTTCGACCGGCAAAGCCGCCGCCGCGTCCTGCGCGAGGGCCGCCCTTCGCCCCGCGCCGAACACGTAGGCGAGGAAAAGCGCCTCGGCCGCGAACCCGATACCGATTCGTACCGGGGCGGGAAGCGGACTCGGCGTCACGAATCCCTCCAGCAGTCCCGACACGAACAGCACCACGACCAAACCGAGCGCGATCGTCGCCGTCGCCCTGCCCTGCCTGGCGACCGCCTCGATGCGGCTCAGCCGGCCGGGGTCGACGAGGGTCCAGCCCAGCTTCAGTCCCGCGCCACCCGCCACGAAAACCGCGGTCAGTTCCAGGGTTCCGTGCGGAAGGATGAAGCCGAAGAACGAATCGAGCCGGTCCGCCTCGGCCATCAGCCCGGCGGTGATGCCGACGTTCAGCGCGTTCATGAACAGCAGATACACCGCTGGCAGGATCAGCACGCCGGTGAACAGCGCGATCGCCGCCACCCACGCGTTGTTGGTCCACACCTGCGCGGCGAACGCGTCGTTCGGGTGCTCCGTGTAATAGGTCTCGAACGCGCCGCCCGGCGCGGTGATCGCGGAGTTGTCGGTGGGAATGCCGAACAGCTCGCGGGCCCGGCCCGACCCCTCGATCCAGATCGCCAGCCATGCCGAGACCGCGACGAACAGCGCGGCCACCGACGCCCACCACGACCACGCGCGGTAGACCGCGGCCGGGAAGCGGTGCGTGAAGAAGTGTGCGATCTCACCCCAGGTGTCGGTCCTGGTGCCGAGCACCCGTCCGCGCGCCCTGGCGAGCAGGGCGCTGAGCCCGGCGATGAGCTCCGGATCCGGGCTGTGTGATTGCAGCCTGGCCAGCTGCTGTGACGTCCGCCGGTACAGCGCGACCAGTTCGTCGGACTCGGCCCCGCTCAGCTTGCGCCTTCGCGCCAGCTGGTCGAGCCGGTCCCAGGACCGCCGGTGCGCGTAACTGTATGCGTCTACGTCCATATCGGTTGCCTCCCACTACCGCCGGTCGCAAGAATGCTATCGAGATGGCTGAGTTCACCACCGGCGAAGCGGTCGCCCTCGAGCTTCCGATCGCGCGGATACCCACACGCGCCACCGCGTTCCTCATCGACCTGGTGGTGCAACTCACGCTCGGCGTGCTGTGCGTGGCACTCGCGGGCCTCCTGGTGGTGCGCAGCGGCGCCGACCCGGCGTGGGGGGACGCGATCATGCTGACGACCGTCGTCGCGGTGCTGGTCGGCTACCCGGTGGCGTGGGAGACGCTCAGCCGCGGCCGGTCGCTCGGCAAGCTGGCGCTCGGGCTGCGGGTCGTCCGCACCGACGGCGGACCCATCGACTTCCGCCACGCCATGACACGCGGCCTGGCCGGCGTCATCGTCGACTTCTGGATGCTCGGGGGTTTCGGCGCCATCGCCGTGATCACCTCGATGTGCTCCCCGAACGCCCGCCGCGTCGGTGACGTGCTCGCGGGCACGGTCGTCGTGCACGCCCAGCGCGGCCTGCCCGCGCCTGCGCTCGCCTTCGCGCCGCCCTGGCTCGTGGGCTGGGCCGCCGGACTCGACCTCTCCGGCATACCGGAGGATCTCGCCCTGGCCATCCGCCAGTACCTGACCCGCCTGCGTACCCTCACCCCGGCCGCGCAGGCGAGCCTCGGCCAGGCTCTGGTCGCCGCCCTCTGCGCGCACCTCCGCCTGCCCGCCCCCCATGGCTACCCGCCGATCCAGATCCTCGGCGCCATCGTCGCCGAACGCCAGCGCCGCGCCCTCGCGCCGCAGGCCCCCGGCCTCGTCCGGGTGATGTAGCGAGCATTCCCACAGACCGTTTCGACGCCTCACAAGGCCGATGCCTATGCGAGGCGTACTAACGGTGTGTGGGAAGCCCTCGGGCACATTCAGAGGGAGCCGGACTGTTTGAGTTCGAGGTATTCGTCGGCGAGGGCCTCGGGGAGGCGGTCCGGGGGTGCGGAGACGACGGCAATACCCTTGCGGCGCAGGGATTCCTGAACCAGGGCGCGTTCGGCGAGGACGGTTTCCGCGGCGGCCGCGGCGTAGACGTCGTCGCGGGTGGTGGCGGCCGCGGCGATGTCGGGGTCGATCACCGAGACGATGAGGACGCGGTGGCGGTGCGCGAGGACGGGCAGCATCGGCAGCAGGTTCTCCTCGACCGCCGCGCCGTCCAGACTGGTGAACCAGACCACCAGGCTGCGGCGGCGGGCTCGTTCGATGGTGGCGCGCACCAAGCCCGCGCTGTCGGTGTCGACCAGCGCGGGGGTCACCCCGGCCAGCGCGTGCATGAGCTGGAGTTGCAGGCGGTTGCCGCGCACGCCGCGCACCTCGGTGCGCACGGTGCGGTCGTAGGCGAGCAGATCGACGCCGTCGCCCGCCGCCGAGGCCAGCCCGCCGAGCAGCAGCGCGGCTTCGATGGCGGCGTCGAGGCGGGTGCCTTCGCCGACCCGGCCCGCGCTGACCCGGCCGGTGTCCAGCAGCATCAGCACGTGCCGGTTGCGCTCCGGGCGCCAGGTGCGCACCAGTACGTCGGTGGCGCGTGCGGTGGCGCGCCAGTCGATGGAGCGCACGTCGTCGCCCGCGACGTATTCGCGGAACGAATCGAATTCGCTGCCCTGTCCGCGGGTGTTGGCGACGTTGCGTCCCTCGAGGTGTTGCAGCCGTTTCACTTTCGAGCGCATCAGCCGCTCGCTGCGGAACGCGGGCAGCGCCCGCACCCTGGCGGGCACGGTGCGCCTGGTCTGCCTGCCCGCCAGGCCGAGCGGGCCGATCAGCCGCAGCGTCACCGGACCGGCGACCCGGTCGCCGCGGTACACCGGCCGCAGCGACGTACGCAGCCGCACCTTGGTGTTGGGCGCGAGTCGCAGGGTGTGCCTGCGGTTTTCGGTGCGCGCGCTGCGCGGCCAGTCGTCCCAGAGCAGGCCGCGCACCGTGCGCGCGCCGGTGTTCACGACGGTGAGCTCCACCTCGGTGGCTCGGCCCTGCCGCACGGCGGTCAGCTCCGGCCTGGTCAGTGTCAGATCGCCCGCCCCGCCCGCCGCGGCCAGGTCGAACAGCACCGCGATCGCCAGTGCGGCGCACGCAAGGGCGACCCCGTACCAGGACGGCAGCATCACAGCCACGAACAACCCGAGCACCGCCGCGACGGCGACGAGACGACCGGTGACGACCACGGCTAGACCGGAACCGGGACCGAGCCGAGCAGCGAGGACATGACGCCCTCGGTGGTGACACCGTCCAGTTCGGCCTCCGGCCGCAGGTGCAGCCGGTGCCGCAGCACCGCCACCGCGACGAACTTCACGTCGTCGGGCGTCACGAAGCCGCGGCCGTTCAACCACGCGAACGCCCGCGAGGCCGCCATCAGCGCGGTCGCGCCGCGCGTAGACGCGCCGTGCTGCACGGCGGGCGCGGTGCGGGTGGCCCGGCACAGATCGACGGTGTAGGCCAGCACCTCCGGACTGATCGTCACGGTGGCGATGGCGGCGCGCGCTGCGGCGATGTGCGCGGGCCCGGCCACCGGTCGCAGTCCGGCCGCCGTGAGATCGCGCGGGTCGAAACCGGCCGCGTGCCGTTGCAGGACGCGGAATTCGTCGTCGCGCCCGGGCAATTGGATGTCGACCTTGAAGAGGAACCGATCCAGCTGCGCCTCCGGCAACGGGTAGGTGCCCTCCTGTTCGATCGGATTCTGCGTGGCGATCACGACGAACGGGTCGGGCAGCGGCTGCGGCTTGCCGTCGACCGAGACCTGCCGCTCCTCCATCGATTCCAGCAGCGCGGACTGGGTTTTCGGCGGCGTGCGGTTGATCTCGTCGGCGAGCAGCAGATTGGTGAACACCGGGCCGTGCCGGAAGGTGAACTCGGCCGAATGCGGGTCGTAGATCTGCGATCCCGTGACATCGCCAGGCATCAGGTCGGGCGTGAACTGCACCCGCGCGTAGTCCAGATCGAGCGCGGTGGCCAGCGCGCGGACGAGCAGCGTCTTCGCCACGCCCGGCACGCCTTCCAGCAGCACGTGACCGCGGCACAGCAGCGCGAGCACGAGATACATGACCGCGTTGTCGTTGCCGACCACCGCCTTGCCGATCTCCGCGCGCAGCGCGCCGAACGCCGCACCGGCCTGTTCGGCGGTGGCGGCCTTCGTGATGTCCGTGGTCATCCGACCTCCTGTACTCGGCGGGCATTCCCGCGTCCCGTCGGCCGGGTGAGCGCGGCGCGATTGTCGGTCATCCGATCTCCGTCTCGATCCATTCCAGTTGTGCGGCGACGACCTGCAGCGCGCCCGCGTCCGGCACCGGGCCGAAGAACGCGTTCCCGACCAGCTGCCGGTCCGCGCCGATGCGTGCCGCAACCGCCGCGACGAGCAGGTCGGGCGGCGCCTCGGCGCCGATCCCGAGGAGCGGCCGCAGCCTGCGCAGCGTGGCCGCCCGCAGTTTCGCCGCGACGTAATCGTGGTCGCGGGACCGGCGGTAGAGCGCGGCCTGGCCCGCGAGCAGTTCGTTGGCGGCGACCTCCACCGGCCGCGGTTCACCGACCAGCGCGCCGCGCCGCCTGGCCCGCCACCACACCAGGAGTGCGGCCGCGATCAGGAACTGCAAGCCGCCGAAGGCGAGTGGCGCGGGCAGCCGGGAGAAGATCGAGTCCTCGCCGGGGCCGATGTCCGGCCGGTCGATGTCGCCGTCGGAGGGTGGCGGTGGCGGCGGCGGGATGTCCGGCGGCGGTTTCGGTGCGGTGGGTGCGCCACAGGATTGCATCGCGCCGTAGACCAACAGCAGGAGCACGGCCACCGCGGCGAGCGCCGCCCAGAACTTCGGGTCGCGCAGCAGTCGCGGCAGCGGCGGCAGCTTGCGGCGGGTGCGCGGCGTGGTCTCCACCGGAGTCAGCTCGGTGGGTTCGGCGGCGGGCGGCGGGGCAGCGGCCGAGAAGCGGTCGGCGTATTCGAGCCTGCGGTACTCGTCCTCGGTGGCCGCGCGGCCGCCGTAGACGACCTCGTCGAAACTGCGTGCGGCGGGCTGGAGTTCGGTGGTGACCTCGAGCGGCAGCACGGCGGAGACATCGTCGACGGTCTCGTCGGCGGTCCGGGAACGGCGGACCTCGAGCACGCCGTGCTGTTCCATGCCGCGCAGCACGGCACGGAAGCGCTCGCGCAGCGCGCGGTCGAAGTCGCGGCGCTTGGCGGCCTCGTCGGCGGCGGCGCGATGGTCCGCGGCCGGACCGAGGCGCGGTGGCGGCGGGGTTTCGGGATGGGTCACCGCGCGCCTCCGGACGGTATCCGGATGTCCAGACCTTCGCGGCGGCACCGCAGATCGACGTAGGAGACCACCCGCGTGCTCGCCTCGACGATCTCGCCGAACGCGACGAGCAGCAGCACCGCCGAGGTGAGCAGCACGATCACCGGCCAGCGGTGGGTGCCGGAGAAATCCGAGACGAACCACGGGATCGCCAGGAGCGGAACGGCGAGGAGCGTGAACAGCATGCGCTGGCTCAACCACAGTCCGGTCAGCGACCATTCCGAGCCGCCGACAAGGAGTTTCGTGCGACGCACCGCGTCACCGTGCGAGCCCCGCTCGGCGAAGAGTACCGGCGCGACCAGGAATCGCTTGGCGCGCAGGTAGCCGAGCCAGACCACCGCGAACGGAAAGGTGATGATCAGAAGCGCGCCGAGGGCCAAGACGCCGACGCCGACGAGTGTGAACAGCAGCTGTCCGATCAGCAGCGCGGGGGCGGTCCCGCGTAGCCGAGCCAGCGCGGCCCGCCACCCGATCCGCTCACCCGCGATGCTCGCCAACCCGACCGGCACCGTCACGCCGCGCAGCAGCAGACGCAGGAACCACGCGCCTGCGACGGTCGACAGGATCGCCGCCCACGCCGTGCCCGCGTCGGACCCGTCGGTCGCGTCGGAGACGCTCGCGGTGATCACCACGACGACGACCTCGGCCACCACGAGCGCGGCCGCCGCCGTACCGGCCAGCGTGGCGATGTTGGCCTGGATCAGGGCGAACGGCAGGTCGAGCAGTTCGCGGAAGGTCAGCGGCCGGATCGGCACCGTCGTTCCAGGGGACCCTGGTACCGGATCGCTCCCCGCCCCGACGGCACCGGCCGGGTCAGCGGCTGGTAACACGCGGCCGAGTCTAATGGGCACCGCGGCCGGGCGTCAGGGCTGGAGGAGGCAGCGCAGCGTAACCACGGAGGCCCCGCCCGGCCGCACGATCGGGCACCGCGGCCGGGTGTCAGGGCTGGAGGAGGCAGCGCAGCGTAACCACGGAGGCCCCGCCCGGCCGCACGATCAGGCACCGCGGCCCGGCGTCCGGGCTGGAGGAGGCAGCGCAGACACAGCCGTTATCCGGTGGTTTCGGCTTTCAGCAGACGAGCGATCACGTGGCGGTACCGCTTCGGGTCGATCTGCGGGATGCCGAGCAGTGCCCGCAGGTACACCCCGTCGCCGACGAGCCGGATGATGTCCGCGCGCACCGGGTCGTCGATCTCGGCGTCCAGTCCGTCCGACCAAGCGGCCATGAGGTCGGCCAGTGCCCGCTGGATCTCGTCGAGCTCGGAACCGGTATGGGCGTCGATGGTGCGCATGGTGGCGAGCAGCGAGCGGTAGAGCTCGAGTTCCACGGCCTCGGCGGCGTTGTCCTGGTTGGGCGTCTGGAGATACCACTCCGCCGCGGAGATGCCCTTGGCTCGCGCGTCGGCGAGCTGCTGTGTGGCCCGTTCACCGACGCGGCGGACCAGGCCTGCGAGCAGCGCGTCCTTGCTCTTGAAGTGATAGAGCAGCCCGCCCTTGGAGACGCCCGCCGCGGCGGCCACGTTCTCCAGCGTCACCTGTGACATGCCTTTTTCCAGCAGCAATGTCTCCAGTGCGTCCAGGATCCGGTCGCGGGTGTTCGCTGTCACGCCGCGAACTATACCGGCTGGACGGTAATGTCCTGTACTGTACCGTCTGGACGGTAAATAGAACGACGGAAGTCGAGAAAGTCGATGAACGCCCAGACAACGACCGCGGCCACCGCCGCGCCGAAAAACAGGACCGCCCCACCCCGCGCCACCGCGCGTGAGTGGGCGGGCCTCGCCGTACTAGCTCTCGCCCTGCTGCTGCTCGCGGTAGACGCCACCGTTCTGGACCTCGCGCTGCCCGCCATCAGCGCCGACCTCGCCCCCACCACGCCGCAGCTGCTGTGGATCATCGACGTGTACTCGTTCGTGCTCGCCGGTCTGCTCGTGGTGATGGGCAACCTCGGCGACCGGATCGGGCGGCGCAGGCTGCTGCTCATCGGCGCGGTCGGCTTCGGTCTCGCCTCCGCCGTCGCGGCATGGGCGGTCTCGCCGCACATGCTCATCGCGGCCCGCGTGCTGCAGGGCGTCGCAGGCGCGACGTTGATGCCCGCGACCCTCGGCCTGATCCGGTCGATGTTCCTCGATCCGCGCCAGCGGACCGTCGCGATCGCGGTGTGGAGCGCGATGTCCGGCGGCGGCGCGGCGGCCGGTCCGCTGCTCGGCGGCTGGCTGCTCGAGCACTACTGGTGGGGTTCGGTGTTCCTGGTGAACCTGCCGGTCATGCTGGTGCTCGTCGCGCTGGGCCCAGTGCTGATCCCGGAATCGCGCGACCCCAACCCCGGCCGCTTCGACCTGCCGAGCGCGGTCCTCTCCATGCTGGCCCTGGTGCCGATCGTGTACGCGGTGAAGGAAGCCGCGGCGCACGGTCCGAGCGCGGCGCTGGTCGCCGTCGGCGCGGTGGGCGTGCTCGCGGGCGTGCTCTTCGTGCGCAGGCAGCGCAGGCTCGCGCATCCGATGCTGGACCTGAAGCTGTTCGCGCTGCCCAGGTTTCGCACCGCGGTGCTGACCAACCTGCTCGCGGTGTTCGCCTTGGCGGGTGTGCTGTTCTTCGGCTCGCAGTATCTGCAGCTGGTGCTCGGCAAGTCGCCGATGCAGGCCGGTCTGCTGTTGCTGCCGGGTCTGGTGGCCAGCGTGGTCGCGTCGCTGGCGGCGGCCTGGCTGCTGCGGCGCTTCCGGCCGGGCGCGGTGCTGGCGGCCGCGCTGGTGACGGCGGCGCTCGGCGCGGTGCTGTTCCGCTGGCTAAGTCCGGACGCCGCGACCAGCACGGTGCTGTTCGTCCTCGGGTTCCTCGGCGTCGGCGCGGGCGTCGGTGTCGCGCTGACGGTGTCGTCGGACCTGGTGGTCAGCTCCGCCCCTGCGGCGCGGGCCGGCGCGGCCGCGGCGGTCTCCGAGACCGCCTACGAGACCGGCATCGCCCTCGGCGTCGCGCTGCTCGGCAGCGTGGTCATGGCGATCTTCCGCAATGGCCTCGACGTGTCCGAGCTGCCCGCGGAGTCCGTCGGCGTCGCGTCCGAATCGCTCGGCGCCGCCACCGAATTCGCCCGTCAGCTGCCGGAAGCCGCGGCCGAGACCTTCCTGGTCTCGGTGCACGAGGCCTTCGTCTCCGGTATTCACCTGGCCGCGCTCGGCACCGCGTCGGTGCTGTTGATCGCCGCGTGGGTGGCCTTCCGCCTGCGCGCGGCGCGCTCGTGATGCGGTATGGGCTCGCACTCCGATCGAGGGGGTGCGAGCCCGTCGCTTTCAGACAGTCCGCTGATCGGCGGCGACTCGGGCGTGAATCGGGTTTTCGGCCATCGTGATTCGTGCATTGCGGAGAGTAGCCGGGGTGTTCGGCCGCGCTGGCGCGGGCGCTCGGGAGCGGTGACTAGGGTTCTCGGTTCCCGTGATTCGGGCGCTGGGGAGCCGCTGGCTCGGCGTTCGTCGACGGTCGGTATCGGCGACTCGCTGCTCGGAAACACCGTGCCGTGCGTTCGGATTCAGGTGGGGCGGGCCAAGATCGTCGGCGCGATGCGGCCGCGCAGTGTGACCGACTCGCCGAGCTGCCAGTGCTCGCCCTCTTCCGTGTCCGCGTCGCCGACGGTCGACCCGGACGCGAGGAGCAGCCCCGAATCCTGTTTGGCGAGTTCACACAGCCGCGCGGCCTCGTTGACCGCGTCGCCGATGACCGTGAATTCGTAGCGCTGGTGCGCGCCGACATTGCCCGCGACCACCCGCCCCGCCGCCACGCCGAGACCGGCTGTGAGCTCTGGGATTTCGCCGAGGCGAGCGCGGATGGCGCGGGCGCAGGCCAGCGCGGCGCCCGCCGCGTCGGGCAGGGGAGTCGGGGTGCCGAAGACCGCGAGCGCCGCGTCGCCCTCGAACTTGTTGAGCAGTCCGCCGCAGCGCTCGACCTCGTCCACCACCAGCCCGAAGAAGCGGTTCAGCAGGGCGACGGTTTCGGTGGCGGATCGGGTGGCGGTCATCGTCGTCGAGCCGACGATGTCGATGAACAGCGCCGCCGCGTCGGTTTCCACCCCGCCCAGCTCCGGCTCGGCGGCCAGCGCGGCGTCGGCGACGTCCTGGCCGACGTGCCTGCCGAACAGGTCGCGGATCTGCTCGCGCTCCCGCAAGCCTTGCACCATGTGGTTGAAACCGCTTTGCAGCTCGCCCAATTCGGTGCCGTCGTACACCGCGAGCGAGACGTCGAGATCGCCCTTCTCCACCTGACGCATGGCTTGGCGCACACCCTGGATCGGGGCAACGGTCGCGGCCAGCGTCTGGGTTGTCAGCAGCAGGCCGAACACCAGTGTGGCGCCGCCGAGGGCGAGAACGCAGACGGCCAGGCGCTCAACGCTCACATCCGAGCGCGCCAGCGCGAGCACCGCGATCACCATCAAGCCGCCCACCGGCACGCCGGAACCGAGTATCCAGGCCAGCAGCGAGCGCCCGAAGACGCCGATGCCGCGGCGGCGATGGGCGGGCGCGGCCTCGAGCACCCGCGTGGTCACAGGTCGCAGCGCGAACTCGATGATCAAATAGCTGTTCGCGCACACCACGATCGCGCTGAAACCGACCGCGAACGCTATCTTCGGGATCAACTCCGGCTCTGCCAACCCGTACAGCGTCGTGAGCACGACGAGCCCGCCGAGCCACAATGCGCCCTGCTGCACCACCAGCTTGCGCGGCACCGCAGCCGCCGCAGCCTGTTCGGACTCGGTGGGAACATGGTCGGCCTCGATCGCCCAGCGCAGCGCGCGCAGTCCGCGCGTCGTGCCCCACCACACGCCGAAGACCGTCGCCAGCCCGGCGTACACCGGCGCGGCGATCACGTCGAGCAACAGCAGGTCACGGGTGAACACCGAGGGGCCGGGCAGCACGAACCCGCCGAGCGCGATCGAGACGACCATGCCGGTGAGATTGGCGAGCAGTAGCGGAACCGTGAGCAGCAGCTGGATACGGACGCGCCGCACTCCCGAGGACTCCTGTGCCGACCCGAGCAGTCGCGAACCCCACGGCGCAGGTGTTTGGTTCGTCACATCGCGCACCGACATGCGTGCAGAGTAGATCGCCACGTGCGAACCCACCCGGAGATGTCACCACGACCGGATGTCGCCCAACGGCGACTCGGCCATGATCGGACTTCCCCATGACCGGCACGACGCCGCCCGGTCGATCGCCGCACGCCTGCTCCGCCCGGTCAGCGCCCGGGCGGAAGCTCCCGCTGACCACGGTGGCCAGGAAGTTCCCGCTGCTCGCGGGCGGTCAGCTCGTCACTGTGCGCGACGGGCGGCAGACCGTAGTACGGCCCGTATCCCTGGTGAAGCGCGGAGTATCGCGGATCGTGCGTCGCCGGATGCGGTGCGTCGACCACGGTCGAGGCGATGTGGTGCGCGTGCCATGCCTCGGGCGAGCCGGGCGGCAGCTGGTAGCCGGCCTGCGGCGCGACCACGTGCGGCTGGCCATGAGCGTGCGAATCCTGCGAGTCCACCGTCACCTTCCTGGTGCGGCGCAGCGTGAAGGTGATCTCCTCCACCTCTTCGAAGGCCTGCCGCGCGGTGCGCAGCGGGTGCGTCGCTGTGTCGATCGCGTTGGCGACGAAGGAGGGCACCAGCGGGCGGATCCAGCGCGCCGCGGTGTCGGTGAACGGCACCGTGCCGATGATCGGCAGCTCCAGCCCGCCGCCCTTGGGCTCCTCGGCTCGCGGCGCGGCAGGAGCGAGCGCGCCCGGACCCGTGGTCGGCGCGGGCACGGCCGCGCCGACGGTCGCGGGCAGGTTCGGTGTCACGATCCCGTCCTGAGACACGGAGCTGTCCTTTCGATCGGCAGCCGGTGCGGCTGGCAGTTCGGGCTGCCTCGGCTGGTCTAGGCCGCGGGGTTCGGTGATGCCGATCTCCAGCCCGCCGATGGCCGCGATGATGCGGGTGCGCTGGCGTTCCCTGTCGATGGCGGTGTCGGCCTCCGCGGCGAGCCTGGTGGCGGTGAGCTGCTGTTCGGCGCGCAGGTGCTCGGCCTCCGCGCGCACCTCGGCCTGCTTGACCGCGATGGCCGCGTCGGCCTCGCGTTCGGCGCGGTCGACCACGGCACGGGCCGCGGTGTGCCGGTCGAACGAGGTCTCCCCGCGCCACCAGCGCAGCAGCAGCGGCAGCAGGGCGAGCAGCACGAAGGCGACCAGGCTCGCCAGCCGCAGCAGCGCGCCGCCGGTCGCCGCGGTGTGGTCGTTCATCGCGACCCAGCGCGCACCCAGTCCCCGATCACCGTCCGTGAAGGCGGCGGATCGGGCTGCGGCCGTTGCGCTTTCGGCCTCGGTCAGGCGCCGGTCCAACTCGGCCGCCCGGTCCTGGGCCACGGCGAGCCGGTCGCGGGCGTCGTCGAGCATCTCGTTGGCGGTCTGGGATTCCGGCCCCCGGCCTGGCACGCCGGTGATCCGGGTCTGCGGGCATTCCGGGGTCGGATTGAATTCGCACCGCGCGATCACCAGTGCGCGGTCGATATCCGCCTGCGCGGCGGCGATGGTCTGATCGAGGGCGGTGCGGTCGGCACGCGCCCTGTCGAGGTCGGCGCGGGCCGCGACCACCGCGGGAGCGGATTCGACGGCGGCGTGGGCCTTTTCGTCGAGGACGCGGTTCACCGAGCCGCCGAACAGCGCCGTGCTCGCCAGTTCGCCGAGCAGCACGCCGGTGAGGACGGCCACCGCGATCCGCCCGGCCAGTCCGAGCCGGTCGGGCATGCGGCCGGGACGCGCCGTGGCGAGCGCACGGCCGACGGTGCCCGCGAGCAGTGCGACGATCAGCGCGACCGGAACGATGGCGAACAGCGGCCAGCCGTCGGTCACGGCCAGCGCCAAGGTCGTCACGGACCCCGCCACCAGGGCGAACAGCGCGACCGCCGCGCCGGTGACGGCATAGCTCGCGCGCTCGTGGCGTTCGGTGAGTTCACCGGTCTGACCTCCGCCGAGCCAGGTGAACAAGCCGGTGACGGTCATGGGGATCTCACATCCTCTACGTCCCAGTCGTTTGGAGCTTGGCGAAACTGTCACAGATTCGTGGCCCCAGCGTGACAGGCAGGAGCCCGACACACCGAGTACGGCCGGGTGGATGTGGCAAGGCTCACAGCGAGGGCGGCGGTTTCGCCTAACCTGACTGGGTGATTCGTTGTCGAGCGAACGGGCGGGAGCATGCGCGCACTCGCGGTGGCACTGCTGTCGGCGGTGCTGCTGGTGTGGGCCGCGGGTAGTGCTCGACCGGTTCCCGGCGAGCCTCTGAACAGGTCGCTTGACCCGCTCGTCTTCCTGATCGCCCAGCGTCTCGACACCGCCGACGCCGTTGCGGCCGCCAAGTGGGCTGACGCCGCGCGCGACGGATCGGCGCCGGTCATCGACGACCCGGTGCGCGAGGCGGAGGTCTACGACGCCATGGCGCGCATCGGCGCGGCCGACAGCCTGCCCGAAAACTGGGTCAGGAGGGTGTTTTTCGGCCAGATCGAGGCCAGCAAGACGGTGCAGTACGGCCTGATCGCGCGCTGGCGGTTCGACCCCGCCGCCGCCCCGAGTACGCCACCGGATCTGACCGACGTGCGTCCGACGATCGATCGGCTGAACCTGGCGATCATGGACCAGCTTGTCGAGCACCGGGCCGAACTGGCCGCGCGTGATTGCATGGAACGACTGGCGCACGGCGTGTTCGCCCTGCTCCAGAGCATGGATCCGCTGCATCGGCTGGCGCTGATTCGCGCCGTTTCCGCCCTGTGCTGAGCGGCGGTCGGCGAACGCTCCGCGCGGTGTGTGCAACAACACTGATCTTGTTTGCTGAAAATGTGCTGAAAAGCACACGGGGCAAAAGAATCCGGACGGTCGGATACCTTCTGAGGCTTGTCACACCCCTGTCGGAAATGTCTCATCGAGGTCGCGAACGAGTTAGCCGCGGCACAGATGGTTTGCCGTTCTCCGGGCAGGGGAAATCATCTTCGATGCAGGTGAGCGCCTGTTCTCGGGGTTGTGCGGCCCCGTAGGACCGGCGTGCGGAGGCGTGCGTCCTCCACTCGGCACCGAGTGCCGGGGGCTCGATCGGGGCCCATTCGCTGCTTTACACTGGACGACGCGCACACGTGGAGGACCGTTATGAAGAAGCCCAGCTAGACCAGGTTATTAGTGCTACCTAAGTTGGTTGGGCCCCGGACCTGACTTATCGTTTGCTCTTACGCCGAACACGAAAAGCTCGGCAACCATCGCCCGCTCGGCTCACCAGGCAGGTGCCCAGAGTAGCGGGCGAACACCCGCGCGGAGGTACGGAACACGTAAGCGTTCCGTTACCTACGAGCACCCACTTAACCATCGCGGGTGGACAACTGGAGACGTGACTGCACGCCGGAAGACCATCAGCGCGGCTGGATTCCGGAACGTACGGGCGCAGTCTTGACGGAGGCGTTCGACGAAAGGCCGTTTTTTCATCGAAGGCCACTTTCTTGAAGGCAGAGGCATGACGCAACTTCCTGGCCACAGGTCACCTGGACCCATCGGTCTTTACGACCCGGCGAACGAACACGACGCCTGCGGTGTCGCATTCGTCGTCGATATGCACGGCCGCCGCAGCCGCGACATCGTGGACAAGGCTATTACGGCCCTCTTGAATCTGGAGCACCGCGGTGCTGCAGGTGCCGAGCCGAATTCCGGCGACGGCGCGGGCATCCTGATCCAGATCCCGGACCGTTTCTTCCGCGCGATCGTGGACTTCGAGCTGCCCGCCGAAGGGTCCTACGCGTCCGGTATCGCCTTCCTGCCGCAGGCCCGTCGCGAGGCCGCGCGCGCCGCATACGGCGTGGAGAAGATCGTCAAGGAAGAGGGCCTCGAGGTTCTCGGCTGGCGCGAGGTGCCGATCGACGAGTCGTCGCTCGGCGCGCTGTCACGCGACGCCATGCCGACCTTCCGCCAGATCTTCATCGCCTCGCCGAAGAGTGCCGCCGAGCAGCTGTCCGGCATGGACCTGGAGCGTCGCGCCTACGTCATCCGCAAGCGCGTCGAGCACGAGCTCGGCTCGCAGGGCGCGGGCGAGGGCGCCGTCGGCAGGGAGTCGGTGTACTTCCCGAGCCTGTCCGGCCAGACCTTCGTCTACAAGGGCATGTTCACCACGCCCCAGCTGCGCGCCTTCTACCTGGACCTGCAGGACGGCCGGGTGGAGTCCGCCCTCGGCATCGTGCACTCCCGGTTCTCCACGAACACCTTCCCGTCGTGGCCGCTCGCGCACCCGTTCCGCCGGGTGGCGCACAACGGTGAGATCAACACCGTCACCGGCAACGAGAACTGGATGCGCGCCCGCGAGGCGCTGCTGAACAGCGACGTGTTCGGGACCGACTCCGCGGGCAAGAACCGCCTGGAGAAGATCTTCCCCGTCTGTACCCCGGGTGCGAGCGACACGGCCCGCTTCGACGAGGTGCTGGAACTGCTGCACCTCGGCGGCCGCAGCCTGCCCCACGCGGTGCTGATGATGATTCCCGAGGCCTGGGAACGCAACGAGAACATGGACCCGCAGCGGCGGGCGTTCTACGAGTACCACTCGATGCTGATGGAGCCGTGGGACGGCCCGGCGTCGGTGTGCTTCTCCGACGGCACCGTGATCGGCGCCGTGCTCGACCGCAACGGCCTGCGGCCGAGCCGCATCTGGGTCACCGAGGACGGCCTCGTCGTGATGGCCTCCGAGGTCGGCGTGCTCGATATCGACCAGTCCAAGGTCGTCAAGAAGGCCCGACTACAGCCTGGCCGCATGTTCCTGGTCGACACCTCCAAGGGCCGCATCGTCACCGACGACGAGATCAAGTCCGACCTCGCCGCCGAGCACCCGTACCAGCAGTGGCTGGACGAGGGTGTGACCCGCCTCGCGGATCTGCCGGACCGCCCGCACGTGCACATGTCGCACGACCGCGTGCTGATCCGCCAGCAGATCTTCGGATACACCAACGAAGAGCTGAACCTGCTGATCTCCCCGATGGCCAAGTCCGGCCTCGAGGCGCTCGGCTCGATGGGCACCGACACCCCGATCGCGGTGCTGTCGTCGCGCCAGCGCCTGCTGTTCGACTACTTCTCGCAGCTGTTCGCGCAGGTCACCAACCCGCCGCTGGACGCGATCCGGGAAGAGGTCGTCACCAGCCTCAAGCGCAACATCGGCCCGGAGGCCGACCTGCTGCACCCCGGCCCCGACTCGTGCAAGCAGATCGCCATCGAGCAGCCGATCCTGGACAACGACGAGCTGGCCAAGCTCGTGCACATCAACGACGACGGCTCGCAGCCCGAGCTGCGTTCGGTGGTCGTGCGCGGCCTGTACTCGGTGAAGAAGGGTGGCAAGGGCCTGCGCAAGGCGCTGCAGGCCATCAACACCCAGGTGTCGGCGGCCATCGACGGCGGCGCGCGCATCATCGTGCTCTCCGACCGCGAGTCCAACGAGAAGCTGGCGCCGATCCCGTCGCTGCTGCTCACCTCCTCGGTGCACCACCACCTGGTGCGCGAGCGCACCCGCACCAAGGTCGGCCTGGTCATCGAGGCCGGTGACGCCCGCGAGGTGCACCACATGGCGATGCTGGTCGGCTTCGGCGCGGCCGCGATCAACCCGTACATGGCCTTCGAGACCATCGAGGACATGCTCGAGCGCGGCGCGCTCGACCTCGGCACCGGCAGCCTGGAGGCCGACTACCGCAAGGCCGTCGCCAACTACAACAAGGCGGCGGGCAAGGGCGTGCTGAAGGTGATGTCCAAGATGGGCATCTCCACCATGGCCTCGTACAACGGCGCGCAGCTGTTCCAGGTGATCGGCCTGTCGCAGGACCTGGTGGACGAGTACTTCACCGGCCTGCGCTCGCACCTGGACGGCATCGGCCTCGACGAGATCGCCGACGACGTGGCGGCGCGGCACCGGGTGGCGTTCCTGGAGAACCGCAACGAGCGCGCGCACCGCGAGCTCGAGGTGGGCGGCGAGTACCAGTGGCGTCGCGAGGGCGAATACCACCTGTTCAACCCGGACACCGTCTTCAAGCTGCAGCACGCGACCCGCTCGGGCCAGTACTCGATCTTCAAGGAGTACACCAAGCTGGTCGACGACCAGTCCGAGCGTCTGGCTTCGCTGCGCGGCCTTTTCAAGTTCAAGGGCGGTCAGCGCGCGCCGATCTCGATCGACGAGGTCGAGCCCGCCTCGGAGATCGTGAAGCGGTTCTCCACCGGCGCGATGAGCTACGGCTCCATCTCGGCCGAGGCGCACGAGACCCTCGCGATCGCGATGAACCGGCTCGGCGGCCGCTCGAACTCCGGTGAGGGCGGCGAGCACCCGGCCCGCTTCGAGGTCGAGGAGAACGGCGACTGGCGTCGTTCGGCGATCAAGCAGGTTGCCTCGGGTCGCTTCGGCGTCACCGCGCACTACCTGACCAACTGCACCGACATCCAGATCAAGATGGCCCAGGGCGCCAAGCCGGGCGAGGGCGGCCAGCTGCCCGCGCACAAGGTGTACCCGTGGGTCGCCGAGGTGCGGCACTCGACGCCTGGCGTCGGCCTGATCTCGCCGCCGCCGCACCACGACATCTACTCGATCGAGGACCTGGCGCAGCTGATCCACGACCTGAAGAACGCGAACCCGCAGGCTCGGATTCACGTGAAACTTGTCGCGGAGCCCGGCGTCGGCACCGTCGCCGCCGGTGTGTCGAAGGCGCACGCGGACGTCGTGCTGATCTCCGGCCACGACGGCGGCACCGGCGCGTCCCCGCTGACCTCGCTCAAGCACGCGGGCGGTCCCTGGGAGCTCGGCCTCGCCGAGACCCAGCAGACGCTGCTGCTGAACGGTCTGCGCGACCGCATCGTGGTGCAGGTCGACGGTCAGATGAAGACCGGTCGCGACGTCATGATCGCCGCGCTGCTCGGCGCCGAGGAGTACGGCTTCGCCACCGCCCCGCTGGTGGTCTCGGGCTGCATCATGATGCGCGTCTGCCACCTCGACACCTGCCCCGTCGGTGTCGCGACGCAGAACCCGGTGCTGCGCGAACGCTTCACCGGAAAGCCGGAATTCGTCGAGAACTTCTTCCTGTTCATCGCCGAAGAGGTCCGCGAACTGCTGGCGTCGCTCGGCTTCCGCACGCTGGACGAGGCCATCGGCCGGGTCGACATGCTCGACACCTCCAAGGCCAAGGAGCACTGGAAGGCCAGCAAGCTCGACCTGTCGCCGATCCTGGACGACGTCGAGACGGCGTTCATGTACCAGGACCGCCGCTGCACCAAGTCGCAGGACCACGGCCTGGACAAGGCGCTGGACCAGCAGCTGATCACGCAGAGCCGGGACGCGCTGGAGCGCGGCCAGGCGGTGAAGTTCGAGACCAAGATCACGAACGTGAACCGCACGGTCGGCACCATGCTCGGCCACGAGGTGACCAAGCTGTACGGCGGCACCGGCCTGCCCGACGACACCATCGACATCACGTTCACCGGTTCCGCGGGCAACAGCTTCGGCGCCTTCGTGCCGGCCGGTATCACGCTGCGGGTGCAGGGTGACGCGAACGACTACGTCGGCAAGGGTCTTTCGGGCGGTCACATCGTCGTGCGCCCGTCGCAGAGCGCGCCGTCGGACTTCGTCGCCGACCAGAACATCATCGCGGGCAACGTGATCCTGTTCGGTGCGACCAGCGGCAAGGCGTTCATCAACGGCGTGGTCGGCGAGCGGTTCGCCGTGCGCAACTCGGGCGCCACCGCGGTGGTCGAGGGCGTGGGCGACCACGGCTGTGAGTACATGACCGGCGGCCGGGTCGTCATCCTCGGCGAGACCGGGCGCAACTTCGGCGCCGGTATGTCCGGCGGTGTCGCGTTCGTCTACGACCCGGAAGGCGCGTTCGCCGCGCGGGTCAACCCGGAACAGACCGACGCCATCGAGCAGCTCGCGGGTGACGACTTCACCTGGCTGCACGACATCGTCACCGAGCACCGTGACCAGACGGGTTCGGCTGTCGCCGATCGCATCCTGAGCGATTGGTCGCAGCAGGTGAACCACTTCGTCAAGGTCATGCCGCGCGAATACAAGAAGGTTTTGCTCGCCATCTCCGAAGCTGAGAAGAGCGGCAAGGACGTGGACGAAGCGATCATGGAGGCCGCACGTGGCTGACCCACAGGGATTTCTGAAGCACACCTCGCGGGAACTGCCCAAGCGGCGTCCGGTTCCGCTGCGCCTGATGGACTGGAAAGAGGTCTACGAGGAGAAGTTCTCGCACGACACTCTGCAGACCCAGGCCAGCCGGTGCATGGACTGCGGTATCCCGTTCTGTCACAACGGCTGTCCGCTCGGGAACCTGATTCCCGAGTGGAACGACCTGGTGTACAAGGGCCAGTGGCGGGAGGGCATCGACCGCCTGCACGCGACCAACAACTTCCCGGAGTTCACCGGTCGCCTGTGCCCCGCGCCGTGTGAGGCGTCCTGCGTCCTCGGTATCAACCAGGACCCGGTGACGATCAAGCAGGTCGAGGTCGAGCTCATCGAGAACGCCTTCGACGAGGGCTGGGTGACCCCGGTCTACCCGACCCGCATCACCGGCAAGAAGGTCGCCGTCGTCGGTTCCGGCCCGGCCGGTCTCGCCGCCGCCCAGCAGCTGACCCGCGCCGGTCACACCGTGACCGTGTTCGAGCGCGCCGACCGCATCGGCGGCCTGCTGCGCTACGGCATCCCGGAATTCAAGATGGAGAAGCGCTTCATCGACCGCCGTCTCGCGCAGATGGAAGCCGAGGGCACCATCTTCAAGACCGGCGTGAACGTGGGCGTCGACATCACCGCCGAGGAGCTGCGCGAGCAGTTCGACGCGATCGTGCTGGCAGGCGGCGCCACGCTGGCCCGTGACCTGCCGATCCCCGGTCGTGAGCTGGACGGCATCCACCAGGCGATGGAGTTCCTGCCCTGGGCCAACCGGGTGCAGCTGGGCGACGACGTCACCGACGCCGAAGGCCTGCCGCCGATCCACGCCAAGGGCAAGAAGGTCGTCATCATCGGTGGCGGCGACACCGGCGCGGACTGCCTCGGCACCTCGCACCGCCAGGGTGCGGAGTCGGTGCACCAGTTCGAGATCATGCCGCGTCCGCCGGAGGAGCGCGCCGCGTCCACCCCGTGGCCGACCTACCCGCTGATGTACCGGGTTTCCTCGGCGCACGAAGAGGGCGGCGAGCGGGTGTTCTCCGTGAACACCGAGCGTTTCGTCGGCGCGGACGGCAAGGTCACCGGCCTGGAGGCGCACGAGGTCAGGATGGCCAACGGCCGCTTCGAGAAGGTCGATGGCACCGACTTCACCCTCGAGGCGGATCTGGTGCTGCTGGCGATGGGCTTCGTCGGACCCGAGAAGCCGGGCCTGCTCAGCGATCTCGGTGTCGGCTACGACCAGCGCGGCAACGTCCAGCGCGACAAGAACTGGGCCACCAACATTCCCGGCGTCTTCGTCGCCGGTGACATGGGCCGCGGCCAGTCGCTGATCGTCTGGGCCATCGCCGAAGGCCGCGCCGCGGCCTCCTCGGTCGACCAGTTCCTCGAGGGCGAGACGGCGCTGCCCGCGCCGGTCACCCCGACGATGGTCGCCCAGCGCTGATCGGCGCCTGAGGCGCTGAACGCAGCCTGAAGCAAACGCAAGGCGCCCGTGGACAACTCGTCCACGGGCGCTTTCGTGTGTGCGCTGTCGGAAATCGGACACGAGTGCGGCCCGAATGGCGAATGGGGCGCGCGAGCCCTATTGTGATCAACGGCGTGCGGTCGACCTGCGGGCTCGTCGTGCACGTCGTACAGGCGTTAACGCGGTGGGTGGCTCGGGTTGACTTCGCGTCCACTGGAACGACATCCATCGCGTTCAGCATGTGAGCGGCAACTCGACGGGGAGCGCCCCACCACCGGGGCCAGGTTGAACTGGAGCAGTATGCAGTTGAAGAAGCTTGTCGCGGCCCTCGGCGCGTCCGCGGCGATCGCCTCCGGCTTGGTGTTCGGCAGTGGGACCGCGGCGGCGGACAACTGCCCCAGCCTCTATGTGGTGGCCATCCCCGGCACCTGGGAGACGGGTCACGACAAGAAGCCGGAGCCAGGCATGCTGGCGGGCGTCACCCGCGGCCTGCCGGGCTCGGTCGACGTCGACTACGTGACCTACGCGGCGACCGCCTTCCCCTGGGAGGGTGAGGTCTACGGCAACTCGAAGAACGAGGCGGTCAGTGCCGCGCGCGGGTTGATCGGCGACATGGCCCGGCGTTGCGGCGCGACGGAGGTGGCGCTGGTCGGCTACAGCCAAGGCGCGGACGCCGCCGGAGATCTCGCGGCCGAGATCGGCACCGGCCTCGGCGTGGTCTCCCCCGATCGCATCGCGGGCGTCGGTCTGATCTCCGACCCGCGCCGCTCGCCGACCGACGTCCAGGTCGGCCCGGTCGCGCCCGGCGCCGGTGCGGGCGGCCCCCGGGTGGGCGGCTTCGGCTGGCTGAGCGACCGTACCCGCACCATCTGCGCGGTCGACGACCTGTACTGCGCGACCGCGACCGACGACTTCGTCACCCGTTTCGCCGGCTTCCTCGCCCAGAGCTCCGACGCCAACCCGGCCAACATCTGGCGCTACCAGCTCGAGGCAGGCGCGATCATCAGCGATCTGATGGCGCACGGCGGCGTGCCGACCCTGCAGTCGCAGCTCACCGATGCGGCGAACCAGCAGCGCGCCAAGGACCTGGAGCGTTTCTACAGCTCGCAGGCGCACACCGTGTACGGCAGCTACTCGGTCGGCGGCGGGCAGACCGCGATCACCTGGATGCACAACTGGATCGCGGGCATGGCCTGATCGGTCTGTAGACACCACGAAGGCCACCTTCCTCGCGCGGAGGGTGGCCTTTGTCGTTGCCGGATCAGCTGGCGCTGGAGCTTCCTCACGTGGTCGGCGGGATCCCCTCCTGGAGGACGCGTGGCCCGGCGCCGGGCGAAGTGTAGTAGTCCGACTCGTGGGAATTCACTCCGTCGTGGCCCGGCCGGTCGTGCCCGTGGCGCCCACCGGGATACGGACGGCTGACATCGGTGCGCTCCAGCACCAGACCCTCCGTCCCCTGCTGAACCCGAACGGTGCCGGCCGCGGGCGCTTCCGCACTGGCCGTCGCCGCCACCGCGGCCAGCGGAATCGTCACCATCGCGCCCGCCAAGGCGACCCGGACGGCTCCTCGGCGCATGTTCGTCTTGGAAAGCATTCGGAACTCCCTTCTCTCAGAGCGTGAGTCGCGGTGACTCACGAACTCCCATCGAAGGGCGCGGCGCTGTGACCGGGGTGCGACGATTCTGGTAGTCCGCTGTGAGCGGCGGGCTTCACTGTGAATCCGCGGCCGATGTTAACGGTGGCGGGCGCTTCTGCGATTCAGCGGCCGGCATTGCGGGGCAACAGGTCCCACTCGATCCGCGGTCGACGTTAACGGTGGCGGGCACTCCTGCGATGAGCGGCGGAGGTTACGGGGCGACAGGTCCCACTCGATCCGCGGTCGATGTCAACCGTGACGAATCTTCCTGCGATTCAGCGGCCGATGTTGCGGGGCAAAAGGTCCCACACGTGCCCGTTCTCGTTCACGGTCGCGGCGCTGCGACGGCCGGTGCGGGAGAACAGGATTCGGGTCACGGAGCAGTAGTCGATCGGGAAGGTCAGCGGCCGCGGCAGGCCGAGCACCTCCTGCAACAGCACGTTGATCACGCCGCCGTGAGCGAAGGCGACCACGGTGTCGGCGGGATCGGTGCTCGCGGCGATCTCCATCGCGGCCTCGCGTACCCGGTGCACGAACGCGGGACCGTCGATCTGCTCGGGCAGATATCCGGCCTTGATCCGTTCGTAGGCGTCGCGGAACTCCAGCTTGGCGTCCTCGATCGGAATGTAGGCGGGCAGGTCGCGATCGTATTCGGCCAGATCCTCCACGATCTCCACCGGCAGCCCCAGCTTGGCCGCCGTCGGCGCCGCCGTCTCGCGCGCCCGCCGCTGCGGACTGCTCAGCACCCGCGCGATCCGATGGTGGCTCAACGCACCGGGCACGCGCTCCGCCTGCTCCCGCCCCACCTCCGACAGCTCAGGATCGGCGGGACCGGACGCGTTCAACACCCGAAGCGGCTGCGCATGGCGAACGAGAATCAACTGCACCCACCCACTCTGCCGCATGCTCCCGCGGCGGTCCGGTTCAGGTGGCGTTGTCAGGCGGAAAAAGTCCGGGGCGCGGGCCACGGGACCCGGGTTTTCGCTCTGCATCGCTGTTGTTCACTTCAGGCAGTGCTTTTCGGATACATCGCGTCGAAGTGCGGTGACATACTCGTCGCCGTGACCGCCGAACCGTTCCCACAGTGGTTGCGTCCGCCGCCCGGCGGGTTCGTCGCCGAGGACCTGGACCGCCTGCCCGACCTGCCGCCGCACACCGAGTTGATCGACGGGAGTCTAGTCTTCGCGTGCCCGCAGGCGAGGTTTCACATGCTGGTCATCTCATTGCTCGAATCGATGCTGCGTCGCCTCGCGCCTGCCGGCATGCGGGTTCGCCGCGAGATCACAGTCACGCTCGGACGGGACCAGCGGCCCGAACCGGATGTGCTGGTGGTGCGTGCGCACGCCGATGGCGGTCTGGAAAGGACAACCTATTGGCCCGAGGAAGTCGTGCTGGCCGTGGAGGTTGTGTCGATCGAATCCCGAACTCGTGATCGCGAGCGGAAACCTCAGCTGTACGCCAAGGCCGGTATGACGTACTTCTGGCGAGTGGAGAACTTCGACGGGCACCCGGTCGTCTACGTGTACGAACTCGACCCCGCGACAAAGACTTACGCGCTCACCGGCATCCACCACGACCGCCTGCGCCTGAGCGTTCCGTTCGATATCGACATCGACCTGACCTCGATCGGTCGGATGTAGTCCGGGCGAAACGACTCGGCCGCCGATCTACGGCGGGCCGAGCCGATTCCGCGCCGCACACGAAAGCCCGGGTCGCGTTCGCGCCCCGGGCTTTTCGCGTCCGAGTCGGATCAGTGCTGGCCGTAAGGCGGCTGGCCCGGCTGGCCGTAGGGCGGCTGGCCCGGCTGACCGTAAGGCGGCTGGCCCGGCTGACCGTAGGGGGGCTGACCCGGCTGGCCGTAAGGCGGCTGACCCGGTGCGCCGTAGGGCGGCTGACCGTTCGGGGGCTGCTGGTCGCCCTTCTTGCGCTTGAGCAGCAGGTAGATACCCACCGCGATGGCGATGACCACGAGGAGACAGCAGATGCCGCCGAAGAGGAGACCGTTGTTGCTCTTCTTCTTTTTCTTGGCCGCGTACTCCATGGCCGTTGTCCAGGTGTCCGGGCTCGCCCACACGGACGGATCCAGCAGGCTGGCATTGGTCAACAGGTCAACGTACATATGTCCCATCCCGATCATCGAAGGTGTCGGCTTCCTCCCGGAGCCGAGTCTCAAAGGTTATCGGCAGGTTTCGATCATCGTTAATCCTTCGATGATGAAATCCCTCATAGTGAGATCCTCGCGTGGCGGTTTCGAAAGTTTCAGCGCGGCTTCACCAATGGGAACGGCAGCGTCTCGCGGATGCTGCGGCCGGTGATCAGCATGACGATCCGGTCGACGCCCATGCCGAGACCGCCGGTGGGCGGCATGGCGTGTTCGAGCGCCCGCAGGAAGTCCTCGTCCAGCTCCATCGCCTCCGGATCGCCGCCCGCCGCGAGCATGGACTGCTCGGTGAGCCTGCGTCGCTGCTCGATCGGATCGGTGAGTTCGCTGTAGGCCGTGCCGAGTTCGACGCCCCACGCCACCAGATCCCAGCGCTCGGTGACGCCTGCGATGCTGCGGTGCGCGCGGGTCAGCGGCGAGACCGAGGTCGGGAAGTCGATGTAGAAGGTTGGTTCTCGGGTCTGCGATTCCACCAGGTGCTCATACATTTCCAGCACCACCTGCCCCGCGTCCCAGCCGTGCTGGTACGGGATGTCGGCGCCGTCGCACAGCGTGCGCAGTTCCTCGACGGAGGTCTGCGGGGTGATGGTGGATCCGATGGCTTCCGACACCGCGCCGTGCACCGTCTTCACCGGCCACTCGCCGGAGATGTCGACGGCCTCGAACGAACCCTCGTCGGTGGGCCGCATCGCGACCATGGCGCCGTTGGCGGCCATCGCGGCGTTCTGGATCAGCTGTCGGCTGATGTGCATCATGCGCTCGTAGTCACTGTGTGCCTCGTATGCCTCGAGAATGGTGAATTCCGGGTTGTGGCTGAAGTCGACGCCCTCGTTGCGGAAAGTGCGACCCAGCTCGAAGACCTTCTCCATGCCGCCGACGCACAGGCGTTTCAGGTAGAGCTCGGGGGCGATACGGAGGTAGAGGTCGAGATCGTAGGCGTTGATGTGGGTGAGGAACGGCGTCGCGTTGGCGCCGCCGTGCACCTGCTGCAGGATCGGCGTCTCGACCTCGAGGTAGCCCCAGGAGTTCAGCGAGTCGCGCAGCGAGCGCACCACCGCGCTGCGCTTGGCGAGCACCTCGCGGGTCTCCTGGTCGATGGACATGTCGACGTAGCGCTGGCGCACCTTGGCCTCGGGATCGGCGAGGCCCTTCCACTTGTCCGGCAGCGGGTGCAGGCATTTGCCGTTCATCCGCCAGTCGGCCGCAAGCAGTGAGAGTTCGCCGCGGCGGCTGCGGCCGATCTGGCCGCTCACCTCGATCAGATCGCCGAGGTCGAAGTACTCGCCGAACTCGGCGCTGCGCTCGGCGCCGACCCGGTCGCGGTCGATGACCAGCTGGATGTCGTCGGACCAGTCGCGCAGCACCGCGAAGATCACCCCGCCGTAGTCGCGGATGCGCAGCAGCCTGCCGCACACCCGGACCGTGGTTCCGCGCGGTGAGCGCCGGGCCGCGGCCACGGTGTGCGTCGGGGGATAGGCGACCGGATACGGGTCGATGCCCGCCGCCGTCAGCCTGTCCAGCTTGTCCATCCGCACCCGGACCTGCTCGGGGCGGCGCGGAAGGTGTTCGGCGATACCGATTTCCGGCATGTCCGGCGCGCTTCCGTCGGCGTGCAGGCCGGTAATGGTGTCCGGCACCGCGCTGTGCAGGCCGGTGTGCACGGCGGTCTCGGGTTCCTCGCCGAAGCGCGGCAGGAACCCTTCGGCCAAGCCGCTGGCCACCGCGACTCGCGCCAGCTGCCTGCGCTCTTCGAACAGAAAGAAGCGCGGCACCCAGTGCGGCTGGTATTTCACATTGGACCGGTACAGCGCCTCGAGCTGCCACCACCGCGAGAAGAACAGCAGCACGCCGCGCCAGAGCCGCAGCACCGGGCCCGCACCGATCCGCCCGCCCTCCTCGAACACCGAGCGGAACACCGCGAAGTTCAGCGACACCCTGGTGATGCCGTGCTGGTCGGAGGTCAGCGCCAGCTGCGAGATCATCAGCTCCATCACGCCGTTGGGGCTCTGCGGGTCGCGGCGCATCAACTCCAGCGACGCGCCGGTGCGGCCCCACGGCACCAGCGACAGCATGCCGAGCACCCGGTCCTGCGGATTCACCGCCTCGACCAGCAGGCAATCGCCGTCCAGCGGGTCACCGAGCCTGCCGAGCGCCATGGAGAAACCGCGCTCGGTCTCCGTGTCGCGCCAGGCGTCGGCCATGGCGATGATCTGCGGGAACTCCTCCGCGGGGATGTCACCGTGCCTGCGGATGCGCACCGAGATGCCGTGCTTGCGCAGCCGGTTCGCGGCCTGGCGGACCTGCTTCAGCTCCGGCCCCGCCAGCGAGAAGCTCCGGGTGTCGAGGATGGCTTCGTCGCCGAGGCGCAGCGCGGACAGCCCGGCCCTCCGATAGGCGGTCGCTCCGAGTTCGCTGGCGCCCATGACGGCGGGCGTCCAGCCGAATCGGTCGGCCAGCCACAGCCAAGCGTCGATAGCCTGCGGCCAGGCCTCGCGGGCACCGATCGGGTCGCCGCTGGCCAGGCAGACACCCAGTTCCACGCGATAGGTGACGGCGGCCTTTCCGCTCGGCGCAAAGACCACCGCCTTGTCGCGGCGGGTGGCGAAGTAGCCGAGCGAATCCTCCACATCGGAGCCGTCGAGCAGGCCGCGGATCGCCGACTCGTCCAGGCTGGTCATGGCGTTCTGCGCGCGCTGCGAGCGCAGCAGCGTGATCACCGCGGCCAGCAGCGCGATCGCGCCGAACAGGCCGAGCAGGAAGTTGACGAACGGGCGCGGATGACCGTCGAAATGCTCGTTGTCCACCAGGATCGCCGCGGTCACCCGGTAGAACGCCCAGCCGGGCCGCTGCCAGCCTGACGGCAGCGTGCCGGGAAACAGCTCGACCAGTGCCCAGCCGAGCAGACAGCCCACCGCCAACCCGCCGAGCAGAACGCCGAGCGCCTTCCAGGCCGCGCCGCGGCGCACCCTGGTGTAGAACTCCCGCGAGCAGGCGATCAGCACACCGATCACGCCGAGCTGCACGATCATCGCGACGAGCGCGTCGATATTGCCCTCGTTCGCGAATTCCACCGCGTTGGTCAGCGCGAACAGCGCGATATAGCCGACGAGCAGCCACCAGGCGATGCGTTTGCGACTGGCGATAGCGCCCGCCATGAGGCCGACGATCAGGGCCCACATCAGGTTGGTGTCGGGCGCGTCGAAGTAGTAGTCGTCGATGTAGCGGCGCGGCACCTCGGTCAGGAAACGCAGAGCGGGTGAGAGGCTCCACAAGAAGCACGCCACGGCGAAGACGCCGAGCACAGTGCCCGCGATGTGCGGGACCTGAGCGAACCGGCCGTGCCCGCGGTGCGGGACCGGGGGCGTCGGCCGCTCCGCTAGGGGTTCGATCTCGGTCCGCTCACCGGCTTGCGTGGAAGTCACCAATCCAGTGTGGACGCTGCTGTGTTGGTTTGCCGCGCCTTCGCGCGGCGTGTTCGCGGCCCCCTGATGTCTCGCGCCCCAGCGGTCGAGACCGGCGACTTCGTCGCATGCGCTTCGACCGCTGGGCCGCGAGACGGGCCGCGAACGGGCTCGTAAGACTCGCCCTCGAGGTGGTCGAGAGTGCCCCACGGTCGGGTTGACGCATGTGCCCGCCGCGGCGCGGCTGACAGGCGGTTTGCCGATCCGGGGTTCCTGGCGCGAGGATGTACGCCATGTCGGATCCAGTCGATGTGCCGATTGATGACGACGTCATTCGGCTCGGCCAGTTCTTGAAACTGGCGAATCTGATCGATTCCGGTTCGGAGGCCAAGACGGTGATCGCCGCGGGCCTGGTCCGGGTGAACGACGAGGTCGAACTACGGCGCGGACGGCAGTTGCACGTCGGCGACGTCGTCGCCCTCGCCGGTCACAAGGCGCGGGTCGCCCCGGACTAGCCGGGGCCGGTTCAGGATTCGGCGCGCACCACGATGCCGTCGTGGTCGCTGTAGAGCATCTCGCCGGGCACGAAGGTGACGCCGCCGAACTCGACCGTGACGTCGCGCTCACCGCTGCCGGTCTGGGTGCTCTTGCGCGGGTTGGTGCCCAGCGCCTTGATGCCGATGTCGAGGGTGCGCAGGATCGCCGAATCGCGCACGGCGCCGTTGACGATCACCCCTGCCCAGCCGTTGTCGACGCCGCGGCCCGCGATGATATCGCCGACCAGCGCGGTGTGCACGCTCGCGCCGCCGTCGACCACCAGCACCGCGCCGTTGCCCGGTTCGCTCAGCGTCTGCTTGACCAGCAGGTTGTCCTGGAAGCAGCGGATGGTCGTGATGCGCCCGGAGAACACCTCGCGGCCGCCGAACTGAATGAACTGCGTGTCGCAGCTGCGGATCTCGGGGCCGATCTCGTCGGCCAGATCGGCGGTGGCAATGTTCACTGATTCGGTCACGAACGTCAGCTTAGGGGTGCGGCGTCGAGCGGTGGCCGCGACCGGTTGCTCGATGTGAGCTCGGTCGCTGTCATGGCCGCGGCCGCTTTCGACGGTGACCGCTTGCCCTGGCGGTCAACGGTGTCCGGCGCGGGTGGTGTCCGGCGTCAATGGTGCCGGTAGCGCAGTTCGTACTTCTCGCGGTCGCTGTCGGAGATCCGGCCGTGGTCCAACAGGTCCGGGCTCAGGCCGTGCTGGATCAAGCGGAAGCGGCGCCATACGTAGGTCAGCGCCACCGTGAAAACGATCAGCGGCACGATCATCATCACGATCATGCCGATCTTGAGCGGCATCGGTCCGGGGAACAGCAGCACCAGTGCGAAGAACGGGATGATCGGCACGAGGAATCGGACGAGGTACCGCTCCGTGGCCCCGTGTCCGACGAGGTCGTGAATGACCCACTCGTGCAGCTCCTCCGGGAGCTCGCGGCCCAGATCGTAGGTGATCCGTTGCCCGAATGTGGGTTTGTCCATGTCTACAGGCTATGCCTGTGATATAAGTCACCGCCAGCCTCGACCGCGTCCGGTCAGGCATGTTTCCAGCCGCTGAGCGGGCGTCAGGCGCGGCCGTGCTTGCGCTCGTAGGCCAGCCGGTCCGCGGCGGATCGCTCCCTGGCGTCTGCGTCGGCCAGCGCGGGGTCGAGCCCGTGTTTGATCAGGCGGTGCCGCCGGTAGACGTACATCAGCGCCACCGTGAAATAGATCAGCGGCAGATAGAGCAACGCCATCATCGCCAGCCCCATCCACAGCGGGCCGGGCACCAGCAGGAACAGGCTCAGCACCGGGATGATCGGCACCAGGATGCGGACCAGGTAGCGGCGGGTGGCTCCGGGGCCGGTCAGGTCGGCGCGCACCCACTCCGACATCGCCGGGGGCAACGTGCGGCCCCAGATGTAGCCCATCCGCTGGGCGAAGGTCGGGGTGGTGCGCTCGCTCATGGTTTCAGCATCCCATCGGCCGCGTGGTTCCCGCGCCTTCCGCCCGGCTCCGGCGCGGGGTTGATTAGAAGCGCCGGGTCGATCAGGCGCGGGCTCAGGCGCGGCTGGTGTGGAACCCGGCGATCTCCTTCACGAGATTGTCCGTCGTGTGCTTGACCGCGATCTTCACGAATGGCTCGATGGTCTTGCCGAGCGCCCTGCCCGCCAGGCCGCCGGGCACCCGGAAGTCGATGATGGCGTCGACGGTGCACAGATCGTCGCTCTTGGGGTGGAACAGGAAGGTCGACACGATCTCGAAGCCCTTGATCGACTTGATGCCGATGGCGTAGTTCTGCTCCCAGCGGACCACCTCGACGCGCGAGTGCAGCGAGGCGGGGCCGAGCTTCATGTGCCCGTCGAAGACGGCGCCGACCCCCTCGGTCTGCTCGCCGACCGGCGTGAAGGACTGAATGCCGTGCAGGAAGCTGGGCAGGTTCCGGTAATCGTTGACGTACTGGAACGCTGATTCGGCCGACCCGGCACAGTCTTCGACGATCTTCACTTCGGTCATGCGGGCAACTGTAACGGGTTTCCCTTGCGGCAGCGGATCACGCGGTGACGGCCAGGGCCGCCGCCAAACCGAAGGCCACGGCCATGATGGTGACCTCGAGCACCGCGCGGCGCAGCGAGCCCGACGCGTCCATCCGATGGTCGGCGGCCCGGCGGACCCACGTGCGCCGCCACCACCAGCCGAGCGCGAGCAGCAACGCAAGCACCGTGGTCTTGGCCAGCAGAATGCGGCCGTACCCGGTGCCGAACAGCGGGCCGATGCCGCCGAGGCGGACGAGTCCGTTCACCACGCCCGTCGCCGCGACCACACCGATCAGCGGCATCGCCACCGTCGAATACCGCGGCAGCGTCGCGGCCCATTCGCCGCGCGTGCGGACCACCAGCGCCAGCGCGACCAGCAGTCCTAACCAAGCCCCTGCCGCGAGCGCGTGCACCGCGGCGAGGACCGAGCCGAACGCCTGCTGCGACATGTGCCCGGTGATCGGGCGCAGCGCCACCGCGACCGCCGCGAACACCAGCACCAGATCGGTCGAGGCCGTGTCGCCGCCGCGGAAGGCCAGCGTCGAATAGCCGGCCACCGCGGCGGTCGCGATCAGGATGGCGATGCCGACCTGACCGCCGCTGATCTCGGTGAGAAAGGTGCCGAACTGCCCGGCCGCCAGCCGTCGCACCGGAACGCCGACCACCTCGGCCGCCTCGAAGACGAGCACGGCGAACTCGGTCACGCACCAGGCGCCGGCCAGTGCCGCGAGCATGCGCCACGGCGGCGCCAGACGTTCGTGCAAACGGGGGAGCGCGGCGAGTCCGAGCACAGTCGCGCCGAGCCCATCCGCGACGACCCGCACGGCGCCCTCGGCGGGCGCCGATCCCGTGGTGAGCAGCCAAGCCAGCCCCACCCCCAGCAGCCCGGCCGGGACGATCAGCAGCAGCGCCCCCGTCTCGCGAACGCCGGTCGCCCCGCTGCTCACCGCGTGCTCATCGGCGCTGCCCGCCGCGGAAGCCGACCAGCGCGATGGCGAGACCGCCGCCGAACAGCACGACCGCGCCGATCACGAAGATCCACACCGGGATTCCGTCGGAGCCGCCCTCGTCGGTGGACCTGCCCTTGGCGTCCGCGCGCGGGCCGGGCGTGCCCTTGCCGGGCTGGCTCAGCGTGAACGTCCGCTTGCCGCTGACCGGATGACCGTCGGCGGAGGTCACGCGGTAGGCGATGACGTAGTCGCCCACCGGGCCGAGCTCGCCGACCTCGATGCTCACCGTCTTGCCGTCGACGACCGGCTCGCCCTTGGACCAGAGGTTGCCGTCCGGGCCGGTGAGCGTGAGCGACGGGAAGTTCGGCTGCAACTCCTCGTTGAAGGTGACGCTGATCCGGCCGGGGCTGGTTTCCACCGTCGAGCCGTCCTCCGGCACGCTCCCGACCGCGGCGGAATGGGCCGCGGCGACGCCCGCAGTGGCCAGCCCGAGACCGAACAGCAGCAGTACAGCGACCGCCGCGGCACCGAGGCGGCGAAACGCCTTGGCGGGCAGCCGAATCGCGGTGCGCGCTGGTGGCGTGGCGAAGCCGGGTCGTCGGATTGTGGTCCTCATGAGCGCCTCCTGAGCAAGCTGCCGAGTCCGAGTGCGGCGCCGAGCGCGCCGAGTGCCAGGCCGATGCCGCCCAGCCAGCGCGCCATGTTGTCGGCGTCGTCCTGCGCGGCGGCGCCGTTGTCGACGCGGTGGTCGTCGGCGGGATCGCCCGAGCCTGCCGCGAGGGTCAGTGTGGGCGCCGGATGCTCCGGTTCCGCGCCGTCGGGGCCGACGGGCTGGCTCCAGTCGACCACCTTGCCGTCGCTGTAGGTCTGCTTGGCCGGGAAGCTCACCGTCTCCGCGGCGGGCAGCGGGCCGAGCGAGACGACGAAACGCTGGAACTGGCCGGGGCCGACGCCGGGCGCGCCAGGGTCGGCGGTCCAGGTCACCGCGACGGCCTCGGATTTGTCGTTGCGCTCCACCCGGGCCGTCCAGCCCGGCATGGGTTCGGTGCGCGCACTGCGCACGTTGGGCAGCGTGACGGTGAGCGCGGTCGTCGAGGCGGTGTCCGATTCGGTCGGCACACGGAAGGTGACGACGGAGTACTTGCCCTGCTGGGCGCCCGGCGCGTCGACCGTCACGTGCGCGGCGGCGACGCCGCCGGAGAGCAGCACGAAACCCACGCTCGCCACCGCACCGCAGGCATGGAAAAGAGAACTTCGCATAAGAGACTTTCTGTCCGAAAGGAATTGGGTGCGCGGATCAGGCGAATGCCGGTGGTGCGCGCGGCCCGACGGGTCCTTGCGGCGGAAAGCGGTAGGTCGGTGTCCGGTGATCGGCCCAGCGGCCCGCTCGGGCAACGGGAAGGTGCCGAGGCTCGCCGAGGACGGCTCGCGCTGCACCGGAGACGATGGCGTACAGACGCTCGGCGGCCAGGATCAGCCCCGCACAGGCGAGCGTCGCCAGCAGATGCGCGAACAGCATCCAGCCGGTCGGCACGAAACCCGCGAGCGGCGCGTCACCGCGTGGAATGTGCGAGGCGCGCTCCGCGTGCGTGTGCCCGGCCAGCACCGCGTGCCCGCCCAACTGCCCGACCGCGAGTGCGCCGAGCATCGGACCGGCGCCGCGCGAAGGGCGAAGCCGAATGCCGAGGCCGGCCGAATTGCGGTGTCGTTCGGTGCCGGGGGCGCCACATGCCCCGTTCTCCGCGAATCCGGCCGTCGTCGCGCATCCCGCCAACGCCGAAACCGTCAGCAGCAGGGCGAATTCCGGTGAATCCGGATAGCCACCGCCGGCGGCGCCGTGCGCGGCGACGCTGAGCAGGCCGACCAGCGCGCCGACCAAGCCGCCGCGCGGCCAGCCGGTGTCTTGGCCGGGATTCATCGCGGAGACGGCGTTCAGCTCACGCCGAGGCGGGCGAGCACATCGGCCTCGATGCCGGACAGCTCGTGCGAGATCGAGGTGTGCACGGCGCGCCTACGCGACGGGGGCATCTGCTCGGCGGTGCGGACCGCGGCGCCGAGGCTGTCGAGCCGGGCGCGGGTGGCGATGACGAACTTCTGCCCCTCGCCCTTGTCGTCGATCTTGCCGAGCGCGGCCTCGGCGTTGGCGAGGCGGGCCTGGAGCTTCGCGCCGTGCCCGGTGTAATCGCCGAGCTGGTCGATGCCGATGCCGAGCTGTTGCGCGCGCCGGGTGTCGAGCTGGCCGCGGACGAAGGTGGCGCCGCGGTAGGCCAGTGGCGCGAGCACCGGAACGAGTACCCGGGCCACGCCGAGGTACTTGCGCACCTGGCTCGCGCTGAACACGTCACGCTCGGCCTTGGCGGCAATCTTCTGCGCGGCCTTCTCCTCCGCCTGCAGGGTGGCGATCTGCTGCTTGGCGACCTTGGCCTGAGTGCGGGCCTCGGCGCGCTTGGCCTTGCGATCGTTCTTGGCGAACAGCTTGGCCTCGATCGCGGCCTTGTGCTTGAGGGCTTTCGCCTCGGCCCGGCGACTCGGACGCCGCTTGCGCTTCGTGAACAACCCCATCGGAAGGCCCTCCGTCAATGCTGTGTGCCAGGGCAGCGCTGTCGGGCGCGAGGCCGTCTGCCGTCTACCACGCGGTTTGCGCCCACCTTATCCGGTCGAGGGCGGCGGCAGCGAGGGCACACCATGTCCTGTCAGGGGTCTGGACCATACTGCATACGTGTATTCGGGCAGCGGTGACCGCGAGGGTCGCAAGGTGGACGGCTCGGCCGCGGACCGGGCGGGGGAGCTCGCCGCTGCGCCGATCGAGGACGTGCCGATCGAGGACGCGCCGATCGAGAACGCGCCGATCGAGGACGTGCCGGCCGAAAACGAGCCGATCGAGCGCGGTCGGATGGTGAACGCGCAGCTAGCGTTCATCGACGCGCGCGCGTTGATCGGATGCAGGCACCGGCTGCACCTGGACGCGGCACACCCGCAGATGCTCACGGACGTACTCGAGGATCCGGGTGTGCGCCAGCGACGCGAGGCCGCGACCGCACATCGCAATCGAGTGCGCGACGCGCTCGTCGCCGCCGACCCGGACAACTGGGTGATCATCGATCCCGCGCAGCGAGCGTCGGATCGCGTTGCGGCCACCATGAGCGCGTGTGCCGCTGGGGCGCAACACATCTGGGGTGGCCTGCTGCCGCAGGAACCCGATACCGGCAGGCGCGGCGGCTCGGAGATCCTGCTGCGCGACCGCGATCGCGGCGGCTACATCCCGGTCATCGTGGTCAACCACAAGGTGACCGACCCGCGCAAACCGGAACCGGCCGACTTCCACCCGACCACCTCGGACCCGTATCGCTGGGACCCGCGCCCGGATCCGGCCCGCAAGCTGCGCCAGCAGCCGCGTGACCAGCAGCGTCTCGCGCACCTCTACCGGATGCTGCAGCGCCATGGTCTGGCCAGTCCGTCCCTGGTCGGCGGTGTCATCGGGTACCACTTCGACCGCATCCTCGTCCACGACCTCGGCCCGCTGCTCGACGAATACGACCGCCGCTACGCCGACCGCATCGCGGTGGTGCGCGGCGAGCTGCCGACGGTACCGTCCAAGGTGCCCGAATGCAGGCAATGCCCTTGGTGGACAAGGGGAGTCGAAGGGCCGAGCTGCGAGGGCTGGCTGGCCGAGCACCGCGACGTCAGCCTGGTCGCGCCGGGCTCGCGGGCCGACGTGCTGCGCGGCCACGGTGTGGAAACCATCGACGATCTGGCCGCATGGACCGGCGAGGACCCGGAGGACTGGCAGCACGGCCCCTTCGACGAGGCCGTGGTCACCGCGCGCGCCTGGCTCGCGGGCGCGCCGCTGGTGCGCCGCTACGACCGGGTGCAGGTGCGCCGCGCCGACGTCGAGGTGGACGTGGACCTGGAGAGCTTCCAGGAACACGGCGCCTACCTGTGGGGCACCCTGCTGGACGGTCGCTACCGGCCGTTCGTCACCTGGGACCCGCTGCCGACCGAGGACGAGGGCCGCTCCTTCGGCG
The DNA here is from genome assembly GCF_040654065.1 of Nocardia sp. NPDC050793. Taxonomy (NCBI): domain Bacteria; kingdom Bacillati; phylum Actinomycetota; class Actinomycetes; order Mycobacteriales; family Nocardiaceae; genus Nocardia; species Nocardia sp. NPDC050793. The sequence continues at coordinate 785,493 of NZ_JBFAHG010000002.1, forward strand.
AGTTCTGGACCTGGCTGATGACGGTGCGCGCCGAGGCCGCGACGACCGGGAAAACCTTTGCGGCCTACTGCTATTCGCGCACCGCCGAGGACAAGTGGCTGTACGAGTCGGCGCGCAGGTTCGCGGGGCGCCGAGGGGTGCCGACGGTGGAGCAGGTGCGCGCGTTCGTGGACGGGCCCGAGTGGGTGGACATGTTCCAGGCTGTCACCGACCAGTTCATCTGCCCGAACGGCAAGGGGCTCAAGAAGATCGCGCCGGTGGCCGGTTTCGCCTGGCGCGATCCCGAGGCGGGCGGCGAGGCGTCGATGAGCTGGTATCGCCAGGCCGTCGGCTACGACGGCGCACCCGACCTGACCCAGCGCACCCGGTTGCTCGAATACAACGAGGACGACGTGCGGGCCACCCAGGTGTTGCGCGAATGGATGTCGCCGCGGGTGCCGAACCCGCACTGCGCGGAGCTGGAGGTGCCCGCCCTCGCCGATTTCGGGCGCGCCCCGCAGTTGCCGGCCGGCGGCGGCGCGGCTTCCTCGTTCGGCCGGGGCGCCTGAGCGGGCGAGCGGGTGTGCCGTCGGTCGGCGGCGGTACCATCGCGACGTGACTCAGCACGTCGAACAACTCGAGTTCCAGGCAGAGACCCATCAGCTGCTCGAGCTGATGATCCATTCCGTCTACTCCAACAAGGACACGTTCCTGCGGGAGCTGATCTCGAACGCGTCCGACGCGCTGGACAAGCTGCGGCTGGCGTCTTTTCAGGACAAGGACCTACACGTCGACACGTCCGACCTGCGCATCGAGCTGGAGGTCGACAAGGACAATCGGGTTCTCACCGTCCGTGACAACGGCATCGGCATGTCCCGCGCGGAGGTCGTCGACTTGATCGGCACCCTCGCCAAGTCGGGTACCGCGGAGCTGCGCAGACAGCTGAAGGACGCGAAGACCGACGCCGCGGCCGAGGAGCTGATCGGCCAGTTCGGCATCGGCTTCTACTCGACCTTCATGGTGGCCGACAAGGTCACCCTGACCACCCGCAAGGCGGGCGAGACCGAGGGCACCCGCTGGGAGGCGGGCGCAGGCAGCTCGACCTACACCATCGAGGCCGTCGACGACGCGCCGCAGGGCACGTCGGTCGCGCTGCAGCTCAAGCCCGCCGACGAGGAGGATCACCTCTTCGACTACACCCTGGAGTGGAAGCTCAGGGAGATCGTCAAGAAGTACTCCGACTTCATCGCCTGGCCGATCCGCATGCAGGTGGAACGGACCGTCACGGAGGGCGAGGGCGAGGACAAGCAGGAGAAGACGGTCCTCGAGGAGCAGACCCTCAACTCGCAGAAGGCGCTCTGGACCCGTCCGAAGAGCGAGGTCTCCGAAGAGGAGTACAAGGAGTTCTACAAGCACGTCAGCCACGCGTGGGACGACCCGCTGGAGATCGTTCCGCTCAAGGCCGAGGGCACGTTCGAATACCAGGCGCTGCTGTTCATTCCGTCGCACGCGCCGTTCGACCTGTTCACCCGCGAGCACAAGCGCGGCGTGCAGCTCTACGTCAAGCGGGTGTTCATCATGGACAACTGCGAAGAGCTGATGCCGGAGTACCTGCGCTTCGTCAAGGGCGTGGTGGACGCGCAGGATCTCTCGCTCAACGTCTCCCGCGAGATCCTGCAGCAGGACCGGCAGATCCAGATGATCCGCAAGCGCCTGGTGAAGAAGGTGCTCTCGACGGTGAAGGAGCTGCAGGGCGCCGAGGATCAGGAGAAGTACCAGACCTTCTGGAAGGAGTTCGGCCGCGTCCTCAAGGAGGGCCTGCTCTCGGACTTCGACAACCGCGACACCATCCTGCAGGTCTCCTCGTTCTCCTCGACGCACTCCGAGACCGAGCTGACCACGCTCGCGCAGTACGTCGAGCGGATGAAGGACGGCCAGGACGCCATCTACTACATGACGGGCGAGTCCCGCCAGCAGGTGGTGAGCTCCCCGCACATGGAGGCGCTCGCGGCCAAGGGGCTCGAGGTGCTCATCCTCACCGATCCCGTCGACGAGATGTGGGTCGGTTCGGTGCCGGAGTTCGACGGCAGGCGGTTCCAGTCCATCGCCAAGGGCGAGGTGGATCTGGAGACCGAGGAGGAGAAGAAGGAGTCCGAGGCGCTGCGCGAGCAGCAGGACAAGGACTTCGCCGAACTGCTGACCTGGCTGGGCAAGACCCTCGACGAGAGCGTCAAGGAGGTGCGCCTGACCAACCGGCTCACCACCTCGCCCGCCTGCCTGGTCGGTGACGTCTTCGACTTCACCCCGATGCTGGAGCGGATGTACCGGGCCTCGGGCCAGATCCTTCCGGAGACCAAGCGCATCCTCGAGCTCAACCCGACCCACCCGCTGGTCACCGGGCTGCGCGACGCCTACGACACCCGCAAGCAGGACGCGGACGAAGGCAAGGTCCCGGAACTCACCGAAACCGCCGAACTGCTCTTCGGCACCGCGGTGCTGGCCGAGGGCGGCGAGCTGAAGGACCCGGCGCGCTTCGCGCATATCCTCACCGACCGCCTCACCCGCACGCTGTAGGTTTCGCGGTTCGAAGGCCCCCTCCCGAGCAACGGGAGGGGGCCTTCGTCGTCTCCGGGCGCCGGGCAGAGCGGCGCTCCCACACACCACGCATACGCCTCACATAGCCACTGCCTATGTGAGGCGTGTGCGCGGTGTGTGGGGACTGGGGCCGCCCGGCGTATCCCAATGAGGGTTTGCTGCTGGGTGCGTGAGGGTTGCCGAAACTTGCCGGTAGGAGCACCAAACTTATTGTGCGCATTGCGATTTGGCTTACAGCTGGTTGGCGTCGCGGAGGTTGCTGGGGTAGGGTCGGAGACAGCGAAGGGGAGTAGCCCCCAATCACGCAGTCGACATACTGGCCCGCCGCCTCCCCAGGCTCGGGTCCGGTTGTGTGAACCGGGTTTTCATCCGGTGGGCGAGACCTTCGGCCTGAACAACCACACGTTGTCGGCCGGAGGCGTACCCAGATCTCCGGCAGGCAGGCCGGAGACCCGGGAGTACGCCACACATGATCGCCACCATCCTGCTGAGCGTCGGCATCGTCTTCCTCGCCGAACTCGGAGACAAATCCCAGCTCATGGCGCTGACGTTCGCGCTGCGCTATCACTGGTGGGTGGTTCTCGGCGGCATCGCGACGGCCACCGCGGGCGTGCATCTGATCTCGGTCGCCGTCGGCTACTTCCTCGGCGCGGCCCTGCCGACCCGGGCCATCTCACTGGTCGCCGCCCTCACCTTCTTGGCCGTCGGCCTGTGGACCTTGCGCGAACACCTCGGCGCTCCCGACGATGACGACGAGCCGCGACCGCCCCGCTCTACCGCCGCCCCGTTCCTCGTCGTGCTCTCGGCCTTTCTCCTCGCCGAACTCGGCGACCGCACCATGTTCGCGACGGCCGCCCTCGCCACCGACAACAGCTGGTTCGGCGTCTGGCTCGGCTCCACCATCGGCATGGTCGCCGCCGACGCCCTCGCCATCGCGGTCGGTATCGCGGTGGGCAAGCACCTGCCGGAGCGGCTCATCGGCATCGGCTCGGGGCTGTTGTTCCTCTACTTCGGCAGCACCACGTTGCTCGGCGCGGCGGTTCCGTCGCTGGGTCTGGTGGTGAGTGCGGCGGCTGCCGCCGTTGTTCCGGTGGTGGTGGGTGCTGTGCTGCTGGTGCGGCGTGTTCGGGTGGGAGTCGAGGTCGAGGAGGTTGTGGCGGAAGGTGTTCAGCGAGGGCGCTGAGGTCGACCGGGGTTTTTCGGCTTGTCCCTGTGCTGCTTTCCCGGAACGGGGTTAGATCTAGCGGTGGGGGCGTCGAGGGACGGCTTTCACGGGGTCTGCCTGGTTCACGCGGTTGACCCGGGTTTGCCGGGTGGGTTTCGTCCGGTTCAGTTGGTGGTTGGGTTGGTGGACGTGGTTCCGGGGGTTAGGGCTGCACAGTTCACGCGCGCCTACCCAGGTTTGCCTCGAACGGTGCTGGGCACGTCGGGTGCCGTACCCGGCTTACCTCCCGCGGTTGGGGGAGTGGGGTTCGGCTTCCGGCGTGGTCATCCGGCTGTGGTGGCGCTCTCCGGGGTAAGAGGGTGGGGGCTGTTCGGTGATAGGTGCGGGGTTTTGGTGTCGTGGTGCGACCCGGAAGCGGGTTCGCCGTCCATCATGTGAGATGGCTGGGGTTCGGAAGAATCGACGGTAGTCATATGGTGGCTATTCGATCGTGGAAAGCAACCATTTGACTACCGTCGAATCCATTTCTCTATCGACGGTAGTCAAATGGTGGTTGAGGCCTTGACAGACCAACGAGCTCTTCACACCCACTTGCACTCTCTGAACGCAACCACAGCCAGTCGACCACGCCGGAAGTCGCACCCACGCACCCGACTGCGGGAGGTAAGCCGGGTACGGCACCCGACGCGCCCAGCACTGCTCCGAGGAAAACCTGGGTAGGCAAACCCTCTGGCCACCTGCAACATTGGGGGTGAAGCCTTGGTAGGCCCACCCCCTTGGGCACCTCAAGCATTGGAAACCGTCAACCCAACGCAATGCCCGGAACCAACGACCACCGCCTCGAACGAACCGGTAGGCGCACCTTCTGGGCACCCACGACATTGGGGAACCTCTGGACCCAACACAAACCGACCGCAAGCCGACACGCCACGCGCCCCACGCCGGCCAACGCGCCGCGAGACGGTGCCCGACACGAGCCGCCAGCGGTCGGCCGCGCGCTACGAAGGCTGCCCACTCAGGCGCGCACCTCGTTGGCGGCCATCGCGGACCCGTACAAGTCCCCGCTGCGCCGGACCATGTCCAGCAGCGGTGCGCACAAACCCCGCAGACCGTCCAGGTCGTCGGCCGCGATACGGGCGGTGACCATCGCGCTGACCGCCGCCGCGAAGGTCTGGCAGGCGAAGCGCTGCTGTTCGGTGTGCGCGTCGAGCACCTCGGCGATCAGGGCGACGAAGGAGTCCTGGAGTTGCGCGCGGCGGGCCAGGGCATCGGAGCCGACGGCGTAGACCTCGACCAGGTAGAGCCTGGCGTAGGCGGGGTCTTCGATCAGGCCCTCGAAGTACGCGACGAGCAGACGTTCCATGCGGTCGAGATCTGGTCCGCTCGTGCCGTTTTCGTCCGCCGGTCCGGATGCCTCCGCGATTCGGACGACCAGCCGCTCGACGGCCCGCTCGTAGGCCGCGGTGAAACAGTCCTCCTTGGAACGGAATTGCTCGTAGAAGGTCTCCCGGGAAACGCCTGCCAGTTTGAGGACGGCCGCGACGGAGGTGCCGACGTAGCCGGTGACCGCCATGGTCTCGGCCATCGCGTCCAGGATCCGGTCGCGCTGCGACGCGATCACCTGCTCCCGAGGTAAACCGTGCCTGCCCCTGGGGAGTTGGCGGGCGGTGCCTGGGGTGTCGGTCATGCGGTGACTCCGAGGTGGTTCGGCGGGTCAGGTGTTCGGCGGGCGCTGTGCCGTTCGATCGGCCCCGCGCCCGTCAGGCGGGTCGCTCCATTCTGCGTGGCCTGCTCGGTTGATCGGTGGTGAAGGGCGCGTCCTCGGCGCGGGCGATCTCCAGCGCCTCGGCCACCCCGCGGCGCAGCGCGGCGTCCACGACGCGCTGGGCGAGCGGACGGAACGGCAGCACCATCGCCACCCACCACGGCGAGACGATCTGGCGGCGGCGGCGCGCGATGGCTCGTTCGGTGGCGTCGATGGCGGGTCCGAGCGGCGCCACGCCCGAGACGGTGGAGCGGCCGAGGATGGCGCGCGCCGCGGCCGTGCCGAAACCGCGGCTGGTCATGTCGGTGTCCAGTTCGGCGAAGTACGCGATGCCGACCTTGGCGCCGGTGTGCCTGATCTCGTGGCGCAGGGTGTGGCCGAGCGCCTCGATGCCCGCCTTCGACGCGCTGTACGCGCCCGCCAGCGGCAGATTCACGGCGGCGGCCAGCGACGAGACGATGAGCGCGTAACCCCGCGGATGACAGATGTGCGGGCCTGCGGCGCGCAGCGTGTAGTAGACGCCGAGCAGGTTCACCGCCAGCGTCTCCTCCATGACCGACGGATCTCCGCCGATCAGCGCCAGCTGCTTCGCGACCCCGGCGTTCGCGACCACCACGTCCAAGCCGCCGAGCTCGCTCGCCAGCGTGGTCACCACCCGCTCCACCTGGGCATGGTCGCCGACGTCGCAGTAGCGCCACGGCGCGTCGCCGCATTCGCGCGCCACCTCGGCGAGCAGATCGGGTTCGAGGCCGAGCAGCGCGACCGATGCTCCGTGCGCGTGCAGCTGCTTGGCCAGCGCGGCCCCGATGCCTCGCGCGGCCCCGGTGATCAACACCCTTCTACCGGCGACGTCCGGGCCGGAGAACAGCTTCATGCGGCGACGATACCACCGATGAACAGCGATGTTCGCAAATATGTTCGGTACCCGCGAGGTGTGAGAGAGAATCGTGCATTGTCTCTCACGAGGCGCCGCCGGACAGGCCCGGGTCGGGGGCGGACTTCGGCCCGCGGCATCTATTAGGGTGCAATTGACAAAGGGCCAACTGGCTGTCACGAACGAGAGGACCATCGTGGAGATTTCGGGTTCCGCCGCCATCGTCACCGGAGGCGCATCCGGCCTCGGCGCCGCCACCGCCAAGCGTTTCGCCGAACTCGGCGCCACCGTCTTCGGCCTGGACGTGCCGCAGTCGATCGAGCGCGCCGGTGACAACGTGCCCGCCGGGGTCACCCTCATTCCGGCCGACGTGACCAGCAACGACGAGGTCTCGGCCGCCGTCGCGAAGGTGGTCGAGTCGGGCGCGCCGCTGCGCATCGTGGTCAACTGCGCCGGCGTCGGCTGGGCCGGTCGCATCCTGTCCAAGAACGGCCCGCACGATCTGGAGCTGTTCCGCACCGTCATCACCGTGAACCTGCTCGGCACCTTCAACGTCATGCGGCTCGCCGCCGACGCGATCGCCAAGACCGATCCGGTCGACGAGTACGGCCAGCGCGGCGTCGTCATCAACACCGCCTCGGTCGCGGCGTTCGAGGGCCAGGTCGGCCAGATCGCGTACTCCGCCTCCAAGGGCGGCGTGCACGGCATGACCGTTCCGGCCGCGCGTGACCTGGCGCAGTTCGGCATCCGCGTGAACACCATCGCCCCCGGCATCATCGACACCCCGATGCTGGCCGGCGTCACCGAGGAGTACCGCAAGGGCCTCGAGGCGGGCGTGCCCTTCCCGTCGCGCCTCGGCCGCCCGGACGAGTACGCGCAGCTGTCGCAGTACATCGTCGAGCACGACTACCTGAACGGCGAGACCATCCGCATGGACGGCGCGCTGCGTATGGCACCGCGGTAATCGGCGTACCACGCGAAGGCCGCCTCCGATTCGCTTCTGGGGCGGCCTTTTCGGTTGGGTGCTCAGGGCAGGGGCTTGTGGCCGGTGCCGAGGAACGCCGTGGTGGCCAGCGGGGTGTTGGGCCGGTAGTTCTGGGCGAGGTAGGCGCGCATGGATTCGGAGCGGGCGGCCCACGCGTCCTCGCCGATCGAGCGTCGCATCAGCGTCATCGGCGCACTGCTGCGCGACATCTCCTCCCACAGCCGGTCCCCGTCCGGATACGTCACCGACGTGGTGTGCCGCTGTATGGACACCCCGGCGAACCCCGCTTCGCGCATCTCGGAGGCGAAGACCTCCGGATTCTCCAGACTGAGGAAGTTCGGCTGCGGCTCCTGGACGGTCGGATCAGCCGCCGCCAACGCGCCGAACATCATTCGCATCAACGGGGATTCGGCCACCGGCGCCCAGCTCGACACCACCGCGACCCCGCCGGGCCGCAGCACTCGGAACAGCTCGGCGAAACCCCTGATCCGGTCGGGGAAGAACATCAGGCCGAACATCGAGAAGCCCGCGTCGAAGCCGTCGTCTTCGAATGGCAGCGCCTGACCGTCGCCCACTCGCACATCGATATTGGTGATACCGGCTGCCCGCGCGGCATCCTGGAGGCGTTCGAGCATGTGCTCGGCGAAATCGACGGCCTGCACCCGGCCGACCCGCGCGGCCGCGGGCAGGCTCAGCGTGCCCGGCCCGGCCGCGACATCGATGACATGCGCGTCGGCGGGTAGGTCGGCGAGTTCAAGGGCGCGGTCGGAGAACGGCGCCATGATCGCGAGCGCGGATTCGGCGTAGCCGTCGGCGACGAGGTCCCACGGTTCGGCGGCGGCGAGGGGATTACCGGACATCTTCCACGATCCTTTCGACCGTGACAGGCTAACTGCGCAGACCCCTCGCAAACCACCAACTCACGCGAATATCACTGTGCGCGTAGATGTTCGCGCGTGCTTCGGAGCGAAGTGCGAGCGCCCGCATCCACCGGGAGCGCGCACGAGCCAAGCGCGAGTCACTCGACGCATCCCACCGTGACGTCTTTCAGGCCGCGAGCAGCATCGCGAGCACGGCGGTATCAGGATCGCTGATCGGATCCAGCCCGACCCGGCTGACCAGCGAGGTGACGGTGCCGTCGGATTCCGCCTCGGCCCACGCGGCGCGGTGTTCCAGTCCCAGATGCGGGACGCCGGGCAGCAGCACGCAACCGGAGGCCGCGCCCGTGCATTCGGGCAGCGTCGGGCGGGTCTCCGACGGCGGATGCAGCATGAGCAGCGCGGGCGGCACGTGATCGGCGAACCGGCCCGGCTCCAGCGCCTCCTCGCCCAGCACCGTGCCCTCGGCCAGCACCAGCCCGACCGTGCCCGGCTCCGGATCGTCGGGCAGCTCCTCGCGGACGCCGAAGACGGTGGAGGTGGCGAGCAGGCCGGGCAGGCTCGCCACGCGCACGGCGAGCACCAAAACCTGCGCCCATTCCTTGGTGGTGTCCGGCCAGCGACCGGAAATGACGAACCCGCGCAGCGACCCGCGCGAGTGGAACGGCGTGACGCCGATCGGCCCGTTGGTCCGCATCGTGCCTCCCGAGATGAAACCGGGGGCGGCCTTGCCCGTCCTCGAACTGTATGGAATTCAGAGGATGACTCACGGATCATCTGGCACACAAGTACCAATGAGTGCTAATCGGACAGTGCACGCGCCGATCAGGCAGCGGACACGAAAAAGCCCGCCGGGCGATTCCACTACCCGGCGGGCTTCCAGCCGCGCGCCTCGGCGCGCGGAGCTTCACCCGAAGATGAGGCCCTTGCCCTGGCTGACGGCGCGAGCGAAGCGCTCCTGCACGTCCTCCCAGTTGACGACGTTCCAGAACGCGGTCACGTAGTCGGCCTTGACGTTCTTGTACTGCAGGTAGAAGGCGTGCTCCCACATGTCGACCTGCAGCAGCGGAATGATGCCGAGCGGGACGTTGGCCTGCTGGTCGTAGAGCTGGAAGGTGAGCAGCTTCTGGCCGAGGGTGTCGAAGCCGAGCACGGCCCAGCCGGAGCCCTGCAGACCGTTGGCGGCCGCGGTGAACTGCGCGCGGAACTTGTCGAACGAACCGAACTGGTCGTCGATCGCGGCGGCCAGCTCGCCGACCGGCTTGTCACCGCCGTTGGGGGAGAGGTTCTTCCACCAGATGGAGTGGTTCACGTGGCCACCGAGGTGGAACGCGAGGTTCTTCTCGTAGAGGAAGATCGCGCCGTGATCGCCGGACTCGCGAGCCGCCTCGAGCTTCTCGAGTGCGGTGTTCGCGCCCGCAACGTAGGCCGCGTGGTGCTTGGAATGATGCAGCTCGTTGATCTGCCCGGAGATGTGGGGCTCCAGGGCGCTGTAGTCGTAATCCAGATCTGGCAGCGTGTACTCAGCCACGATGTCCCTTTCTCAGTTGTCGGGCTGTGACGCTCGGAGATTCGAGCGCTTCCAGCCATCATTCGTACACCCGCTCGGTTCCAACCGGGCCGTGTGCCCCCTCATTCCATCGGAGATCGGTCGATTACGCAGTGGTTGGTTCCGGCGTGAGCAGCAGGGCGATTCGAGCACGAGCATTCGTGAGTAGCATCGGAACCATGTCGTTCTTCGACGAACTGGTCGGACGGATCCGTCTCCCGGAGCCGGCGATGGTGACGCCCGAGCAGGCGCTCCCGGGCCGGGAGGAACCAATTCTGGTGCCGGATACCCACTTCGTGAACGGCAATCCCATCCGTCCGCCGTTTCCCGACGGCATGCGGGTGGCGGTCGTCGGGATGGGTTGTTTCTGGGGCGCGGAGAAGGGCTTCTGGGAGCTCGACGGCGTCTATACGACCGCGGTCGGCTACACGGGCGGGTACACCCCGAACCCGACCTACGAGGAGGTGTGCAGCGGCCGCACCGGGCACACCGAGGCGGTGCTGGTCGTCTTCGATCCCGACGTGCTGGATTACGCGGGCGTGCTGAAACACTTCTGGGAGGACCACGATCCGACGCAAGGCATGCGTCAGGGTAACGATCGCGGCACGCAGTATCGCTCGGCGATCTTCACGCTGAGCGACGAACAAGCCGCCCTGGCCAGCAGCACCGCGGAGACCTACGGCAAGCGGCTCGCCGAGGCGGGGTACGGGTCCATCACCACCGAGATCGCGCCGCTGCCCACTCCGGAAGCGGGACCCGCGCCGAATCTTTCCGGGTTCTACTACGCCGAGGGCTATCACCAGCAGTACCTCGCGAAGAACCCCGGCGGCTACTGCCCGGTGCACGCCACTGGGGTGACCTGCCCGGTCGGGCTCGGGGCCTGAAAAACCTTGCGCGAACGGCGAACCGCCGCGCATCCGGTGCGATCGGACGCGTGGCAGTCGCTGGGGTTCGGTTTACAGCGGCGGCACGATGCCGGGGCGGAGGGTGCGCGGATCGGCCGCGTCATGGGCCTTCCACCAGCGCACACCGCCCGCGATGAAGTCGGCGGGCGCGATCTCCTTGCCCTTGGCGTCGTACACCGTGACGTTGTCGAACCACACGCGCACGTCGAGTTCGCGCGGATCGATGCCCTCCTCCTGGGAGAACTCCAGCACGTGCGACGGGGTGTGATCATCGATCTCGGTGTCGAAGCTGAGCAGTTCGCGCCACAGCGCCCAGCCGCTCTCGTCGACGTCGATGAACTCCCAGCCGTGCAGGCGGCCGCCGCCGAAGCTGCGGATCGCGTCGTCGAGGCCGTCGAGCGCGAGCGGAAGTATCTGGGCCTCGATGTCGTCCCAGCGCTGCATGCGCAGCGAGGCAGCGACTCGGCTGACTCCGGTGAAGTCCAGCCTGACTTGATGATCCTGTGGCGCGGCGCCGTCGGCGGGCACCGTCATGACTGTCAGGTCGAGGCGCAGTGTGGCCGCCTTCGTATCCACCTCGAGTCCGAGGCAGGTCGCCTCCGAGATCGCGGTGTTGAGTCCGGCCGAGTCCAATCCGTCGAATAGCCCCCTGCGCGCGTTCATGCACCCAGGCTACCGACGACGCCAGCTCGAGCCCGGTATTTCAGTTTTTCGCTAGTGTTCTCGTTTTTTCTGGAACCGAATCGTTCGCCGTGCCGTCCAAGTAGATGTCGGGACCCGCTCGGCCGCGGTTCCGAGGCAGCGGCGAACGACCGCTCCGGGATGGACAAGGAGGGGAGTCCCGGATCGGTCGTTCGTGACCCCCGCTTCGCTGAGGATGAGCTGGACAGGGCCGTGTGGGTCCCGATCCCGTTCCGCTTGGGAGGGATTGGGTTCGCTTGACGTTTGCTTATAGCCACGCCCTGCGACTGTCCCGGATAGTGATAGGCACGGCCTGTGGATCAGGTTGTGGATTATGTGGATAACTCCAATGAAGATATGCACAGGTGGTTGCAGAGCAGGGCGATATTAGGTCAACGGCGGCGGAAACGGACTCTGGGTACGAAATATGCTGGCCCGCGCCGACCCCGCAACCGCCTGGCGATACGGCCGCCCGCGCTGCCGGACTACCGGGCCATGAAGACCCGTGCAAGCCCCATAGTGCGCGCGCTGGGCGCTGCCGACGGAGGTCCGCCCGAAAACCCGCGCGCGACCGGACCGGATGCGGAAGTACGCCTGATCCCCGGCGGTGCGGCGACCATGGCAGGATCGAATCGTGACGAGCCTCGAGATTCCGTCGGTGTCGGTGGAAGACCTGCCCGGCGAATTCGACCACAGCGAGCGCCCGGACCCGGTCCGGGCGATCCTGCTCGATGTGCGCGAAGACGACGAGTGGCAGCTCGGGCACGCCCCCGGCGCGATCCACATCCCGATGGTCGACGTGCCTGCGCGCACCGACGAGCTGGACTACGACGCCGAGGTCTACGTCGTCTGCAGGCAGGGCGGCCGGTCCATCGAAGCGGCGAAGTACCTGGCATACATCGGTTTCGAAGTGGTGCAGGTGGACGGCGGCATGGTGGCCTGGCAGCGGATGGGTCGCCCGCTGGTCGCCGAGGGTGACCATCCGGCGAAAATCTACTGACGGAAGAGCGAGGTGCCCAGGCAATGAGCGTCAGGCCGGGAAGCGGCAGCCCGCGGGTCAACGCCGGGCGAGCGAAGGACACGCTGTGAGTAGCGTGCTGCAGCCCTGTGCACGCTGCGGCGCGCGGTGGGCCGTGCACGGCACACCGATGCACTGGTGCCCGCGCTGCCACGGCGTGCTGCTCTCGCCCGCGCCCATCGACGCCCCCGCCGAACGGCGCAACTATCGCTGGGTGGCGCGCCGCCCCGATCACCGGAACGGCAGACCCGCCACGGCGCCGCGGCGCAGGCCCGCCGCGCCGACCCCGCGCTATATGCAGATCCCGCGCTGGGGCCTGCGCGACGAGACGAATGCCGCAGCCCTCGCCGCGCAGCGTGGTCCTGCCGCCGCGCTGGCGAGCTGGGTCACGCCGCTGTTGCTCGTCACCACGGGGATGTTCGCGCTGGCCGCGGTCGCCGAACTGGTGCGCTATTCGATCCTGCTGGTCAACCGGACGCGTCTCATCGACCCGCTGGCGCTGCGGTTCTCGGACTGGCTGCTCACCGGGTCGTCGGTGCTGGCGCTCGCGCTAGCGCTCGGCAGCGGCATCGCTCTGCTCGGCTGGTTGATCGAGACCAGGAGTGCGGTGTTCGCGCGGGCGGGTCGCCGCGATTCCCGTCCGGTGCCGCTGCTCGTGCTCGGGTGCCTGATCCCGGTGGTCAACCTGGTGTGGCCGGGAGTTTTTCTCACCGAGATCGCCGTGACACGCGCCGACCCGAGGGCGTTGCGCGCGATCCGGATCTGGTGGTGCGCCTGGGTCCTCGGCGGGCTGATGGCCGTGGCGGCGCTGATCTGGCGGACCGCGGACTCACTGCAGGTCAAGGCGGATGGCGTCCTGTTCACGGCGGGGACGGACGCGGTCGCCGCGGCGGTGGCGGTGCTGACGCTCTGGGTGGTGCGGCTGCTCGACGGCCGCGACCTGTTCGGCAGGGTCAGGCTGGCGCGCCGCTGGGTGGTCGCGGTCGACCCGGCGGTGCCGGTCATCGAGCCGGTTCATCCGGGCGGCGCCGCGCGTTCCGAGACGCGAAACGTGGCGGACGCCGAGATCCCCGATGATCTGGATTCCGACAACGGTGCTGTTCAGCACGAGGAGGTCATGGCCAAGTGAGCCAGAGCAGTCGCGCACCGTTCGTCGTCGCGCACCGTGGCGCCTCGGCGGCGCGCCCGGAGCACACGCTCGCCGCATACGATCTCGCGCTCCAAGAGGGCGCCGACGGCGTGGAGTGCGACGTCCGGCTGACCAGGGACGGACACCTGGTCTGCGTACACGACCGCACGGTCGACCGCACGTCGTCGGGTTCCGGGCTGGTCAGCGAGATGACGCTGGACGAGTTGCGCTCGCTCGATTTCGGCGCCGACGGCGAACCCGCCTCGGTGCTGACGCTCAGCGAGCTCATCGAGCTGGTGCTGGACTGGCGCAGCAGGCCGACCAAGCTGTTCATCGAGACCAAGCACCCGGTCCGCTATGGCGCGCTGGTGGAGAACAAGCTGCTCGCCGAGCTCCAGCGCTTCGGCATCGCCACGCCGGCTTCGGCGGATCATTCGCGCGCCGTGGTCATGTCGTTCGCGGCGACCGCGGTGTGGCGCATCCGCCGCGCCGCGCCGCTGCTGCCCACGGTGCTGCTCGGCGAGTCCTCGCGCTATCTCGGCGGCGGTGCCGCCACCACCGTCGGCGCCACGGCCGTCGGTCCATCGGTGAAGACGCTGCGCGAGCACCCGGATCTGGTGGACAAGGCCGCCGCCGCCGGCCGCGCCACGTACTGCTGGACGGTGGACGATCCCGAGGACGTGCTCCTGTGCGCCGATCTCGGCGTCAGCTGGGTCGCGACCAATCACCCCGGCCGCACGAAGACCCTGCTCGCCGCCGCGTGATCCGTACTGCCCGAGACTGATTCGACGCCGTCGGACGCGGGCGGCTCGATCCGCCGCCTGCCGGCACGACCGGTGATGGCCGACGCGCTCGCGGCGAGTCGGTGCCGGAGCATACAGCGTACGTGCGCGGCGTCCGCGTGTATCGGAAATGTGCCGCGATTTCCGGTATCCCGCGCCGTGGCGCATTGCGGCGACGGCCGCGGCACCCTGTAGTTTGAGCCCTCGTGGGTAAGAGCAAGCGCAACAGTCCGAAGCCCGGAGGGAACCGGGCGCAGCGTCTCGCCGAGCGGAAGGCGGCGCTGGAGCAGGCGGCTCAGGCCGTCACCCGGCCGTTCGAGGGGCTGGCCGCGGAATGCGATCTGGTCGCACTGCGGGAGTTCGTGCCGTCGGCGACCGCGACGCTGAAGCTGTCGCCCGAGGTGGCCGCCGAGCGTTCCGTCGTGCTCGGCACCGTGCTGCCCGGCGCGGTGGCCGCGCTGGTGCGCGCGGGCGATCAGCCGACCGGTTACGTCGCCGCCCAAGTGCAGCTCCAGGGACCCGATCCGGCCGCCGATCTCGCCGCGGCGATCCTGTGGACCCAGTCCGCCGAGCCCGGCGACTCGCTCTCCTCCGTCGAGAGCGTCGCGGGCGGTCCGCGTCTGGCCGATGTGATCGATCCCGGCGCCGACCTGGAACTCGTCGTGCACCAGGACTTCGACTGGTGGGTGCCGGAGGGCGTGACGCCCGATCCGCAGGTGGCCGCGACCATCGAACAGGCCAAGCAGGCGATCATGCCGTCGGCGCGGCTGGAGCTGGGGGCCGATTCCGTCGGCGCGGCCTGGTGGGTCGACGCGGGCGAGAAGGCGCACGTGCGCTGGGTGCGTCCGGAGAACGAGGACGACCTGATGCTGGCGCTGGCCCGGCTGCACGCCTCGGGCGGGCTGCACATGGGCGAGGGTTCGCGCTTCGCCGGTTCGTTCCGCACGCACGGACTGCTGGTGCCGGTGTTCGACCTGGATCCGGAGCGCCACCCCAGCGAATGGATCGAGCCCGCCGCCGAATTCGGCGCCCGCCTGCTCGCCGCGCTGGGCACCGACGCGCCGCTCACGTCCGACGAGCGTCGGTCGCGCGATGGCCTGCGGTCGCGTCAGGTGACCCTGCGCTGACTCCGAAAAATCCCGGAGCAATTTTGTGAAAAACGCCTCTTTCACACTCTGTCGCGGGTTAGGTTCTGACCATCACCGTTACTGGTGATGGTGAGGATTGCCTCACCGCACAGATGAGGAAAGTAGGAACACCATGGACGCCATTCTTGCGCTGCTCAAGACGCTGCTCAGCTCGTTGAGCGCCAGCTGAGGCAACCATCTCGGTCGAAACAGGCCCAGCTCGTCGCGAAGAGCTGGGCCTGTTTGCCGGAATACATCTCTTCTAAATGTGCCCGCCCGCTGTCGAAGGCGCGCCAGAGGTGTCGGAAGGAGTGCTCATCTCCCGCGCGATGAAATTCTCCAGATCGAACAGGTTCGAGCCGGCGCGGTCGGCGATGTTGAGCAGGGTCGTCATATGCGCGACCTCCTCGACCTGCTCCTTGAGGAACCACTGCATGAACTGCTCACCGAGGTAATCGCCCTCTTCGCGGGCCGTGCTCGCCAGCTGGACGATCTGGTCGGTGACGGTCTTCTCCTGGGCGAGGGCCAGCGCGATCGGTTCCCGGACATTGTCGAAATGCGACTTCGCCGCATCGACGCCGGAAAGGTCGACGCTGATATCCCGGTCGAGGAAGTACTGCACGATCATCATCGCGTGATTGCGTTCTTCCACGGCCTGCGCATAGAACCGCTTGGCCAGCTGCGGCAGATCCGCATTGTCGAACCACACCGCGATAGCGATGTATTGGTGTTCGGCATTGAATTCGTGCCGGATCTGGTCGTGGAGCAGGCTGTGGAATTTGCTGCGTGGGGACTCCGGATTGCTGGACATGCCGCCACATTATCGCTGGTCAGGGCGCGTGTCATCCAAGTGCACCCTTATTGAGGCTAGTATTGCCTAATTAAATGTTTGCTGCGCCAGCCATTTTCGGCGCCGAATTGCCTGGTTTCGCGGGCGTGGGCACCTCGCGCGCCACGAACTGCTCGACGTCGAACAGGTTGCCTTCCCGGTCGATCACCGTGAGCAAGGTCGTCATCCCGGCGACGTTGTCCACCTGCTCTTTCAGGAACCACTGCACGAACCGCTCGCCGAGATAGTCGCCGCTCTGCCGCGCCGCCTTCGCGAGCGCCGTCACCTGCGACGTGCAGCGGCGCTCCGCCTCCAGCAGGAATGCCGTTGCCGCGCGCGGAGATTCGAAGTCCGAGCGGATCGAGTCGAGGCCGCCGACCCGGACCTCCAGATCCCGGTCGAGCAGGTGCTGCACCATTCGCATCGCGTGCGCGCGATGCTCCTCGGAGCGGATGTAGCAATGTCGGGCCAGTTGCGGAAGCCGCAGCGAGTCGAAGTAGACCGCGGCGGCGAGATACTGCTGCGCGACGGTGAAGCCGTGCCGGATCTGATCGCGCAGCAAGGCCGGGAAGAGCTGGGCGCCATCGGTGTCGGACATACTTCGACGCTACCGCGTGAGCAGTTCTTCCGGGATAGATCTGTCGTCGGCGAGTGCTTCGAAGAACGCGCTCGCCTTCGTCTTGTCCCACAGCACCACGTTGCCGCTGCCGTCGACGTCGTCGAAACCGCCGACCGGCACCGTCGTCGCGACCGTGTCGCCGCGCATCGCCCAGCCGAGACGGCCGAGATCCCAGATGTGATCGTCCTCGTCGACCTTCAGCGAGCCCGCCGTGTCGGTCGCCAACGGCCACAGCTTGAACGGATTGGCGAGGGTGGCGCCGCTGGTCGCCTTCTGCAACAGCGCGGCCATGAAGAGGCGCTGATTGTTCATCCGGTCGATGTCGGCGAGCGCGGTGGCCCTGCTGCGCACGAAGCCGAGCGACTCCGGTCCGTTCAGCTTCTGGCAGCCCGCCTCCAGGTTGATACCCGCCAGCGGGTCATCGATGGGTTTGGGTACGCAGACGTCGATGCCGCCCAGCGTGTCGACGATGCCGGCGAATCCGGCGAACCCGATCTGCGCGTAGTGGTCGATGCGCAGGCCGGTCGCGCCTTCCACGGTTTGCACCAGCAACTGCGGGCCGCCGAAGGCGAAGGCGGCGTTGAGCTTGTCCTTGCCGTGGCCGGGGATGCTGACGTACGAGTCGCGCGGCAAGCTGACCAAGGTGGCGCGACCCGACTTCGGGATGTGCACCAGCATGATCGTGTCGGTGCGCTCCGGACCGACGTCGCCGCCGGTGGCCAGCTCCTGCTCCTGTTCGGTGGAGAGCCCACCGCGACCGTCGGAGCCGACCAGCAGCCAGTTGGTGCCGGGCGTGTTGCCGACCCGGTCGGCGTATCCGGCCAGTGCGTCGATGCGGGTCAGCTTGCCGTCGAGGTTGATCACCCCGGCGATCGAGGCGACGGCGAGGACCAGCAGGAACACCAGGAACCACCGGAACGGATGCCGTTTGCGTCTCGGGCGCGGGGCGCGGTCGGCGCGCGGCGGTGTGGCGGGCGGTGGAGGCGTGCCGCGGCGGCCACGCGGGCTCGGGGCGTGGCTGCGCGGGGAGGGATCGTGGAACGGCTCCGGCTGCTGCGTCGGCGCGTACTCCGGTTCCGCTTTGCGCATCCGCGGCGGCGCTTCCTGCGGGACCTGCGAATACGCGAGCGGCTGTGCGTGCGGATCGGCGCCGTCGCGGCGCAGTACCTTGGTCCGTTCGACGTGTGGCGGGTGGCCTTCGTGACCCTGTCGCGAAGGCGGGACGGCCGCACCGTGAGGGGGCGCGGCCCCGTGCGCCTGCGGCGGGCCCGGTCGGCGCGACCTCGGCGGGGCGTCCTGCGGTGCGGGGACTCGTCCCGGAGGTCCGCCACCCTGGCGGGGCGGCGGTGCCGCGTGACGCTGGGGAGGCAGCGGCTCACGACCCTGTCCGGGCGGTGGGGTGGCTCGTTGCTGCGAGTTGGCAGGGCGCTGGGGGTCGGCAGGGCGCTGTGCCGGAGGGACCGCGCGGCCAGGCGGGACGCCGTGCGATGAAGGCGGAACGGCTGCGCCGCCGGGTGGCGGGGGTGGCTGCGGCACGCCGGGTCGGCCCTGCGGCGGCGGCACCCGGCGCGTCCGCGCGTTGCGGGGGTCGTCGCCGTTCATCACACTGACTTTACTGATAGGGGGCAGCACGGGGTTCCTCTGGAAATCACCCGGCGCCCCGTTTCCGTTACGGCAGCCAGGAAACGTGTCCGCGCAAGGCCGTGTAGCCGATGTAGGCGACCGCGTCGATGGTGGCGTGCGCCAAGACCAACGGCCACAGCCGGTTGGTGCGCTGCCAGTAGCGGCCGAAGATCAAGCCCATCACCAGGTTTCCCAGACCGCCGCCGACCCCCTGGTAGAGGTGGTAGCTGCCGCGCAGCAGCGCCGAGGCGAGCAGCGACGAATTCTCTGTCCAGCCCAGTTGGCGCAGCCGCGTGATGAGGTACGCCACAACGAGGATCTCCTCGGCGAACGAGTTCGCGCAGGCGGAAAGGATCAGGACGGGCAGCCGCCACCAGTGCTCTTCGAGCGAACTCGGCACGATCGTCACGCTGAAGCCCATGGCGTGCGCGGTCAGATACAACCCGAGCCCCGGCAGACCGATGATCGCCGCGAGCGCCAGCCCGGGCAGCCCGTCCGCGCGTGACCGGAACCGTCCGAGCCCGATCAGGCGCGGTCCGATCCCGCTGCGCCACAACAGGTACAGACCCAGCGCCGCCCATCCGGCCAGCCGCAACACCCCGAGCAGCTGGAACAGCAGGTCGATCAGCGACTGTTCGGAGCGCGAGGCGTTCAGCGCGATCGTGCGCCCGCCGATGCCGCCCGGCCCCAACGCACTGTCCAACAGTGACAGCGCGGCGCTGATCCCGCTCAGCCCGAAGGTGACGGTCAGCACGACCGCGATCTCGATCCGGATCGCCAGTCGCTCCCGATCCGTCAGCTCGGATTCGCCGGGGGCATCCGACTCAGCACGCATGCCGTCGAATCTAGCCAGCACCGCGGGTCAGGGCCGGATGCGGTCACATTCGGCGCAGGCCGTTGAGGAAGGGGCAACCCGCCAGGGTGCGCACCGCGCGGCTGAGCGATTCGACGTCGTCGGCCGGTGCGCTGAAGGGGAGTCGGAAGTCGTGGTCGCCGTCGTGGCCCTCGACGCGCAGGGTGACGCCATACCGATCGATGGCGAGCGGGTACACGGTGCCGGTTTGCAGGCGCGGCGGCAGATGGCGCGCGAGCTGGGCGATGACGTCGGCGTGGTCGGCGTCCATGTGCTGCAACCAGGCCGATTCCAGCGCGCAGAACGGGTCGGGCTCGGCCAGCCGCAGCTCCTCGACGCAGACCGATTCGGCGCCGGTGGAATCGGCCATCACGGCGCTGTTGATCACCAGGCGGAGCAGCGTCGAGCTGTGTCCGACGTCCAGCAGCGCGGGGTCCGGATTGTCCTTGGCGACCTCGCCGGCCAGCACGCGCTGCGCTTGGGCGGGCACGGCGCGCACGGTGCCGCGCAACCAGACGAGGGCGCGGACCGGCTCGCGCAGCGGCAGCGGCGCGTGATCGGTGAGTTCGAGCACCGCCGCCGTTCCGCCCGGGCCGGAGTTGCCGGTCAGCACCGCGGCCAGCGAGCCGGTCGGCACCGCGATCACCACGTCGCCGCACTGCCGCAGGTGATGCACCGAGGTCGTCGTCGGGTCGATCCCCGGCAGGGCGAGGACCGCCTGCTCCGCGTGGGCGCACGCGCTGCGTACCCGCTCGGCGGTGGTGGGCGCGACGGTCGGATTCGGCATGCGGACCTCCGTGATGATGGCGGCGGCGTCAATTAGGTAAACCTAAGCTAAGTCAGCCGCCCTCGATCTGCAAGCGCTACCGTCCGGCAGATTCCAGAATCCGGGCCCGCTACGGTGATCCTCGTGGGAGATGCGACACCGACGGCAGGTCACGGCGCGAACGAACCGGTGCTGGTCTCGTTGTCCGCCCCGGCCCGCCGCAGCCTGGTCGACGGCTTGATCCGCCCGCCCGGATCCGTCCCCGACGCACCCACCCTGAATGCCGACGCCCCCGACGCCGAGATCGCCGACTTTCTCGCCGGTGTCGTCCACTCCGACACCGGGTTCGTCGCGCGTACGGACAACGGTGAACGCGCACTCGCCGTCGTCGCCGCGACTGCTGCCGCTTTGTGCGGCGAGGACATTCGCACCGCTCTCGCCCGACCCGATGTCGAGTTCCTTGTCGGTCTGAAACCGCCTGCGGCGGAGGCGGTTCGCGGAGTTCTGCTCGCGGTGGAGACGGCCGAGGCAGACCATGTCGGCGAAGTTCTCGCGGTACTCGATCGTTAAGGCGCGAGGTTCACCAAGCCCGAGTACTTCGCAGACGTTGTCGACGCTTCGCAGGGGTTACAACCCCTGCGAAGCGTGAAGACGGGCTGTGAAGCGAGCGCCTCTCTCAACGCCGAACGGTTGCGCGCTCCGGCTCACGCAAGCTCCGCTTATCGCTCGCATCGAGGCCCAGTGCCCGAACCCTGAGGGCGTGCGTCGCACGAAGCGGTTTGCTGGCATCCCGGCGCTTGTAATGTCGTAGGGGTGCCGCGCATCGCGTATTTCGGACCGTCCGGAACCTTCACCGAGATGGCCCTCGCCAAGCTCGAATCCTCGGCGGTCTTCGACGGACCCGTCGAGCGGGTCGCCGCGCCCAGTCAGGGGGCGGCGCTGGACCTGATTCGGTCCGGTGACGTCGATGGCGCTGTCGTGCCGATCGAGAGTTCCGTGGAGGGTTCGATCTCGGCGACGTTGGATTCGCTGGCGATCGGGCCACGGTTGCAGATCGTCGCGGAGACCGAGTTGGAGGTCAGCTTCACCATCCTGGCGCGGCCGGGCACCGAGCTGGCCGACGTTCGCACGCTCGCCGCCTACCCGGTGGCCGCCGCGCAGGTGCGGATGTGGGTCGAGCGTCGGATGGCCGATGCCGAGATCTACACCTCGGCCTCGAACGCCGCCGCCGCCGAGGATGTCGCGGCCGGGCGCGCCGATGCCGCCGTCTCGACCGCGCTGGCGGGGGAACGGCTCGGGTTGACCGCCCTGGCTACCGGGGTGGCCGATCACGAGCAGGCGATCACCCGCTTCGTGCTGGTCACCCGACCCCGCGTCGCGCCGCCTTCGACCGGCGTCGACCGCACCTCGATCGTGTTGGAACTGGCGAACGAGCCCGGCTCGCTGATGCGCGCGTTCGCCGAATTCGCGACACGCGGCATCGACCTGACCAGGATCGAATCCCGGCCCACCCGAACGGGAATGGGCACTTACCGGTTCTATCTCGACTGCGTCGGGCATATCGATGACACCGCGGTCGCCGAGGCGCTCAAGGCACTGCACCGCACGGCCCGGATCCGTTTCCTCGGTTCCTGGCCCGCGACGTCGGCGACCGGGACGCCGCCACCGTCCGACGAGGCGGGCGCGGAGTGGCTGACACAGTTACGAAAGGGGGTGGCGGACAGATGAACGAGATCGCGGGCAAGCTGATCCTGGTCCGGCACGGGGAGACCGAAGGCAACGTCGCCAAGATTCTCGACACCAAGGTTCCCGGGTTGCCGCTGACCGAACGCGGTGCGGCCCAAGCGAAGACGTTCGGATCGAACCTGCTCGCGCCGCCGCGCGCGCTGCTCTCTTCGGCTGCCCTGCGCGCCAGGCAGACGGCGGGATACATCGAGGCGGCCACGGGCATCGCCGCCGACGTCCTCGATGACGTGCACGAGGTCCAGGTCGGTGAACTGGAAGGGCTGAACGATCCCGAAGCGCACCGGACCTTCCAGCGCATCTATCGCGCCTGGCACGAGGGCGACCTGTCCCGGCGGGTGCCGGGTGGCGAATCCGGCGAAGACGTCCTCGCCCGATTCCTGCCGGTCATCGAGACGCTGCGCAAGTCATTCCTGCTGCCCGAGGCGGGCGGCGGCGACGTGTTGCTGGTGAATCACGGCGCCGCGATGCGACTCGTGGCGCGCACGCTGAGCGGCGTCGCACCACCCTTCACCACGAACAATCACCTCGACAACACCGAAACCATCGAGCTGGTCCCGCGGCCCGACGGCGGCTGGGATTGCATCCGCTGGGGCCGCTTCGTCCCACCCTTCGGCTACGAGGTCTCGCCTACCGCCGACGATCCGATGGGCTAGGCGTCGCGGACCATTTCACCGCCTCGCGGAGGTGAAAGCTCGTGCGAGGCGTGTGAACGGGCTGCGAGCCTCAGGACCGCTTGGTCGCGGCCTGCGGGAAGTCCTGCCGTTCCGGCAGCGAATTGATCAGGTCCAGCAGCGCGGTGCGCAGGCGCGCCGTGGTGCCGGAGCTGATCGACGACCACTTGGTGTCGTCGTCGGCGACGCTGGCGGTGATCAGGAACCGGCCACCGCGGGTGTTGAAGATCGCGATGTGGTTGTCCGAGATGTCCCGGGTGCCGTCGCCGTACACAACGCCGGAAATCTGCACGTGCGAATGGATTTCGACCAGTGCCGAGGCCAGCACCTGTACGTCGCGATTCGGGCTGCACACCTTCGCCAGCCGGTTGGCTGTCGCGGCGGCGTCGCCGGTTTCGCCGAAGATCGGGGCGAGCAACTCGGTTTGGGCGTTCATGCTCTCCAGCTCGAGCGGCTCGGCCGGGCCGAGCGCCGCGATGATCGGCCCGGGAAGATCCTCTTCGACCTCATCGATGACGTAGGACTCCGGCCCGCGGAGGGCGACGACCACCATGTCGTCACCCTTCGCGAGACACATCCGGCTGACCTGTCCCGCGACGGCCCACCGCAGCGCAAGCACCCAGTGCGGCCGGTACAGCGTCCGCAGCCGATCCTCGAGCTCCCGGTGGACGATGCCGTCGATCAGGAAGTCCCGCTCGGTGAGCACCTGGGCGGCCGCGTCCATCGCGGCGTCGTGGTCGGCCTGGTTGTCGTAGCGTCCCATCGCTTGCAGCACGACAGGAAGCTCGTCGATCTGCAGCTTCTCCAAGAGAAACTGCATCTCGTCGAGAGACAACCCGACGCCCCCGAGCATCGACGGGCCGCGGCCCGCTCCAAGAATCGTCACTTAGCCGTCCCGGCGGGGTCGGCGCCGATGACGCCATCGGCGGAGAAACGGCCGTCGGTGAAGTGATCGCCACGCAGGTAGTCCGCGCCCTTGTGCACCGACTCGTCGTCCTCGGCGCCGCGGGTGTTCCCGAGCAGCGGGCTGCCTGCCGGGTTGCTGTTCGCCGGGCGAACCGGCGCGGCATCGACACGAGCGACGACCTCGGCGACCGGTGCCGCGGCGGGCGCGTTGTTCGGCAGACCCGAACCCCAGCCTTCCGGCAGCTTCAGCGAGCCGTTGTTCAGGTTGACGGTGCCGCCCGAGCCGAGGGTCGCCGATCGGGTGGCCGCGGTGGTCGCCCCGACGCCTGCCATGCCGCCTGCCATCATCGTCATCGGCGCCGCGGGCGCGACGCTGGGCGCGGTCGCGCTGGTGACCGCCGCGATCGCGTTGGCGCCGAGGTTGCCGACGGTGCTGACGCCGCCGGTGGCGACGGTGCCCGCCACGTTGGCGGCCTGGGTCACCGCGCTGGCCACGGCCGGGTTGTTCACCACCGAGACGGCGGTCGCGATGGCCGACTGCACCGGATCACCCTGGAACGAGGACTCGGCGGCGGCCGGGTCGGCGCTGCCCGCGCCGTTGGCGATCGGCGGCGGGTTGTAGAACTCGCCAGGGGTGGACACGGTCACCGAGGTCGCGGCCTCGTAGGTCTCCATGACCAGCGCGGCGCGAATGTCCATCGCGTGCTTGGCGACCTCGGCCGCCTCCCATGCGCCGGACACCGCGCCGGGCGGGTTCGCCGAGGCCATGACGGCGCCGACGGTGGCGATGATCTCGGGCGGGCTCGGCATCGTCAGCGCGGCGACGGTGTAGGCGGTGGCGTTCGCCGCGGCCTTCGATCCCATGGCGGCGGCCATCACGCCCTGCTGCTCGGCCCAGCCGGTGAAGCCGACCAGGCGCGACAGGGCCGCGATGCCGTTCACGCCTTGCATGCCGACGCCGAGCTCGGCCATCACCCTGGTGACGGTCGCGGTCGCGTCGACCCACGCCGCGGTGAGCCCGCCCCACGCGGTGGCGGCGGCCGAGATCGGGATGGCGTGCGCGCCCGCGTGCAGCGCGGCGGAATTCGCTTCGGCCATGCGGGGCAGCCAGAACACCCCGGTGATTCCTGCGGTCATGCTTGTTTCTCCCCTTGTGTCTCGATGTCCGCGATCAGGCGCCGATGGTGCCCGCGACGCCCTTCATGACGCCCGCCTTGACCACGTCCTCGGCGACGTGCGTTGCGAGCTGCATGCGCAAAACGGCTGCGGCATGGTGCAGTTCGAGAATGCCCTGGGCGACGGAGCCGTCGTGCGTCGCGGCGGCCTTGTTGAAGTGATGGGCGGCGAGCAGCGATACCTCGTCGGCGCCGGACGGCAGGACGTGCGTCGCCGGGCCGGTGACCGCCGCGGCGGCGGCCAGTCGTTCGGCCAGCAGGTCCAGTTCGGCAGCGGCGGCGAGGATGATCTCCGGCGAGATCGAAACGTGGCCAACCATTACTCGACTCCTTCTAGTGGCGGCTATGGGGCGGAACCACGAGAATTCCCCCTACGAGTGATAGGACGCGACAGCCACGCGATCGGTTCCATCGAATCCCCTACTTCTTTTGCGATCTTGCCAGCCGCCAGCGCTCCCCTGCGTACCGTGTCCGTCTGGATGACGCGGCTCGCACCGGCGACTTGGTAAAGACTAGCCCCATCCCAGCTGATGCAACCGGTCTTCGTCAATGCCGAAATAGTGTGCGATTTCATGGATCACGGTGACCGCGACCTCTTCGACCACCTCTTCCTCGTCGGCGCAGATCTCCAGAATGGCGTCGCGATAGATGGTCACGGTGTCGGGCAGCGCGCCGCCGTATTGACTGTCCCGCTCGGTCAACGCGATTCCGTGATAGAGCCCGAGCAAATGCGGGTCTTCCATATTGCGTGCTTCGATCAGCACGACCACATTGTCGATGGCGCGCGCGAGTTCGGCCGGAATCAGATCGAGCGCATCGGAGACCAGTTCCTCGAACCGGTCCTCGGACATGGAGACCGTCATGGACGCGCGCGACCTACCTGGGCCGAGGCTGCGGCTGCGGCGGAAGCGGAGCGGCGCCGGGCAGCGGTGCGGGCGTGGAGCGACCCGAATTCGGCGGCGGCACAGGGGCTTGGCCGTTGATCAGAATCTCGCCCTTGGCCGAACCGGTGATGGGCGCGAAACCCTCACGGTCGGTGCCCTTGCCGATCATGCAGTCCAGTTTGCGACTGCCGGCCAGCCAGCTGCGGGCGTCGAGATAGTCGAAGAACAGCGTCAGCGTCTTGTCGCGGATTGCCTCCGGGGAGCCGAGGTAGTCGGTGGCCGCCTTGGCGCACTCCTCCTCGACGTAACTGTCCTGCTCCTCCTTGCCGGGCGGGCCGCCGTTGAAGTGGGCGCCGAGGTCGACGGTGGCGATGATCTCCACCGCGTGCGCCTGCGCGCAGTCCACCGGATCGGTCGGCAGATTCTGGTTGATGCCGAGGCAGGTGCCCGCCTGGAACACCCTTGACTGGTCGTGTTCCATCGCGCTGCCCTGCGACGGCAGCGGCGTTCCGGTGCTGCCCGAGAATTGCAGGCCGCAGCGCAGGGTGCGGTCGCCGTTCTTCCAGCCCTCCGGGCTCGGATACATCAGGCCGACGACGTAGCGCCCGCGCGGATCGAACTTCCCGTTCATGTACTGCTGCACCGAGGGCACGCAATGCTCTTCCTTGAGCTCGGTCAGCCGCAGCGAATCCGGGAAGCGCGAGCCGGGGCCGAATTCCACTCCCGGGTACCTGCTCATGTCGATGTCGGCGGCGACCTCGAACAGATGCCTGCTGCCGCAGGACACCTTCACCAGGTCGCTGCGGTCGGACTTGTTCCAGCTCAGGCAGTCGCCTTTGGCCGCGGTACCGAACTCCTTGTCCAGCACCGTTTGTACGGGCGCGCCCGGGTTGTGCGCCTCCAGGCCCGTCTCGTTGTCGAAGCCGGTCACGAACAGCGTGACCAAGGCCGCGACGACGGCGCCTGCGGCGACGGCGAGCAGACCCCAGCGCAACGTCGGCGCCGACAGGTGTAGCCCGCCGCCCTCGGCGAGCGCGCCGCGCGCGGACGCCAGGGACCGAGGAAACGAGCCCGAACGCGCCGATGCACCCGTCGGCGACTGCTCGGAGTGCGGAGTCTGGGACACATCATCGGAGGACATCGCGGTCCATCATGGCAGTGTCTGCGCTCCGGTGCCACGACCTGCCCGAATCGGCGCGCTCACCCGCGGAACGCGGACAGGAAGAGTCCGGGCAGCCTGGCCGGATTGCGATCGGTGTAGAACTCGGTGAGCTTGCGGCCCGTCACGGCGGCGGTCTCGTTGCCGACGAACCACGGCGGCTTGGGGGAGAGCGCGAGCTCGCCGCCGAGCAGCGAACGCGGCGCGGGACGGAACGGTCCGCGCACCACCGTGCGCTCCACCTCGTCGAGCAGGAAGGCGTTGTGCACCACGCCGATTCCGCTCTGCACGTCATCGAGGGTGTGACCGGGGAACGCTCCCCACGTCGCGCGTGGCGACAGGAAGGCGAGGCCGGTCCACGCGTTCACGGCGACGGTGCCGTAGCGCAGGCGTTCCACGGCGCTGTCGAAGGCGATGCCGAGCCTGGCGATCGTCCTGGGATCGGCCAGCACGTTCGCGCCGAGCGTTCCGGTCAGTTCGGCGTTGGCGAAATCGACCGCACGCCGGAGGAATTCGCCGCCGCGCCCGGGCAGTTCGACCACGCCGAGCACCGGAGAGAAGTACTCGGTGCGCAAGAGCGGCGTGTCGGCGGACGGTAGACCGTCGATCAGCACCCGGCCTTGGCCGAGGCGTTCCGCGTCCGGGTAGGAAGCGAGCGCGTCGGCGACGCGGGTGTCGCTGCCCGGGTAGTAGGCCGTCCGTTGCGGCGCCAGCTCCAGCGCGGTGCGCAGCTCGTCGAGGAAGCGGTCCTTCTGCGGCCAGTCCGCGCCGAGCACAACGGTCTGCGCGGCCACGCAGTTGTAGCCGCCGTTGTGCAGCCGCTGGGTCGCGATGTGCTCGGCCTGGAAGCTCAGGTCCGCGTCGGACCAGTCGCCGGGGACCACGATGGTGGGGGAGACGCCGCCGAGCTCGCTGGTGATCGGCTTGTCCAGCAGCGGCGTGCCCGCGCGCCGGTTCGCCTGGCCCTCGGCGCCACGACCCCAGACGATCGCGTCGTGGGTGTTGGCGCTACCGGTCATGTGCACGTGCGCGACGTCGGGATGGCGCACCAGGTAGCCGCCCGCCTCCGCGCCGCCGAGCAGGATTCGCAGCACGCCTAGCTCGATGAACGGCGCGAAGACCATCTCGAACACCGTGAACAGCGGGTCGGTGATCGGATTGAGCTTGAGTGCGACGACGCGGTTGTGCGCGTACAGCTCGTAGAGCGCGTCCAGCGGCGGGATCGAGGTGATGTTGCCCGCGCCGAGCACCGCGCCGATGCCGCCCGTCGCGGCGGGATCCAGCTGGCCGAGTCCGGCGCGGCGGCGGGCGGTGTCGGCGTCGACGCCGGGCCGCAGCCAGACCTCGCCGCGGAAACCGCTCAGCAGCAGCCGGTCGTAGGCGTCAAGGGGCAGGATCGGCACCGTGACCCGGTCGCCGAGCGCGGTGCTCAGCCGTACGCCGTCCAGCGGGCTGCGCCCGGCCTCCAGCTTCGCCAGGGTGGCCGAGAGAGCGGCGGTGGCCTGCAAGAGCGTCAGCGGGCCGGACATCCACTCCTCGCCGACCAGCGGCGAGTCCGCGTCGAGGTTCTTGAAGGTGCGGGCGGCCCGCACCCAGTCACCGGCGAAGCGGCCGGTGCGTTTGTGGAGCTCGTCGAGCAGCTCCCTGCGCTTGCGCAGCGGGGTGGCCGCCCAGGTCTTCTCGCCCGCGGCCAAGTCGGCAAGGGCGTTGTCGATGGTCGTCTCGTCGAAAGTCGTGCCCACAAGCCAACTATGCGCGCGTCGCGTCCCCGAGCGGCCCGGAACTGGACATATCGGCGCAAACAGGTCGGCGGAGCGCGTTCGGCGTGTCCGAGACGGAGTCCATCGACGGCCGGAACGGAAGGCCGAGGTAGGCAGATCGGACCCCGCGGAGCCGCAGACCGATATCGGGGTGAAGCGCCGAGGGGCCGCCGACTAGGCTGATAGCCCATGATCGACCTCCGACTCCTGCGGGAAGACCCCGACGCGGTGCGCGCCTCGCAGCGTGCCCGCGGCGAAGACCCCGCCCTCGTCGACGCCCTCCTCGAGGCGGACGCCGCGCGCCGTGCCGCGGTCGCCACCGCCGACAACCTGCGTGCCGAGCACAAGGCGATGGGCAAGCTGGTCGGCAAGGCGTCCAAGGAGGAGCGCCCGACGCTGCTCGCGCAGGCGCAGGAGATGTCGGTGAAGGTCAAGGAGGCCGAGGCGGCCCAGCACGCCGCCGACGCCGATCTGGACGCCGCGCAGCGCGCGATCTCGAACGTCGTGCAGGAAGGCGCGCCCGCGGGCGGCGAGGACGATTACGTCGTCCTCGAAACGATCGGAACGCCACGCGAATTCGACTTCGAGCCGAAGGACCACCTGGAGCTCGGCGAGGCGCTCGGTGTGATCGACATGGAGCGCGGCGCCAAAGTGTCGGGCGCGCGGTTCTACTTCCTCACCGGCTTCGGCGCGCTGTTGCAGCTCGGCCTGCTCCAGCTGGCCGCGCAGAAGGCCGTCGCCAACGGCTTCACCATGATGATTCCGCCGGTGCTCGTGCGCCCGGAGATCATGGCGGGCACCGGCTTCCTCGGCAAGCACTCGGCTGAGGTCTACCACCTGGCCGACGACGACCTGTACCTGGTCGGCACCTCGGAGGTGCCGCTGGCCGGCTACCACTCGGGAGAGATCCTCGATCTCGGCGAGGGCGCCAAGCGGTACGTGGGCTGGTCGTCGTGCTTCCGCCGCGAGGCGGGCAGCTACGGCAAGGACACCCGCGGCATCATCCGGGTGCACCAGTTCGACAAGGTCGAGATGTTCGTCTACACCACGCCGCAGGAGGCCGCCGCCGAGCATCGGCGCCTGCTCGCCTGGGAGCAGGAGATGCTCGCGGCCATCGAGGTGCCCTACCGCATCATCGATGTCGCGGCGGGCGATCTGGGCAGCTCGGCGGCGCGCAAGTTCGATTGCGAGGGCTGGGTGCCGAGCCAGCGCACCTATCGTGAGCTCACCTCGACCTCCAACTGCACCACCTTCCAGGCCCGCAGGCTCGCCGTGCGCTACCGCGACGAGAATGGAAAACCGCAGATCGCAGCCACTTTGAACGGCACGCTCGCGACCACGAGGTGGATCGTCGCGCTGCTGGAGAACCACCAGCAGGCCGACGGTTCGGTGCGGGTGCCCGAGGCGCTTGTTCCGTTCGTCGGTACCGAGGTGCTGCGACCCGTGCGCTGACGGCGGGCGATAGCCGCTGGTTCGCCGTGCCCGGATTCCGGGGATGTGGCAACCAGTGAGATGTGTTGTGTCTAGGCTGTTCCCCGTGCGAGGAATCGGGGCGCGTGGCGATACCCGAACCCGGGTGCGTGCTGCATCGGCGCTGGCGACGGCAATGGTCATGGCTCGGACCACCGGGGCGTTCTACGTCATGGGTGGTGTGCTTGGCCTGGTGATCACGGCTGTCGCACCGGGTGACGAGGGTAATCGACCACTGGTCGGCACAGCGGCGGCGATCGCGCTGGCGCTGGGTCTGACGCTGCTCGCGTGGGGTCCGCGACTGCCGCATTCCATCCACCACGGCTACGTCGCGATCGCGACCGTACTGGTGACGATCGCGGTGCACTCGTTCCCGAACACCGTCGGCGGCATCAGCCTCGCTTCGTTCTACGTCTTCGTCGCCTGCGACGCGGCCCTGTTCTTCCGCTGGCCGCAGGCGGCGGCGCACATCGCCTTCGCCATGGCGCTGTGCTTGTGGGCGCTGCCCGCGCGCGACCTGCCCTGGTGGTCGGGTTTCATCCCGGCGGGCGTGACATTCGGCGTCGGCGTCGTCGTCGGCATTCTGACCAGGATGGCCTCGGAAGCCGATATCGACGTACTCACCGGCCTGTTGAATCGCCGCGGCTTCGACCGCGCGCTGAACACCGCGATCGGGCAGGCCACCCGAAGCGGGCAGGGCCTCTCGCTGGTGCTGGTCGATCTCGACCGCTTCCAGAAGATCAACGATCACCTCGGCCACCGCGCGGGCGACGCGGTACTGCAACGCGTCGCCGACACCTGGTCCAAGCTGCTCGGTCCCGAGCAGCGGCTGGCCCGCTACGGCGGCGACGCCTTTGCCCTGCTGCTGCCGAACACCACCGAACAGGCCGCGATCCTGCTCACCGAGCAGCTGCGGTCGGCCGTCACCACCGGTTGTTCGGCGGGCGTCACCTCGTGGCAGCCGGGTGAGTCCGGTTCGCTGCTGGTGAGCCGCGCCGACGTCGGTCTGTACCGCGCGAAGCAGGCAGGCCGCAACCGGACGGTGCTCGAGTCCTCCCGGCAGTTGCCGCTGGCCGTCGAGCTGCGCGAGGCCATCGATCGCGGCGCGCTGGACGTGCACTACCAGCCGATCGTCAGCCTGAGCGAGGGCGGCGGCAAGGCGGTCGGCGTCGAGGCGCTGCTGCGCTGGTCGTCGAGCGCGCAGCCGGATGTCACCACCGAGGGACTCATCCGGGTCGCGGAGGAATACGACCTCATCTCCGATCTGGACGAGCTGGTGCTGCGCCGCGCCTGCGCCGACGCGGCC
This sequence comes from Nocardia sp. NPDC050793, assembly GCF_040654065.1. NCBI lineage: Bacteria > Bacillati > Actinomycetota > Actinomycetes > Mycobacteriales > Nocardiaceae > Nocardia > Nocardia sp. NPDC050793. Next base: position 816,692 of record NZ_JBFAHG010000002.1, read on the forward strand.
CGGTTGCAGGAGACCTTCGCGCAGCTGGACCTGACGCTCAACGTCAACGTCAGCGGTCTGGAACTGGCCGAATCCGGCTACGCCGACCGGGTTTCCGACATTCTGGCGAACACCGGGTGGCCCGCCGATCAGCTGGTCCTCGAGGTCACCGAGAGCGAGCTGGCCGCCGAATCTCAGACCGCAATCGCGAATCTGCACACGCTGCGCGACCGAGGCGTGCGCATCGCCATCGACGACTTCGGCACCGGCTACTCCTCGCTCAGCCGCTTGGCCACCCTGCCGAGCGACATTCTGAAGGTCGACCAGTCCTTCGTGGCTGCCATCCGCTCGGATTCGCCCGCGCCGCCGCTGCTCGGCGTGATCGCCGCCCTCAGTAGCGCGCTCGACCTTCAGGTCATCGCCGAAGGCGTGGAGACCGAGTACCAGGCGGCGGTGCTCACCGAACTCGGTTTCGCGCTCGCGCAGGGCTACCACTACAGCGATTCGCATCCGGTATCGGAGCTGATCAACGACCTGAACGACGGCCAGGGCCGGATCGGTGCCGGGTTGTCCGACCGGGAGCTCGGCGACGACTCCATGCCCGCGGCCAACGGCTGGCTGCCGCTCGGTTGAGTCGTCCGCGGGTGCGGAAAATCGCTTGACGAGGCACCAGCCGTGCGTCGAAGCTGAAGGACATGCGCTTGATCATCAACGGCTATTGAGCTTCCCGCGTACCCTCCACGCGATGGGGTCGTGATCACGGCGTCCGCGGTCTCACCGTGCGCGCGGTGCTGTTTCGGGGCTCGCGCGATCTCATCCCGCTCTACGCGCTGTACGCGCTGCTGTTCGCCGAACACGGCCTGAACACCGCGCAGATCTCCTCGCTGCTCGCCCTGTGGTCGGTGACCGCGTTCGTGCTCGAGGTGCCGTCGGGCGCCTGGGCCGACACGGTGTCACGGCGCGGCCTGCTGGTCCTCAGCGGCTCGCTGGTGCTCGCGGCCTTCACGCTGTGGACCGTCGCGCCGTCCTATCTCGGATTCGCGATCGGCTTCGTGCTGTGGGGCGTGTCGAGCGCCTTGGAATCGGGCACCTTCGAGGCGCTGGTCTACGACGATCTGGTCGCCAAGGGCGAACCTGTCGCCTACCCGCGGATCATGGGCTACGCCCGCGCGGCCGCGGAGGGCGCCGTCGTCGTGGCGATTCTCGCCGCGACACCGCTGTACGGCTGGGGCGGGTACGACTTGGTCGGCTGGTCCAGCGTGGCGATCGCGGCGGTACATGTGTTCATCGCGGTGTCGTTACCGAGCGCGCCGAAGGCGGCGTCGGTCGACGACCTGACCGACGACGCGCCCGACGCCGTCGCGACGGTGCCGGGCCATCCGGTCGTGCCCGGCGACGCACGCGCTCCGGCCGCCGATCGGTCCGGCGTGCTCACCCGCTATCTGACGATGTTGCGCACCGGCGTCGGCGAGGCGATCCGGGTGCGCCGGGTCCGTAACGGCGTGTTGCTCGGCGCGCTGCTGTTCGGCATCACCGCGTACGACGAGTACTTCGCGCTGCTCGCACAGTCCGCGGGCGCGCCGACCGTGGTGGTGCCGCTGCTCGTCGGTCTCACCGTCGTCGGCTCGCTCACCGGTTCGCTGCTCGCGGGGCGCACGGCGCGGCTGTCCGCCCGTGTCATCGCGGCAGCCGTCGCCGTGGGCGGCGTGCTGTTCATCGGCGGCGCGCTGATCTCGGGTCTGGCCACCGATCGCCCGGACGCGGTGTATCTGCTCACCGGCGTCGGCTTCACGGCGATCGGCATCGGCTACGGCGTCGTGCTCAATGCCGAGGTGGTCGCCGAATCCCGGTTGCAGGACGCGATCGAGGGCCCGGCCCGCGCGACGGTCACGTCGGTGTCCGGTCTGCTGTCGGAGGTGGTGTCGCTGGTGATCTTCGGATTCGTCGCGCTGGCCACGGTCTGGCTCTCGATGGCCGCGACCTTGGCGCTGCTCGGTCTGGTCATGCTCGCCATCGCCGCGCTCACCCCGGCTTGGCTGCCGCGGCGCGTGGTGCGGGCGGAGGTCGCCGGACAGGCGTGAGCGGCGGTGCCGGCCGACCCGCGGGTACGGTGCGGAAATGGCCGGGCGGACGAGGCTGGGGTTGCTGTGCGGGTTCTGCATCGGCGTGGGTGTGGCGGTGCAGGCCTGGGTGAACGGTGCGCTCGGTGTCCGGTTGCAGGATGGCATCGCCGCCGCCACGGTGAGTTTCGGGACCGGACTGCTCCTGCTCGTGATCGCCTTCGCGCTCAGCGGGCGACTGCGTGCGGGACTCGGCGCGGTGCGCCGGGCGCTGGGTGATCGGACGCTGCACCGGTGGCAACTGCTCGGTGGGTTGTTCGGCGCGTTCTTCGTCGCGTGTCAAGGTCTGACCGTCGCGGCGATCGGCGTCACCGCGTTCACCGTCGCCGTCGTCGCGGGCCAGCTGTCCAGCAGTCTGGTCGTCGATCGGCTGGGTTTGGCGCCGAGCGGCTCGACTCCGATCACCGCGCCGCGGGTGGGCGGCGCGGTGCTCGCCGTGGGCGCGGTGTTCCTCGCCGTCGCAAGCCGCTCCGGCGCCGCACCGGGCGCGCTCGCCCTTCCCGAATCGCTGCGCGCGGTCCCGTCCGCGCTGCTCATCGTGCTGCCCGCGCTGGCGGGCATCGGCCTGGCCTGGCAGCAGGCGGTGAACGGACGCGTCGGCGCGGTCGGCGGATCGTTCTCGGCCGCCCTGGTGAACTTCGCCGTCGGGCTCGTCGCCCTGGTGTCGATCGAAGCCGCCCTGCTGACTGGTACGGGCGGCCTCGGCGAATTCCCCACCGAACCCTGGCTCTACCTTGGCGGCGCGATCGGCGTCGCGTTCATCGCCCTCGCCGCGCTCACTGTCCGCTGGATCGGAGTCCTGCTGCTCGGCCTCACCTCCGTCGCGGGCCAGCTCGCCACCGCGATCGCGCTCGACCTGATCATCCCGACCGGCCCTGCGCTGTCACCGTGGTCCGTGCTGGGCTGCCTGCTGACATTGGCCGCCGTTGGTATGGCCGCGCGCCGGAGCGCGAGTCCAGCCGACCGGCTCGCACCGAACCGTTCGCAACACATCCAAGACTGTTCCGGCGATTCCGAATTCGAATAACCGCTGATGTGGCATGGTGCGCCCATGCTGATCGAATACGGGGTGTGGGTGACGCGGTTGGCGCTCGCCGTGGTGTTCGGATTGTCGGCCTGGGGGAAACTGTCCGATCGCGGGGGGACGCGGCAGGCGGTGGGGGACTTCGAGGTGCCGCTGCAGTGGGTGCCCGCGGTCGCGTGGGGGCTGCCGGTGATCGAGGCGGTGCTCGCGGTGGGTGTGCTGCTGCCGTGGATCGCGGCGGTCGCGGCGATCGGCGCGTTGCTGCTGCTGACGGTCTTCACCGCGGTGATGGTCCGGCTGATGCGGCGCGGGAAGCGTCCGGCGTGCTCGTGTTTCGGGGCGGCGAGCGCGACGCCGATCGGTGCGCGCAGCATCGTGCGCAACGGTGTGCTGATGCTGCTCGCGGCCGTGGTCCTGTGGGGCGCGTTCGCCCGTCCCTCGGTTCCCGCTGGATTGCCCGCCGACGCTGCCACCGGTCTCGCGCTCTTCGCTGTGCTGTGCGGCGCGCTGGTGTGGTTGACCGGTCAGGTCGGCGCGCTGCGTCGCAGGCTCGACGAGCAGGCACTGTCGACGCTGGGCGCCGAGGGTCTTCCGGTGGGCGCGGTCGCGCCGGAGTTCGAGCTACTCGACGTCGCCGACACACGCACGAGCCTGGCCGACCTGCTCGCGGCGGGCCGGGCCGTGCTGCTGGTGTTCGTGCATCCGGGTTGCGAGATGTGCGCGGCGCTGGCCAGGGAGCTGCCGCGATGGCGGGCGCGCACCGAGCTGACCATGGTGGTCGTCGGGAACGGAGACGCTGTGGAACAGGCCGCGTGGGGCGTGGAACAGGGGCTCGGCGAGGACATCCCTTCGCTGGTGCAGCAGGGCAACGAGGCGGCGCTGCGCTACCGTGTCCGCGGTACACCGTCGGCCGTGCTGATCGACGGCGACGGACGGGTCGCCGCGCCCGTCGCGCGGGGCGCTATCGCGATCCGCGAGCTGATTCTCGCCAGAAAATCCGTCCGGACTCAGCTTTCCTCTCGAAGCAACGGTCATCACGCCGCCGCGCATGGCGCGCGCTGACCGGTCGGCCCTGTTTACCCCGCGAGAAACCGACCTTTGGTTCAAATCGATTGGTGCGCAGAGTATTTCGCGAACACAGTAGCTATGAGATAGCTAGGATCGAAAAGCATCGATGCAGAAACCGCGCTCGACCCACCACCACTTCAGTAGGGGAGATGTCATGGCGGACTTCGCATTCACCGATTACTCCGGCAAGGAATTCATCATCCGGCTGACCAACGAGCAGCGCATCGAGGAGGCCCGCCGGATCCTGTCCGGTGCGGAGACGATGTCGGTCCACGTGATGGGCCGGATCAGGAAGCAGCCGGCCGACTACAACCCGGGCTGGAGTTTCCACCTCGATCCCGACACGATCACCTTCTTCACCGTGGCGATCGAGGTCTGCGACTCCAGCATCGTCTACCTCGAAGACCACCTCGACGAGGCGTGCGGCCCCTTCCTGCCCGGTTGTTTCTGGTGTCCCTGGTCGTCCAGGCTCACCAGGGAAATCCGCTGATCGGCGGGCACACCGCGTGAGACCCCGGCCGGGTGCGCCGGCCGGGGTCGATCGAACTCAGAGCTGGCGCGACCGCAGCTCGTGCCCCTTCGAGGTCTTGCACCGGCCCGACTCCAGATCCCACTGCCAGCCGTGCAGGTTGCAGGTGAGGGTGTTGCCTTCCACCACGCCGAACTTGGAGAGATCGGCCTTCAGGTGCGGGCACCTGCGCTGCACCTCCCAGCCGGCGATCTCGGTCGAGGCCGAATCGTCGTGCGCCTCGGAGAACCAGCCGTCGGCGTAGGCGATGCGCTCGTCGGTGAGGCACTTGAAGAACGTGTAGAGGAATTCGTTGTAGCCGCCGATGCGCCACGCCTCGAACCGGGTGGACAGGAAGATGGTGTTCACCCAGTCGGGCTCGTTGTCCCGCAGCACCGTCTGCACCAGCTCCGGCGCGATGCGGAACCCGTAGCGGTACTTGCCCTCGCCCTCGATGGGCGCGCGCACCGTCCGCTTCGGGAAGTCGAGCACCACCGTCTCCTCGCCGATCACCAGGCCGACGGGGTAGCCGATGCCGTCGCAGATCAGATCGCTCTGCGCCATGATCGGCTCGAACAGCTTGCGCAGCGGCTCGAGCAGCGGGCCGTCGCCCTTCGCCCATGAGGCTTTCTCGGCCTCGATCACCGGAGCGAGCCGCTCGGCCATTCGCTCGATGTACCCGGCTTTGTCGGCGTAGATCTCGGCCGGATCGAACGGGTGCGTCAGCGCCAATTCCTTGCCGTGCACGTCGGCGACCGAGCCGGGGATCATCAGGATCCCGCCTTCGTTGCCGTGGATTCGCATCTGCTCCAGGAACACCATCTGGTCCGGGAAGATGTTGCCCTCGTCGCCGCGGTCGTCGTTGAGGTAGCGCAGCTCGGGGTCGAGGAACACCGGCGGGCCCGCCGACGGCACCACCCAGGTCGCGCCGACCTGCTCGATGTAGCTGCGCGCCCGGTCCATCCCGCGCTGACGCTTCTGCTTGCCGAAGTTGGACTTGGTGCGGGCCGGGATGTCGTAGACCATCGGGTACCAGATGGCGCCGGAGTACTGGAGCAGGTGGATGTCCACGTGGCCGAACGCTTCGTGCAGCACGTCCATGTCCACCGGGCGGGCGTCGTTCATGTTGAAACAGACGGTCTCACCGTCGGAGACCACCAGGCCCGAGTCGCCGATAGGCCCGTCGGCGGGCGCGCGCAGGGCGATGATCATGATGTCCAGCTCGCCGCCGGGACCGGTCACGGTGTGCTTGACCGAGTCCTCGGTCTCGATGAACTTGTGGAAGCCGAGCTTCTCCAGCTCGCGGCGCAGATCCGGCACCGGGTAGTCCGGCAGCAGCACCGTCGCGTCCTTATCGACGTGCTTCGCCAAGTGCTCCGCGTCGAAGTGGTCGCGGTGCAGGTGTGAGACGTAGAGGAAATCGCAATTACCCAGCTCGTCCCAGTCCAGCTGGGTGTTGTCGGGGAACGGGACCCACGAAGCGAAGTACGCGGGGTTGACCCACGGATCGCAAAGGATCGATCCGGCCGCGGTTCGGATGTGGAAACCGGCGTGTCCGACGCTGGTGATCTGCACGAGCTGTTCCTCCTACGCGTACCTCCGCCTGCGCTCCGGCGGTGCGCTGAGCGATGGACGGACTTCGTCCGGCGGCACCATCGGGCGTACCTGCTGCTGCGCCGCGCCGGATGGGCGTTATCAGGCAACCAGGTTAGTAGCTGCGTTCACATGACGATGCTCACGGTGCCCGCTACGGCGAGACGTCGCCGATGCAGTACCCCTCGTCGCTCTCGGTCAGCGTGAACGTGCGGACCTGAGTGACGCCGGAGGAGTTGGTGACCGGCACCTCCACGGTGAGGTAGCCGTCGCCGATGAATTCGGAGCTGATCTCCTGACCTGCGAAGTCGGTCGCGCCGGTCAGCTTGCCGGGATTGTTCGCCAGCGGCGGCGGCGTCGGGCTTCCGGTGCCCGTCGGGTCCCACTCGGCCGGGCTGGCCTTGCAGATCAGCGGGTAGTTGCCTTCCTTGTCGGCGGGGTCGAGCGGTTCGCCGACGAAGCGGGCCAGGTAGCGGCGCACGGTGTGGCGGGCGTCGGCGTCGTTGTAGCCGACCTCCGTGCCCGCGGGGAACACGCGCGGACAGGCGTAACCGGTCGCGATCGCGTCGCGCTCCACGGTGACGGTCGCGCTGCGGCTCTTCCAGGTGACGGTGCTCGCGGTCGCGGCGCCGGGCTGGGCGATGGCGGCGAGGATGGTCTGCTTGTCCTCGTACATGTCGGCGACGTTGCCGGGAGCCATGGTCCAGCACTTGTCCTGTAGTTCGGCAATGGTGTCCGACTCCAGGTCGGCGGCCCAGCGTCGCAGCGCGGTCGCGGCCTCCGGTACGCCGGGCACCGCGCCGACCTCGGGCGCATCGGCGGGCGCCGCGGCGAGTGTGCTGGTGGTGGCGGTGGTCGGCGGCGCCGAGGGAATGGCGGCGGACGGCGTCGTCGCCTTGGCGGGCGCGGGATCGTCGCCGGGGATGCCCGAGACGGAATCGCAGCCTGCCAGCAGCAGCGCGCCGCCGAGCGCCATGCCGATCACCGCCCCGCGGTACCCCCGCCGCGCGGCGCGGCCGGGTGGCGCCGAGGAACCTTTGCTCGATGCTGCCGGGTCGCCTGCGTTGCTGATGGTCCGGTCGCTAGACGCCAGCGGTCGGGCGCGTTCCACTTCGACGATCCTCTTTCTGAGCCGATCGGGGCGGATCCCGATCCGGTGGGCGTTTCGCCACTGCCGGATGGGAAAGTCTGCGACTACGCTAGCGGAATTGTGGAACCCGTCTACCGGACGATCATCGGGCTGGCCCGGACCGTCTTCTTCGTGCAAGGTCTGAAGTTCACCGTCAAGGGCGCTGAACACATCCCCGCGACCGGTGGTGCCGTCATCGCGGTCAATCACACCGGCTACATGGACTTCACCTACGCCGGACTGCCAGTGCGTACGCCCAAGCGCTACATACGGTTCATGGCGAAGAAGGAAGTCTTCGACAACAACATCTCCGGCCCGATCATGCGGGCGCTCAAGCACATTCCGGTGGACCGTGCGGCGGGCGCCGACTCCTACAAGGCCGCGGTGGACTACCTGCGGCGCGGCGAACTGGTCGGCGTGTACCCGGAGGCCACCATCAGCCGCAGCTTCGAGATCAAGGAGTTCAAGTCCGGAGCCGCGCGGATGGCCATCGAGTCAGGCGTGCCGATCATCCCGATCGTCATCTGGGGCGCGCAGCGGGTGTGGACCAAGGGTTTCCCGAAGCGGTTGGGTCGCACCAACACTCCGATCTCCATTCTGGTCGGTGAGCCGATAAAGCCCTACGAACCCGCCGCCGACCTCACCGCCGAACTCCACGCCACCATGCAGCGGATGCTGCTCGAGGTGCAGGCCGGCTACCCGCACGAGCCCGGCGCCTACTGGGTCCCCGCCCGCCTCGGCGGCAGCGCCCCGACCCTCGAACAGGCCGACGCCATGGACGCCGCCGAAGCGGCCGAGAAGGCGGCACGCCGCGCGAGTCGCGCCGACTGATCCTCGACAAGTCATCGGGTTCCGCTGTGTCCGAGGGCTTTCGCGGTGCCCGAGGGCTTTCGCCGAGTCCGATGACTTTCGTGTGACCGGCTGAGGGCCCATGTGCAATTGTCAGGCCGTCACCTGGCACGGGGTGGCGGCCGGGAGGTGGCCGCGGAAGAACTTGCCCGGCGGCACGCCCATGAGGGTGCGGAAATCGGCGGTCAGGTGGGACTGGTCGTAGTAACCGTTGTCGGCCGCGACCCGCGACCACGGGGTGCCGCCCGCGTGGGCGAGGACCTGACGGACCCGGTCGATGCGGGCGAAATGCTTGGGCGACAGCCCGATTCCAGCGCTGAACAGGTTGCGCAACTGGCGCTCGCTGACCGCGAGGTCGGCGGCGAGCGCCGGGATCGGTCGTGCGGCCGGTTCGGCGAGTGCCACGGTGGCCTTGGTCAGCAGGCCGCGGTGTGCACGTTGCGTGGCGTCCTCGGAAAGGCGCTGCGGTAGTTCGTCTTCCAGGAAGGCGAGGACGTCGTCGTGGGGCAGGTCGGCGAGCGCGTCCGCGAGTTCGGCCGCGGGGCCGGGCAGGTCGGCGAGCCGCACCGCTCGATCGGTGAGTTCGCTCGCGGCGACGCCGAGCATCGGGTGGGTCGCGCCGGGAGCCAGGCGCAGCCGGACGCAGCTCGCAGGCTCTTTCGCCGCCGAATAGGTCGCTTTGGTGCGTGGGCCGAGCACCAGCGCCGCACGCCGACCCGCTTCCTCGGTGCGCAGCACGATGGTGGTCGCCGTGTGCGGAATGTGCGCGAACGGTTCGGACAGGTCCCGCACCAACGGAATCCGGCCGAGTTCGGTCAGCCACGGGCGCAGCGATTCTGGAACGTGCTCGGTGGACTCGAGGCGCTCTGCGGTTCGGACGGACGTTTGCACCGTATCGACTCTAGGCATTTTCGCGCCCGGCGGTTGTGCCGAAACTTCCTATGAAGCGATGGCCCTGGCACGGCACCGTCGTAGCCATGATTCTGATCACCGGTGCCACGGGCACCATCGGCAGTGAGATCGTCCGACAACTGGCCGCACGCGACATACCGGTCCGCGCGGTCACGCGCGACCCGGCACGGGTGCAGGCGCGCGGCGGCGTCGAGGTGGTGCGCGGCGACTACGGCGACGCCGAGTCGATGGCGGCGGCGATGAAGGACGCCGACTCCGTGTTCCTGGTCGGCGTACTCGGACCCGAGGACGCCGACACCGACCGCGCCCTCGTCGCCACGGCGCGCGCGGCCGGAGTGCGGCGAATCGTGAAGCTCTCGGCCATCGGCACCGGGGAACCGGCACTCGGCCGCGTCGGCACCTGGCACCTGCCCGGTGAGCAGGCCGTCAAGGAGAGCGGACTCGAATGGACCGTGCTGCGCCCGAGCAGTTTCGCCTCCAACACCCTGAGCTGGGCCGACCCGATCCGCGCCGGTCAGCCCGTGCCCAACCTCACCGGAGAAGGGACACAGGGCGTCATCGACCCGCGCGATGTCGCCGCCGTCGCGGTCGAGGCCCTGCTCTCCGCCGCCCACGCAGGCCGCACCTACACCCTCACCGGCCCGGAACTGCTCACCGCCGCCGACCAAGCCGCCGCGCTCGCAACGGTCCTCGGCCACCCGATCGATATCGCCGACATCCCCGAGGAACTGGCGCGGCAGCACATGCTGTCCGCGGGCATGTCCGCCGAGTACATCGACGGCGCTCTCGCGGGCCAGGCTTACGTGCGCGCGGGCCGCAACGCCGTCCGCACCGACGACGTGCACACCGTCCTCAACCGCCCGCCCCGCACCTACGCGGCCTGGGCCGGGGACCACGCCGACGCGTTCCGTCCGGTACCGGCCCGGTCCTAGCAGCCGGTCTCGACGCCTCGCACGGCTTTACAACCTTGCGACGCGTGGGGAGCCTGTGCGAAGTCTTCAGGCGAGCGTTCGCCGATAGGCGACCGACTCGCGGACCTCGAACCCGGCCCGGCCGTACAGCCCAACCTATGTGAGTCGCGGCCGATTTTGAATCATCCGCACCCGCCGACTAAAGTTGCCCATCGCACGGCAACGCGCCCTCGGGACGCCACGCGGTGCATGCGGATGTAGCGCAGCTGGTAGCGCATCACCTTGCCAAGGTGAGGGTCGCGGGTTCGAATCCCGTCATCCGCTCTTCGATTCCCTCGCGCCGTGTCGCGAAATCCTCCACCGATCCATCACACCCGAGCAGGCCGCGCTCCGCGCCCGAGTTCGGATACGATCACTGCTGCCTCGGTCCAGCAACCGGCCGCTGAGTATGTCGGCGTGCCTGGGCGGGTGACGCGAGTTCGTTGTGAACGGAGGCCGTGGTGTCTTTGCACACCCACGATGCTGATTCCGCCGTCGATTCGGGTCCGCTGGGCCGGGAATCGATGATGCTGCTGGTCGAGGACGATCCCGGCGACGCCTTGCTGGTCGAAGAACTCGTCGCCGACGTCGCACAGGGGCTGCGCCTGGAGTGGGTGCGGACGCTTGCCGAGGCGGGCGAGCGGCAGTTGCGTCTGCTGGAGCAGGTGCTGTTCGCCGAGCGCACCGATCGGCAGACCTTCGCGACCGCGACCAGCCTGACGCTCGACCCTCGGACGCGTCGCGTGCAGGTGTGGCGGGCCGGGTATCCCGGGATGCTGCGGCAGCGCGGCGACGAGTCGCGATCTCTTTCGTCAACTTACCCGATGGGGACGGTCGTAATCGCGGCGTCGAAACCACGAGGCGGACAACACAATCGATGGTCCGGTCGCGCCGAATTCCGCTTGCCCGGTGATCGAATGGGTATTGCCATGGGGAGTAGGCAATCGACATCGGCGTCGCTCCGACATCGTCTGCCGGGGAGACCACGCAGGGAGGCAATCGAGGTGACACCGTCGCGCTCGCTTCGGATCCGAACGCCACCGAGACCACTGGAGCTGGGCTTTCCGGCCACCGCCGATCGCTTGGCCGAGGTGAGGCACGCCGTTCGACAGTGGCTGGAACAGTGCGGTATCGGCTCCGACCGTGCCCATGACGTGTTGCTCGCGATCGGGGAGGCGTGCGCCAACGCGGTCGAGCACGGACATCGCGGCGATGGCGGCATCGTGCGCGTGCGCGCGTCGTACTGCGGCGGCGAACTGAGCATCACGGTCGCCGATCGCGGCAGCTGGAAGCCGCCCGATCCCGGAACGGCGTCCGTGCGGGGGCGGGGTCTTGCGATCATTCGCGCGGTGATTCCCGAGGTGAGCATCACCACCGGGGACAGCGGCACCACCGTGGCGATGCGAATTCCGCAGGCCACCTGAGGTCAGGCGAAGCCGCGGGCCTGGTGCAGGGTGAGCGGCGGGAGGTAGTCGTCGACGAGTTCGCGGCGCCAACAGGTGCGGTCGCGGCGGAGTTCGCGCGGGGAGGTGTAGTGGTACTCGTAGAGGCGGGCGCGGATGTAGCGGGGCGGGGTGTCGGGGAACGGGCAGCGGCGCAGCAGGCGGATGGTGGCCGGGTCGTTCTGGAGCAGCCGGACGACGAAGGGGAGCAGCCAGGACGCCGCGTAGCGCGGTGAGATGGCGGCGAACCACATCAGCCAGTCCAGTCGCAGGTGGTAGGGCGCGAACTGGCGGGGCCAGCGGTGCGGGTCACCGGGTTTGCCCTTGAATTCGTATTCACGCCAGACGGTTTCGTCGGAGATCCTTGCGTCGGCGGTGCCTTCGATCACCACCTCGTTGCGCACCCGGTCGATGCTTCCGAAGGCGCCGTAGGTGTTGACGAGGTGGTAGGGGTTGAACGAGGTGTTCATTCGCTGGTTTCTGGAGCACATGTTGCGCACCGGCCAATAGCTCATGGCGACGGTCGCCACGGTCAGGACGAGCACCGCGCCCACGAACCACAGCGGCGGCTCGGGCAGCGTCCGCGCCTCGGGAATGGGCAGCGGGCCGAAGACCCAAGCGTCCAGCGCCGTGACCGCGAGCAGGATCGTCACCCAGTTCAGCCAGGCGAAGTTCCCGGAGAGCACCAGCCACAGCTGGGTCACGATGATCAGAATCGCGGCGATGCTCGCCACCGGTTGCGGCGCGAACAACCCGAACGGCACCACGAGCTGCGCGACGTGATTGGCCGCCACCTCCACCCGGTGCAGTGGCCGCGGCAGGTGATGGAAGAACCAGCTGAGCGGTCCCGGCATCGGCTGGGTCTCGTGGTGGTAGTACAGGCAGGTCAGATCGCGCCAGCACGGGTCGCCGCGCATCTTGATCAGCCCGGCGCCGAACTCCACCCGGAACGCCAGCCACCGGGCGAGCAGCAGCACGAGCAGCGGCGGCGCCACGGTGTCGTTGCCCAGGAAGATCGCGAGGAAACCGGTCTCCAGCAGCAGCGATTCCCAGCCGAACGAGTACCACACCTGGCCGATGTTGACGATCGACAGATACAGCGCCCACAGCACCGTCCACGTCGCCATGGCCGCCCACAGCGGCACCAGATCCCCGAGCCCCGCGACCATCGCGGCCGAGAGTGCCACCCCCGCCCACGCGACACCCGCGAAGAACCGATCCGAATAGTGCAGGTGGAACAGGCTCGGCGAGCGCCGCGGCGAAACCCGTCGCAGGAACCGCGGCGCCGGCAGCATGCCGTGCTCACCGATCAGCGCGCGGAATTGCAGAGCCGCCCCGAGAAAGGCGAGCAGGTACACGACGGCCAACCCACGCTGAAACACCAGCCTGGCCTGCCAATATTCGGGCGCCGTGAACCACTCCATGCCCGCATCTCCTCGGACGGTGGAAGTCCATGGGTTGCTTCCGTACTACCCAACCGCCCAGCACGAAAACGCCCCGCGCCGGCGATGAGTTTCCCGGACCTGTCCCGTCTGCATGTGTGAGATGCTCCGGAAGCTCCGGACACAGCCACACAAGCGAGGTCACAAATGGGCAAGGTCGTCGTCTCCGAATTCGTTTCCGCCGATGGGATCATCGAGAACCCCGCCTGGACGTTCCCGTTCTGGAACGACAGCATCGCGAACTTCAAGAGCCGCGAGGTGTTCGACGCCGACGCGCTGCTGCTCGGCCGCACGACCTACGAGGGCTTCGCCGCGGCCTGGCCCGACCACCCGGAGGAGGGCGAGTACAAGGTCCGGATGAACAGCATGCCCAAGCATGTCGCCACCACCTCGCTCACCGAGCTGGAATGGAACGCCGACCGCATCGAGGGCGATGTCGCCGAGGGCGTGGCCAAGCTGCGCGCCGAGCAGAACCTTCTGGTCTTCGGCAGCGGCGCGCTGATCAACACGCTGCGCGCCAACCAGCTCGTCGACGAGTACCGGCTGGTGATCTACCCGGTGCTGCTCGGCAAGGGCCAGCGGCTGTTCGACGTTGTCGACGCCGAGGACACGCTGGAACTGACCAGCTCGGAGGTACTGGACAACGGCGTGATCCTGGCGACCTACAAGGTCACCGCCCACAGTGTGGTGCGTCCTTCTTTCGACTGACCCGGCGCGCACGACGAGGGCGGGACGGCCCCGTGGGGTGCCGTCCCGCCCGATCGGTTTCGCGCTACCAGCGCGATTGAGTTTCGCGCTACAGCGCGGTGGAGCGGAAGCCGCGCAGTCGCAGGCTGTTGCTGACGACGAACACCGAGGAGAACGCCATCGCCGCACCGGCGAGCATCGGGTTCAGCAGGCCCGCCATGGCCAGCGGGATCGCGGCCACGTTGTAGGCGAAGGCCCAGAACAGGTTGCCCTTGATGGTTCCGAGCGTCTTGCGGGACAACCGGATCGCGTCCGCGGCGGCGCGCAGGTCGCCGCGCACCAGGGTCAGGTCGCTGGCCTCGATGGCGACGTCGGTGCCGGTGCCCATGGCCAGACCGAGATCGGCCGTGGCCAGCGCCGCGGCGTCGTTGACGCCGTCGCCGACCATCGCGACCACCTTGCCCTCGGCCTGCAACCGCTCGACGGTCGCGACCTTGTCCTGCGGCAGCACCTCGGCGATCACTTCGTCGATGCCGACCTGATCGGCGATGGCCCGTGCCGCCGCCTTGTTGTCGCCGGTCAGCATGATCGGGGTCAGGCCGAGCACCTTCAGCTGTGAGATCGCCTCGGCGGAAGTCGATTTCACTGCGTCGGCCACCACGAGCACGCCGCGCGCCTTGCCGTCCCAGCCGACCGCGACCGCGGTCTTGCCCTCGGACTCGGCCGCGTGCATGGCCCGCTCCAGCTCGTCGTCCAGGCGCTGGGACCAGTCCGCCAGCAACCGGGCCCGGCCGACGATCACCGCGTGCCCGTCCACCACGCCCTGCACACCGAGGCCTTCGATATTGGCGAACCCCTCGACGGGTGCGAGCTCGCCGACCTTCTCGCGGGCGCCCTTGGCGATCGCCTGCGCGATCGGGTGCTCCGACGAATCCTCCAGCGCCCCGGCCAAAGCCAGCACCTCGCCCACGTCCTCGCCGTCGGTGGCGATCACGTCGAGCAGGGTCATCTTGCCGGTGGTGACGGTGCCGGTCTTGTCCAGCACGACGGTGTCCACCCGGCGGGTCGACTCCAGCACTTCGGGGCCCTTGATAAGGATGCCGAGCTGTGCGCCGCGTCCGGTGCCGACCATCAGCGCGGTCGGGGTCGCCAGGCCGAGGGCGCAGGGGCAGGCGATGATCAGCACCGCGACCGCCGCGGTGAACGCCGCCGCAACGGAACCACCTGTGCCGAGCCAGAATCCGAGGGTCGCGACCGCGAGCGCGATCACCACCGGCACGAAGATCCCGGAGATCCTGTCGGCAAGCCGTTGCGCCTGAGCCTTGCCGGTCTGCGCGTCCTCGACGAGCTTCGCCATCTGCGCCAGCTGGGTGTCGGCCCCGATCCTGGTGGCGCGCACCACGAGCCGGCCGCCGACGTTGACCGTCGCGCCGACCACGGCGTCGTCCTTGCCCACCTCGACCGGCACCGATTCGCCGGTCAGCATCGAGGCGTCGACCGCGGAGGAACCCTCCACGATCACGCCGTCGGTGGCGATCTTCTCGCCGGGGCGGACCACGAATTCGTCACCGACACCGAGCTGTTCGATCGGAATCCGCCGCTCGACGAGGTCTCCATTGCGGCGCTCCCGGGGCTCTCCGTGGTTACGCTCGCTGCCTCCTCCGAGCCCGTCGCTCGCGCCGCGGCGAAGCACCGATACTTCTTTGGCGCCGAGCTCCAGCAGGGCGCGCAGCGCAGCGCCCGCCCGCCGCTTGGACCTGGCCTCGAAGAAGCGCCCGGCCAGGATGAACGTGGTGACACCCGCCGCGGCCTCCAGGTAGATGTTGCCGGTGCCGTCCATCCGCGAAATCGTGAACTCGAACGGGTGGGTCATGCCCGGCGTGCCCGCGGTGCCCCAGAACAGCGCGTACAGCGACCAGCCGAGCGCGGCGAGGGTGCCCATCGACACCAGGGTGTCCATGGTGGCGGTGCCGTGCCGCAGATTGGTCCACGCCGCGCGGTGGAACGGCAGCGCGCCCCAGACCACGACCGGGGCGGCCAGTGTCAGCGAGAGCCACTGCCAGTTGGTGAACTGCAAGGCGGGGATCATCGCCATGGCGATCACCGGAACGGTCAGCACCAGCGAGACGAGCAGCCGGGTCCGCAGGGCGGCGGTCGGATCCGCTTCGGCGGCAGCGTCTTCCGTCGTGTCCGCGGCCGGAGTCTGCGGCGCGGGCAGCGCGGCGGTGTAGCCGGCCTGCTCGACGGTGGCGATCAGGTCCTCCGGGGAGATGTCACCGGTGAAGTCCACCCGCGCCTTCTCGGTCGCGTAGTTGACGGTGGCGGTGACGCCGTCCAGCTTGTTGAGCTTCTTCTCGATGCGGTTGGCGCAGGACGCGCAGGTCATGCCGCCGATCACCAATTCGACCTGGCCGGTGGCCGGTGATTGCGTCGCGGTCGTCATCGGAATTCCTTTCTGTGCGGCACAGGGGTGATCAGTGGCCGTGGGGGGTGTCCGCGCCGTGCCCGGTCGGCTCGGCGGTCTGCGCGTTGCCCGACGGTACCGAGACCGTGAACTCGGCGGTGCGCACCACCCCTTCGTGCTGGAAATCGAGGAACAGGCGGTAGTCGCCCGCGCTCGGAGCCGTCACGGAGAAGGTGATGCCGGGACCCGCGGGTGTGACGCCGTCGCCGGGGTGGCCCTCCGGGTGAACGTGCAGGTAGGCGAGGTCGGCGGCGCGCAGCGCGACCAGGTGACCGTAGGCGCCGAGGTAGGGCTGCAAATCGGTGACGGGCTTGCCATCCTTGCTCACCGACAGCGTCACCTGCGTGGACCGGCCCGGCGTGATCGCGCCGTCCAGGGTGACGGTGTAGCCGTTCACCGCGGCGGTGCTCGCCGCGACCGGCAGCGGCCGCGGGTCGTAGGCGCCCGCGACGCGCAGGTCGGCGCCGAGGGTCAGGTTCTCGCCGCCGTCGGGGGTGAAGTCGGCGAACACGCGGTAGTCGCCCGCGCGGGTGAGGTCGAGGGGGACGCTCCAGGTGCCGTTGCCGTCGAGCACCGGGTGCACGTGCTGGAAGGCGGACATGTCGCGGCGGACCACGATCAGGTGCAGGTCCTTGTCGTGGCTGCGGACGTAGCGGGTGACAGGTGCGCCCTGCTGATCGAGGATGCGGAACCGCAGCGGTGTGTTGGGGGCCGCGGTGGTCTGCGGGGTGTCCAGGCTCAGGGTGTAGCCGCCGGAGGTGACCAGCAGCCCGCCGGGCAGTTCCCCCGCGCCGGACCCGGTGGCGGGTCCGGTCGCGGGGCTGTCGTGCGCGGGGGTGTCGGTGGGCTCCGGGCCGAGCGCCGCTCCGGTCGCGAGCGCGATCCCGAAGACCGCCGCGAGTCCGAGGGTGAAGCCGGCGAACTTGGTTGTCGCGTTCATCGGGGGCTCCGTTTCCGGGTTGTCGTTGTCAGTCGGTGAGCTGGAAGCCCGCGCGGTCGATCGCGTCGGCGATGGCGGCGCGATCCGCCTGGGCCGGTCCGGAGACCGTCACTGTCGCGCCGTCCAGATCGACGCCGACCTCGGTGACGCCGGGAATCGCGCCGACCTTGTCGCGGACCTTGTTGACGCAGCAGCCGCAGGTCATACCGGTGACCGAGTAGGTGGTTGTGGCGGTTGCCGTGCTGCTCATGTCTGTCTCCTTGTCTGCCGCGACGGCTCCCCGCCGCCGCTGTCGTGTCTACCATACCCCCCTAGGGTATTTTGTCAAACGGTTTCGGATACGGGTTCCGCGACGGGGTTTCGCATGGTCACCGCCGCGATGCCCGCTCCCGCGAGCGCGATCACCGCGGCGCCCGCGAAGGCGGCCGAGAATCCGCTGGTCAGCTCGTTGATGTTGGTTACATGGTCGGCGCCGAACGCCGCGGCGACGGCCGTCATCGCGGCCAGGCCGACGGCCGAGCCCACCTGATAGCTGACGTTGACGATGCCCGAGGCGAGGCCGCCCTCCTCCGGGCGAGCCGCCGAGATGGCGGTACCCAACGAGGGTATGAAGGCCAGTGACATGCCGCCCGCGGCCACCAGCGAGGCGGGCAGCACGTCGACCCAGAAGTTTCCGGTGGGCCGCACCAGCGACATGAGGCCGAGGCCGAGGCCGAGCACGAGCAGGCCGGTGACGATCATCGGCTTGGCTCCGAAGCGCTGCATGGCGCGCGGGGCGAACACGATCATGCCGAGCATGATCAGAGTGGTCATCGGGAGCAGCGCCGCGCCCGACGGGAACGCGCTGTAGCCGAGCACCTGCTGCAGGTAGAGGTTCAGGAAGAACCACATCGGCACCCACGCCGCGCCGAGCAGCAGCTGAGCGATATTGGCGGCGGCCAGATTCGGCACGCGGAAGATGCCGAGGCGCATCAGCGGCTCGCGGCGGCGGGACTGGATGACGACGAAGCCGGCGAGGAGCGCGGCCGCGATCGCGAGCACACCCCAGGTCTGGCCCGAGGCCCACCCGGCTTCGGGCGCCCGGACGATGCCGTAGACGGCGGCGGCGAGACCCGCGGTCACCGTGGCGGCGCCGAGCAGGTCGACCGAACCCGACCGAGCTGGGGCGCTCGGCATCAGCGCGGGCACGGCGACGAGTGCGAGCAGCGCGATCGGGATGTTGATGTAGAAAACCCAAGGCCAGCTGACATATTCGGTGATGACGCCGCCGAGGAAGACGCCCGCCGTACCGCCCGCGGGCGCCGCGGCTCCGTAGACGGCCAGCGCCTTGGTCAGCTCCTGCGGCGAGGAGCCGAAGAGCATCATCAGCAGGGTCAGCGCCGAGGGTGCGATGAGCGCGGCGCCGCCGCCTTGGACGGCCCGACCGATCAGCTCGGTGGCGACATTGCCCGCCGCCCCGGCGATCACGGAGCCGACGAGCAGCGTCAGCCAGCCCGCCGCGAACACCCGGCGCGCGCCGAGCAGGTCCGACAGCCGCCCGCCGAGCAGCAGAAGGCCGCCGAACGCGACCACGTACGCGTTGAACACCCAGGTCAGATTCTCTTGGGAGAAGCCGAGTTCGGCCTGCATCTTCGGCAGCGCGATGCCGATGATCGAGGTGTCCATGATGACCATGAATTGCGCGGCGGCGATCACCGCCAGCGCCCACCACCTGCGGGTGGTGGGCGCGGTCTGCGTAGTCATGACATTTCCATCCTTTCCGGAGCGAGGTTGTCGCTGCGGTCAGTACCATACCCCCCTAAGGTATAAGAATGTCAAGGTGGAAGTGTCGCGAAATCACGGCTGGTGGAGGAGGTCTCGGCGATCGGATGGCGGGCGCGGTGTGCGGAGATGGGTTGATTTGTGGCGCCGCGTGCGGCGCCCGCCATTGGTCCCTGGGTGTGATCGCGCTCGACTCGCCGCCGTCGCGCGCGGTCCCCGTCGTTCGGACCGGGGTGGGATCAGCTCACTCTCGATCGCGGTACGAGACCCGGGCGACCGCGGGGGCGGAGACCACCTGCACGTCGGCTTCGGGTGCCGTGCGAACGTGCAGGAAGCCGCCCTCGATGCGGATCTGTACGTCCTCGATCTGCCGCACCGGTTGGCCGGTTCGGTCCAGAAGCGCGTAGCCCTCGACGAGTTCGACGCTGGTCGCGGTCCGCCAGGTGGTGGTCATGCTGGTTCCTCCCGATGCGGTGGGGGCGGCGGCCGGGAAGTCCAGCTCCGGCTTCGCCACGTGGTTGAAGTAGTTGGACAGCACGTTCAGCGCGATGTGGCCGACGGTCTCGGCCAGTTCGGCGTCGGTCACGCCGTGCGCGCGGACCTCGGCAAGCAGGGTGTCGTCGACGCGGCCGCGCGAACGCAGGACGGCGCGCGCGAAACGCAGCACCGCGTCCGCGTGCGAGTCTGTCGCGCGGCCCGCGCGGGTCGCCGCGATCTCCTGCGCGCTCAGACCCATTCGCCCGGCGCGCATGGTGTGCGCGGCGACGCAGTAGTCGCAGCCGTTCTCGGCGGCGACCAGCAGCGCCAGCTGTTCGCGGGTGCGAACGCCCAGCTTGCCGCCGGTCAGTGCGTCGCGCAAGGAGAGGTAGCCGCGCAGCGTCGCGGGGCTGTTCGCAAGGGCGGCATAGAGATTCGGCACCCGGCCGAGCTGGCGCTGCACCTCGCCGAGAAGTTCGGCCTGCACGGCATCGGCGCTGTCGGGGGTGAGGGTCGGGAGTCGGGACATCGGATCTCCAGTGCTCGAACCGTAACGGCACCAATCGGTACCGAATTGAGACGGTACTGATTAGTGCCGTTTTGGTCAAGCAGTTCGGTACTGATTGGTTCCGTTCTGCTACGGTGGACGTATGGCAACCCAGGCCAGGCAGCGCCTCCTCACTACCGCCGAGGACCTCTTCTACGCCGAGGGCGTCCGCGCCGTCGGCGTCGACCGCCTGCTCCAGGAATCCGGCGTCGGCCGCGCCTCCTTCTACCGCCACTTCGCCAGCAAGGACGACCTGGTCGTCGCCGTGCTGGAAGACCGCGACCGCCGGTGGCTGGACTGGCTGCGTGAGTCCGTCGAAGCACGCGCCACCGCACCAGGAGAAGCCCCGCTCGCCGTCTTCGACGCCCTCGCGGAACGCTTCGCCCGCAAAGACTTCCGCGGCTGTGCGTTCATCAACACGATGATCGAGGTGGCCGACCGTGACTCCGCCGCGCACCGGGTGGCGGATCGGCACAAGCGACGGGTCATCGAGTACCTCGGCGAATTGCTGACAGCGGCAGGGCGTGCCGATGCGGAGGAGTTGGCCGGCGAGTTCGCACTGCTGGTGGATGGTGCGATCGTCACCGCTGTTCGGGAGGGGACGCCCGATGCGGCTCGACGTGCGGGGACGATCGCGGGTCGGTTGTTGAACTGAACCGGTGGGTACCGCGCCAACTTGGTGATGGTGCTCGGTCGTGCAACCACCATTTGTCTCCCGTCGATAGAGAAATGGTGGTTGAGCTGGATCGACGGTAGTCAAATGGTGGCTAGTTGATCTTCGTTTGCCACCATATGACTACCGTCGATTGCTAGCCCCCTCGACACGGCACCGACAGCTCCCCACCTGGCCCGAACAAACGCAACCACAGCCGGTCGACCACGCTGGAAGTCGAACCCAGCGCACTCAACTGCGGGAGGTAGGCCGGGTACGGCACCCCACGCGCCCAGCACTGTTCGGCGAAAACGATGAATAGGTGCGTATGGCTAGCGGGCTCGCCTACGGAACAACGTCTGCCAACGCAACAACCACCGACGGGCCGAGACGCACCCCGTCAACCCACTGGGAACGCAACCACAACCGGTCGACCACGCCGGAACGAGACACCGAGCACCCGACAGCGGGAGGTAAGCCGGGTACGGCACCCGGCGTGCCCAGCACCGTTCGGGGAGAACCTGAGTAGGTGCGCGTGGTCAGTAGGTTCACCTGCGAAACAACGTCTCCCAACGCGCACACCTGATCGGCTGGCCGACATCACACTTGCCGACCAAAGGAAACCCGGGGCCAGCCGACCATAAAAGGCCGCCTCGCCCCGGAGCCCTGATCACCCGACCTGCGCCCCATGCAAATTCCGAGCCGTAGGCGAAGTGGCCACCTCAGCCGGATCCGGATACGTACCAAAAATCCGATCCGCGGTCCCCGAACTGGTCACGGTGAACCAGAAGTGTTCGTTCTTGTAATGGTGATGCCGGTGGTTACGCCAAACCGCCTTGTACAACGCCCTTTTCGGCTTGTAGTCGGTATGGATCAGGTAGTGCGTCCACTCGTAGCCCAAGCCCAGCACCGTGATGGTGACCAGGAACGTCAGGCCCAGGCCGAGTCGCGGAAACGCCAGGGCGGTGATCGCGAGCAGGGCGATGATGACCACCACCAGCGAACGGGTCGGGATGAAGATCAGCGGGATGTTGCGCGGATCGACATGGTGCTGGCGGTGTTTGCGGGCCAGTTCGCTGTCCAGGGAGATCGGGCCAAGGCGCTTGGGCCGCCAGTGCAGCACCATGACGTGCACGACCCACTCGAACGCGGGGAACACCGCGAGCATCGCCAGCGGCAGCACCGCGTCGCTGATCTGCCAGTCGCCCACCAGGATTCGCGCGATCAGCGCCAGCGCCAGCGCGGTGCCGATCATCCACGGCGAGGGATGGCGAACGAATTCGCGGAAGGCGTCGCCGAGCGTCAGGCCTCGGCGCAGTTGGGTTTTGGACATCGTTGTCACCTCGGGTGTTGCGTGATCAGTGCCCGCCGAGGGCCTCGATCAGGGTGGTGGTCGCCGGTTCGAGCAGGGCCCGAGCCTTGTCGGCGGCCTTCTTCGACCGTCCCGCCACGATGGCGGCGGCCAGTTCGCGGTAGCCATCGGCATTGCCCACCTCGGCGGACATGACCGGGGCGAGCGCCGCGAGCGCGGGTTCGTAGGCGGCGCGCAGCATGTTGAACATCAGGCGGAACACGATCGAGTCGGCCGCGTCGACCACGTGATCCCAGAACTCCAGCGCGTGCCGTTGCAGCGCGATCGGATCGGTTTCGGCGGTCAGTGCCGCCACGCTGCGCTCCAGATCGGCGCGGACCTGGTCTCGGTCGCCCGCCGTGCCCGCCTTCGTCGCGCCCATCCGCGCGGCCGCCAATTCGGCCACCTTCGGCCCGTTGTGCATGCGGACCTCGAGAATGCTGCGCGCGACGGCGGGTTCGAGCATGCCCTCCTTGACCAGCAATCGGGGCAGTACCTCGAGCCCGGCACCGCGCCGATAGTCGAGCACCGTGGTGGCGTCGCCCTGGCGCACCGCGACCAGTCCCGCCGCGGCGAGGCGTTGCAGCGCCTCGCGCACCGCGGGCCGCGAGACCCCGAGCGCCTCGGCCAGCTGACGTTCGCTCGGCAGCGTCGAGCCGGGCGCGAGTTCACCGCTGAGCACGTCCGCGGCGATCTGCTCGAACACGTCCGCCGACACCGACCTTTTGACAACAGGTTGCAACGCCATGCGTCTACTGTGCGCCCCAATGGTCAGCTGGTCAAGTGGTCAGACCAATTTGAATGGACGACAACTTCTCGGCGCGCGCCTGACCGCGACCACGGCGCTCCCGTGGCAGACTGGAATCCGGGAGGGAGAGACCATGGCCGAACAGCGAAGGCGGGCTTACGCACTACTGATCCGTGCGGGCAGAGTGCTACTGCTGCACCGAGTTTCGAACACCACCGAGCCCGATATCTGGGAAATCCCCGGCGGCGCGGTCGCCCCCGACGAGACCTCGGCGCAGACCGTCCGCCGCGAGGTCTCCGCGGAAACCGGCCTCGACGTCCTCGTCGCCGACGAACTGACCCATTTCGTCGACGACGACGTCCACACCATCACGTTCGGCTGCTTCGAGAACGAGATCCGCCCCGAGCTCGAACTCCAGGCGCGCGGCGATTTCGAATGGATGACCTACGCCGAGGCCACCCGGGTCCCGCTACCCTGGCACGTCCGCCAGACCTTGACGCACGCCGACGCCCTCGGCCTGCTCACCTGAAGTTCGCTGGCACGGACCCCACGCCCTACAGAGGCGGTGACTCCGTCGGGCGTCCGGACCACATGCCCCACACCGGCGGCGACTCCGTACGGCGTCCGAACCATCTGTGGAGTTAACTCGGGTCGGAGCCGCGGATGGCGGCGAGCCAGGTGGTGGTGGCGGCGGCGACGGTGAGCGCGCCGGTGAAGGTGAGGAGGGCGCCGCCGTCGATGTAGATCCAGAGCAGTGCGGCGAAGGGCGCCGCGACAGCGGACTGGGCGTCGAACAGCAGGCGGCGGGTCACGCGGGTGGCGGTCGAGGCCACCAGGGGTGCGTCGGGGTCCGGCCGGGTCGGGTTGTCGACGAGACGGCCGGGCGGCTCGGTGTCGCGCGCGCGGCCCGACGGGTACAGGCGCAGATCCGCGGTGCGGATGACGCGCCCGCTCCGAGCCTCGGTCTCCGTCATGGTCAGCAGCGCGGTGTCGAAATAGACCGGTAACCACCGCGGCGTAGCACCGGGCCCGGTCACCTCCAGCCAGGACCTGCTCACGAGCCGGTGCTGTTGCCGAATCCGAGCGACCCGCACCGCCCGCGAATCCGGTAACCCGTTCGGCAGTCTGCCGAAGCCCATGGCCAGCCGAATCCCGGTGTAGCCCAGGATCGCCAGTGCCACCGTCGCCAGCGCCGCCAACTGATCGACGGTGGCGAACGGCGCCCACGCGGCGCAGACCGCGAGGGCGCCGAGCGTCACGCCGATCGGATAGGCCAGCGGGTGGCCTCCGAAACTCACTTCAGGAAGCCGACTTTGGTGTAGTCCGGCGTCGCGAGGCCGAACGCGCCGTAGTTGGCGAGGTTGTCGCGCACCGCGTAGGTGCCCGAAGCCTGGTTCAGCGGAATCGAATAGCCCTCGGCGAAGATCATCTGATCGCACTGGTTGGCCAGTTCGATCGCCTTGTCGGGGTCCAGCTCCGCGATGGTCTTGTCGATCATGGCGTTCAGCTCGGGCGACCCGATGCGGGCCTTGTTGCCCATCAGGTTGTTCGGGTCGTAGTAGTAGATCTGCTGCAACGCGCCGAGCGGCAGCGCGCTGCCTTGCCAGCTGAACTGGGCGATGTCGAAGTTGCCCGGATCGATCACGTCCTTGAACAGGCCGGTGCCCGGCACGGTCTGGATGGTCAGCTTCACGCCGACGGCGGCCAGGTTCTGCTGCACGATCTGTGCGGTCTGCACCCAGGCGTCCTGCTGGTACATGACGTCGCGGATCTCCAGCCTGCGGCCGTCCTTCTCGCGCACGTCGCCGTTGAGCTTCCAGCCGAGCTGGTCCAGCATCCTGGCCGCCTCGGCCGGGTCATAGGAGATCGGCGCGGCGTTGTCCTGGTAGCCCTTCTGGCCCGCCATGAAGATGTGGTTGTCCAGCGGTTTCGGGTTGTCCACCACGCCGTTCTGCGACGCGGTCACGATGCCCTGCCGGTCGATGGCCTTCGAGATGGCGATTCGCAGCTGCGGGTCCTCCAGCAGCGAGCCGGGCGCGCCGTTGAAAGTCAGGTGCGACCAGGCCGGCTCCGGCGCGCGCCGGATGACCACGTTCGCCGCGTTGCGCGCCGCCGTCACATTCTCGATGCCCGACATGTAGGCGATGTCGAGCTCGTTGTTCTGGATCGCGGGCAGCCAGGCGCTGTGGTCGAGCACGCTGAAGGTGATGGTGTCCAGCTTCGGGGTCTCGCCCCACCACTTCGGGTTGCGGCTCAGGGTGATGCGCTGCTGCGCGCGGTCGATGTTGCTGATCACGAACGGGCCCGCGCTCAGCGTCAGACCGTCCCGGTTGGCGGTGTTGAACGCTTCGGGAGACCCGGTGACCGACTTCGGATAGAGCGGGCTGAACTGGCCGCGCCATTCACCGTATGGCTGGGCGAACGTGACGATCGCCTGCCGGTCGTCGGCGCCGCGCTCGACCTTCTCCACCCGATCGAAGCCGCTGAGCCCCGCGATCAGGTACGCGTCGTCCTTACCGCTGAGCGCGTTGGCCTGGGAGCGCAGATCCTCCCAGGTGATCGAACTGCCGTCGGACCACACGGCTTTCGGGTTGATCGTGTAGGTGACCTGCTGCGGGCTGGTGTTGGTGAGCTGCACGTCGGTGAAGAAGTTGTGGTCCACCGAGAGCTCGCCCGCCGCATTGCTGACGAACGACACGGGCATGGTCGGGCCCGTCACCAGTCCTGTGCTCTCGGTATTGCCGTCCACGTGGAGCATGTTGAAGTTCTCCGGGAACGAGCTCAGCACCAGCCGCAGATTCCCGCCCTCGCGCAACTGGCTCGGGTCCACCGGATTGATGTCGTTGGTGGTGCCGATCGTGCTGGTGCCCGGCGTGATGCTCCCGCTGTCGGAACAACCGGTCAGGATCAGGCCGAGCGCGGCGAGCGGCGCCGCCAATCGGATGGTCAAGGATCGTGTCCGCATACAGCTGGTCCTTCCACATCTGTCGACGCCTGATCGGTGATACCGCGTCATGTCGCGGCGGTATCACGTCACTTCACGAAGCCGACTTTAGTTGCGTCGAAGGAGGCCAGCCCGAACGCGCCGTAATTGGCCAGATTCTCGCGCACCGCAACGGTGCCCGCCGACTGCACGATCGGCACCGAGTGGCCGATGTCGAAGATCATCTTGTCGGCGCGGTTGGCCAGCTCGATGGCCTTGTTCGGGTCGAGCTCGGAGATCGTCTCGTCGATCAGCGCGTTCAGTTCGGGGCTGCCGATACGGCCCTTGTTGCTCAGCCGGTTGTTCGGGTCGTAGGCGTAGATCTGCGGCAGCGCGCCGAGCGGGAAGATGCCGCCGGACCAGGTGAACTGGCAGATCTCGAAGTTGCCCGGATCGATCACGTCGGTGAAAAGGCCGTTGCCAGGGAAGGTTTGGATGATCATCTGCACGCCGACGGCGGCCAGGTTCTGCTGGGCGATCTGCGCGATCTGAAGCCAGGTGTCCTGCTGGTACATCACATTGCGCAGCTCCAGCCTGCGGCCGTCCTTCTCGCGCACGTCGCCGTTGAGCTTCCAGCCCAGTTCGTCGAGCATCCGCGCGGCGCCCTCGGGGTCGTAGGCGATGGAGGCGGCGTTGTCCTGGTAGCCCTTCTGGCCGTTGAGGTAGACGTGGTTGTTCAGCGGCTTGGGGTTGTCGACGATGCCGTTCTGCGTCGCGGTGGCGATGCCCTGCCGGTCGATGGCCTTGGAGATGGCGATCCGCAGCTGCGGGTCCGCCAGCAGCGAGCCAGGGGCGCCGTTGAAGGTGAAGTGCGAGAAGCGCGGCGCGGCGGCGCGGCGCACCTGGATGCCAGGCGAGTTGGTCGCGGTCTTCACCTCGTCGATGCCGGACACGGTCGCGTAGTCGAGCTCGTTGTTCTGCAGGGCCGAGATGCGGGCGGAGTAGTCGAGCACGCTGAAGGTGACTGTGTCGAGCTTCGGGGTGTCGCCCCACCACTTCGGGTTGCGCTTCAGCACGATGCGCTGCTGGGCACGGTCGATCGAGTCGAGGAGGAACGGACCCGCCGAGATCGGCAGGCTGTTGCGCGCCCAGTTCTCGAAGGACTCGGGCGATTCGGTGGACGCCTTCGGGTAGAGCGGGTTGAACAGCCCCTGCCATTCGGCGTAGTGCTGTCCGAAGGTGACGATCGCCTGCCGGTCGTCGACGCCGCGCTCGACCTTCTCGACCCGGCTGTAGCCCTGAGTCGCGCGCACCTGGTACGCCGTGTTCCGCCCGCTCAGCGCGTTCGCCTGGGAGCGCAGGTCTTCCCAGGTGATCGGGCTGCCGTCGGACCAGACGGCCTTCGGGTTGATGGTGTAAGTGATCTGCTGTGGATCGGTGCTGGTCAGCTCGATGTCGGTGAAGTAGTTGGCGTCGGTCGTGAGTTCACCCGCCGCGTCGGAATTCACCGTGCCAGGCAGCGTCCAGCCGACGACCTCCCCGACATCGCCCGAGGCGTCCACGTGCGAGGAGTTGAACGTCTCGGGGAAGCCGGTCAGCGCGAGACGCAGATTGCCGCCGTCGCGCAACTCGCCGGGATCGCGGGGATTGATGTCGTTGCTGGTGCCGATCGAACTCGAGCCGGACTGCACGTCGGCGTCCGCGCCGCAGCCCGCCAGCAGCAGCGCGACGACCAGCGCCGGCGCGGCGACCCCGAGGCCGAGCCGACGACGAGAAGAGAGTGCTGCGGTCATTTCACGAATCCGATCTCGGTGTAGTCGTAGGACGCCAGGCCGGGAGAACCGAAGTTGGCCACCTCGGCGCGTACGCCCCAGCTGCCGTCCGACTGGGTGAGCGGCAGCGAGTGCCCCTCTTCGAACACTTTGCGGTCCACCTCGTTGGCCAGCTCGATGGCCTTCGCGGGATCCAGCTCGCGCAGGGTGCGCTCGATGAGCGCGTTCAGTTCCGGCGAGCCGATGCGGCCGAAGTTGCCCTGCAGGTCGTTGGGATCGTAGTAGTAGATCTGCCGAATGCTGCTGAGCGGGAACGCGTCACCCTGGAAAACGAACTGGGCGGCGTCGAAATCGCCCGGCTGGATCACGTCGGTGAAGTAGCCCGCGCCCGGTTTGGTGTCGATGACGAGGCCGACGCCGATCTGCGCCAGATTCTGCTGGATGATCTGCGCGATCTGCACCCACAGCGCGTCGTTGTACATCACGTCGCGGATGATCAGCTTGCGCCCGTCCTTCTCGCGGACGTCGCCGTTGAGCTTCCAGCCGAGCGCGTCCAGTTCGCGGGCCGCCGCGGCGGGATCGTAGGGCAGGCTGTTGTCCTGATAGCCGCGCTGACCCTGCAGGTAGACGTGGTTGTTCAGCGGCTTCGGGTTCTCCACCAGACCGTTCTGGATGGCGGTGGCGATGCCCTGGCGATCGATCGCCTTCGAAATGGCAACGCGCACCGCGGAATCGGCGAGGATCGAGCCGGGCGCGCCGTTGAAGGTGATGTGCCGCCACCGATTGCCCGGTGCCCTGCGGACCTGGAGGCCGCCGGTGCCGCGCACGTTCTTCACGTCATCGATCGAACTGAGCAGGACCGCGTCGATCTCGTTGTTCTGCAGCGCGGCGACCCAGGCGCTGCGATCGAGCACCGAGTAGGTGATGGTGTCCAGCTTGGGGCGCTCGCCCCACCAGTTCGGATTGCGGCCCAGCACGATCCGGCCCTGACCGCGGTCGGTGGACTGCACCTGGAACGGCCCGGCCGACGGGCCCATCGCGTCGGCCAGGCTGTGGTTGAACGCATCCGGGTCCTGCGTCACCGATTTCGGGAACAGCGCGGAGTTGCCCGCGAACTGGCCGCGCCATTCCGCGTAGGGGTGGTGGAACGTGAGGACGGCCTGGCGGTCGTCGACGCCGCGCTCGACCTTCTCCACGAACTCGAAGCCGCTGGTGATGGCGATCAGGTAGCGCTTGTCCCTGCCGCTCAGCGCGTTCGCCTGGGAACGGAAGTCCTCCCAGGTAATCGGTGTGCCGTCGGACCAGACGGCCTTCGGGTTGATGGTGTAGGTGACCTGCTGCGGATCGGTGCCGGTCAGCGCGACATCGGTGAAATAGTCGTGATTGATCGACAATTCGCCGGCGGCGTCGGTGTCGAACGCGCGCGGCATCATCGGGCGCTCGATGTCGGCGATCTCGGCCTCGTTCCCGTCGTTGGACAGGGTGTTCCAGTTCGCCGGGTACGAGGTGGTCGCCAGCCGGAGGTTGCCGCCTTCGCGGACCTCTTCGCGGGGTTTGGGATTGATGTCGCTGGTGGTGCCCAGCGCGTCGGACAGGCCAGCGGCCGAACCGTCGTCGGCCGTGCCGCACCCGGCGGCGATCAGCCCGACCGCCACCGCGCCCGCGACCCAGCGCATTCCCTTCGAACGGATCCGCATGCTGCCCTCCTGACTATCGGCCGACCACAGGCATGGGCACCGCGTCGATCAGCCTGCGGGTGTACTCGTGCGCGGGGCTGGCGAAAATCTGCTCGGCCGGACCGGATTCGACGATCTTGCCGCGGTACATCACCGCGATGTGATGGGCCAGGTTGCGCACCACCGACAGATCGTGCGAGACGAACAGATACGACAAGCCGCGCTCGGTCTGCAGATCACGCAGCAAGTTCAGCACGCCGGCCTGGATGGAGACGTCCAGCGAGGACACCGGCTCGTCGAGCACGAGCAGCTCGGGGTCGAGCGCGAGGGCGCGCGCGATGCTGATGCGCTGTTTCTGTCCGCCGGAGAAATCGGCGGGGTAGCGGTCGGCGTGCTCGGGACGCAGACCGACCTGCTCGAGCAGTTCCGGCACCCGGCGGGCGATCTCGGCGCGCGAGCGGCCGTCGATGCGCAGCGGTTGGGCCAGCGCGTCGAAGATCGGCAGGCGCGGGTCGAGCGATGCGGTCGGATCCTGGAAGACGATCTGCATCGTGCGCCGGATCTCGCGTCGCTCGGCCTTGGTCATGGTGGACACGTCGCGGCCCATGATCTCGATGGTGCCCGACTGCGGCTGCGCCAGGTCGAGAATCTGGGTGAGCGTGGTGGATTTTCCCGACCCCGACTCGCCGACCAGCGCCAGCGTTCGTCCGGCGAGTACCTCGAAGCTGATGCCGTCGACCGCGCGCACCTCGCCCTTGCGGCGCTGGAACACCACGCCCGAGGTGATCGGGAAGGTCTTGACCAGGTCGGTGACCCGAAGCACCACGCCCTTGTCGGTCTCGGACTCGGTCTCCGGCTCCTCGATCTCGGAGCGGTACGCCTCGAACAGCCCGTCCGTGCCGACCTCCGCGGTGCGGATGCAGGCGGCGGCGTGGCCGGGTTCGGTCAGCTCCAGCGGTGGTTCGGCGGCGCGGCATTCGTCGATCGAGATCGGGCAGCGTGGCGCGAACGAGCAGCCGGGCGGCAGCGCGTGCATGGCGGGCGGTGCGCCGACGATCGGGATGAGCGGCCTGCGCGCCGGCCCGTCCATGCGCGGGATCGAGCCGAGCAACCCGACCGTGTACGGCATCCGCGGCGCGTTGAACAGCTCGCTCGCCGTGGCGGTTTCGACGATGCGACCCGCGTACATCACCGCGACCCGGTCGGCCAGCGTCGCGGCGATGCCCATGTCGTGGGTGATCATGATGACGCCGGCGCCGGTGATGTCGCGCGCCTTGCGCAGCAGATTCAGGATCTGCTTCTGCACGGTGACGTCCAGCGCGGTGGTCGGCTCGTCGCAGATGATCAGCGCCGGATCGTTGGCGATCGCCATCGCGATCACCACGCGCTGGCGCATGCCGCCGGAGAACTCGTGCGGGAAGGCCTTGGCGCGCGTCCTCGCGTCGTCGATGCCGACCAGTTCCAGCAGCTCGACCGCCTTCTCGGCGGCTTCTTTCCTGCTGTGCGCACCGTGCGCGAGCAGCGCCTCGGCGATCTGATCGCCCACCTGGTACACCGGGGTGAGCGCGGAGAGCGGGTCCTGGAACACCATGCTGATCGAGCTTCCGCGCAACCGCGACATCTCCCGATCGGCCAGGCCGAGCAGTTCGCGCCCGCGCAGCCGGATGGACCCGTTGACCCGCGCCTGCTCGGGCAGCAGACCCATCACCGCCAGCGACGACACCGACTTGCCCGAACCCGATTCGCCGACGATGGCGAGCACCTCGCCGTCGGCGACGCTGTAGGTCACCCCGCGCACCGCGTCGATGCGACCCTCCTCGCTGGGGAAGGAGACCCGCAGATCGGAGACCTCCAAGAGGGGCGCGGTGGAATTGGCGGTCATGCCTCAGCCTTCTTTGCCTTCTTGCGCGACCGAGCCCGCTTGGCGCTCGGGTCGAACGCGTCGCGCAAGCCGTCGCCGACCAGGTTCGCGCACAGCACGGTGACGATCAGCAGGCCGCCGGAGAACAGGAACAGCCACGGATAGGTCAGCGCGGATTTGGTGCCCGCCGCGATCAGCGAGCCGAGCGAGACGTCCGGCGGCTGCACGCCGAAACCGAGGAAGCTCAGGCCGGTTTCGGCCATGATCGCCGCGCCGACGGTGAGCGTGGTGTCGATGATCAGGATCGACGCGATGTTGGGCACGATGTGGCTGACGATGACGGTGTGCGTCGGCGCGCCCATGTACCGTGCCGCCCTGACGAATTCGCGATCACGCAGGCTCAGCGTCAAACCGCGCACGATGCGCGCGCTGATCATCCAGCCGAATACCGCGAGCAGCACGATGAGCAGCGCGATCGAACCGCTGCCTTTCGTGCGCGGCGCGAAGAGCGCGATGATGATGAAGCTGGGCACCACGAGCAGCAGGTCGACGAACCACATGATGGCCCGGTCGGTCCAGCCGCCGAGCAGTCCGGCGAGCGCGCCCGTGGTTGCCGCGATGGTGGTCGAGATCAGCGCCACGCACAGGCCGATGACCAGCGATTTCTGCAATCCGCGCAGGGTCTGCGCGAGCACGTCCTGGCCGATCTGGGTGGTGCCGAAGGGATGTTCGGCGCTCGGCGGTTTCAGCAGCGCGGTGTAGTCCATCTCCTGGTAGTCGTAGGGCAGGAAGGGCGGCAGCGCGAAACTCGCGACGAACAGCAGCACCAGCACCACGGCCCCGACGACCGCGGGCTTGTTGCGCAGGAAACGCCGCAGCACCAGTTTGCGCCGCCCGGCCGCGGCGACCTCGGGCGCGCCTTGGACGATGATCTCGGCTTCGGTCATGCCGTTCTCCCCCTGATGAGAACCCCGTGGTCACGCAGGCTCATCCCACACGCACCCTAGGGTCGAGAATCGCGTAGACGATGTCGGAGAGCAGGCCCGACACCAGCACGACCAGACCGGCGAACGCCGTCACCGTCACCACCACGTACAGGTCCTGGGCGTTGATCGAATCGACCAG
Source organism: Nocardia sp. NPDC050793 (assembly GCF_040654065.1). Lineage (NCBI taxonomy): Bacteria > Bacillati > Actinomycetota > Actinomycetes > Mycobacteriales > Nocardiaceae > Nocardia > Nocardia sp. NPDC050793. Next base: position 848,692 of record NZ_JBFAHG010000002.1, read on the forward strand.
CCACTCGCCGACGCCGTGCCAGCCGAAGATCTTCTCGGTGAAGGTTGCGCCGGTGATCAGGCCGCCGAGGCTGTAGGCGAACAGCGTGGCCATCGGGATCAGCGCGGTGCGCAGTCCGTGCTTGTAGAGGGCCTTGTTCCTGGTCAGGCCCTTGGCGCGGGCGGTGCGGATGAAATCGCTCTGCAGCACGTCGAGCATCGCGTTGCGCTGGTAGCGGCTGTAGCCCGCCATGCCGCCGAGCGCCAGCGCCGCGGTGGGCAGCACCAGGTGCTGGAGCCGGTCGACCAGCTGCGGCCAGAAGCCCTCGATCGCGCTTGCCGACGTCTCGCCGGTGTAGAGGAATATCTGCGATCCGGTCGCCGAATTGATCTCCAGCGCCCCGTATTTCAGCAGCGTGGCCAGCAGGAATATCGGGGTGCTGAGAATCAACAGCGAGACGACGGTCGTGAAGTAATCGCTGAATTTGTATTGCCGAATCGCGCCTGCCGCGCCGATCAGCACACCGAGCACCGTGCCGACGATCGAACCGACGATCAACAGCCGCAGGCTCACCGCGACCCGGCGCGGCAATTCCTCGCTCACCGGCTGCCCCGCGAGGGTGGTGCCGAAATCGCCGCTGGGGATGCCCTTCAGCCAGGTGATATAGCGCTCCGGAATCGGATCGTCGAGATGTAATTCCTCGGCCTTGGCGTCGATCACCGACTGCGGCGGGCGGGGGTTGCGCTGTTCGAGACTGTCCAGCGGCCGAAATGTCAGCGACGCGAGGCTGAACGTCAGGAACGAAGCCAGCAGCAACAGCACGACATAATTGAGCGCGCGTCGTAGCAGGAAGCCGGTCATCAGTCCTCTGGTTCTCCGGCCGGCCGGGCCGGCGTTCGAGTGTTAGGCCCTGATCATAAGGACGACGCCGCAGACGCGCGTGCCGCAGATCAATTCGGCATGTCCGGCCAACCACTCGGTCGCGACCGCCCCGAGACGGTTTTCCGGCAGGATGGAAGAGGTGACACGCCTGCACCTGCCCAAACCGAAGATGGTGGCCACCGATGTGGACGGCACCCTGATCGATCACGACGAACGAGTGACCGCCCGCACCAAGGCCGCGGTCGCCGCGCTGATCGCCGACGGGGTGCCGTTCGTGCTGGCCACCGGCAGGCCGCCGCGCTGGATCGAACCCGTGGTCGACGGCCTCGGCTTCGCGCCGCTGTGCGTCTGCGGCAACGGGGCGGTGATCTACGACAGCGCCGCGGACAAGGTGCTCGCGAGCCGGACGCTCGACGTGGAGACGCTGAGCTGGATCGCCGATCTGGCCGAACGCGCGCTGCCCGGCTGCGGTCTGGCCGCCGAACGTGTCGGCGCCAGCGCCCACGACGCCGTGACGCCGCAGTTCGTCAGCTCGCCCGAGTACGAGCACGCCTGGCTGAACCCGGACGACACCGCCGTCGCCAGGCACGAGGTGATCGATGCGCCCGCGATCAAGATGCTCATCCGGCTGCCCGGTGTGCTCAGCGGCGACATGCGCGCGGTGCTCGCGCCGCTCATCGGCGATCGCGCCGACATCACCTACTCCACCGACCACGGCCTGATCGAACTGTCGGCGCCCGGTGTCACCAAGGCGTCCGGCCTGGCCACCGTCGCGCAGCGGCTCGGGGTGCAGCACTCGGCGATCATCGCCTTCGGCGACATGCCCAACGACGTCCCGATGCTCGAGATGGCCGGACACGGCGTCGCCATGGCCAACGCGCACCCGGAGGCGTTGGCCGCGGCCGACGAGGTGACCGCGACCAACGTCCAGGACGGTGTCGCTCAGGTGCTCGAACGCTGGTGGGACTGAACGACTTTCAGCTGACCGGCGCGGGATCCGGAGCGACGTCGTCCGCCGGTGTCCCCTCCGGAGCCACCGGCTCGGTGGGAACGGCCGGGGCCGCCGCCGGTACGGGATCCGGAGCGGGCGGTACCGGCGCGGCGACCTGGTTGCGGCGCATCTCCTGCTGGTAGGTCTCGTTGTAGGTCTTCCAGACCGTCGTGACGATCCCGGTGAGCTGGTTGAGGATCAGCGAGCCGTACTGGAAGTCCGACCTGAGGCCGTCCGGCACCGGGTAGGCGTCGGTGAGCGGCAGGCCGAGAATGCCCATGTCGGCGCCGAGCTGGAGGAAGCGCTCCAGGATCACGCCTATCACCTCGATGACACGGCCGTCGGGCGCGGTGTAGACGTAGCCGTTGGCGAACTTGGCGTACTGCTGACCCTGCGCGGCGGGCATCGGCTCGGACATCGCCTGACCCAGCGGGCCGTCCGGACCGCCCTTGGCCGAATAGTGCTTGGCGATGATGTTCTGGTCCACCAGGCTCATCAGCCGTGCCGTCAGCGCGGCGAGCGTCGCCAGATCGGACTCGGTGCGCTCCGGCAGCAGCGGGCGTTGCGGATTCTGCTGCGGCGCAGAGCCGCCCGGCGCGCCGGCGGCGATCTCGCGAATCCGGTCCATCAGCTCGTAGGCGGCGTCGCCGGGGCAGGTGGTGTGGCCGACGTCGCGGTGCGCGAACACGATCGGCAGGTCAACGGCCTCGCCCTGGGCGTACGGGGTGTATTCGGTGCCCTCGGAGTACATCGTGGTGCGGCCCTTGGGATCCAGGCCCGCGAGCCTGGTCCGCCAGCCGACGAACTTGCCGACGGCGTTCACCGCCTGGTCCGATGGCGCCTCGGACTCGTGATTGCCCATGAGGGCCACGCCCGCGGTGTTCTCGTTGAACCCGCCCGCGTGCGCGCCCTGCACCGGGCGGTCCAGCCCGCCGTAGCGCCCCTCGAAGATCTGGCCGTACTTGTCGACGAGGGCGTGGTAGCCGATGTCGCACCAGCCGAGGGTTTGGGCGTGATAGGTGTAGATCGCGCGGACGATGCCCGCCGATTCGGCCTTGCTGTAGTCGTTACGGCCAGCGGTGTGGTGCACGGTGACGCCGCCGAGGCTGTCGTCGTAGGTGGGTTCGTCGCAGCGGATGGATTCGTCCGCGCCCCACTGCGATCGGGTGATCACGTTAGGTCCGCCGCCGGGCAGCGCGCCTGCGACGTCGTTGAGCGCGCCGTCGATCGCGGCGCGGCCGGGATCGATCAGGACCGCGGTGAGCGACGGTGGCGTGAACTGAGCCGGATCGCCGCTGTGCGGTGCGGCGGCGGGCACGGGGTGCAGCGGACCGGATGCGGTACCGGGAGTTTGCGGTTCCGTAGCAGCGGATTTGCGGGTGACCAGAATCTGAACCGAGTTGGTGTTCCCGACGTAGATCGGCTCGGTGCCGGCGGTGCCCTCGGCCGGTGTGTGGTCGTCACGCCGAGTGTCGAGGGGTTCCGACTCGTACCAAGGGCCCCAGGTGCCGTTGGGCTGCCGGGCCCGCACCATGGCGCGCGTGTCCGCGAGATCGCGCGCGGTGAGGGCGACGACGCTGAAAGGCGTCTCCCGCGACAGCTCCTTGACCTGCGCGCCTACCTGGTCGAGCAGCTCGGACGGGAGTGCGCCGGGGGCCAGTGCGGGCGTGTCGGGAGTGGTTCCCTCCGGCAGGGCGGCCGGGTCGGAGATGAAGCGAGCCGCAGGCTTGGGCACCGGGCTCGGTGTGGCGGGGGCGGGTACGGGCTGGCCGGGTTTCGGAGGTGCCTGGACGGTCTGTGCTGGTAGGGGCTGTGCCGGGGGTGCGGCGGCCGGGCCGGGAACGGATTGACCGGGGATGGCCTGCGCGGATTGGCCGGGCATCGCGGGGTTGGTGGTCGCTGCCGCGGAGCCGGGAGTGGTGGGCGCGGATCGGCCGGGCATCTCGCGGTTGGTGGTCGGCGCCGTGAAGCCGGGTGCGGTCTGGCCGGGGGCGAACCGGGGGAGCGGAATCTCCTTCGGCAGCTGTACGCCCGGCGGCAGTGGCAGACCATCGGGTATCGGGATGGAAGACGGGATCGGCAGCATCCGTAAGTCGGATAGTCGCAGGTCGGGAAGGTCGAGACCGGTCAGTTCCCGCAGTGGGAGGGTGATCTCGGGTGCCTGCGTGAGCATCACTTCGGCCAGGCGCGCGGGCACCGCGGCCAGCTCGGACTCGTTGGCCGGGCGGTAGTCGGTCGAATCGCTCTGTGTGAGTGTCGCGAGCGGAGCCGCTACCGCAAGCGTGGTCACCATCGGGAGCACGTAAGAACGTTTCGGTTTGCGGTACGGCACGAGCATCTCCAATCGAATCGAACTGGTGATCAGGTGCGGAGATCAGGGTTGCTTCCTGATACATCAACGATCACACTAGTTCACATCTGTCACAGGTCTAAACCTTTTGTTGAGGATTAGAATCAGTGATTGCTCGAATGTAGCTCTCGGAATGCGACCGGACGGAACGACATGCCGACAGGTATTCGACTGATCCGGTCCTGGAAACCGTGGGAGATACGAATGCGACGCAGGCAGCAGCACGGTCCGAGCCGACGGGATATCGAAAAAGTGCAACACAGAAGGCATTCCAGGGTGCGGAACAGAATTCGGCCCGCCTCGATACCGGTCCGGCAGGCGCTCGTCACCGGATGCGCAGCCGTCCTCGCGGGCACGGCCGTCGCGCTCTGGAGCTGGTCGGGTGACGTGCCCATCAGGCCGCTCGCCGATCCCGGCCACGGCCGGGGGATGAGTCAGGTCGGCGCCTTCGACAGCGCCCAACAGGGCTGGCGCGCCGAACGCATACTCGAGCACTACTACCCGGGCGCGACACTCGCGACCATCCCGCCGACCAACCTGGCCGTCCGGCTCGTGGAACAGGACGGCTCCACCCTCGACGCATACGCGCAGGCCGGATTCCGGGTGGCGGGCCGGGAAGTGGCGCCGGGCCACGTCGCCCACCTCACGCCGCTGCCGGACGGCGGCGCGAACGTCGTCGTCACCGTCGGATGCGACGGCGAAGTCCTTTGGCAGACGGCCACTTCCGATCCGTGGATCTATCCCCTCGACCCCAACCCGAACCGGCCGGTGGCCGAACATCTCACCCTGTGCGGCGGAACCGCCTACCGCGGCTCGCTCGGCCTCGCCACCGAGAACGGTGAGCCGCGCACGATCAACCGGGTGGACGTGGAGGACTACCTGCTCGGCGTCGTCCCGGCCGAAGTCCAGGCGAACTGGGTCGACAAGGGCGCGAGCGAGGCACTGCGCGCGCAGGCGATCGCGGCCCGGTCCTATGCGCTCGCCGATCGCAGGTATCCGTACGCGCAGACCTGCGACACCACCGACTGTCAGATGTATCCCGGTACGGCGAAGGAAGATCCGCACACCGCCGCGGTCATCGCGTCCACCGCGGGCACCGTGCTGCTGCGCGACGGCCGCATTCTGCGCTCGGAGTACTCCGCCGGGCCGGACGGCGGCGAACCCGCCGGCATCTACGCCTTCGAGGTGGGCCCCACGCCTGCCGAACTCGCCGTGGGTCGTCCGCCGACGGACCCGCGGCCGGATCCGCGCACCCGGGCCGCGACGACGCACTCGCCGATCGAGCTCGAATATCAGCGCCTCGGCGGCGAGGCGAGCTCGCTGGGCGCCCCGCTCGGACCCGAGATGCTGCTGCCGCAGCGGGCGGGCAGCTACCGGTTGTTCAGCAACGGCGTCATCATCGTGACACCGACCCTCGGTGCGCAGGTGGTCGACTTCACGACGCTGTTGCAGCTCGTGCCCGAGCCGGTCATCGAGGGGGGTGTGCCGATGGGTTCCGCGGCGAAGCCCGGTGGGGCGGCCACGCCGGACACCGCGTCTACGCCGACGTCAGGGGCTGCGGTGCCCTCGAGTGGGCTGCCCGGTGCCGACCCCTCGGCGGCCGGGAATGTGCCGTCCGGTGCGCAGGCGCTGCCCGGTGGCCGTGCGGCGCCCGGCGCGGAGGCGTCGGCGAGTGACGGCGTGCGGCCCGGTGCCGCGCCGTCGGTGGGCACCGCGCCCGGAAGTGGTGGCGTGGCCGGCGCACCTGCGCAGCCGGGCGTACCGAATGGGCAGGCGCCGACCCCGGAGCTCGCCGTACCGTCGCTCGAGGAGGTGTTCGGGCACCGCTGATCGGCGAAGCGCAGCAAGGTGTTTCGGCCTCCACCGGGCTGCCGGATGAGACATTCTCCCGAGCGTCGAGCGTCGAGCGTCGAGCGTCGAGCGTCGAGCGTCGAGCGTCGAGCGTCGAGCGTCGAGCGTCGAGCGTCGAGCGTCGAGCGTCGAGGATCGAGGATCGAGGGTCGGGCGTCGGACGCCTGGGCAGGTTCCGACGGCAGGCCACGGCGGCGTGCGCGCCCGGCGGCCGGTTTGCGCTGGGTCGGCCCAGTGCGGGCGTACTCCGGTGTGGCGCGGTGGGTTCCGGCTAGGGGGTCAGTCCAGTTCGGTATCGCCCAGCGACTCGGCCAGCCGACGAAGCAAGGCGGTCAGTTCTTCGCGGTCCTGAGCGCCGAGGGCTTCGAGCAGGCGCTGTTCGTTGGCGATGTGCAGCGGCAGTAGCTCGTCGACGAGTTTTCTGCCCTCGGCGGTGAGGCGGACGCGGATGGAGCGTCGGTCCTCGGCGGACGGCACCCGTTCGACCAGGCCTTTGGCGGCCAATCGGTCGATGCGGTTGGTAATGGCGCCGGAGGTGACCATCGCGGCCCGGTTCAGCGCGCCCGCGGTGAGTCCTTCCGCGCCGCCGGAGCGGCGCAGGGTCGCGAGCACGTCGAACTCCCAGAACTCCAGGCCGTGTCCGGCGAAGAAGCGCTTGAGATCCTGCTCGAGTAACCGGGACAAACGGGTGATCCTGCCGATGATGTGCATCGGCGAGACGTCGACGTCGGGGCGCTCGCGGCCCCAGTGCTCCGTGATCAGGTCGACGGCGTCTCCCATCGCAACTCCTCTCTGTTCTAAGAATCTCAACATTCATCTACTTGACGATGAGGCATCGCCCGGAGTAGATATTTCAACGTTGAGATTATCAATGAGGAGCGACCGACATGTCCATCACCACCGCGGCACGGAACCCCTACGCGGGCACCCTCGCGCTCACCGCCCTCACGCCGATCGTCTGGGGGTCCACCTACGCCGTCACCACCGAGTTCCTGCCGCCGGACCGGCCGCTGTTCACCGCGCTGATGCGCGCGCTGCCCGCCGGGCTCGTGCTGCTCGCGCTCACCCGCACGCTGCCGAAGGGTCTGTGGGTCGGCCGCGCCGCGGCGCTCGGTGTGCTCAACATCGGCGCGTTCTTCCCGCTGCTGTTCCTCGCCGCCTACCGGCTGCCCGGCGGCGTCGCGGGCGTGCTCGGCGCGGTCGCGCCGATGTTCGCGCTGCTCTTCGCCGCCGGAGTGCTGAACGAAAGGCCCACCGGCCGTAAGGTTCTCGCCGGAGTGATCGGTGTGTTCGGCGTTTCGCTCGTGGTGCTGCGGGCCACCGCTCAGCTCGACACCGTCGGTGTGTTCGCCGGACTGGCGGGTGCGGGATCGATGGCGCTCGGCACGGTGCTGACCAAGAAATGGGGCCGACCCGACGGCGTCGGCCCGCTGGCCATGACGGGCTGGCAGCTCACCGCGGGCGGCCTGCTCATCCTCCCGCTCGCCGCGCTGATCGAAGGCGCACCGCCCGCGCTGGACGCCCAGGCCGTCGGCGGCTACCTCTACCTCGGCGTGATCGGCACCGCGCTGGCCTACTGGCTGTGGTTCCGCGGCATCGCGAAGGTGCCCGCCACCTCGGTCGCGTTCCTCGGACTGCTCAGCCCGGTCTCGGCGGCGGTCATCGGCTGGGTCGCGTTGGGCCAGGCCCTGACTCCGTTGCAGGTGCTCGGCATGGGGATCGCGCTCGGCGGCACGTTGCTGGGGCAGACCACCGTGCGGCCGAAGGTCGGCGGGGCCGTCGCGGTCGGCGGGGCCGAGCGGGTTGGTGGGGTCGAGAAGGTCGACGCGGCCGAAGCGGGCGAGGAGGCTGTGGTGGTCGGCGGGGCCGAGCGGGTTGGTGGGGCCGAGAAGGTCGGCGAGGTTGCCGCGCTCGAAAATGGCGGGCGTACGGCGGGCGCGGCGCGCATGCTGGTGGAGACGAGGGCGAAGAACTAGCGCAAAAGTGGGTTGACCTTAACGTAACGTCAACTTGCAGACTGGTTTCACCGACGAGAGAAGGAAGGAGCGCCCGGTCGTGACCGCGGGCACCCGGACCGGCGAGTGGTCCATCCAGGATCTGGCGAAGGCGGCCGGTACCACCAGCCGCACGCTGCGCCACTACGGGCAGCTCGGGCTGTTGCCGCCCAGCCGGATCGGCGCCAACGGGTACCGCTACTACGACCAGGACTCCCTCGTGCGGCTGCAACGCATCCTGCTGCTTCGTGAACTCGGCCTCGGCCTCCCGGTCATCGCCGAAGTGCTCGCGGGCGAACAGGACGCCGCCGCCGCACTGCGTACGCACCTGGATCTGCTTCGGCAGGAACAGGATCGGATCCGACGCCAGATCGAATCGGTGCACACCACGCTGCAGAAGACGGAAAGAGGTGAAAAACTCGTGGCAGCAGAGGTTTTCGACGGGTTCGACCACACGCAGTACAAGGACGAGGTCATCGAGCGCTGGGGCAAGGAGGCCTACGAAAGCGGTGATCGCTGGTGGCGGTCGCTCACCGACCAGCAGAAGAAGGATTTCCAGCAGACCCAGCTGGACATCGCCGCCGATTTCGCTCGCGCGCATGCCGCCGGGCTCCCGGCGGACAGCGATGAGGTCCAGGCCATCACAGCCCGGCACCGCGCCTGGTTGGGCGACAGCTGGGGCGGCAAGCCGGTGACGGCCGACGCCTTCATCGGACTCGGCGAGATGTATGTCGCCGACCCGCGATTCACCGCCAACTACGACGCGCATGGCGCGGGTACCGCCGCGTTCGTGCGCGACGCGATGAAGGTCTACGCCGAGGCCAACCTGCGGTAGGCGTACCTTCGGCTCCCCTCCCTGCCGGGCGCGAGCTCACCGACGAGCTCTGTCCGGCGGCGTTCACCGACCAGGTGAAAATCCAGCGCCCGCACGCGGATTCGCGTGCGGGCGCCTTTGCGTGCATGATCATGGGTTCGCTCGAAGCGGGAGGGATGACGCGTGCACGAGCAGGAAGCCGGTCGAAAAGAACCAGTTGCCGACGAATTGGAGTCGGCCCCGGCGGATTTCGGCCCCGCGCCACAGCCGAGCGGAGCGACCGCGAAAACTGCGGCGGTGCTGGCGATGCTGGTGGGCGGCATCGGAGGCTTCGCGGCAATCCCGTGGCTGGTCCCCGGCGAACGCACCGATGCCGTTGGTTCGGCCGGGTATGTGCTCGGCGCGGTGATCGCGTCCATCGGACTGCTCTATTTCACCGGTGGAGTGCTGTTGTTCCGGCGGAAGACGGCCGGGCGGGTCATCGTGATCGGGGTGGCGGCAGTACTCGCGCTTGCCGGTTTCACGGCCGCGGGTTTCGGTCCGGCGGTCGGTCAGCGTGACGCGCTGATTGGCGGGTTCTTCCAGGTCGGGATCCTGACGCTGGCTTCTCTCGGTGCGACGGGGGAGTGGATCGCGGCGGGCCGGGCGCCGCGCTGACCGATCGCCGCGCGCGGGGCAATCCGTGCGCATACTTTATGTGTTCGACCGACCGAATCGGAGGGGCAAGACGCATGCTCTACAGCCAGGAGAGTTCGGGCACTCGGCAGGCCGAGCCCGGGACGCTCGCGACCGCCGTCGCGCTGTTCGCGGCCATCGGCGCGGCGGCGAACCTGGTCGGGCTGCTCGTCCTCGGCTTCGGTTTCTTCGGCGACACGGGACACTACGACAACTCGCTCGCAGTCTCGACCGCGCTCGGCACCCTGCTGCTGGTGTGTGCGCTCGGCTACGGCTCCGCCCTGACCCTCCGCGGCGACGAGGACGGGCGCTTCACGGTGCTCGTCGCCGCTGGCGTATGGACGGCTGTCGGGATCGCCGGACTGCTCGCCGGGCTGTTCGGCTACGACTCCGAGTACGGCATCCACTGGGCCGAGCAAGGCGGTGTCGGGGTGGACATCGCCACGTCGACCGCGGGCCTGGTCGGCACCGTGACGGCGATGGTGCACGGCGACTGGCTGCCGAACCTCACGGGACTGGCACTGCCCGTGGTCATTTCGGGCCTCGCCGCGCTGTCGGCGCGTCGCTCGCAGTGAGCGTGCCGCCCCGCGGTCCTTGCGCGGCGGCCCGCCACCGATAAGGTCCCCGATGGGCTACCTGTACCAGCAGCCGGGGTATCGCCTGTGCAGCCGCCGATGCCGCTATCGCCCGGGCCCGCGACGACGACCCTCCGCAGCGGCAGTCACTTCCGAAGTGCTTGCATCAGTTGGGCTTCGGTGATCGGAGGGACGGGGAGGGGATGGGCGGCGGGGGCGCGGAGGCCGTCGAGGGTGAGGGCGAGGTTGCGGCGCCAGGCATCGGGGGCGATGTGGGCGGTGGCTTCCAGGACGCGGGTGTGCGACCAAGTGATGAACGCGATGTCCTCGAGCACCCAGTCGGTGCGCAGAACGCCTGCTTGCTGTGCGCGGGTGATGATTTCACGCATCACTTCGTGGCCGTACTCCTGGGCGCGTGCGACGGCGGGGCTTGGCGCGGCGCGCAGGGCGAGGTCGCTGAGCAGCCGGTCGGAAGCCTGGAGTTCGCAGACCTTTTCGACCAGGTAGGCGAATGAGTCCCAGGGGTCGTCGATCTCGCGCGCCTGTTCGGCGATGCGGCTCCCCGCTTCGAGGCGGTCTTCTACGGCGGCCGCGATGAGGTCGTCGCGGGTGGGGAAGCGGTTGTAGAGGGTTCCGATGGCGACGCCTGCCCGTGCGGCGACCTCCTTGAGCGGGGCGTCGAGCCCGCGCTCGGTGAACACCTGCCGTGCCGCCGTCACCAACGCGTCCCGGTTGCGGCGGGCGTCGCTGCGTAACGGCTTGTCCTCGGGCACCGGCCGATCCTACAAATCTCCGATCGGGAATATCTCGAGCATAGGTTCAAGTTAATGCTGGCGCCGGTTTAACTTGAACAGGCACTCAACTTAGCTAGGACGGGTGAAATGACCAGAACCATCGCGATATTCGGCTACGGGCCTGGCCTCGGCGTCGGCACCGCGAGGCGCTTCGGCAAGGAGGGCTTCCGCGTCGCGATCGTCGGCCGCGACGCGGAACGCGCGAGCCGCAACGCCGACCATCTCACTGCGGAAGGCATCGAGGCGGCCGCCTTCGCCGCGGACGTCACCGACGCGGGTCAACTCCAGAAAGCCATCGACGACATCACCGCGACACTCGGCCCAATCGATGTCGCGGTGCACGGTGCGGCGGCCGACCCCTCCGCCCGCACCCCGTCCACCCTCGAGGTGGACGTGGCGGCCCTGTCCATCCCGATCACGCTGAAGCTGCACTCGCCGATCCTGCTGACCCGCGCGCTGGCCCCCGCGATGATCGAGCGCGGCGACGGCGCGCTGCTGTTCTCCTCGGGCTCGTCCGAGCGTCACCTGCTGCCCTACCTGGCCAACTTCGGCGTCGCCCTGGCCGCGCAGCGCGCCTACGTTCGTCAGCTGCACGCCGAACTGCGCGGCACCGGCGTCTACGCGGGCCTGCTCAACATCGGCGCGCTGATCGGCAACAGCAAGGCCGAACGCCTGGTCGACGAACACCCCGAACTGGTACCGCCCGGCATCGAACTCCCACGCATCACCAACGCCGAACTGGGCGACCACTATTGGCGCATGTACACCGACCGCACCCACGACGAACTCGACGTCGGCTTCCCCGCCTGACGCGGCCCACCGCACACCGACTTCACAGACCTTTCGTACGCTTCGCACCCCCTGCAACCTCTGCGAAGCGTACGAACCCTCTGTGAAGGCGAACCTCAGGCCGCGCACATGGACTGCATGACGCCTTTGAGGATCGGTGCGCCGTAGGCGGCGGGGGAGAAGGCCAGCGTTTGGACGATCGAGAGCGGTGTCGTCACGCTGGAGGCCACGCCGGTGAAGCCGAGGGCCATGTTGCCCGCGGTGAGCAAGAGGCTGGTGATGTCGAGGGTGAGGGTGGCCAGGTCGAACGCGTGCTCGACGCGCACCTCGGCGAGCGGCACGGTGTTCAGCGCGCGGCCCTCATAGAGGCTGAAGCCGAGGTTGGTGAGGAAGGTCAGCGGTCCGTAGTCGATGGCGTGCACCAGCGGGCCGAGCTCCTCGGTGCGGCGCAGCAGCGCCAGTTCGGCGACCCGGTTCTCGCTCAGGAACGCCTGCACCGAGTCGGCGGCGGCGTGCATCGCGGGACGGTCCAGCGGCAGGTCGGCGGCGTCGAGATAAGTCCTGGTGCGTTCGACGAGGGCGGCGGTGGTGAGCTCGGCCAGCGGGGTGCAGGTGCCGTCGGCGCGCACAAGGGCGTTGGCCAGGTCGATCAGCGGTGCGGGCAGTTCGACACGCTCGATCGGGTATTCGTCCAGCTCGAGCCGCGGGTAGGCGTTCGGCGCGGCGCAGTTGGCCGCGATGAACTCCTGCACCTTGCGCGTCACCGCTTTCACACCGTTGAACATCGCGCCGACGATCGGTTTGAGGAAGAAGCCCGCGGTGGGCACCAGGCTGGCGGCCAGCTGGGCCGGGATCTTCACGATCCTGGTCGCCAGCACGAACACCTCGATGGCGTCGTTCACGGTGAGCTGGGAGACCGACATGGTCTCGTGAATGCGCCCGGTGCGCACCGCGTCCAGGCCGTTGACCAGGTAGGTGACGATCGGATCGTCGAGGAATTCCGGCCGCTCGCCCACCTCGGCCGGCTGTTTGGGCAGACCGTCGCGGTGCACCCGTACGGCGGCGATGGTGGCGCGGAAGTCGGCGACCTGGCGGTCGTATCCCGCGACCTGCTCTGCCGGGACGAGCGTGCGCACGGCGCTCGCGGCCGCGGTGACCACGTCATCGAAGGTGGGCGCGCCGGTGACGCAGAGCGCGGCGCCGTCGGTGACGGGCGTCGCGGCGAGGGAATCGTCGTCGGCGCGGGCGGTGGCGGGGATCAGGACGCTGGTGCCCAGGACTGCGCACAAGGCGAGTGCGCCAGTCAGCGGGGCGAGGAGGCGCGGGATACGCATGGCGAGCCACTCCGGTCGGTCGATCGTTGGTGCGGTGATGGACCAACGCGGGAAAACTGGACGGTTGTTTAGTTCGGCTGCATATGTAATAGCGCCTTCATGGCCGCCACGTAGCCGTTTCGGCGAACAACGCGGGAAATTCCGGTTGCCACGGTCCCCAGCCGCCTTCCCCCCGGACCGCGCACGGACTTCCGATACTCTGGGCTCCCGTGACCGTCGCATCGTCCCCCGGTAACTCCGCCGCCCCCTCCACCCAGTTCGATCTGATCGTCGTCGGCTCCGGATTCTTCGGGCTGACCATTGCCGAACGCGCCGCCAATGTCCTCGGCAAACGCGTGCTGGTGCTAGATCGCCGCTATCACCTCGGCGGCAACGCCTACTCGGAGCCGGAACCGGAAACCGGGATCGAGATCCACAAATACGGTGCGCACCTGTTCCACACCTCGAACAAGAAGGTATGGGACTACGTCACGCAGTTCACCGAGTTCACCGGCTACCAGCACCGGGTGTTCGCGATGCACAAGGGGCAGGCCTACCAGTTCCCGATGGGTCTCGGCCTGATCTCGCAGTTCTTCGGCCGTTACTTCACGCCCGCCGAGGCGCGCGCGCTGATCGCCGAGCAGGCCGCCGAGGTCGAGACCAAGGACGCGCAGAACCTCGAGGAGAAGGCCATCTCGCTGATCGGCCGCCCGCTCTACGAGGCGTTCGTCCGCGACTACACCGCCAAGCAGTGGCAGACCGACCCCAAGGAACTGCCCGCGGGCAACATCACCCGTCTTCCGGTGCGCTACAACTTCGACAACCGCTACTTCAACGACACCTTCGAGGGCCTGCCGGCCCAGGGATACACGAAGTGGCTGGAGAACATGGCCGCCTCCGAACTCATCGAGGTCCGGCTGGACACCGACTGGTTCGAGGTGCGCGACGAGCTGCGCGCCCAGAACCCCGACGCTCCCGTGGTCTACACCGGCGCGCTGGACCGCTACTTCGACTACAGCGAGGGCGAACTCGGTTGGCGCACCATCGACTTCGAGACCGAAGTGCTCGAAACCGGTGACTACCAGGGCACCTCGGTGATGAACTACAACGACGCGGATGTGCCGTACACCCGCATCATCGAGCCGCGCCACTTCCACCCCGAGCGCGAGTACCCCACCGACAAGACGGTGATCATGCGCGAGTACTCCCGTTTCGCGCAGACCGGCGACGAGCCGTACTACCCGATCAACACGCCTGAGGACCGCGCCAAGCTGCTCGCCTACCGCGAGCGCGCCAAGCAGGAAACCGCCTCGGCGAAGGTGCTTTTCGGTGGCCGCCTCGGCACCTACCAGTACCTGGACATGCACATGGCCATCGGCTCCGCGCTGAGCATGTTCGACAATGTGCTCCGGCCGCATCTGGAGTCGGGCGCGCCTCTCGTGGATCAGGAGGCGTAGTCGAGAATGACCTCTTCACCGATGCTGGAAGACATGACGACCGAGACCCGCGCGAAATCGCTGCTGCAGCGCATCATCCTGCCCCGGCCGGGTGAGCCCCTCGACGTGCGCACCCTCTACCTGGAGGAATCGGCGACCAACGCCAAGCGGGCACACGCGACCACCCGCACCTCGCTGTCCATCGGCGCGGAGTCCGAGGTCTCGTTCTGCACCTACTTCAACGCGCTGCCTGCCAGCTACTGGCGCCGCTGGAGCGTGCTGACCTCGGTGGTGCTGCGGCTGGAGCTGGCCGGGCACGGCCGGGTCGACATGTATCGCTCCAAGGCCGACGGCTCGCGAATTCACGTACAGGGCAGCGAGTTCGCCGTCGCATCGGGCGCCGACTCGACCACCGTGGAGTTCGAAACCGACCTGGCACCGTTCGAGGACGGCGGCTGGATCTGGTTCGACATCACCACCGACACGGCGGTCACGCTGCTCTCCGGCGGCTGGTACGCGCCGATCGAGGCGCCGGGCGACGGCAGCATCGCGGTCGGCATGCCCACCTTCAACCGGCCCACCGACGCGGTGAAGACCCTCGGCGCCCTCGGCTCCGACCCGCTGGTGCTGGAGAAGATCAAGGCCGTCATCATCCCGGACCAGGGCACCAAGAAGGTCGTCGACGAGCCCGGTTTCGCGGAGGCGGCCGCGGTGCTCGGCGACCGGCTCGCCATCCACGACCAGCCCAACCTGGGCGGCTCCGGCGGTTACAGCCGGGTCATGTACGAGGCGCTGAAGACCACCGACGCCCAGTACATCGTCTACATGGACGACGACATCGAGATCGAGCCCGACTCGATCCTGCGCGCGCTGGCCTTCTCCCGGTTCAGCAAGTCGCCGGTGCTGGTCGGCGGGCAGATGCTCAACCTCCAGGAGCGCTCGCACCTGCACGTCATGGGCGAGGTGGTCGACCGGAGCATCTTCATGTGGACGGCGGCGCCCAACGTCGAATACGACCACGATTTCTCCAAGTACCCGCTGCGCGACCGCGACAACTCCAAGCTGCTGCACCGGCGCATCGACGTCGACTTCAACGGCTGGTGGACCTGCGTGATCCCACGCCAGGTCGCCGAGGAGCTGGGCCAGCCGCTGCCGCTGTTCCTGAAGTGGGACGACGCCGAATACGGCCTGCGCGCCCGCGACGCCGGCTACCCGACCGTCACGCTGCCCGGCGCCGCGGTCTGGCACATGGCGTGGAGCGACAAGGACGACGCCATCGACTGGCAGGCGTACTTCCACCTGCGCAACCGCCTGGTGGTCGCCTCGCTGCACATGCCGGGCGACGGGCGCGGCATGATCGTCAACACCGTCAAGGCCACGCTCAAGCACCTACTCTGCCTGGAGTACTCGACGGTGGCGGTCCAGAACCTCGCCATCCGCGACTTCCTCGCGGGCCCGGAGCGGCTGTTCCAGCTGCTGCCGAGCGCGCTCGGCGCGGTCCACGCACTGCGCAAGCAGTACCCGGACGCGGTGATCCTGCCCTCCTCCACCGACCTGCCGCTGGCCAGCCATATCGGCGTCGGCGCGGTGGGCGAGCCGCCGAACCCGATCGCGAAGGTCGTCCGGCTGGCCAAGGGCGTGGTGCACAACCTGCGCCCGGCGCACACCGAACACCACGAGACCCCGCAGCTGAACGTGCCGACGCTGGACGCGCGCTGGTTCCTGCTCTCGCAGGTCGACGGCGTCACCGTCACGACGGCCGACGGCCGCGGCGTCGTCTACCGCAAGCGCGACCCGCGCCAAGCCTTGGCCCTGTTCAAGGAGGCCATGCGGCTGCGCAAGGAACTCGCGGCCCGCTTCCCCGAGATGCAGCAGCGCTACCGCGCCGCGCACCCGCGGCTCACCAGCACCGCGGCCTGGGAGAAGGCATTCGGCATCGACCAGAACGGAAACAAGTAGTGAGTGCGGTCAACCCGAGCCTCCAGGATTCGGCCACCCGGCCGCCGGAGGTCGCGATCATCAACGCCGTGCAGTCGAGCATCGGCACCAATCCGACGGTCGTCTCGGCCGCGCGCGGCATGTCGCACTTCGGTGAGCACGCGCTCGGTTGGGTCGGCATCGCGGCGGCCGGATGGTTGCTCGACAAGCCGCGGCGGCGGCAGTGGGCGGGGGTCGCGGTGGGCGCGGTCGGCGCGCACGCGGCCTCCATCGTGATCAAGCGCGTGGTCAGGCGCCCGCGCCCCAACGATCCGTCGGTGCAGGTCAACGTGGGGACGCCGAGCAAGCTGAGCTTCCCCTCCTCGCATGCCACCTCCACGACGGCGGCTGCGGTGTTGCTCGGCAGACTCACCGGGCTACCCTTGCCTGCGGTGCTCGTCCCACCGATGTTGCTCTCCCGAGTCGTACTCGGGGTGCACTATCCCTCCGACGTGCTCGCCGGATCCGCGCTCGGTGCCGCGTCCGCCGCTGCCCTGCTAGCCGCCGAAAAGAGACTCGACCCGCGGCGCGAGCGACGGGCCCGGAGGAGGTAGCTTGCGTAACCATGCAGGGCACCGGGAGCGCCGCAAATCAAACACAGTTCGCACAAGAAAAGGCCTTGGTTGACATGAGTGAAGAGCCGACCGGCGCCGATCTGGCCGAGGCCGTTGTCAAGGGTCCGCCGAAGACGCTGGCGGGCGGTCTGATCAAGGCTGTCCGGCCGCGTCAGTGGGTCAAGAACGTCCTCGTGCTCGCTGCCCCGCTCGCCGCGGGCTCGGTGACCGAGATCGACGTGCTCGCCCACGTCGGCGTCGCCTTCGTGGTGTTCTGCATGGCGGCCTCGGGCATCTACCTGGTCAACGACGCGCTGGACGTGGAGGCCGACCGGGCCCACCCGACCAAGCGGTTCCGCCCCATCGCGGCGGGCATCGTCCCGATAAACCTGGCCTTCGGCCTGTCCGCGGTGCTGCTGATCGGCTCGATCATCGGCTCGTTCCTCGCGGCCTGGCAGCTGGCGGTGGTGATGGCGGTCTACATCGTCATCCAGCTGGCCTACTGCTTCGGGCTCAAGCACCAAGCGGTGCTGGACATCTGCATCGTGTCCAGCGGCTTCCTGCTGCGCGCCGTCGCGGGTGGCGCGGCCGCGGCCATCCCGCTCTCGCAGTGGTTCCTGCTGATCATGGCGTTCGGTTCGCTGTTCATGGCGGCGGGCAAGCGCTACGCCGAACTGCAGATCGCGTTGGGTACCGGCGCCAAGATCCGCAAGTCGCTGGAGTACTACACGCCCACCTACCTGCGCTTCATCTGGACGCTCGCGGCCACCGCCGTCGTGGTGTTCTACGGGCTGTGGGCCTTCGAGCAGGATCGAGCAAACGACACCACCTGGTTCGCCGTCTCGATGATCCCGTTTACCATCGCAATCCTGCGTTACGCGGTCGACGTCGACGGTGGCGAGGCCGGAGAGCCCGAAGAGATCGCGCTGGGGGATCGCGTCCTCCAGTTCCTCGCAATCGCCTGGATCGGAGCGGTAGGTGTCGCTGTCTATCTCACCTGACGAGATGTTGGTAGAGGGAGCGGAGCGAACTGAAGACGAGGCGGAACGTACTGCCAACGCGCAGGCGCGGTCCGCCTCGTCTTTCCAGCGCCTATCCCGAGCCACGTTCGTCGGTGGGATCGCGCTCACCGCGGCGCTCTTCGCGGTCGGCGGCTGGCAGCGGCGCTGGATCGCCGACGACGGCCTGATCGTGCTGCGCACCGTGCGCAACCTGTTGGCAGGCTACGGCCCGGTGTTCAACATGGACGAGCGGGTCGAGACCAACACCAGCACGGCGTGGACCTACATCGTCTGGTTCTTCAGCTGGCTGACCCAGGCGCGCCTGGAGTATGTGGTGCTCGGCATCGCGCTGACGCTCTCGGTGGCCGCGATGGTGTTCGCCATGCTCGGCACGGCCCGGCTGTGGGGCGGTACGAAGTCGGCGCTGCTGCTGCCCGCGGGCGCGCTCGTCTACATCGCGGTGCCGCCCGCCCGCGACTACGCCACCTCCGGTCTGGAGAGCGGCCTGGTCATCTGCTGGCTCGGCGCGCTGTGGTGGCTGATGCTGCGCTGGGCGCAGGCCGAGCGGGTGCGCTTCGCCGGGCTGTTCGGCCTGGTGTTCTTCGCCGGACTCGCTCCGCTGATCCGGCCGGAGATGACGCTGGTCGGCGCGCTGGCGTTGCTGATGATCTTCTTCGCTCCGCTGCCGGAGACCCGGTTCCGCCCAATCGTCCTGCGCGTGGGCATCGTCGCCGCGGCGGGCCTGGTGCCGCTGAGCTACCAGATATGGCGGATGGGCTACTACGGCCTGCCCTACCCGAACACCGCTGTCGCCAAGGACGCGGGCGGGGCCAAGTGGAGCCAGGGCTTCACCTACCTGTGGGACCTGGTCGGCCCGTACTTCCTGTGGATTCCGCTGCTCGTGCTGTTGATCGGCGGCGTCGTCGCGGCGCGCGCGACGGATGCGCCCGCGACGAGCGACAAGTCCGCCGCGGCGGAGGGACGGTTGCGCCGGTTCAGCGCGTGGCTGCGCTCGCCCGCCGCTGTGGTTGCCCTGGTGCTGGTCAGCGGGTTCCTGCTGACCGTCTACGCGCTGCGGGTCGGCGGCGACTTCATGCACGGGCGCATGCTGCTTCCGCAGCTGTTCCTGCTGCTGCTTCCGGTCGCGGTGATTCCGCTGCGGCTGCCCGCGGGCGGGCTGCGGGCGGCGAACTGGTCGTTCGCGGTGATCCTGATCGCCTGGCTCGGCACGCTCGGCTGGGCGCTGTTCGCCTCGGGCACCACGGCCATCAAGACGGGCACCAAGATCAGCTCGTCCGGCATCGTCGACGAGCGCGTCTACTACGTGCTCAACACCGGCCACGACCACCCGATCCGGGCGTCGGACTATCTCGACTACCCGCGAATCCGGGCCATGGTGAACAACATCCAGGAGACGCCCAACGGTGGCCTGCTGCTGAACTCGCCGTCCTTCATGTTCTGGTACATCGCGCCGCCGCCGCAGCCCATCCCCGACGGCGGGGCCGGGCACACGGTCTACTTCCTGAATCTCGGCATGACCAGCATGAACGTCCCGCTCGACGTGCGCGTCATCGACCAGATGGGCCTGGCCTATCCGCTGGCCGCGCACACCGAGCGCCTGGTCGACGGCCGCATCGGCCACGACAAGAACCTGTACCCGGACTGGGTCGTGGTGGATGCGGGCATGGTCGACAGAAAGCCGTGGATGCCCTGGTACCTCGACGAGAAGTGGGTCACCCAGGCCCGCACGGCGATGTCCTGCCCGGACACGCAGGCGCTGCTGGTCTCGTCGCGCGATCCGCTGACCTTCGAGCGATTCCGGCACAACCTGCGCAACGCGCTGTCGTTCGCCAAGTACCGGATCGATCGGGTGCCGAAGTACGAGATCGAGCGCTGCGGTCTGGTCGACCCCTTCCCGCAGCCGCCGAACTGACGAGTCACGCCGACCCCTCGAGTCACACGGGGCCCACGGATCACCGTGGGCCCCGTGCTTTCTGGTGAAGTTCTCATAAACGTGGTGTGCACCGCTTTATCTCTTTTTGATAACGCCCTGGCATCGATGGCGGGTTAGGCTCATCCGGTACGCCCGCCGGGGTGTCCACTCGTCGTGGACGGAGACCGGCGGTCTCCGTCGAGTCGCGGCCCTCTCCGGTCGCCTATACAGGGAAAGGCCGAAACGAAGATGCGAGGCGTGATCGGGCGCAACGCGCGGGCTGGTCGCCTGCGTGCTCGAAGAGCCGGTGGATGGCTCAAGAAGTCGGTGTTGGTGTCGATGGCAGTCGTGCTACCGCTCGGGGCGTCGGTGGCAGGTGAGGGCGCCACCGCGTCCGCGGCGTTCAACCCGGAGGGATTCGACTTCTGGGTCGACTCCAGCATGGGACCCATCAAGTCGCGCGTCTTCCGCGCGGCCGACGGCAACACCAACCGCGTGGTGTACGCGCTGGACGGCATGCGCGCCCGCGGTGACCTGAGCGGCTGGGAGATCGACACCGAGGTCGCCCGCGAGCTCAGCAAGTGGAACATCAACGTGGTCATGCCAGTTGGCGGTCCGTCGAGCTTCTACGCGGACTGGAACGCGCCGAGCACGTTCCTCGGCATTCCGACCGGCTCGGGCCCCACCGGCTCGTCCTCGGGTTCCTCGATGACCGGTTCGTCCGGCTGGAACGAGACCCTCGGCAAGGTCAACACCTACAAGTGGGAGACCTTCCTGACCGAGAACCTGCGCTGGGCCCTGCGCGACCGGCTCGGTTTCAACCCGAACCGCAACGGCGTCTTCGGTTTGTCGATGGGCGGCAGCGCCGCGCTGACGCTGGCGGCATACCACCCGAATCAGTTCAGCTTCGCCGGTTCCTACTCCGGCTACCTGAACGTCTCCGCGCCCGGCATGCGCGAGGCGCTGCGCGCGGCGATGCTGAGCGCCGGTGGCTACAACATCGACGCGATGGCGCCGCCGTGGGGCCCGCAGTGGCTGCGTATGGACCCGTTCGTGTTCGCGCCGCAGCTCAAGGCCAACAACACCCGCCTGTGGATCGCCGCGGGCAGCGGCCTGCCCGCCGCGGGTGACGTGCACACGCCGCTGGACGTCGTCCAGGGTGTGCCGCTGGAAGCGCTGGCGCTGGTCAACACCAGGGCGTTCCAGGTGCGGATGATGACGCTCGGCGCAGGCAACGTCACCTACAGCTTCCCGCCCGTCGGCATCCACAACTGGCGGAACTGGGAGTCCGAGGTCTACCGGATGATTCCGGACCTCTCGGCCAACATCGGCTGAGTCGACGTTCGATCCGAAGCCGCCCGGCGCCACCGCGCCGGGCGGCTTTTTCGTGCGCCGAGCGGGTCATCCGCAAGCGGGCTCGACAACGAATCAGCGGTGGGAAATCGCGAATCCTTGTGGCTTGGATCACTTTCCAGCAACATAGAAGCATTCGTTCCCGATTGATACGCAGAGAGCATGGGCGGGTGAACGTTTCCATGTCGTGGTTCTCTGGAGGAGTGCCTGCCACGGGAAGGGGCGGTCTGCTTGTGTGCCTTCTACGCACATGAGCACCTGCCGCACATGCCGATGAAGTGGCCGGTGGAGTTGCTTGCTGTTTGCCCTCCTCTGGTCGTCGAGGAAAGGTCGAATCGAATGCGTACTGCCCGCTGGAAACCCCGTTCCCGTAAGCGTTCCGCCGCCTTTGCGTCCGACGGGCGGCGCCCGGCAGCGGCGCAGTCCGGATCGTGGATGCGCAAGTGGGCGCTCGGAGTCGCGGTCGCGATGTTGGCGCCACTCGGGGTTTCCGTAGCGGGCACCGGAGCGACGGCCTCGGCGGCCTTCGATCCGGCGGCCTTCGACTTCTGGGTCGATTCGGGCATGGGCCCGATCAAGTCCCGCATTGTGCGCGCGGCCGACGGCAACACCAACCGCGTGGTCTACGTCCTCGACGGCATGCGGGCTCCCGAGACCCTCAACGGCTGGGAGATCGAGACTGGCATCCCCGCACTCCTGGCCAGCTGGAACATCAACGTCGTGATGCCGGTCGGCGGCATGTCCAGCTTCTACGCGGACTGGAACGCGCCGAGTGAGTTACTCGGTATCCCCGCGGGTTCCGGCTCCAGCACCGGCTCCGGCGCGTTGAACGTGCTCGCGGGCGGCCCCGGTAAGAGCTACCGGTACCAGTGGGAGACCTTTCTGACCCAGAACCTGCGCTCGGCGCTGCGCGACCGGCTCGGTTTCAACCCGAACCGCAACGGCGTCTTCGGTTTGTCGATGGGCGGCAGCGCCGCGCTGACCCTGGCTGCGTACCACCCGGATCAGTTCAGCTTCGCCGGTTCCTACTCCGGCTACCTGAACAACTCCGCCCCTGGCATGCGCGAGGCGATCCGCGTGGCCATGCTCGACGCGGGCGGCTACAACGTGGACTCGATGGCGCCGCCGTGGGGTCCGCAGTGGCTGCGGATGGACCCGTTCGTGTTCGCTCCCAACCTGATTCGCAACGGCACCCGCCTGTGGGTGGCCGCGGCCAGCGGCCTGCCCGCCGCGACCGATTCGCCGAGCTTCAACACACTCAACGGCATGGGGCTCGAGGCGCTCGCGCTGGTCAACACCCGGGCCTTCCAGGCTCGCATGGCGACGCTTGGCGGCGGCAACGCCGTCTACTCCTTCCCCGCGTACGGCATTCACGCCTGGAACAACTGGGCCGAAGAGGCGAACCGCATGCTTCCCGACCTGTCCGCGAACATCGGCTGAGCTACCCCGGAGGGCCGCTCGGAGCCACCCGGCTCCGGGCGGTCCTTTTCTTTTTCTGGCGTTGGCTGAACGGTCGCTGGCGGGCGAACGGCTATCGGACCCGCATCGGCAGGCGTCCCCGCGGGGCCGGAACCGGCCGATGTCCGGTTTTGATCACGATCCGATATCGCAGCGCGTTTCGAGTGCTTCCGCTTCGAATACCCGCATATAGAGGAGCAGTACCGCCGGAACCTGGCTCCTTCGGTTCTCGGCGCCGAGTGTCGATCCTCGTGCACGACGATCGCGGTCAACGGTGACCGCGCGGGCGAAAGGTCTGGTCGATGCGAGTTGCACGCATGAGCGGTGCGGTTGCCGGGGGACGTTTTCCGCGGCGGTGGTTACGGCGTTCGGTCGCCGGTCTGGCACTCGCGCTCGCGGTGCCTTTCGGTGCGGCCAGCGCGGGGCTGAGCGCCCCGGCGGCAGCGAGTTTCGATCCGGCCGGCTTCGATTTCTGGGTCGACTCCAGCATGGGCCCGATCAAGAACCGGATCTTCCGCGCCGCCGACGGCAACACCCAGCGCGTCGTCTACGCGCTTGACGGGTTGCGCGCACGCAACGACCTGAGCGGCTGGGAGATCGACACCGACATCTCCCGCGTCCTCACGCAGTGGAACATCAACGTGGTGATGCCGGTCGGCGGCATGTCCAGCTTCTATTCGGACTGGATCGCACCGAGCAACACCAACGGCCAGTCGGTCACCTACGCCTGGGAAACGTTCCTCACCGAGAATCTGCGCTGGGCGCTGCGCGACCGGCTCGGTTTCAATCCGAACGGCAACGGCGTCTTCGGATTGTCCATGGGCGGCAGCGCGGCGCTCGCCTTGGCCGCTTATCACCCCGACCAATTCCGTTACGCGGGTTCGTATTCCGGATATCTGAACATTTCGGCGCCCGGCATGCGCGAGGCATTGCGGCTCGCGCTGCTCGACGCGGGCGGTTTCAACATCGACGCCATGTGGGGGCCGCCGTGGGATCCGCGCTGGCTGCGCCACGATCCGTTCATGTTCGCGCAACTGTTGCGTCAGAACGGAACTCGGCTCTGGATTTCGGCGGGAAGCGGCCAGAGCGGTCCGCGCGACGTGATCAATGCTCCGATCGACCTGTATCACCTCAGCAACGCCAGGGTGCTGGAGACGCTCGCGCTGGCCAACACGCGCGCTTTCCAGAGCAAGATGGACAGCCTCGGCGGCGCGAACGTGATCTACGACTACCCGGCGATCGGCGTGCACAACTGGCATTACTGGCAGGACCAGGCGCTCGCGATGTTGCCCGATATGAGCGCGCACATTGGATGACGTAACAACTTCGACCTACGGATGGGCCGGATCGAGGTCCAGCTCGGTGGGCTCGCGACATCCTTCGTGGGCGGAGGATATGGATCACTTCTGGAGTCCGTAACAAAATCGGCGGTCGGGGACGACATCACTACTGGAACGCGGTAGGGTCACCGCACAATCACAGATTGTGCGCGGGCGGATTTCGGCCACCCGGCCGACCGCAGTCTTGCTAAGGATTCGGACGTCGAATATCCTCCTGCGAGCGCAAGTGTGACCAGATCGTTGTAGCGCCGTCGCTCGATGCCGGAATGTCGGGAACCGGCATGGATGTGACGCGCGTCTCGTTGGCAGCACGGGTGTCGCCCAGCCGGCTCGGCATGGCGGCACCGCAACAGCAGAAAGTGAGCAGGATTCATGCGTTTCGGCAGGGCCGCCGCGCCGAAGAGTGTCAAGTCGGGTCGGCAGGGCGCACCTCGTGGTTGGCGTCATCGAATTCTGGGTGTCGGTGCGGCTGCACTGGCGCTTCCGATCGCCGCAGGACTGGCTTCCCCGACCGTCGCCACCGCGGCTCCCGCGCACGCACCCGTGCTGCGCGCGCCCGCGGGTGGCTACGAGGAGTTGATGGTCCCGTCGCAGATGGGCCCGATCAAGGTCCAGGTTCAGTGGGCATCGCGCGGCGGCAACGCGGCGCTGTACATGCTCGACGGCCTGCGCGCTCGTGACGACCGCAACGCGTGGTCGTTCGAGACCAACGCGATGGACCAGTTCAAGAACGACAACATCACCCTGGTGATGCCGGTCGGCGGTCAGTCGAGCTTCTACGCCGACTGGTACGCGCCCAGCAACACCAACGGTCAGAAGACCACCTACAAGTGGGAATCCTTCCTGACCAACGAGCTGCCGAACTTCCTCGCGGGCTACGGCGTCTCCAAGAACAACAACGCGGTCATCGGCCTGTCCATGGGCGGTAGCGCGGCGCTGGCACTGGCTGCCTACCACCGCGACCAGTTCAAGTTCGCCGGTTCCTACTCCGGCTACCTGAACATCTCCGCGCCGGGCATGCGCGAGGCGATCCGCATCGCGATGCTGGACGCGGGCCGCTACAACGTCGACTCGATGGCCGCGCCGTGGAGCCCGCAGTGGCTGCGGATGGACCCGTTCGTGTTCGCGCCGCAGCTGAAGGGCCTGCCGATGTACATCTCGGCGGCGTCGGGTCTGCCCGGTCAGTTCGACCGGCCGAACTCGCCGGTCGGCCTGTTCAACACCGGTAACGCGATGGCGCTCGAGGCCCTGTCGCTGGTCAACACCCGTGCGTTCCAGGTTCGCTTGGGCTCGCTCGGCATCCCGGCCTTCTTCGACTTCCCGGCCGCGGGCACCCACTCCTGGAAGTACTGGGAGGGCCAGCTGTGGAACTCCCGCAAGGGAATCCTGGACGCCACCGGCGCCTGGTGATCTCCGCGCACTGAAAACGACACGGCGCCGCCGCTTCCTCGCAGAAGCGGCGGCGCCGTCGTTTTTTCGCCGGGCCGCCGACACGCCGTGGGGTAGCTGGAAAATTCAGACACCCCGGTTTGCTGCGGGCGCGTCTACCGAGAACGGGAGGTGGGCGGGGGTACAAAGCTCTGATGGCTGAAGTTGCGTGTGGTAAACGGGGAAAGGTACGTCGCCGCGGCGGACGCGCGACGCGCGGTCGGTTCGCCCTGCTCGCCACCGCCTTGGTGCTACCCCTCGCCGCCGGAATCACCCCGCTGACCACGCCCGTCGCGGCTCAGCCGGCGACCGTGCCCGTCCCGGCCTCGGTGCAGAACGTGATCTGGCTCGGTGACCTCCGGGTGTCGCTGTGGGTTAACTCACCGTCCATGGGCGCGCCGGTGCAGGTGCAGCTGCTGCTGGCAAGGGAATGGAACGCCCGGCCGGAGGCCAGGTTCCCCGTGCTTTTCATGCTCGACGGACTGCGCGCCACCGAGGACGAGAGCGGATGGACCAAGGACGCGGGCGCCGTCGACTTCTACGCTGACAAGAACGTCACGGTGGTGCTGCCGATCGGCGGCCAGTCCAGCTTCTACTCCGACTGGCTGCAGCCGGACAACGGCAGGAACTACAAGTGGGAGACGTTCCTGACCAAAGAGCTCCCTCCGCTGTTGGAGAGCCAGTGGCGAGCCACGGATGTGCGTGGCATGCAGGGTCTTTCGATGGGCGGCACGGCGTCGATGTTCCTCGCCGGGCGCAATACGGGCTTCACCAAATATGCCGCTTCGTACTCGGGCTTCCTCACCACGACCACCCTCGGCATGCCCCAGGCCATCGAGTACGCCATGCGCGAGGCGGGCGGTTTCGACTCGGCCGCGATGTGGGGCCCGCCGACCAGCCAGGAGTGGGAGAACCACGACCCGTACGCGCTGGCCGACCGGTTGAAGGGCATCAGTCTCTACGTCTCCAGCGGCAGCGGCGCGACCGGGCCGTTCGATCCGGCCGCGGGCATTCCCGGTATCAGCACCAACTACGCGGGCATGGGCCTGGAGATCCTGTCCCGGCTCACCTCGGAGAACTTCGTCGCCAAGCTGACCGAGTTGTCCATTCCGGTGCAGGTCAACTACCGCGCCTCGGGCACTCACTCGTGGCCGTACTGGGATTTCGAGATGCGGCAGTCCTGGCCGCAGGCGGCGTCCGCGCTCGGCGTCGAGTCCGGCAAGCCCGCGTGCGCGCCCGCGGAGTCGATCGGCGCAGCGGTGGCCGCCAACGGCTGGCTCGGCGAGTGCCTCACCGGGGAGTACCAGGTGGCGGGCGGCGTCGCGCAGGATTTCCGCGGCGGTCGGGTGTTCTTCTCGCCGGAGACCGGGGGCCACGCGGTGGCGGGCATGATCGGCGGCGGCTATCAGGCCGCGCACGGACCCGCGGGCCCGCTCGGCCTGCCTACCGGCGGCGAACGCGCGCTGCCCGACGGCCGCGGACGGTTCCAGCCGTTCCAGCACGGCTCGCTGTATTGGACGCCACAGACCGGCGCCCAAGTGGTGCGCGGCGCGATCCTCGACGAATGGGGCAGGCAGGGCTTCGAGCGCGGGCCCGCGGGCTACCCGACCGCGCCCGAGGTCAAGACGCCGAACAAGGACGGCGCGGTGCAGGCCTTCGAAGGCGGCCCGTTCTACTACAACGCCAAGACCGGCGTGCACCGAGTGCAGGGCCTGATCCTCGTGAAGTACGCCGAGCTGGGTTACGAGAACAGCTGGCTGGGTTTCCCTGCGGACGAAGAACTTCCGCTGAAGGACTTCGGTCGCTACAGCCGATTCGAGGGCGGCAACGTCTACTGGAGTCCGCTGTCCGGCGCGTGGGCGGTCCGCAACGGACCGATGCTGGACGCCTGGCAGAGCGTCGGCTTCGAGAACGGCAAACTCGGCTATCCGATCAGCGACGAATTCGCGATTCCCGGCGGCGTGCGGCAGAACTTCCAAGCCGGGTTCATCACGGTGCGTGACGGCAAATCGGAGGTTCACGGCCTTTGATTCCGACCGGTCTGTCGGCTGACTGACGGCACTCGGCTCGTCGTTGCCATTACCCTGGGGGCGACCGATCCCCCTTGCCGACAGATCGAGGACAGAAATTCATGCATCGGACCCGTGGAAAGGTACTGGGCGTTGCCGCGGCGATCGCGGCGACCGGCCTGCTCGCCGCTTGCGGTGACAACGATTCGACCGCGACGAGCACGCCGACGCTGGCGCCGACCACGACGGTGACGTCACAGCCCGCTGCCGCGCCGACCAGTCCCGCCGAAAGCGGCCACGAGGGCCACCAGAGCACCCCGGCCCCCGCCCCCGAGCAGGCACCGCCCGCCGAAACCGTCCCGCCCGAGCGCCCGCAGCCGGTGCCGACCAACGAGGTGCCGCCCGCGGACACCTCCAACCTCAGCGAGAAGGACCGCAAATTCCTCGACGCGCTGAAGGCGCAGGGCGTGACCCCGTCCAGCCCGGACATCGCGCTGAGCATCGGCAGCTACGTCTGCCAGGGCGTCGCCGCGGGCGCGTCCGAGGCTGATCTGACCACGTTCGTCAATGCCATGGCCGGTTCCGATCCGTCCTTCGACCCGGCCAAGATGCCGGTGGAGCAGGCCGGGCAGATCTACATCCAGACGGCCAAGCAGAACTACTGCCAGTGAGTGCGCGTCGCGGTTCGAGACCCCGCCGGATAGGCCCGGCGGGGTGCCTGGTGTTTCTCGCGGTCATCGCGTTGATAGTCGTCGTGGTGATCCTGTTGTGGTTCCTGCTGGCCGGACGGCTGCGGGTGCCGAAGCCGGGACCCGAGCCGACGCCGCCGCCCACCTCGCAGCCTGCCACCTGTCCGGACGTGCAGATGATCTCGGTGCCGGGCACGTGGGAGTCCAGCAGCACGGACGACCCGCACAACCCGGCGGCCAATCCGCTGTCGCTGATGCTCAACATCTCCGGGCCGGTGCGGCAGCAGTTCCCCGCCGAGCGGGTCGATGTCTACACCGTGCCGTACGTGGCGCAGTTCTCGAACCCGGTCGCCATCCCGCCGGACGGCCAGCAGTCCTACAACAACAGCCGTTCCGAGGGCACCCAGCGGATGGTCGACATGATGACCGAGCGAGCCCGTGAATGCCCATTGACCACCTATGTCATCGCCGGGTTCTCGCAGGGCGCGGTGATCGCGGGCGACATCGCCGCGCAGATCGGGGCTGGCAAGGGGCCGGTTCCCGCCGACCGCGTGCTCGGCGTGGCGCTGCTCGCCGACGGCCGCCGCGCGGGCGGGCCAGAAGCGGGCGGAGCCATCCCGGTCGGCACGCCGCCGCCCGGCGTCGGCGCGGAGGTCGCGTTGGCGGGCCTGAAGGTGCCCGGCATCACGATGACCGGTCCGCGGGACGGTTTCGGCGCGCTCGCCGACCGCACCTACACCATCTGCGCCCCGGGCGATCTGATCTGTGATTCGCCGCAGCAAGCGCTGAATCCGGTGAACTGGATTCCGAGTGTGGTCACGCTGGTGCGCGCCGTCGGGAACCCGGTGCACGCTCTCTACAATGGTTTCGTGGTGGACGGAAACGGCACCACGGCGACGCAGTGGACTTCGAGTTGGGCCAGCGGTCTGATCGAGGGAGCCCCTCGGCCGCCGCATTCGTGAGATGGCACAAACCACGCCGACGTAGGCGTGTGTTAAGCCATCCGGTGCCGCCGCAAACGCACGTGAGTTCGTCGGCACGTTGTAAAGTGCGCTGATGATCGCGACTACCCCCGAGTATCGGGGGCAGGATTCGCGCCGCATTTCCTTACAGCCAGGAGCATGAGTTCATGACACAAGCCGCCGCCCCGGCCGGTGAGCTGACCGCATTGGGCACCCCGTTGCGTCCTTTTCGCTTCGCGGCTGCGGGCGAGGGGAACAAGCAGGAGGGCGGAGCCCGCAAGTTCGTTCAGACGGCGCAACAGGCCGAGGAGTACGGCTTCGACACCTTCGTCGTGCCGGATCACCTCGGTGACCAGATCGGTCCGATCGCCGCCCTCGGCGCACTGACTCAGGCCACCGAGAAGATCCGCCTCGGAACCTCGGTGCTGGCCAATGGTTTCCGGCACCCCGTGGTGCTCGCCAAGGACCTGGCCACCATCGACGTGCTGTCGAAGGGCCGTCTCGAGGTGGGTCTCGGCGCGGGCTGGAAGCAGGACGAGTACCAGGCCGCCGGCTTGGTCTACGACTCCCCTGGCGTGCGTCTCGCGAAGCTGGACGAGGCGCTGACCATTCTGGACGTGCTGCTGCGCGGTCAGGAGTGCACCTTCGAAGGCAAGTACTACCAGGTGAACGGCATCAAGGGCACGCCGCGTCCGCGGCAGGGCCCGCGCCCGCCGATCTGCACCGGTGGCGGCGGACCGAAGATGCTGCGCCTGGCCGCCAAGCACGCCGACATCATCTCGGTCGTTCCGGTCACCACCAAGAACGGCAAGGGTCTGCTCTCCGGCATCACCATGGAGAAGACCATCGAGAAGGTCAACCTGATCAAGGAGGCCGCGGGCGAGCGGTTCGACCAGATCGAACTGAACTGGGCCATCACCGCGATCGTCATCACCGACGATCGGGAGAAGACCGCCGAAATGGCGCTCTCGGCCATCGACCGCGGCCTGCACCCCGACCTGGAGGTGGACACCAAGCTCTCGGTCGAGGACATCCTGAATTCGCCCTACGTGGCGATCGGAACGTTCGAGGAGATCGCCGAACAGATCCGTCGTGTGCGACAACTCACTTCGATGTCGTACGTCGGGGTGTTCCCCACCCAGATGGACGCGTTCGCGCCGGTTATACCCCTGCTGCGGGATGAGTGACCGGGCCTTCTCTGTAACATCACTTTGGTTTGAGAACATTTAGCCGATAGCGGTCACCGCGCAGACCGCGTGAAAATCTGCAGGTTCGGCTCTAGAAGAAGAGCACCCGCGGGCGAAAGCGAGTCGGGGCCTCACAGGTAGGTGACGGGCGGTGGAGCCGCCGTCTTGCTGCGTGTGCCTCGGAGGAGAAGAAGGAATGGACGAGACTTTCGACGACTACCTGGACGAAACCGGGAACATCCGTATTCCCGAGGATCACACCCTGGTTGATCACGTCGAGAAGCACACCCGCAACGACGCGAACACTCTCGCGTACCGCTACATCGACTACTCGCGGGAACGCGATGGTGAGGTACACGAGCTGACGTGGCAGCAATTCGGTGTCCGGCTGCGCGCGGTGGCCGCCCGACTGCAGCAGGTGACCAAGCCGGGCGACCGGGTTGCGATCCTGGCTCCGCAGGGCCTCGACTACGTGGTTTCCTTCTTCGCCGCCATCTACGCGGGCACCATCTCGGTGCCGCTGTTCGATCCGGACGAGCCCGGCCACACCGACCGCCTGCACGCGGTGCTCGGCGACTGTGAGCCCTCCGCCATCCTGACCGCGAGCTCCTCCGCGGCCGGGGTGCGCCAGTTCTTCCGCGCGCTACCCGCCGCGCAGCGCCCGCGCATCATCGCCGTCGACGCGATCCCCGACAGCGTCGGCGAGACCTGGGCGCGCCCGGACATCAAGATCGACGACATCGCCTACCTGCAGTACACCTCGGGCTCGACCCGGGTGCCTGCCGGTGTG
Source organism: Nocardia sp. NPDC050793 (assembly GCF_040654065.1). Taxonomy (NCBI): domain Bacteria; kingdom Bacillati; phylum Actinomycetota; class Actinomycetes; order Mycobacteriales; family Nocardiaceae; genus Nocardia; species Nocardia sp. NPDC050793. The sequence goes on from NZ_JBFAHG010000002.1 coordinate 879,816, forward strand.
GAGATCACCCACCGCGCCGTCGGCACCAACCTGCTGCAGATGGTCCACTCCATCAATCTGGACTGGAACTCGCGCGGCGTCACGTGGCTGCCGCTGTTCCACGACATGGGCCTGCTGACGGTGATTCTGCCCGCGGTGGGCGGCAAGTACATCACGATCATGTCGCCGAGCGCGTTCGTGCGCCGCCCGTACCGCTGGATCAAGGAACTGGCCGCGGTCTCCGATGGCGCCGGAACCTTCGCCGCCGCACCGAACTTCGCCTTCGAGCACGCCGCGGCGCGCGGTCTGCCGAAGCCGGGCGAGTCGCTGGATCTGTCCAACGTCATCGGGTTGATCAACGGCAGCGAGCCGGTCACCACCTTCTCGATGAAGAAGTTCAACGAGGCCTTCGCGCCGTTCGGCCTGCCCAAGACCGCCATCAAGCCCTGCTACGGCATGGCGGAGGCGACCCTGTTCGTCTCGGCGACCAAGGCCGAGGACGAGGCCAAGGTCGTCTACGTCGACCGCAACGAGCTCAACGCGGGCCGGATGGTAAAGGTCGAGCAGAACACCGAGAACGCCATCGCGCAGGTGTCCTGCGGTTACGTGGCGAAATCGCAGTGGGCCGTGATCGTGGACCCGAACACCGTCGAGAACGACGGCGGCGGCCACGAGCTGCCCGACGGCCGGGTCGGCGAGATCTGGCTGCACGGCAACAACATGGGCATCGGCTACTGGGGCAGGCCAGAGGAAACCGCGAAGACTTTCCAGAACAAGATCACCGAGCCGCTCGCCGACGGCAGCCACACCGAGGGCACCGAGTCCGACGCGCACTGGATGCGCACCGGCGACTACGGCGTCTACTTCGAGGGCGAGCTCTACATCACCGGCCGCGTGAAGGACCTGGTGATCGTCGACGGACGCAACCACTACCCGCAGGACCTCGAGTTCTCGGCGCAGGAAGCGAGCAAGGCGCTACGTCCGGGCTTCGTCGCCGCGTTCTCGGTGCCAGCCAACCAGCTGCCCGCCGAGGTCTTCGAGCAGGGCAGCCACTCGGGCCTGAAGTCCTTCGACGCCGACGACGCCTCCGAGCACCTCGTCATCGTCGGCGAGCGCGGGCCCGGCGCCGGCAAGGCCGATCCGCTGCCGATCGCCGACGCGGTGCGCGCGGCCGTCTCGCAGCGCCACGGTGTCACCGTGCGCGACGTGCTGCTGGTGCCCGCGGGCTCGATCCCGCGCACCTCCAGCGGCAAGATCGCCCGGCGGGCCTGCAAGACTGCTTATCTGGAGGGAACCCTGCGGGGCGGTTACACCCAGCAGGCTTTCCCCGATGCACCGGAAGAGTAATTGCCCAGGGTGAGTTAGGGGCCGATCATCGACGCTCGGCGCGGATCTCATCCACGCCGAGCGTCAATTCACGGCGCGCCCGGTTACGCAGACAGGTAGCTTGAGGAATTGATGGCTGACAACGAGGGCACGCCCACCCAGACGACCGAAACCGCGTCCGCCGCCACGGAAGGCACGGCCGCGCCCGCCACTGCCGACATGTCGGTGACCGAACTGCGAGAGTGGTTGCGCCGCTGGGTCGCCGACGCGACCGGGCAGCCGATCGAGCAGATCACGGTGGATCGGCCGATGGAGGAATTCGGGCTCGCCTCGCGCGACGCGCTCGCTCTCGGCGGCGACATCGAGGAACTCACCGGCGTGGTGCTGACCGCGACCGTCGTCTACAAGCACCCGACCATCGCGTCGCTGGCCGAGGTCATCGTGCACGGTGAACCCGAGGCGCCCGAGGAGTCGGCCGACGACGCCTTCTACGCCGCCGGTTACACCCCGGGCGAGGCGCACGACATCGCGATCGTCGGCCTTTCCACCCGGCTGCCCGGCGCGGGCGATACCCCGGAGTCGACCTGGGAGTTCCTGATCAACCGCGGCGACGCGATCCGGGAAGCGCCCGAGGGCCGGTGGTCGGAGTTCCTGAGCGAGCCCGAAGTCGCCAAGGCTGTCGCCGAGGGCAATACGCTCGGCGGCTACCTGGACCAAGAGGTCGTCAAGGGCTTCGATGCCGAGTTCTTCGCGATGTCGCCGATCGAAGTCGAGCGCGTCGATCCGCAGCAGCGACTCATGATGGAGCTGACCTGGGAAGCGCTCGAGCACGCCAGGATTCCGGCGAGCGAGCTGCGCGGTGAGTCGGTCGGCGTCTTCATCGGTTCGTCCGCCAACGACTTCCAGTTGATCGCGGCGCTCGGCCTCAGTAGTGAGCCCGACCCCAGCTTGCCCGCGACGGCCCAGGGATACGCCATCATGGGCAGCGTCTCCAGCATCATCCCCAACCGGGTGTCCTACTTCTTCGACTTCCGCGGTCCGTCGGTCTCCGTCGATACGGCCTGCTCGTCGACGATCGTCGCCGTGCATCAGGCGGTGCGTGCGCTGCGCGACGGCGATGCCGATCTGGCGCTGGCGGGCGGCATCAACATGATCCTGACGCCGATGGCCACACTCGGCTTCGACATGGGCGGCGGCGTCGCGAAGGATGGCCACATCAAGGCCTTCTCCTCCGACGCCGACGGTATGGTCCGCTCCGAGGGCGGCGGCCTGGTCGTGCTGAAGCGCCTGGCCGACGCAGAGCGGGACGGCGACCGGATTCTCGCGGTCATCAAGGGCTCCGCGGTCAACAACGACGGCCGTTCCAACGGTCTGCTGGCGCCCAACCCGGACGCGCAGGCCGACGTGCTGCGTGCGGCCTACCGCGACGCGGGCATCAAGCCCTCCACCGTCGACTACATCGAGGCGCACGGCACCGGCACCCCGATCGGCGACCCCATCGAGGCCGACGCACTCGGCCGGGTGGTCGGTCGCGGTCGCGACGCCGACAAGCCCGCGTTGCTCGGCTCGGTGAAGACCAACTTCGGGCACCTGGAGTCCGGCGCGGGTGCGGCCAGCCTGGCCAAGGCGGTGATGGCGTTCCAGCACAACGTGATTCCGCCGAACATCAACTACGCGGGCCCGAGCCCGTTCATCCCGTTCGAGCAGGCGCGGCTGAAGGTCGTCGATGAGCCGACCGAGTTCCCGCGCTACAGCGGCGTCGCCACCGTCGGCATCTCCGGTTTCGGCTTCGGCGGCACCAACGCCCACGTCGTGCTTCAGGAGTACGTGCCCGCCGCGGCCGCTCCCGTCGAGACCCGCGCCGAGGAGAGCCTCGACGAGGAGACGACCGACGTTGTCGCCGAGGCCACCGAGATCGTCGCCGCGGCCGAGGTGGAAGCCGCCGAGGTGGAAGCCGAGGAAGCGGAAGCCGAAGCGCCCGCCGAATGGTCGGCCGAGCGCGAAGAGCCGCTGCCGGTGATCCTCGCGGTGTCCGGCTACCTGCCCTCCCGTCGTAAGCGCGCCGCCGCGGTGCTGGCCGACTGGCTGGAATCCGGCGCGGGTCGCGACGTCCCGCTGCCCGATGTCGCTCGTTCGCTGGCCAAGCGCAGCCACTGGCGTTCGCGCGGCGTCGTGCTCGCCAAGACGCACGAGGAGGCCGTCGCCGGTCTGCGCGCGATCGCCGCGGGCAAGCCGGGCACGGCCGTCTTCACCGCCGACGCACCTGCCGCGCAGGGCCCGGTCTGGGTGCTCGCCGGGTTCGGCGCGCAGCACCGCAAGATGGGCAAGCAGCTCTACCTGGAGAACGCGATCTTCCGCGCCGCCGTCGACCAGGTCGACGAGCTGGTGGAGGACGAGGCCGGTTACTCGATTCGCGAGCTGATCCTGGACGACACCCAGGACTACAGCGTCGGCACCTCGCAGGTCGGCATCTTCGCCATCCAGATCGGTCTGGCCGCGCTGCTGCGCGCGCACGGCGCCGAGCCCACCGCCGTCGTCGGTCACTCGATGGGCGAGGTGGCGGGCGCTTACATCGCGGGCGGCCTCGCGCTCGAGGACGCGGTGCGGGTGATCTGTGCCCGGTCCCGTCTGATGGGCGAGGGCGAGGCGATGATCACCGACGCCGACGTGCGCAATATGGCGCTGGTCGAGCTGAGCGCCGCGGACATCGAGGCCATGCTGCCGGAGTACCCGGATGTGGAGGTCGCGGTGTACGCCGCGCCGACCAACACGGTGATCGGCGGTCCGGTGGATCAGGTTTCGGCGATCGTCGCCAAGGTCGAGGAGGCGGGCAAGTTCGCCCGCGTGCTCCAGACCCGCGGCGCGGGCCACACCTCGCAGATGGATCCGCTGCTCGGCGAGCTGGCCGCGGAACTGGCGGGCATCGAGCCGACCCGCATGAAGGCGGGCCTGTACTCGACCGTGAACAAGGAGCAGTTCTACCGGCCCGGTCACGACCCGATCCACGACGAGGACTACTGGGTCAGGAACATGCGCCACAGCGTGTACTTCACCAACGCGGTGAAACTCGCGGTGGACTCCGGACACACCACCTTCCTGGAACTCGCGCCGAATTCCGTTGCCCTGATGCAGGTCCTGGGCACCACGTTCGCGGCAGGCCTGCACGACGCGCAGCTCATCCCGACGCTCAAGCGCAAGGAAGACGAGTCGGCGGGCGTGATCTCCGCGCTGGCCCAGCTCTACGTGCACGGCCACGCCGTCGACCTGTCCTCGCTGCTGCCCGCGGGCGAGTACGCCGATGTGCCGCGAACCGTGTTCGTGCGCAAGGAGTTCTGGCCGCAGAGCCGGATGTCCAGCGGAAGCGGCAACACCAGGGTTCCCGGCGCGCACGTCGCGCTGCCGGACGGCCGCCACGTCTGGGAGGTGCAGGCGGGCGTCGTCACCGATCTGGCCGCGCTGGTGAATTCCGCTGCGGCGCAGGTGCTCAGCGATGTCGCGGTGGGCGCTTCGATCACCCACAGCGCGCTCCCCGCCGCGGGAACGCTGACCACCACGCTGACCCCGCACCTCGGCGGCGCGTCGGCGCAGGTGCACGCCAAGGAGGGCAACGCATTCCGCCTGCTCTTCGAGGCCGTCGTCACTTCCGGCGCCACACTGCCCGAAACCGCTGTCGCGCAGCCGGTCACCGAGACCGCGGTCGCGACCGTCACGGAGCCCGAGGTCGTGGAGACCTTCGGCGACCGCTGGGATCCCAACGGCAGCCAGACCATCGAGGATCGGCTCGCGATCATCGTCGCCGAGTCTATGGGCTACGCCGTCGAGGACCTGCCGATGGAGATCCCGCTCATGGAGCTGGGTCTGGACTCGCTGATGGCGATGCGTATCAAGAACCGCGTCGAGTACGAGTTCGACATCCCGCAGCTGCAGATCCAGGCCGTGCGCGACGCCAACCTCAACGAGGTCGGCAAGGTGCTGCGCTACGCCATCGAGCACCGCGAAGAGGTGCAGGCCATCGCGGACAAGCAGGCCGCGGGTGAGGAGATCACCGTCGACGGTGATGCTCTCGCGGCGGCGCGTTCGGCGCTGGAGTCGGGCGATGACCCGGCCGCGGCGGTCAAGGCCGCGGGCGCGCCGGTGCCCGGGCTGGATGCCGAGAACACCACGGTCGAGGCCGAGGCGGAGAAGATCGTCGCCGAAGCCGAATCGGCCGCCGCGACTCAGCAGGCGATCCCGGCCGTCGCGCCCGCCGAGGCGGCCGCGATGTTCGGCGGTCAGGAGCAGAGCTCCGCCACCGAGGACGATGTGCCGCCGCGCGACGCCGCCGAGCGGTTGACCTTCGCCAGCTGGGCGGTCGTCACCGGCAAGTCCGCGGGCGGCATCTTCAACACCCTGCCGATCCTGGAGGAGGAGGTCGCCGAGAAGCTGGCGGCTCGCCTCACCGAGCGCGTCGGCGCCGAGATCACCCTCGATGACGTGCTCGACTGCGAGACGATCGAACAGCTGGCCGACGTGGTGCGCCAGCTCCAGGACAGTGGCGCCGACGTGGACGGTTTCGTCCGGCCGCTGCGTGCGCCCGCCGAGGGTTCGAACGCGGTGCCGGTCTTCGTGTTCCACCCCGCCGGTGGCAACACCCTCGTGTACGAGCCGCTGCTGAAGCGGCTGCCCGCCGACACTCCGATGTACGGCTTCGAGCGAGTCGAAGGCTCGATCGAGGAGCGTGCGCGCCAGTACCTGCCCGAGCTGCGCAAGATCCAGGGCAACGGACCGTACGTGCTGTACGGCTGGTCGCTGGGCGCGGTCTTGGCGCTGCAGGTCGCGCAGCTGCTGCGGGCCGAGGGCGCGGACGTGCGGTTGGTCGGCCTGATCGACCTGGCGATCCCGGTCGAGGACGAGGACAACAGCCCCGCCGAGCGGGTGCGCCGGATCGAGCGTTTCCAGGTCTTCGCCAGGAAGACCTACAACGTCCCCGGCGAACTGGATCGCGGGCAAATCGAAGAGCTGGCCGCCGCCAGTGACGAAGAGCAGTACAAGATGATCACCGACCTCATCAAGATGAGCGGTGCGAAGATTCCGGGCGGCGTGCTCGAACATCAGCGCACCTCGTGGATCGAACAGCGAGCGCTGCAGCAGATCACGCCGAGCCGCTATGACGGCGACGTCGTGCTGTACCTCGCCGATCGCTACCACGACGGCGCGATCGAGCTGGAGCCCCGCTACGCGGACCGGCGCCCGAACGGCGGCTGGGACGAGTACATCGAGAACCTCGAGATCGTGCACATTCCCGGTGATCACTTGCAGATCGTCGACGAGCCGCGGATCGGCAGGATCGGTGCCGACCTGACCGCGAAGCTCGGGGAAATCGAGGCGAAAGGCGCACAGTGAGCACTACTGCCGAAAAACTCGCCGAACTGCGTAAACGTCTCGAGCTAGCGCAGGAACCGGCGGGGGAAGCGGGAGTCGCGAAGCGGGCAAAGAAGGGCATTCCCAGTGCCCGCGACCGGATCAACATGCTGATCGATCCGGGAACCTTCGTGGAGATCGGCGCGCTGGTGCGCAAACCGGGCGATCCCGCCGCGCTGTACGGCGACGGCGTCGTCACCGGGCACGGCCTGGTGGAGGGTAGACCCGTGGCGGTGTTCTCCCACGACCAGACCGTGTACGGCGGGTCGGTCGGCGAGATGTTCGGCCGCAAGGTCGCCTACATCATGGAGTACGCCGCCAAGGTCGGCTGCCCGGTCGTCGGCATCAACGACTCCGGCGGCGCGCGCGTGCAGGAGGCCGTCACCTCGCTGGCCTGGTACGCGGAACTCGGTAGACGCCAGGAGCCGCTGTCGGGCCTGGTGCCGCAGGTTTCGATGATTCTCGGCAAGTGCGCGGGTGGTGCGGTGTACGCCCCGATCAACACCGACGTGGTGGTGGCCACCGAAGAGGCGTACATGTTCGTCACCGGGCCGAAGGTGATTCGCGAGGTCACCGGCGAGGACGTCAGCCTCGAGGAACTGGGCGGCGCGCAGAGCCAGGCCGAGTACGGCAACATCCATCACGTCGCCAAGGACGAGGCGGCCGCGTTCCAGTGGGTGCGCGAGTACCTCGGCTTCCTGCCGACCAGCTGCCAGGAGCTGGCCCCGATCGTGAACCCCGGCCTGGAGCCGGAGCTCACCGACACCGATCGCGAGCTGGACTCGATCGTGCCCAACTCGGACAACGCGGGCTACGACATGCACGAGATCCTGCTGCGCATCTTCGATGACGGCGATTTCCACGAGATCGGCGCGAGCGCGGGGCGCAACATCATCACCGGCTTCGCCCGCGTCGACGGCCGCAGCGTCGGCGTCGTCGCCAATCAGCCGATGGTGTACGCCGGTGCGCTGGACGCCCGCGCCTCGGACAAGGCGGCGCACTTCGTCCGGCTCTGCGACGCCTTCGAGGTCCCGCTGGTCTTCGTGGTCGACACGCCCGGCTTCCTGCCCGGCGTGGAGCAGGAGAAGATCGGCGTCATCAAGCGCGGCGGGCGCTTCCTGTTCTCCTTCGTGGAGGCGAGCGTGCCGAAGGTCACGGTGGTGATCCGCAAGTCCTATGGCGGTGGCTACGCGGTGATGGGCTCCAAGCAACTCGGCGCCGACGTGAACCTGGCCTGGCCGACGGCGCGCATCGCGGTGATGGGCGCGGAGAGTGCGGTGAGCCTGATCGGCGCCAAGCGGATCGAGGCGGCGCCGGAGGACCAGCGCGCCGTGATGCGCCAGCAGATGATCGACTTCTACAACGCGACCGTGGCGACGCCGTGGGTGGCCGCCGAGCGCGGGTACATCGACGCCGTCATCGAGCCGTCCAGCACCCGACTCGAGCTACGCAGGGCGCTGCAGCTGCTGCGGGACAAGAAGCTCGAGCGCAACCCGCGCAAGCACCACTTGCTGCCGCTGTAAAGCCTGGTGAACCGGAATCGGGCCGTACTCCTGTGGGAGACGGCCCGATTCGCGTTTCGTCCGTCAGCCGATGGTCGCGGAAGTGATGACGACCGCGTCCAGCGGCACGTCCTGGTGCATGCCCGCCGAGCCGGTGGCAACACCCGCGATCTTGTCGACCACGTCGGTGCCGTCCACGACGGCGCCGAACACGGTGTAGCCCCAGCCGGACTGGGTGGGGGCCGAGTGGTTCAGGAAGTCGTTGTCGGCGACGTTGATGAAGAACTGCGCGGTGGCAGAGTGCGGGTCGTTGGTGCGGGCCATCGCGACGGTGTACTTGTTGTTCTTGAGGCCGTTGTTCGCCTCGTTCTTGATCGGGGCGTTGGTGCCCTTCTGGCGCATGTCGGGCTCGAAACCGCCGCCCTGGATCATGAAGTTCGGGATCACGCGGTGGAAAATCGTGCCGTTGTAGTGGCCTGCGTTCACGTAATCCACGAAGTTCTGCACCGTCGACGGCGCCTTCTCCGCGTCCAGTTCCAGGACGATAGCTCCGAAATTCGTCTCGAGATTCACCTTGGTCATACCCATACCTTTCCATTCGCCCGGTATCGGGTCACCAAGTCGGGTCCACTTTCGGGCGCGAAGGACCCTCGGCCGGAAATTCGAGTAACTCGTCGCGCGCTTCCCGAGCCCGGCATCGTCCCGTTACCCGCTAGCATTGCGAACCGTGCCCGACGTCGCTACCGCTGTCTTGACGAAGCCTCCCGCCGCGCCCGCCGTCCGACCGAAGGATTTTCGGACGGCGCGAACAATCGCGCTGCTGGCCGGAGTGCTCGGTGCGCTGCTGGCACTGGCCACGCCGTTCCTGCCCGTCGAGCAGACCACGGCGGTGCTGAAATGGCCGCAGGGCGGCACGCTCGGCAACGTGCAGGCGCCGCTGATGTCGCAGGTGCCGACCGACCTGCGGGCGAGCATTCCGTGTTCGGCGGTGGCCGCGCTGCCCGAGCAGGGCGGCATGCTGCTTGCGACGGCGCCACCGCAGGGCGACCGCGCGGCGCTGGAGGCGATTTTCGTCCGGGTCTCCGATACGGCCGTCGACGTGGTGAACCGCAACGCGGTGGTGGCCTCGGCCGAGCGCGCACGGATGGGCGAGTGCTCCTCGATCGTCATCACGTCGGATCACAACCACACCTTCGCCGCGTTCCAGGGCATGATGCTGACGGTCGACCGTCCCGTCCAGGGCGGCGCTCCGGGACAGACGGAGACCGTACAGGTGCCCGCCGAGGGCACGATGCCCGGTGACTTCCGGCCGCAGGTGGTCGGCGTCTTCTCCGATCTGAAGGGCGCGGTGCCCGCCGGTCTGTCCTTCGACATGACCGTCGACACCCGGTTCAGTTCCAGCCCGACGCTCGTCAAGCTGATCGCGATGATCGCCGCGGCGCTGTGCACGCTCGTCGCCCTCGCCGCGCTGGCCCGCCTCGACAGCAGCGACGGCCGCGGCCACCGCCGCATCCTGCCCGCCCACTGGCTGAAGCCGACCTGGGCCGACGGCGCCGTGATCGGCACCCTGCTGTTGTGGCATTTCATCGGGGCCAACACCTCCGACGACGGCTACATCCTCAGCATGGTGCGGGTGGCTCCGGACGCGGGCTACATGGCCAACTACTTCCGCTGGTACGGCGTCCCCGAGGCGCCGTTCGGCTGGTACTACTACGTGATCCAGGTGTTCGCGGAGATCTCCACGGCCAGTCCGTGGGTGCGCCTGCCCGCGCTGTGCTGCGCCATCCTCTGCTGGATGGTGATCAGCCGCGAGGTGGTGCCCCGCCTCGGGCGCGGCGTGCGGACGAGCAAGGTGGCGCTGTGGACCGGCGGCCTGGTGTTCCTCGCCTTCTGGCTGCCGTTCGACAACGGCCTGCGCTCGGAGCCGATCGTCGCGCTCGGCGCCCTGCTGACCTGGGTTTCGATCGAGCGCGCCATCGCGACCGGCCGCCTGCTGCCCGCCGCGGTGGCGGTGCTGATCGCCGCGTTCACGCTGGCGGCGGCGCCCACCGGCCTGATGTGTATCGCCGCGTTGCTCGCCGGTATCCGGCCGCTGGTGCGGATCGTGGTGCGCCGTCACCGCGAACTCGGCGCGCTGCCGTTGCTCGCGCCGATCGCGGCGGCGGGCCTGCTGGTGTTGACCGTGGTCTACAGCGATCAGACTTTCGCGGGCATCCAGGAAGCGAACCGGGTGCGTCAGGCCACCGGCCCGAACCTGGCCTGGTACGAGGACTACCTGCGCTACTACTACCTGTTCGTGGAGACCGTCGACGGCTCGCTCTCGCGCCGCTTCGCCTTCCTCGTCATGCTGCTGTGCCTGTTCACCACGATGCTCGTGCTGCTGCGGCGCAGGCGGGTGCCTGGCATCGCGAGCGGCCCGACGTGGCGGTTGATGGGCATCGTCCTCGGCACGATCTTCTTCATGATGTTCAACCCGACGAAGTGGACCCACCACTTCGGCGCGTACGCGGGCATCGCCGGCTCGCTGGCCGCGGTCACCGCGGTCGCGGTCTCGGTCAGCGCGTTGCGGGCCCGCAAGAACCGGGCCATCTTCCTCGCGGGCCTGTTGTTCGTGCTGGCGATCGCGTTCTCCGGCATCAACGGCTACTGGTACGTCTCCAGCTTCGGCGTGCCGTGGTTCGACAAGCAGATCTCGCTGCGCGGCTACCAGTCGAACACGTTGATGCTTGTCCTGTTCGGTCTCGCGCTCGCGCTGGTCGCCTGGTCCGTGCTGCGCGAGGACTACACCAAGCCGCAGCCGTCGGCGAAGACCGTGCGCGGCAAGCGAATCCGCAAGTTCGCGGCGATCCCGCTGACCGTGGTCGCCGCGCTGATGGTGCTGTTGGAAGTGGCGTCGCTGGCCAAGGGCGCCTACTCGCAATACCCGGCGTACTCGCTGGCCCGCTCCAACTTCGACGCGGTCGGCGGCAACATGTGCGGCCTGGCCAACGACGTGCTGGTGGAGACCGACCCGAACGGGGGCAGGCTGACGCCGATCATCGATCCGGCCAACCCGCCCGCCAACGACGATCCGCTCGGCGGCGGCAAGCCGGTCGGCTTCGATCCCAACGGCGTGCCGGACGACCTGTCCGCCGACACCGTCGAGGTGAAGCCGGGCACCGGCAACACCTCCACCCAGTCGGTCGGCGCGGCCTTCGCCGAAGGTGAGAGTGCGGGCACCGGCGGCGGTCAGGGCGCGCGCGGCGTGAACGGCAGCACTGTCGCGCTGCCGTTCGGCCTCGACCCCTCGACGACCCCGATCATGGGCAGCTACCAGGAAGGCATGCAGCAGCCTGCCGCGTTGACCTCGAGCTGGTACGAACTGCCCGCGCGCTCGGCCGACCGCCCGCTGGTGGTGATCTCGGCCGCCGGACGCATCATGTCCTTCGACGACACCGGCGCGATGAAGTACGGCCAGTCGCTGACCGTGGACTACGGCCGCCGCCTGCCCGACGGAACGGTGGAGAAGCTCGGCACCTACCTGCCGCGCGATATCGGCCCGTTCCCGTCCTGGCGCAACCTGCGGGTGCCGCTGGACGAGATCGCGCCGGAGGCCGACACCGTGCGCATCGTCGCAGAGGACCGGATTCTGATCGGTGACCAGTGGCTGGCGTTCACCCCGCCGCGGATGCCGAAGCTGAAGTCGCTCAACGACTTCCTCGGTTCCCAGCAGCCGATCCTGCTGGACTGGGCCGTCGGCCTGCAGTTCCCGTGCCAGCGGCCGTTCTACCACGAGAACGGCGTGGCCGAGGTGCCGAAGTACCGCATCCTGCCGGACCGTCCGCTGGCCATCAGCTCCACCAATACCTGGCAGGCCGAGGAATTCGGCGGCCCGCTCGGCTTCGCGCAGATGCTGGCCAAGTCGACGACCATGCCGACCTACCTGAAGGACGACTGGGCGCGCGACTGGGGTTCGCTGGAGCGCTACGACCAGTACGACTCGACCGCGAAGCCCGCCCGCCTCGAGACGGGCACCGTGAACCGTTCCGGAATGTGGTCGCCGGGAGACATGCGAGTGTTCTGACCGATCCACCTCCGCGTTCGCTCCGGCGATGCGCGGGGCTGTCGGCGGACTTCGTCCGGCTGCGTTCAATGGGCAGGGCAGGTCCGTCGGCATGATCGGCCGACGTGACCGCCCTACCGTCTTCCTCGATGGCGGTAGTCTGACGGCATGACGAGCAGCGCACCCAGCGACTGGTATCGCTGGATCCCGGAGCAGATCACCGCCCGGGACTACGAACAGCTGCCCGAAGATTTCTGCCGGACGATCGAAGTCATCGACGGTCATATCGTGAAGTGCGAGAGCCCATCACGATTGCACAATCGGGTGGCACGGCGCATGGCGGCACGTATGGAGGCGGCCCGCAAACCGGAGCCGTGCCTGATGGTCGAGACAGACGTGGACGTCCGTATCAGCAATGTCCCACTCAGCCTGCGCCGACCCGATGTCGTCGTGTATCGCTGCCTGGACGATGACGCGAAGCTCTACGCCGATGACACAGTGCTCGTCGTCGAGATCGTCTCTCCCGACAGTTCTCACCACACCGATACGGTGGAGAAGAAAGCCGCGTACGCGGCGGCGGGAATTCCGGTGTACCTCATCGGGTTTCTCACCGAGGCCGGTGACGGAATCGACCAGATCGAGGAGTATCGACTGTCCGAGGGCCGGTATCACCTCGTATGCCTGCACACTCGTCGGCTGACACTGGATGTGCCGATTCCGGTGGACATCGCCTTCGGTGACTTGACGACCGCTTGATCAGCCGCCGAGATACTCCCGTCTTATCTGCCGGGTAGCGCCACCCGGCAGGTCGACGAGCAGACTCGTCCGGCTGCGTCAAATAGGCGTACCTCCGCCTTCGCTCCGGCCATGCGCGGGGCTATCGACGGACTTCGTCCGGCTGCGCCTATTGTGCGTACTCCGCCTTCGCTCCGGCCATGCGCGGGGCTATCGACGGACTTCGTCCGGCTGCGCCTATTGTGCGTACTCCGCGTTCGCTCCGGCGATGCGCGGCGCTGTCGACGGACTTCGTCCGGCTGCGCCTATTGTGCGTACTCCGCGTTCGCTCCGGCGATGCGCGGCGCTGTCGACGGACTTCGTCCGGCTGCGTCAAATAGGCAGGGCCGTGCCGTCGGTGAGGATTCACCGGCGCACGGCCCTGTGCGTTTTCCGGGGGACGTAGTAGGGGTTTCGGACAGTCTTATTGGCACGGCTTTTCGGCTTTCGCCGGTAGCCGCGGGTGGGTTTCTGGGGTTTGGCTCAGACCTCGAGCATGCGGCGCCCGAGTTCGCGGCGCAGGACCTCCTGAGAAGGGAGGCGGCCGAGTACCCGCTGCACCGCAGGGCGTATTTCGCGCTTTTCCTCGTCGGTGAGCAGATCGACGAGATCGCGGAGATCCATGTCATCGAAGGCTGCTGTCATACCGACAAGATTACGGTTGAAACCCGTCGGCGTCTCGTATTCGAATCATCGGTTACGGAGGTGTCACCTTACCGAAACCGACAGTGCTTCAGGAGGTTTCGTGGGACGCCCGAGTCGCAGGGGCGACGCAGGCCGACGGTTCGAAACCGACCGTCCAGCCTCCCCGCCGGTACGCGACCGGCGGCCCGTTCGGCGTCGAACTCCCAGCCGTCACGGCCGTTTCGGGGCCGGGACGAAGGCGGCGGTACGCAGCCGAGCGAAGGCCTCCGGACTCCGCGCACAGCCGGAGCGCAGGGGTAGGTACACAACCGCGCGTGGCCGGAGCGAACGCGGAGGTACGCCTACCGCACCCGGATCGGGTCGTCCTGCGCGAGCCCGCTGCGCGTCACCTCGGTGACGCCGATCTGGGCGGGCACGGCATCCGGGGCGTAGGGCGTGAACTGTTCCAGCGAACCCCAATCCCGGGACCAGTCGTGGTCCAGATAGCTGGGCACCGTCTCGGCCTTCGTCAGCAGTCCGGTCCAGCCGAGCGGGCCGCCGCCGATGTCGTCCTGCCAGGCGTTGGAGGCGTCGGAGCCGACCCGGTCGGGCAGGATGCGCCACTTCGGCGTCTCGGCGACGCCGTCGTGGTGGTCGAACGGCCGCTGGCAGGGGAAGGCCAGCCCGACGTGCCAGTCCAGCAGCACCGGATCCGTCTGTCCGACAACCGAATTCAGGGTCGCCAGCCGGGGCAGGCGGGGCGGGGTCACGGCGAGCCACTGCATGGCGGTGATGTCGTTGTCGACCGCGACCAGGCGCACCGCGTTGGCCTCGACGGGCAGTTGATCCAGCGGGACACGGAGGTTGCGCCAGGAGGGCGCAGGACCGATGTCGAGGGGTTGCACCGAGCCGAGCGCGGTCACCGCCCCGTCGGGCCCGCGGGTTCCGTACTCGAGCTTCAGGTCCTGGCCGTAGGTGACTACGCCGTCGGCGTCCACCGACCTGATCCGCCCTGCCGCGGTGACGGCGAGCACCCGGTAGGCGGGGTCGTGGCGCATGCTGTCGGTGAGATCGAGGCGGTACCACTGCGAGGTCAGCGAGGACTGCGTCTGCTCACTCTCCCGGTAGGAGCCCATGACCGGGGTGCGGGCGGGGTCGAGCCCGAACGGCAGCGCCACGGTGCTGCCGTTGATGCCCGCCTGCTGTGTCGAGCCGCCGCCGGTGCCTGCGCCGGTGGTGTTGGTGGTCTTGTTCTCCGAGTCCTTGTCGACCGTGTTCGCCCCGCCCGTTGTGGTCTCCTCCGCGTCGGCGGTGAGGTCGCTCGCGACGCCGTTGGGGGAGAAGCCCTTCGACTCGGCGTTCAGGCCGTCGGCGGGCGAGCCCTCGTAGGGCAGCAGCAGCGAATCGGCGGTGTCGGTCTCGACGAGCACCTCGTCGGCCAACGCGCACGGATTGCCGCGCAGCGACTCGACATTCGACTTGGCGATCGAGTACGCCGGGTACTGGGTGGCCGCGGCTTTGCCCAGCGAGGCGAATTCGAAAAGCACCAGCAGCGCGGCGGCGATGGTCAGCGGCGCGGAGGCCAGCCTGTCGAAACCGTTGGCGGCCGTGGTCCTCGCACGCCGGTAGGGCTCGCGGTAATGGAACCAGAGCGCGAGCAGCAGTGCCGCGACGGTCAGTCCGAGGAACAGCGTCGAGATGCCCTTGCCCGCCACCAGCGGCGCCTTGTCCCACCACGGCACACCGTAGCTGGACACGTACCACCAGCCGTTGGAGCCGGTGAAGGTGATCGCGAGCAGGAACAGCACGGCGGCGGCGAACAGCGCACGGTTGCGCGCGGAGCGAATCGCCGCGCTGCCCACCGCGACGGCGGCCAGCGCCGCCAGCGATCCGGCCAGACCCGCGTACACGCCGAAGTGGTGAGTCCACTTGGTCGGCGTGAACATCATCAGGAACAGCGAGGCGAAGACGATGCCGAGGATGCGCACCGAAGGACCGCGCGAGGTACCGGGGATGCGGCCCTTGCGCAGCACCTGGAGCACGCAGACCAGCAGGCACAACAGCATGACCAGCACGCCGAAGCGCCGGGACAGCGAGCCGTCCGGCGCGAGCATCAGCAGCGAATCCCAGCGGGTGCGCTCGTCGAACCAGGCCACGTTCGGGCCGACGATGGTGCGCACGCGGGTCGCCTCCATCACCGTCGCCAGGGTCTGGTCGGCGAAAACCGCGATCAGCACGAGGGTTCCGGCCGCGAGACCGGGAAACAGCAGCGCCGACCAGCGGAACACCTTGGTGCCCAAGGAGTCCGTGGCCGTGCCGCGCGCCCGCTCGACGATGATCTCCAGCACCGGCCGCGATCCGGCGATCAGCGCGGCGACGCAGATCAGGCCGGTCGGACCGGCGGCCAGCGAGAAGGCCGCGATGAGGACCGCGACGGCGGCGGGCAGCAGCCTGCCGGTGGCGATGGCGCGCTCGATGGAACACCAGGTGAGCAGCGCGCCCGCGGCGATCAGCGGTTCCGGGCGCAGTCCGTTGTCGTAGGGGAGCCAGAAGGCGAGGAAGACCAGTCCCGCCGTCCACAGCGCGACCCGGTTGCGGCGGACCCGAGCGCCGAGGCGCGGCAGCACCTCTCGGCTGATCACCAGCCAGCAGACGATTCCGGCGAGCAGCGTCGGCAGGCGCATCCACGGGCTGGCGTCGGAGATCTTGGTCATCCAGGCCAGCACCTCGTAGGACCAGCCGAATGGCGCCTCCGGCACCGCGAACCAGCGGTAATAGTTGGCCATGTAGCCCGAATGTTCCGAGGCCCTGGCCATATTCAGGATGTAGCCGTCGTCGGAGGTGTTCGCGCCGATGACGTGCCAGACCGCAAGGGAGCCGAGCACGACGGCGTCGGCGGGGGTGAACCGCCACCAGTGCGCGGGCAGGAAGCGGCGGGCCCGCCTGCCGTCGCCGGTGTCGAGCAGGTGCAGTGCGACGAGCGCGATGATCGTGCAGACCGCGGCCGCGATCATGGCGGCCAGCTTCAGCGTGCTCGGCGTCGAGGAGAACCGCGAGTCGATGTCGGCGTGCAGCCGGGCGCCGCCGAGCTGGTCGGCGGGCAGGTCGGTGAACACGCCGACCAGCTGCGGGCGGATGTCACGGTCGATCGTGTTGCGGAACGCGGTGCCGTCTTCGCGGCGTACTCCGGTGAATTCGACGGTGGTGGCGGCCGCGGTCGAGGAGATCTCGATGCCCCCGCAGGATCCGATCTCGGCCACCGGCGCGGACAGCAGCGGAATGTCGCGTTGCAGCACCGAGAGCGTGCCGTCGGCGACCGAGACCACCAGGCCCTTGGGATTGGCCTGGCCGGAGGCGACCGGAATGGTGGACAGCAGCGTGCCCGCGCCGGATTGCAGCGCCGAGCACGGCAGCGTCGCGTCCAGCCGCAGCGGCACGTACGACACCAGCGGCGCCTCGACCTCCGCGGCGCCCGGCTGGGGCCAGTCCAGCGCCGCCTGGTCCTGCCGCACCGGCAGCAGCGGTGTGAGCAGCGCCAGCACGAATCCGAGAAGCCCGGAGACGAGGGCGATCAGGCGGTATCTGGTGAACGCTCGAGAAGATCGGTCCGGTCGCACGATCGTTCATGCTAGCCACCCCGTGATCGTGACTCTCGGCACGAGGGCTAGCGGGCCATGCGAGCGGTTCAGCGGGGTCGGCGCGGCCGATCGTCGGGATGCGCCGATTGCTGGGCTGCCAACGCCGTGCGGTTCGACCGTCTCAGACCAGTGCGTGGACGTCCCACACCCACACGTCGTCGACGCGGGTCGGGGCGAAGCCGAGCAGTTGGGTGACGGTGCTGGCGAGCACCTCGGTGTTCTTCGTGGACGGCAGTACGAGGACGTCCGCCCGCCAGAATTGCAGATCCGCCAGCGCCGCGGCGCGTTCCTCGGCGCCGATCGCAGGCACCGTTCCGGTGTCCTGTGCCTTCACCAGCAGCGCCGCGGTCTGCCGCGCCTCGGGACCGTAGCTGCCCTTCTTGTCGACGCCCGTCGGTCCGACGAAGTAACCGCCCGCCAGCGGGAAGGTGAAGTCCGCGTCGGCCTGCCAGCGCAGCGCCCTGGCGTCCGGCGGGCGGGGCGGCGGAATCATGACGACTGAACCGTCGCCCACGTACTGCCGCACCGTGCCGTCGGCGAAGAATCGCGGCGTCGGCGCGCGATCGGTGACGGGCAGGACGGTCGGCGTCAATGGGAGGAGCGCGAAGGTCAGCGCCGCGAACCAGGCCAGCGGCTTCCAGTCCGTCGCCGACTGCTTCCACGAGGCCGCGGCGCGATCGGAGGCCAGTGCGAGCACCGCGGCGATCGCCGGGACGGCGGCCATCGTCAGCCGGGTCTCCAGCACCGACCCGAGCAGCGGAATCTTCTCGGCCAGCGTCCACGGCAATTCGACGCCGGTGGGCCGTTTGCCGACGGTGGCCACCGCGCCGAGCGAGAGCACGCCGAACACCACGATCACGACCGCCGCCGCGCGCACCACCCGATCACGCCACAGCAGCGCCACGGTGGCGGCAAGCACCAGTAGCAGAGGCCAGCCGAAGTACGCGTTCTGTTCGGTGTCGTTGATCGCCACGTATTGGCCGGGGGACCACGCGCCGCCGAGGGATTCGGACGGGAACTGCGCCAGGGCCTTCAGGTCGTTGCCCATCGGACCGTGGTCGATGGAGTGATAGCTCTGCGGCCCGAAGAACTGCCACCAGAGCGGGACCGCGGTGAGCAGCAGCGTGAGCCCCGCGGCCGCCGCGACCGTCGGGGCAAGCACGCGCAGCGCCCGCGCGCCGTCCCGCGGCCGGTGCAGGTGGTAGACCACCGCGAACAATCCGAACGCTAGCGCGAAGATCAGCAGCGGCTCCTCGCCGATCGCGATCTGCGCAGCGACGAGCAGGGCGAGCACGATCGCGTCCCGCGTCCGATTGCGCGGCGCGGCGTCTGCGTCGAGCGCCGCGCGCGCCATCCGGATGAGCAGCCCGGCGATAACCGGGAGCAGCGCCAGCGCGACGAAGTTCGGGTGCGCGTTGGCGTGCGAGATCATCGCGGGGGCGAAGCCGCAGAACAGTCCGCCGATCGCCGCGGCCGCCCGTGAAGTCACCAGCTCGCGCGCGAACAGCCGGTACCAGGCGTAGGCGGTGGTGGCCAAGCCGAGGGTGAGAGCGAGCACGAAGGTGACCGTCGGACCGAAGATCAGCGTGACCGGGGTGAACGGGACACCGACGCCGAACATGGCCGTATTGGCCATCATGTTCACCCCGGCGGGGAAGTTCTGCAGGTTCGTCCCGAGCGGGTTCTCCAGATGGGCGACCGAATGCGCGGTCACCGCGAAGAACCACTCCCACATGGTCTGGTCCTGACCGCTCTTGATCAGGTAGCCGCTGCCGGTGTCGCGCCACTGCCTGGAGAGGACGGCGGTGGCCAGCGCCAGATAGGCGCAGCCGGCGAGCAGATCCGCCCGGTGGACGCGCAACCGTGTGATCGCGGGGCGCTGGAGCAGTCCCGGCCTGGCGGCCGTGATACCTCCCGCCGATCGCTGTGTCGTCTCCCGATCGGCGCTGTCCAACCGCACGCGCTAACTCTCCCTCTGCCCTGCCGGAAATCAGCCGCCCACGGTAGCGGCGGCTGAGAGCGGGCGTCCACCGAGCCTGTGCGGTGCCCGGACGGAAGCGGTCGACGGTACGCGTGGGTCGGGGATACGCCCAGTCCGTCGGTTATCCAGAAAAGGTCCCGCCGACACATCCGTTTCGCGGCCGTGCGGGTGACCTGCGGTTTTCAGCGCCGGACGGTGATAAGGGTGAAGGGCCCGATGTCGGTTGTGGTGAAGGCGGGGTCGTCGAACAGCTTTTTCGGGAAGCTCACCGAGTAGCGCTTCACGTTCGGGTCGTTGGGGTAGACGTCCTTGGCCAGGCGCAGCGTGTACGCGTCGTCGCTGCTGCGGAACAGGAAGGCGTCGGGTGCGCGCCACGGGCTGTGCGCCATCGCGTCCAGCAGCTGGGCGGGCGAATCCAGCTTGCTCCAGGCCTCGATGGCCGCCGCACGGCCGGGGAAATCGGCGAGCTGGTTGGCGTAGTGCGAGGTGAGCGCCTGGAAACCCCAGTAGGGATAGAAGGAGAGGAAGCTGGTGTCGGCGGTGAGCACGACCGTCTCGTCGCGCGGGCGGCCGGTCTGGGCGAGCAGCGCCGCGTCGATCTCGTCGTAGTAGGAGACCGCCGAGGGCGGGCGCTTGTCGGCGCGGTTGCCGTCGCCGTCGGTGTCGGTGTAGGCGGTGGTGATTTCCGGGGTCAGCACGTGCGGGATGTCTTGGACGAAGGCGAGTGCGCCGATGATCGCGATCGCGACCACGGCGAGCCGGAACCGCGGGGGTTCGCCGAACCCCTGGTACACGGCGCGCGCACCCTCGACGAAACCGAACGCTCCCGCGGCGGAGAGCAGCACCATCAGCGGCGCCTCCAGCCGGAACGACAGCAGAGTGGTGCCCGCCGCCGTCGCCAGCATGGACAGCAGCGTCCACAGGTAGATCGCCACCACACCGATGCCGAGCGCCTGCGCGCGCCGCGACGAGCCTGCGCGCACCACCAGCCACACGGTTCCGATCAGGCACAGTCCGCCGAGCAGCGTGAACTCGGCCATCGGCAGCGGAAGCTCCGCGCCCGACTTCGGCAGGTAGTGCAGCGCGGTGCCGGAGCCAGGGGTCTTCGTGGTGAGCGACTTCACCAGGTACGGACCCCAGCACACCAGCGCGATCAGCCCGGAGATCGCGGCGATCGCCAGCAAGCGCAGCAGCGGCGGCACCGCGGCGCGCCATGCCCGCCGCTGCCGAACCCCGAGCCCGGCGGCCAGCAGTCCCATCAGCGCGATCGCGAAGGCTGCGACGAGGAAGTGCAGGGTGTAGAAGGTCGCGGCGATGCCGAGGAACAGGCCGGTGCCGATCACCGCACCCCAGCCCCCGGCCGTCCGGGGAGCGTCCTCTCCGGGTGCGGCCCCGTCCTCCAGCGGTCGGTACAACGCGCCCCAGGCCAGCACCAGCGCGGGCGGCAGCAGCAGCACGATCACGCCGCTGTACGGCTCGGGCGAGGCGTAGGTCACCGCCACCGCGGTGGTCGCCGCCGTCACCGCCACGGCCCAGTCGGCGCGGATCAGCTGGGTCCACAGCACGAGGGCGAGCACCGCCGCCACCGCGAGCGACCCGATCGCGTACGGCTTGAACGCCTCCCACCCGTCCATGCCGAGCACATTCGCCACGCGCCCGCCGACCCAGAACCAGCCGGCCGGATAGAACGGCGGCAGATCCACATACGTCATATCCCGCAGCGCCGCACTGTCGGTGAGCCGCGTCAGATACTCGGTCCGAAACTCCTGATCCACCGAAACGCCGAACAGGTACAGCTTCGTCGCCGCCAACGGCATCCCGAGCGTCACCGTCACGAACGCCGAAATGCCCGCCCAGGAAAGCACTTTCGCCACCCAAGGCCACTTCCGCACCCGCAGCAGCCAGACCGCGGCGACCAGCATCACCACCGCCGCGACCTGTCCCGCCGTCGTCAACGCGCGCGTCACATTGGAGGAGTTGAACGCAGGCCAGTCCACCAACGAAAACGCGAACAATCCCACGGCAGCCACCACCCCGGCCACCACCGCGGCGAGAACCCCTTCCCCGATGCCGACCCCAACCTGCCGCAGCAACAGTGACATCCGCCCGGACGCGATCCCGGTGCTCTGTTCCGTGACAGGTGTGCTCATAGCGCCTCCGGTTTCGTTAGTCGGCTCCGGGCTTGGAACGCACCGGTCACCGCCGCGGATTCGAACCGCACGCTAACAAACTCCCCGTATGGAGGCTGGGGAGCGGTCTCACCGACGCCGAGCAAGCGCCTTTTCGCCAGGCACCAACTCGAAGGCACCGCAGTGCGTCGGGACGACTTGCCGAAAGTGGCGATGGTCCAGCGTCGCGATCCGAGTGACACCGAGCCGTTCCGCGACCGCTACTACGGAGGCGTCGGCCGCGCCCAGAGGGAAGCTGCCGTATTTGACGACGAGGTCAGCCATGCGAGCGTAATCCGTCGGCGTGTGCGACTCCACATGAAGTTCGCCCGTTGCCAGCGCTAGCGATCGGAGAAAGGCCGCTTCCACCTGCGGTCCCAGCCTGCCGAGCATGTAGCAGACTTCGCTGACCACCAGTGCCGGAATGATCAGCGGCCTAGTCACTTTCGCGAGCGCGGCCGTGCACGCCGCGTGCTCGCTGTCGTGCTTGTTGGCGACGGCCAAGAGCGGCCCGGTATCGCAGACGATCACTCGTGGCCGCCGAGCTCGCGCCGAAGCACTTCTTGCGAAGTGGAGGCAAAATCCGGCGGGCCTTCGGCTATTCCTGCGAATGACAGAGGCGGACTCGGCGTGTCTGTGGCATCCGGCTCGATGCGCTCGCCGTGGCTGGTGACCAAGCGCAGCACGACAGGTCGCAAATCCTGCTGCTCCTCCTCGGTCAGTAGACCGACGAGCTCAGGCAGGTTCATGTGGTCGTATGCCGCCGTCATGTCTTCAGGTTAGCGCCCTTGCGCCAGCCTGCGTCGTTTCGGTGAGGACCGCAGGTTCGACGTCCGGGTGCGTCATCGCGGCGTCGTCTCCGTGCCGACCGATTCACGCTGGCCGGGGATCAGAGGGGTGTAGCGCCGACGCGTTGAGCGAATCGGCCGAGGTCACCTGTCGTCAGGTCACGTCGCGCCTTGCGCATCATGTGGCCGACGAGTTCGCGCACATGCGTCATGTTCCGAACATGTTGGGGCGCGACGTGTTCGGCGCGAAGGAGCGCATGCAGGGATTCGCGGTAGCTGCGCTGCATCGCGTGTGCGCGGCCGATCTCGACGAAGTACTGCGCTCGGCGGCCTTCGGCGGGCAGATCGCCGGGAGAGAGCAGCGGTGCGAGCTTCAGCACTTCGCCCGGTTCGCGCCGTTCCATGGCTGCGGACATGCGCCACAGGGTCACGTTCGCCGGGCGGAACGTCAGATTACGGACGATCGAGGTGCCCGGCTCGGCGCTCATGAGCCTGCCCGCTTGCTCGACCGCTTCCGTCAGATGCGGTTCCGGATCGCCACCGAGCGCGGCGGTCACTAGCGACGCCTGTAGATGCAGCATTCCAGCCGTCTCGACTTCGCCGACTGTGCGTACTTCAGCCGACAGTCGTTCGGCGGTGCCTTGCGCATCCCTCAGCGCCGCCGGGAGTGCACCTGGTCGAGACAACAGGATCTGGCTCCGGTAGAACGCCACACTCGCCAGGGCCGCCGGGTTGCCTATGTGCTCAGCGGCTCGCTGCGCTTCCTGCGCCGCTGTCCAGGCCAGCGCGGGATACCCGCGAGCTTTGAGCGCGGATGCCACGCCGTAGGCGATGACTCCGAAAACGTCCCATGCCCGCTCATCGTCTGGCATATCGCGCACATGCCGATAGCCGTCGGTCAGCATTGGCGCGAGCATCGGGCCGAGCTTGGCGTACTGGCAATCCGCGCGTAGTCGGGTGGCTTCGACTGCGAGGTCCGCCAAGTCGTCGAGCGATCGGGCTGGACGGGTGTCGGTGACGTTGCCCTGTGTCCAGAGCACAGTCTCGATCTCCGGTACCGCCGCGTGGAATCCCGCCGCGGAAGGGTCGCGCCGTTCCTGTTCATGGCCGGTGAGATCGCCGAGCGAGATGCCCAAGGCTTGCGCCAGCGCGAGGAGGATGCGGCGAGAGTCGACCGGGCGTTCTCCGTTCTCGTACTTCGCGATTGCCCCACGGGACAAGCCGGCGAGGTCGGCTAGCACCTGCTGGGACATCCCGCGTCGCCGCCGGATGATTCTCACCTGCCGACCGACGTAGCGGTCTTGGTCCTGATCTGCGGTTTCGCTCATGTTCGTGCTCTCCCTCTGCGGCACGGTCTATCCCAATGCTAGAGCGATCGACTGTTGTCCCGCAGCGGGACAGTTTCGGTTGCGCAACACCTGAACCTGGTCCTCGCACACCGGCGCTGGACCGCAGGCGATTCCTCTATCTCGTCTCGGATACGCGAACCGGCCGTCGTGTAGGGCTCATGGCCCGGCGCGGCCGGACCGGTGCCGGTGTGCTCCAACCATCGCAGGGGAGAGGCACGGATGTCGTCGCTGATGGATCGCATGCAGCAGTGGGAAGCCGAACAGCGGGACTGTGCAAGTCCGCCGGTCGTCATGGACTGCGAGCACGCCGCTCTGGTGCTGTCGCAGCACGCCGAACACGGCCCGCGCTGCCGCCAGTATCTGGCAGCGCTCGCTCGCGTCTCGACGGTCTTGGACTGAACGGCCGTGCCGGAGAACATCGTTCGGGCGACGGCCGGTTACGGTTCGCGGCCGACGCTTCCTGGATGGCGTGAGCTTTCGGCCGCGTTTCGCGGCGTCGCCGGACATCAGCCCGGTGAGCACCTCGTGCTGCGTTGGGCGCACGCATTCGCGCATCTGCATCGGATGCGAATCATCGATCCTGCCAGGCAAAGCCGGGTCGACACCCGTCGCGGCGAACTGCGCACCCTGATCGACAACTGGGTGGTCGTGCACATCCAACCGCGCCAGCCCTGGTCGCGGACGACCGGCTACGGCCAAGCGGTCGACGACATGGCCGCCGCGCACGTCGCCGCCGAACTCGTCCTGGTCGCCGAACACACCGCCGACGAACTGCACCGGGCGTGGTCGCACGTCGGCTACCTGGCCACCCGCTGGGCCGATCTCGTGACCGAAGCCGTCGACGGCCAGCGCACGATTCCGCGTCGGTCACTTCTTCGCGACTTCATCCCGGAGACCCCGAAATGACTCTGCTGCAACACGACCCACTCGTTCTGGTCGCCATGGTCGTGGTGATCGCTGCCATACTCGCCGTCGGCCTCCGCGCCGAGGACGAACCGCCGAGACCGAACGTGCGGCAGATCCAAGACCGCCTCGCCCGCCAGGGCTACCGCATCACACCCGATCGTGAACCCGGCGCGCACCGCATATCCGCTTCGGTCCTCCGACCACCCACTGCGCGGCACAGCCCGCTCGGCGGGCGCGGGACCGCGACGACGGTATCGAGCGGAGGTCACCGCGGCCCGACAAGCGTCGAGCCGCGCCCGTACCGCGCCTCGGGGCGGTGACGAACGCGGCTCGACGGCACACGCTCAGCGCGCCGCGAAGATCGGGCGCGATCCGAAACTCAGAGAGGGAGTTTGCGGAAGATGGGGCGGGGGATGTGGCGGATGATGGACATGAGGAAGCGGACGGGGCCGGGGGCCCAGATGAGCTCCTTGCCCTTTTCGGAGGCGGCGACCGCGAGTGCGGCCACTTCTTCCTTGTCGACGGTGAACGGGGCTTCCTTGGCGCCGGTGGCCTTCCAGTGGTCCAGGGTGGTCGTGGTGCGCACCTGGCCGGGGCGGATGACGAGGACGCGCGGGCCGAAGGGGCGCAGCGCCTCGCCGAGGCCGAGGTAGAAACCGTCCAGGCCGGCCTTGGTCGAGCCGTAGACGAAGTTGGAGCGGCGCACCCGCTCGCCCGCCACCGAGGACATGGCGATGATGCGCCCGTAGCCCTGCGCCTTCATCTTCTCGCCGACCAGCACGCCGACGGAAACCGCGGCGGTGTAGTTGATTCCGGCGACCTGCACGGCCTTGCGCTGGTCCTGCCACAGCTGTTCGGCGTCGCCGAGCACGCCGAACGCCACGATGGCGACGTCCACGTCACCGCCGGACCAGGCCGCGTCGATCACCTTCGGGTGCGAGTCGGTGTCGAGCGCGTCGAAGTCGACGACCTCCACCTTGGTCGCGCCCGCGGCCTCCACCTGAGCCACCGCGCCCTCGCGCAGCGGATCGTTGGGCAGGGTCGCGAGGATGATCCGCGCCGGCCCCTTCTTCAGGTACTCGGCGCAGATCGCCAGCCCGATCTCCGAGGTACCGCCCAGCAGCAGGATGGTCTGCGGGTTGCCTACGGCATTGATCACTGAAGCTCCAGCCTTCTCGCCATATCGGACATGAAAACGCCTGTGGGATCGACACTCCGGCGGACCTTGATCCACTCGTCGATCCGCGGGTACATCTTGTGGAAGGTCTCCGCCGTGGTGCGCGAGTCCTTTCCGGTGTAGAGCCGCCCGCCGAATTCGAGCACCCGGCGGTCCAGATCGGTGACGAACTCGTTGAGACCCGCCGAGATCGGGAAGTCGACGCAGATGTTCCAGCCCGGCATAGGGAAGCTCAGCGGCGCTTGATTACCCGGGCCGAAGAGCTTGAAAACATTGAGGAACGAGTAGAACCCGGACCGCTGGATGTCGATGATGATCCGCTTGAACTCGTCCACCGACTCCGGCGGCACCACGAACTGGTACTGCAGGAAGCCGTTGGAGCCGTAGCCGCGGTTCCACTCGCCCAGCATGTCGAGCGGGTGATAGAACTGCGTCAGGTTCTGCACCTTGCCGCGGTAGGTGCCCGACTTGCGGTACCAGAGCTCGCCGATCGGGGTGAAGGTGTACTTGTTGGCCAGCCCGTTCGGGAACACGTCCGGCAGCGTGAAGAACGTCTTGCCGTTGAACCGCAGCGGATCCTTCTGCAACTTCTTCGGCAACTGATCCAGCTTGGCCAGGTTGCCACGCGAGATCGCGGCCCGGCCCAGCTTGGGTTCGGGGCTGATCGCGTCGAACCACGCGGAGCTGTACTCGTAGCGATCCTCGGACCCGTCGCTGTGGAAGGCGATGGTGTCGTCCAGCGTCGGCGTCACGTCACCGTCGGCGATGAAGTACGCGGTCTCCGTCGGCGTCATCTCGATGGTGGCGCGCAGGATGATGCCGGTCAGGCCGCAGCCGCCGATGGTGGCCCAGAACAGCTTGGCGTTCTTCTTCGGTGTGATGTGCTGCACGGTGCCGTCGGCGGTGAGCAGCTCCATCGAACGCACGTGGTTGCCGAAGCTGCCCGCGCTGTGATGGTTCTTGCCGTGGATATCGGAGCCGATCGCGCCGCCGATGGTGACCTGTCGCGTGCCGGGCAGCACCGGAACCCACAGACCGAACGGCAGCGCGGCCTTCATCAGCTGGTCCAGGTTCACGCCCGCGTCCACGTCGACCAGGCGGGTGTCGCGGTCGATGCGGTGGATCTTGTTCAGCGCGGTCATGTCGACGACGAGGCCGCCCGCGTTCTGGGCGTTGTCGCCATAGGAGCGACCGAGGCCGCGGGCGATCACGCCGCGGCGTAGGTGGGCCGGCTTGCCGTCGTTGTCCTCGGCGACCATGGCCACGGCCTTGGCGATCACTTCCGGATCGCTGGTCGAGAGCACTTCCGCGGAGGTCGGCGCGGTGCGACCCCACCCGGTCAGTGCCCGGGTCTGGGTCGGCAACGCGAAGCCGTTGGCGCTCGCAGCGCCGTGGTCGGTGCTACCTGCGGTCCCGCTGTCACCGTTCGTCGCGGTGGCGGGCGAAGCTTTCGTGGACATCGGCATAGAGGCTACATGCATGACGGCAGAAGGGGTTGTTGTCTCCGTACTCATCAGTATGGATCGGTCGCTCCGGGTATCCGCTCCCGCTCACCCGGCCTGCTTCAGCCGTACGCGAAGCTCAGGGCCGACGGGTCTGGTCGCCGCCCGTGCGGCGTACCTTCGCGTTCGCTCGGTCCATACGCAGGCCGAGGGCGGACGCCGTCCGGCCGTGCCCGTTACGCTCGTGCGCGTGCAAGCCGAACCCCACCTGCCGCTCCCGGCCGAATTGCCGCTGGTCGACGAGCCTGCCGGCGCGAGCGACGGGCCCGAAGGAGGCAGCGTGCGTAACCACGTAGGGCCCCGGGAGCGCCGAGTCGACGACAGCACCGATGTCGACCTGAAGACGCAGATCATCCGGTTCACCCTGACCGGCGGCCTGTCGGCGATCGTGGACTTCGGGCTGTACGTCCTGCTGCTGAACGTGCTCGGCCTGCCCGTCTCGGTCGCCAAGTCCATCGGTTTCATCGCGGGCACCACCACCGCCTACCTGATCAACCGGAGGTGGACCTTCCAGGCGCCGCCGAGCCGCGCCCGCTTCGCCGCCGTGGTCGCGCTGTACGCGACGACCTTCGCCGTGCAGGTCGGCATCAACCAGGTGCTGTACTACGCGATCGGCGAGCAGTGGTGGCGGGTGCCGCTGGCGTTCGTCGTCGCGCAGGGCACCGCGACGGTCATCAACTTCGTCGTGCAGCGCCTGGTGATCTTCAAGATTCGCTGAGGCGCCGCGCGCCGCTCATCTGGCCAGCGCGGGGGCCGAGCCTGGCACGTCGGCGAGCTCGGCGCGGGACTGCGCCTTCACGCCGAAGTAGTCGCCGCCCTTCGCCCGCACATTGTCCGTGCCCCACTCCCGCTCCCGCTCCGCGGGGACGAGGTGCGGAATGTGTTTGCGGCAGTGGATGTACGCCTCCTCGATGTCGACCACGACCCATAGCTCGGCGGCCCTCCCCTTGATGTTCTCGGGAAGCTCGGGAACGCTGCGCCGCAGCGTCGCGTCCTCCACGATGCGTGCCGATCCGTTGATGTGCAGGCCGATGAGGTCGCGCACGAAATCGATTAGCAGGATGCCTACGTGCGGGTTCTCCAGAATGTTGCCGAGACTGGCCATCACGCCGTTGCCGCGGTATTCGGGATAGGCGACCGTCCGCTCGTCGATCACATGCAGAAATCCGGGTGGACCGGCGCGGAAGCTGTTGTCGCATTCACCGTGTTTGTCGGCGGTGGCGACGAACGCCATGTCCATCCTGCCGATGAACTCGATCATCGTCTCGTTGAGCCGATCCAGCATCTGATCTGCGTAGAAGCGGTCCGCCCTCCCCTCCGTGCCGTACCTTTCCTGTAGTTCGCGCTCGCCATCACTGCCACAACGTGTACCGGGCATCGCGCCCCCTCTGGTCGCCGGAATCCGGGGTACCGCGCGACTCGACACTGAACCGCGACTTCACCGAAATCCTGTCCATTTTAATGGGTTCGGGCATGGCAGATCTACGAAACCGCCACTGAGGATGCACCGAATGCGGCGTTAGCGCAAGGGTTTCCGTAAGTTTGCCGAATTCCGACCGACCGGAATTCTTTCCGGCCGGTCGGCGCCGCTGTCGTGCGGCGATCTCACGCGGGCGTCAGCGTCACCGGCACGCCGTTGAACACCGCGTTCCCCGAGGGCACGTCGACCACCGAATCATCGGTCAGCACATTGGCATTCACCCCGGCGTTGGCCTTGGCCACCGACTGCGAGCTACCGTCGTGGCCCCATCCGTGCGGCAGGCTCACCACGCCGGGCATGATCGCCTCGGTCGGTTCGAGCGGCACGGTCAACGCCCCCGCCGCGGACTTGACCACGGCCTGGTCGCCGAGGCCTAGCCGGTTCACGTCGTCGGGGTGGATCTGCAACGTGCACCGGTTGGTGCCGCTCACCAGGGTCGCGACATTGTGCATCCAGCTGTTGTTGGACCGCAGATGCCGCCGCCCGATCAACACGAAATCGGGCGCGTCCTCGGCCAGTTTGGCGCGCAGCCTCGCCACGTCCGCGAGCAGCGGTTCCGGCGCGAGCTCCACCCGTTTCGACGCGGTGCGCAGCGCCTCCGGCAGCCGGGGCCGCAGCGGGCCGAGATCGATGCCGTGCGGGTTGTCCAGCAGCGCTCGCAGATTCAGGGTGCCGCCGTTCCACTCGCCGTACGGCCCGAGCCGCAGCATCAGGTCGATGCGCTGCTCGGTGCTGGTCTCCCCGTGCAGTTCCGGCCGACGCTCCGGAATGCCCGCCTTGTGCAGCATGCCCGCGATGACCAGTTCGTCCACCATGGTCAGCGGGTCCTGGTCCCCGGTGCCATTGTGCGGCCTGCCGGTGAGCGCCGCGCCGAGCCGGGCCAGCACGCCGGCCTCCGACGGGCGGTCGCCGAGCGGCACCAGCGGACGCGAATAGCGGGTGTAGTTGCGCACCGCGAACTGGAGCAGCGCGAAGTCGTAGTGCGGGGACTGCAGCGGGCGCGGCGGCGGCAGGATGACATCGGCGTGCCGCGTCGTCTCGTTGACGTAGCGGTCCACGCTCACCATGAACTCCAGCCCGGCGAACGCCTGGTCCAGCCGCGCTCCGCTCGGTGCGGAGAGCACCGGGTTGCCCGCGACCGTCACCAGCGCGCGCACCTGGCCCTGGCCGGGCGTGCGGATCTCGTCGGCGAGCGTGGCCACCGGCAGCTCACCCATCGACTCGGGCAGCCCGCGCACCCGGCTGGTCCAGCGGCCGGTGCGGAACGGTTTGGTGCGCGGGACGCCGCCCGCGGCGGCGGTGGCGAACATGGCGCCGCCCGGCGAGTCCAGGTTGCCGGTCAGCACGTTGAGCACGTCGACGAGCCACTGGGTCAGGGTGCCGAATTCGGCGGTGCAAGTGCCGATCCTGGCGTACACGGCCGCGGTCGGGGCTGCGGCCAGCTCGCGAGCGATGCGGACGACCGTCTCAGCGGCCACTCCCGTGCGGGCCGCGACGATCTCAGGCGTGAAATCGGCGGCGGCCGCGCGCAACTCGTCCAGTCCTGCCACCTCGACCCGCACGTCGGTGAGTCCCTCGGCGAAGAGCGTGTGCACGATGCCGAACAGCAGGTAGGCGTCGGTGCCCGGCCGGACGAACAGGTGCTCGTCGGCCAGCTTCGCGGTACGCGTCAGCCGCGGGTCCACCACGACGAACCGGCCGCCGCGCCGGCGCAGCGCCTTCAACCGGCCGGGGAAATCCGGCGCGGTGCACAGCGATCCGTTGGACTCCAGCGGATTGGCTCCGAGCATCAGCAGGTAGTCGGTGCGGTCCAGATCCGGCACCGGCACGGTGAGCGGGTCGCCGAACATCAGCCCGCTGGCCACCTGCTTGGGCATCTGATCGGCGGTGCTCGCGGAGAACAGATTCTTGGTGCCGAGCGCGCGGATCAGCACTGGCAGGTACAGCGCGCCCGCCACGGTGTGCGCGTTCGGATTGCCGAGATAGAGTGCGGCCGCCTGGTTCCCATGCTCGGCGAGGATCGGCGGTAAACGTTCGGCGATGTAGTCGAATGCCTCGTCCCAGCTCGCGGCGCGCCACGTGCCGGTCGCCCGATCGCGGATCAGCGGTTCGGTGACTCGGTCCGGGTCCTCGTCCAGGTGGCCGAGGCTGGCGCCTTTGGGGCAGATGAAGCCCTTGCTGAAGGGGTCCTGCTTGTCGCCGCGGATCGAGGTGACGTGGTCGTCGCCGTCGAGGGTGATCTCCAGCCCGCACACCGCTTCGCACAGCGGGCAGGTGCGCAACAGGTTGCGGGAGAGGTCTGTGATCGGAGCCATACACCATCTTGACCCGGTGGTCGGCGAGAGGGAAGGCAAATTTGCGACATTTTTGGAGGATGTCCCATAGCCGCGAGCGGTGCGGGAGAAACGAGGAAGACCGGCATCCGTCGAACGGATGCCGGTCGTTCAGGGCCGGTAGTGCGGGCCGCCCCTGCCTGAGGGGGGAGCGGTCAGCAGGCGACGCTGGTCAGCTGCGGGCGGCGCCGGGTGGCGGCCGAACGCACGGCGGCGCTGATCGCGACCACCGGCGGCACCCAGCGGGCCTCGTGCGGGGCGACGCCCCAGCAGGCCGACCCGGCCGAGAGCTTGCTCGGCGGCAGCGGGATGCCCGCGCCGTCGGAGTACACGGTGGCGCCCGCCTCGCGCAGCGCCTCCAGCGCCATGGCGGCCTTGCGCAGGCCGGTGACGAGGTGGATCTCGCGACGGTCGGCGCCCGGGAACTCGATCACCGGACCGGACAGGTTGTTGGCGCGCAGGAAGCGTCGTACCGCGCCGGCCAGTTCGCCACTGACCTCGATGCCGGAAATCTCGTCATCGGTGATCAGGCAGATTCCGTTGGCCGTTTCGGCGACCGTCCACCCGCGCTGGATGTAGTCCTGCGCCGCGGCGTCCATGTCGGCCGCGGAGACGGAAGTCGGAAACGAGGTGCGCACTGTTTTCTCCATTCCCCGATAGATCTGGGTCCTGCTTCATGGGTCGTATCGAGGGTCGGTGGCCCCGGCGTTACGCGATTCGGCAAAGTTTTCCGAACTGTGCAGTACGTCTCATCCGGAAGAGGTCCGGTCGGGGTCGTTCGGGCCGCTGACACGGGCCAACTTTCGGCCGCGTCGCTGTCGGGACGCTGTGTCGCCGCTGTGACGTTCCTGGGGGCTGGTCCCGCACGTGAAATGCGTGGAGGATTCGGCACATGACCGAGGAATCGAGCGGGACTCCGGTGCCCGATCCGGAGGAGTACGAGACCGAATCTCGTTGGATCGCTTGGAAAGAGTCGGCCACCAAGCGCTTCGCCAGGGCGGGCGAGCGCGACGAGGAACCCGCCGAGCCGTTCCGCAGCCCACTTGCCTTCCGGCAGTGGAGCGCCGAGACCGCGCGCGCCCTGATCGACGTGCAGTTCCACCGGACCGCGACCACCACGCTGCTGCCGCTGGCCTACATGCTCGGCCTGATCTTCGCCTTCGCCGTCCCGATCAGCATGACGGTGTGGATGTGGCAGGTTTCGGCGGTGCTCGGCGTGCTGGCGGGCCTTGTCGCGCTGCCGCTCGGTCTCTCGATCGCCGCCGCCGTGCGCCTGGTGCTGGAATTCCTGGTCAACGCCTCGCGGCTGGCCACAAGGGTGGAGCACATCAGCGAGCTGGCCGACGATCTGTTCCAGGCGCTTTCGGATGTCGCCGAGCCGGTGAACCAGCTCTCCGAGGACGTGCGCGCGGTGCAGTTCTGGCGCTTCCGTAGGCGGGGTTCGCGCAAGTAAGTAACCCGACAGAATTGCCATGGGATGATCAGGTCGAACCTTATTGTCTCTTTCAAGCCATCGGCCTGCCTGAGCCAGCGATCCTGCACTAGGTGAGTTTCGCTGTGAAACAATGCTGTTCGAGCGTGCGGGAAGGTTCCGCATGCTCGGTAGGGAGCGTCGGTATCGGCGGCACGGGAGGTCTTCGTCGTGTCACATCGACGCCTGGCGCGAGGGGGAAAGCATGGCTTTACCGCAGGGAACAACCGGATCGACCATGCCACGTCGGCAACTCGGCCGACACCTCCGCGACCTGCGCAACCGCGCCAGGATGACCACCAGAATGGCCGCCCAGCAACTGGAATGGTCGGAGGCGAAGATCTGGCGGATCGAGACCGGCCAGACCTCCCTGCGCAGCCTCGACGTCGAGGCGATGTGCAAGATCTACGGCGCGCCCGGTGATCTCGTCGGCCCGCTCACCGCGCTGGCCAAGGAGACCAAGGCCAGGGGCTGGTGGACCGCCTACAGCGATGTGCTCGGCGAGGGTTTCGAGATCTACATCGGTCTCGAGGAGGCGGCGCGTCAGCTGTCGACGTACGAGAACGAGCTGGTGCCAGGGCTTTTGCAGACAGAGGCCTATGCGAGGGCGGTGCTGAGCGCGGCGCGGCCGGACGCCTCGCCCGCCGAGATCGAGCGCAGGGTCCAGTTGCGGCTGGCCAGGCAGGCATTGATCACCCGCGGCGAATCGCCGGTGCGACTGGACGCGGTGATCAGCGAGGCGGTGCTGTGGCGGCGCGTCGGCGGCGCGGAAGTGGCGGCGGACCAGCTCGAGCACCTGCGGCGGATGAGTGACCTGCCGAATGTCCGGATCGAGACGGTGCCACCGGAATCCGGGTATCACGCCGGGATGGAGTCGGGCCGGTTCGTGATGCTCGAATTCCCCGAGGGCCGCATGGGTGAGGAGCCCGAGCCGCCGGTGGTCTATGTGGAAGCCTTCACCGGACCGGTCTACCTGGACAAGGACAGCGAAATCGACCGGTACCGGAGGGCTTTCGCGGACATCAGGTCGGTCGCCGTCGACGCGCGTCAGGTGCTCGACGACGCCCGCGCGGCAATCGCCTGATCGGACACACTCCGCCGAAAATCCGCGCGCGACCTGAGGTTTCGCCGACCGTCTAGTGCCAGGCGCGGCCGAGCACTTCGCGGTGCGTCGGCAGTGCCTGGTTGTAGACCCGCTTGCCCTTCTCGGTCAGGCAGACGAAGATCGCTCGCCGGTCGTCGGAGCACATGCTGCGCTCGACGAGTCCGTCGCGCTCCAGCCGCGCCACGGCGCGGGACAGCGCGCTCTGGCTCAGGTAGATGTCGTTGGCCAGATCGCTCATTCGGTACTTGCCGCAATCGGCGTCGACCAGCCGGTCCAGCGTCTCGAACTCGCTGAGCCCCATCTTGTGCCTGCCCTGTAGCTCTTTCTCCAGCGCACAGCTGACGGTGGCGTGCCGGTCGAGGAGCTCGCGCCATTCGCCAACCAGCTCGGTGGGCGCGACGGTGCGCCGAGCGGTGTCAGTGGTCGGCTTCGACATGGCCCCATCTTAGTGCTCCAGGCGTATGCATGCAACGACATTTAATGTGTTGGCATTTAATGCGTGCGCATGTAATGTCCTCCGCATGACTTCACCAGCAACGCTCTCGGCCGCCGACGTGGCGACCGATCCGACCAGATGGTCCGCCCGGCTCTGGGGCATGCTGATCACGCTCTGCATCGTGTTGTTCCTCGACGGTCTCGACGTCTCGATGATCGGTGTCGCGCTGCCCTCCATCGGGGCCGAACTCGATCTGTCCACCTCGACCCTCCAGTGGCTGGTGAGCGGTTATGTGCTCGGCTACGGCGGCCTGCTGCTGCTCGGCGGCCGCACCGCCGACCTGCTCGGGCGCCGCAAGGTCTTCCTGATCGCGCTGGCGGTCTTCGCACTCGCCTCGCTCGCGGGCGCGCTGGTCAGCTCCGGCCCGTTGCTGATCCTGACCCGTTTCATCAAGGGCCTGGCCGCCGCGTTCACCGCGCCGACCGGTCTGTCGATCATCACCACCAACTTCGCCGAGGGCCCCGCCCGCAACAAGGCGCTGTCCATCTACACCGTGTTCGGCGCGGGCGGCTACTCCTCCGGCCTGCTGTTCGGCGGCCTGATGACCGGCGTCGGCTGGCGCTGGACCTTCCTGCTTCCGGTGCCGATCGCGCTGGCCGCGCTGGCCGCCGCGTGGGTGCTTGTGCCCAAGGACAAGCCTGCCGAAGAGGGCGGCCACGACATCCTCGGCGCCGTGTTCTCCACCGCCGCCATGCTGCTGCTGGTCTACACGGTGGTCACCGCTCCCGAGGTGGGTTGGACCTCCGCGCGCACCTTGGGTTCGTTCGTCGCGGTGATCGCGCTGTTCGCCGCCTTCCTCGCGGTCGAGCGGCGGGTCGCGCACCCGCTGGTCCGCCTCGGCATCCTGCGCAAGTCCTCGCTGATCCGCGCCAGCCTCGCCATCGTCGCGGTCGCGGGTTCGTACTTCAGCTGGCAGTTCATCGTGACCCTGTACATGCAGGAAACTCTCGGCTGGTCGCCGCTGAAGCTGGCGCTCGCGCTGCTGCCGGTGGGTCTGCTCGTCTCGCTTTCCGCGGTGTTCTCCGACAAGCTGGTCGAACGCTTCGGCACCGGGCCGATCATCGCCGTGACCATGGTCGTGATGGGAATCGGCTACCTGCTGTTCCTGCGGCTGAACACCGACCCGTCCTACCTGACGGTGATCCTGCCCGCGGTCCTGCTGATCGGCATCGGCTGGATCGGCTTCCCCGCCATCAACATCCAGGCCACCAACGGCATCGATGACGACGAGCAGGGCCTGGCCGCGGGCGTGCTGCAGACCTCCATGCAGGTCGGCGCGGCCATCGTGCTCGCGGTGACCACCGCGATCATCGCCTCCGGCGGGCACGGTGACTCGCCCGCGGACATGCTCGACACGTACCGTCCCGGTTTGGAGTTCGCCGCAGGCGTCGCCATCGTCGGCGCGCTTGTCGCCTTGCTCGCCTTTGTGCCGAAGCGCGGCAAGCGGGCGCAGGCTGCCGCCGAACCGGAGCTCGAGCTCGTCGGCTGATCCGCAGCGGCCGACGACAATCGGACGCCACGTCCGGCAGCACTCGCTGTCGGACGTGGCGTCCGGCTTTTCGAAGAACTCAGGAGAACGGCGGCGCGGCGGCGTCTTTGGGGGAGCGCACGTAGGTCAGCGGCGCGCCGTCGCGGCCGGCCTTCGGCCATTCGATCCCCAGCCGAGGGTCGAAAGCGTCCAGGTCCCTGTCGAATTCGGGGGTGTACTCGATGGAGCACAGATAGGTGACCGTCGACTCGTCCTCCAGCGAGAGGATGGCGTGGCCCAGTCCTTCGGACAGGAACACCGAGCGCCGGTCCACGTCGTCGAGCAGCACGCTGTCCCAGCGACCGTAGGTCGGCGAGCCGGGGCGCAGATCCACCACCACGTCCAGGAAGGCGCCGCGCACGCAGGTCACGTATTTGGCCTGGCCGGGCGGGTCTTCGGTGTAGTGGATCCCGCGCAGCACGCCTGCGGCCGAGACCGAGCAGTTCACCTGGTGCAGCTCGAACGGCCGTCCGGTCGCCTTCTCGAACTCGGAGGCCTTGAACGACTCGACGAAGGTGCCACGCTCGTCCTGGAACCGGCGCGGGGTGACCACCCACGCGCCGGGCACCGCGAGCTCCCGGATTTCCATGCTCACCAATCCCGGCCGCGTTCCAGCAGATCGATCAGGTAGCCGCCGTAGCCGGACCGGACGAGCGGCTCGGCGCGGGCGCGCAATTGCTCGTCATCGATGTACCCCATCCGCCAGGCGACCTCCTCCGGCACGCCGATCTTCAGACCCTGCCGCTCCTCGATGGTGCGCACGTAGTTGGCGGCGTCCAGCAGCGAGTCGAAAGTGCCGGTGTCCAGCCAGGCGGTGCCGCGGGCGAGCACGTCGACGCGCAGCCGGTCCTGTTCCAGGTAGGCGCGGTTGATGTCGGTGATCTCGTATTCGCCGCGCGCCGAAGGCCGCAGTCCGCGGGCGATCTCCACCACGTCGTTGTCGTAGAAGTACAGCCCGGGGATGGCGTAGTTGGAGCGCGGGACCTTGGGCTTCTCCTCGATCGACACCGCACGTCCTTCGGTGAACTCGACGACGCCGTAGGCGGTCGGGTCCGACACCCAGTACGCGAACACCGCGCCGCCGTCGATCCCGGCGAACCGGTTCAGGCTGGTGCCGAGGCCGGGCCCGTGGAAGATGTTGTCACCGAGCACGAGGGCCGCGCACTCGTTGCCGATGTGATCCGCGCCGAGCACGAAGGCGCGCGCGAGGCCGTCCGGCTCGGGTTGCACGACGTAGCTGATCGAGATGCCGAACTGGGAGCCGTCGCCGAGCAGCCTGGCGAACGCGTCGGCGTCCTCCGGTGTGGTGATCACCAGGATGTCCTTGATGCCCGCGAGCATCAGGGTGGACAGCGGGTAATAGACCATCGGTTTGTCGTAGACCGGCACCAGCTGCTTGCTAACACCGCGCGTGATCGGGTGAAGCCGGGAACCGGTGCCGCCCGCCAAGATGATTCCGCGCATGCCCAGGAGTCTGCCAGTTCGACCGCTCCCGGATTCGGGGAGGTTCCGACTCGTGCACGAATTCATCACGAATGTTTCGCTGCCTGGCGTGCCGGGCGATTGATGTTGCATGGATCACATTCCCGTGGTCTTCTGAAACACGCTGCGACATGAGCGATGGCCTCGGAGGCGGTCGCGAATGTACGCAGCGTGAGATGTCGGCGCTGACTCTCGCCCGCGGCCCGCCTGAACGGTTCGGTTCCGCCAGGTCGGGTTCGGCGCGCCAGGATGAGGTAGGTGCGCGATGACAGCGACCACGGGCGAGGGCTCCGCCGTCGTGATGAATCCGGACGGCCCGAGCGCCGCGGCGCGGCTGCTGCTGGCGACCTGCCGCGGTGTGGTGCGGCCGATGCTGCGGGTCGCCCCGATCACCAGGGCCACCATCCCGGTCGGCGCGTTCGCCATCGACGGGCTGGCCCGATTGCGTCCGGCCCCGCACGGCATCGACCGCGAGCAGGTCAGCCTGGGTGGTTTCCGGATGGAGATCGTGCGCCCCTCCGGCGCGGGGCGGGCCATGCGACACGGCGCGGTGCTGTACATGCACGGCGGCGGGTTCGCGGTGTGCGGGCTGGAGACGCACCGACCGGTCGCGGCCAGCCTGGCCAGGCGTATCGGTCTTCCGGTGGTCAACGTCGACTATCGCCAGCTCCCCGCGGGCAGCATCGGCCGGTCGATCGAGGATTGCCTCACCGCCTACCGCTGGCTGCTCCGGCACGGCGCCGATCCGGCGCGAATCGTCTTCGCCGGTGATTCCGCGGGCGGCTACCTGAGTTTCGCGACCGCGCTGCGCGCGATACAGGCCGGGCTGCCCGCGCCGGCCGGGTTGATCGGACTGAGCCCGCTGCTCGACCTGGACTACGCGGCCAAACGCGACTACGTCAACGTCGCGCGCGACCCTTATATCCCGCTGTCGGCGCTGGAGGCGGTCGTGAAGCTCGGCGCGGAGATCGACGGCGCGCTCGATCCGCTGCTCTCGCCGGTGAACGGCGCGCTCGCCGGGCTGCCCCCGGTGCTGATGATCGCCGCGGAGGACGAGGTGCTGCGCTACGACTGCGAGCTGATGGCACGGCGGCTCACTGCGGCGGGCGTACCGCATGCGGTGGAGCTGTGGCGCGGCCAGGTACACGCGTTCATGAGCATCGCCCCGAACCTGCCTGAATCCCGGGCTGCGCTCGGCCGGGTCGCGCGCTTCGTGCGCACCAGGTTCGAGCAGTTGGAGCAGGCTCGGACGGCCTGATCACGGTCGGCCGGACGAGTCTCGTCCCGCCCCGGGCCCGCGCCCGGGGCGGGATACTCGGCGCATTACCTCACTTCGCGGGGAACGGCGCGTTGATCGTGGTGAAGTACTGGGCGACCGCCGCGACAGCGACGGGCGCGGTCACGAACAGCTGACCGGCGACCACGCCGAGCGGGCCGATCGCGGCGACTCCGCCGAGACAGCCGACGGCGGCCGCGGGCAGGAACGGCCCGAACAGTCCCGCGATGGTGGCCGCGGCCACGGATGCGCCCACGATGCCGCCGAGCACGCAGCCGACCGCAGCGCCACCCAAACCGCCGAGCAGCGCGCCCATGCTCACCCCGAGGCCGATGGTGCTCGACATCCGCGCCCAAGCGGCCTGCTCGCGCTCGTACTCGGACTTCCACGGCGCCTTGTCCTCGAAGGGCAGGGCGACCGGCTCGTAGACGGCCTTGTCCATGGACAGCTGTGGGCTCAGGGTCGCGGTGCGGCCGGAAATCTGTGCGGCGATGGGGAATTCGAAGTCGTCGACGCGGAACTTCAGCGGGGTGCCCGCGAGGACGGTGCCGTCGTCGGCCCTGATCTCGAGGATGTCGTCGGCGATCACGAGCGCTCCGGCGTCGATGCCGAGCACGGCGGTGTCGCCGGTGGCGCTCGCCGTGAAGCCCACCGCCTCGGCGTCTGCGGCGGCGGTGCCCGCGGTGCTCGCCACGACGGCGACCAGCAGCCAGGCGGTTGCGGCGAATTTCCTCATCAGCATTTGTCCGTATCCCTTATTCGCGATGTGCCAGGAACTGCGCGCGGAGTGGAAAACAATTGGTAACCATACGAATCGGCAATGTTAAGATTGTGTTCACTCGATTACCGGTCCGCTTCGGCAATTCCCTGTTCGGAGCCGTTCGATCCCCGGCTCTGCATCGACGTTAAAACCTTGACCTTGGGTCAGGTCAAGTGTGCGGTGGCGCGACATGCGGCGGCCGTGCCTTGGTTGCGGAGAATGTGCGCCCGCTGTGGCGGCTGCGCATCGGAGTAGACGTCGCCCGGTACGCGAAAGCCCCACCCGGTCGGCCGGGTGGGGCTTTCTGGTTCGCGTCTTCAGTTGTGCGAATTCAGTTGTGCGGCAAGCCGTTCAGAATTACTTGGCCGGAGGCGTGAACGGCTGGTTGATGGTGGCGAAGTACTGGATCGCAGCACCGATCGCCACCGGGGCGGTGATGAAGATCTGGCCGGCGAGGGCGCCGAGGGCACCCACGGCCAGGATGCCGCCGATGCAGCCGACGGCCGCGGCCGGAATGAACGGACCGAACAGGCCGACGATGGTGGCCGACGCGACGGTCGCGCCCGCGATGCCGCCGAGGACACAGCCCACAGCGCCGCCGCCGAGGCCGCCGACCAGGGTGCCGATGGTGGCGCCCATGCTGATGGTGTCCTTCAGGCGGTTGAACGCGGCGAGCTCACGGTCGTACTCGTTCTTCCACGGCGCCTTGTCCTCGTAGGGCAGGGCGACCGGCTTGTACACGGCCTTGTCAACGTCGAGCTGCGGCGTCAGAGTCGCAGTGCGGTCGGAGATCTCGGCGGCGATCGGGAGCTCGAACTCGTCGACGCGGAACTTCAGCGGGGTGCCCGCGACCACGGTGCCGTCGGCGGCCTTGATCTTGAGGGCGTCATCCTCGACGACCAGCGAGCCGGAGTCGAGGGTGATGATCGACTGGGTGTCGGTGGACTTCGCGGTGAAGTTGATCGGCGCGTCGGCGGCCGGAGCCTCAGGGGCCGCGTTGACGGTGCCTGCGGTGACGCCGAGGGCGGCGATCAGCAGCGCCGAGGTGGCGGCGAATTTCCTCATCAGCATTTCGTTTGGATCCTCGATGTGAAGCGTTCGGAGGGGACTAGATGATCGAAATCTAGACCAGCTAACGCGTGGTGAACCGGTTGTGACCGTTAATTCAAATTTTGTTCACCATCATGACTCACAGTGCGGTGCGAACTCGGAAACGTACACGCGGAACAGGGATTTCGACGGCGAACCAAACCGGTCGTCACTTTCTACCCAAAAGTAGTGAGACGAAGGTCACATGCACGCTCTCCAGAACGTCCGTACCTTTCATAGCCCACCGTCATAGAGGTCGGGACCCGATCCACGTAAAGTCGTGGGGTGCGATTGCTCGTAACCGGCGGTGCCGGCTTCATCGGTGCGAATTTCGTCCACCAGACGGTGGCCGAGCGACCCGACACGACAGTGACCGTGTTGGACGCCCTGACCTACGCGGGTAACAAGGCGTCGCTCGAACCGGTCGCGGGCCGAATCGATTTCGTGCACGGCGATATCGCCGATCTCGACCTGGTCGACGAACTGGTCAGCGGGGTCGACGCCGTGGTCCATTTCGCCGCCGAATCGCACAACGACAACTCGCTGACCGAGCCGTGGCCGTTCGTGCAGACCAATATCGTCGGCACCTACGCGCTGCTGCAGGCCGTGCGCCGCCACGACGTGCGCTACCACCACGTCTCCACCGACGAGGTGTACGGCGACCTCACCGCCGACGAGCCCGCCTTCACCGAGCGCACCCCGTACAACCCGTCCAGCCCGTACTCCGCGACGAAGGCGTCCAGCGATCTGCTGGTCCGGGCCTGGGCCCGCTCCTTCGGCGTGCGCGCGACGCTGTCCAACTGCAGCAACAACTACGGGCCCTACCAGCACGTGGAGAAGTTCATCCCGCGCCAGATCACCAATCTGATCGACGGCGTGCGGCCCCGGCTCTACGGCGCGGGTCATCAGATCCGCGACTGGATCCACGTCGACGATCACAACCGGGCGGTCTGGGACATCCTCGACCGCGGCCGCGTCGGCCAGACCTATCTGATCGGCGCGAACGGCGAGCTCGACAACAAGACCGTGGTGCGGATGCTGCTCGAGGCGTTCGATCGCGATCCCGACGATTTCGACCACGTCACCGACCGTCCCGGCCACGACCAGCGCTACGCGATCGACGCCACGTTGCTGCGCACCGAACTCGGCTGGGAACCGCGTTACGCCGACTTCCGCGCGGGCTTGGCGGCCACCATCCAGTGGTACCGGGACAACGAATCCTGGTGGCGCCCGGACAAAGCCGCGACCGAACGCGCCTACGCGGCGGCGGGCGAGCAGACCCTGGGATCCGTGTAACCGACCGGGTTCCGTAGCCTGCCGCGCTTGTGCGTCGGCGGGGAATTCAGCGCAGCGGTGAGTGATTCAGCGCGGCGGCGCGAGGCGCGAGCGTGCGGGATCAGCCCCAGACGATCGTGCTGTACTTCGCGACCGAGGCGATCAGCGCGAC
Organism: Nocardia sp. NPDC050793; assembly: GCF_040654065.1. Classification (NCBI taxonomy): domain Bacteria; kingdom Bacillati; phylum Actinomycetota; class Actinomycetes; order Mycobacteriales; family Nocardiaceae; genus Nocardia; species Nocardia sp. NPDC050793. The sequence goes on from NZ_JBFAHG010000002.1 coordinate 921,439, forward strand.
CGAGCTCGCGACGACGATCGTGACGGCAGCGCCCGACGTCGGCGTCTTCCCCCTGGCATCGGTGAGCCGCAACGGCATCCAACGCAGCAGCGCCGCGAAGGCGATCAGCGCCAGCGGCACGAAGTACCGGCCCTGCACGCCGTCGATGATGTAGTAGCCGACCGGCGTGAACGACATGTACAGCGTCACGTAGATCATCGCGACGCTGGCCGCCACGGTGAGCGCGACGATCAGCGTGCGCACGAACGTGGCGGTGCGCGGGTTCATCCGGTCCGCGATGCCGAGGCTCACCGCGAAGGCGAGCAGGCAGGCCAGCATCGCGATGGCAGGCACGTCGATGTAGGCGAAGCCGAGCTCGCCGAAGAACTGGGTGAACCAGCGCTGATCGCGGTAGAAGATGCTGTCGCCGAAGACGTTCAGGAAGTGCAGCGGATCACCGAGTATCTCGCCGAGTTGTTCACCGGGTTTGACGGTGTACCACTGGTGGCGCGGGCGCATCAGGCTCATGCCGTCGCCGGTCGGCGCGGCGATTTTCATCCAGACCGCGAAAACCAGCGCGCCCCCGGCGGCGAACGCCCACGGCACGAGTCGTCGCCAGCTGAAGCCGGAACCCGCCGCGGCGCCGAAGAACGCGAAGCGGTCCACCGGAACCAGCACCACCAACATGGCGAGCAGCACGTAGGTCGGCTTGCTGACCGGAAGCAGCAGCGTCGCGCCGAGCAGCGCGGCCGTCTCGGTGCGGGTCAGCCGGTTGCCGAGGAACAGCGCCTTGATCAGCAGCGCGGACACCATGATGGCCAAGGCGTTGGTGAGGGTGTCGGCGGTGACCGTGCCCGCCTGGAACACCGCGATCGGCAGCACGGCGACGGTGAACGCGAGCCACTGCACCCGGTGCGCGCGCAGCGCGTACAGGCCGAAACCGACCACGACCAGATAGCTGAGCAGACCCGCGAGCCTGGTCAGTGTCACCATCGAGCCCACGTCGAGATCGAGCAGCGCGGCGGCCCGGATGCCCACGGCGGCGGGCACATACGGCACGGGGGAGTAGGCGGCGGTGTTGGTGAACCACACCGGCTCCATCGGCGAATCGACCTGGGCGCTCTTCAGCCGGTCGTACGCGCCGGGATCGGACACCATCGCACCCGGCTCTTCCGGGTTGTCCTGGTAGTCGCGGAACGAGTAGCCCATCAGCGCGTCGATGCTGACGGGCACGTCACCGCCGTAGGCGAGGCCGCGATCGTCCTGGATCCGCTGCGGCAGGAATCCGCCGTATGCGACCTGGTAGGCGCGGCCGAACTGGGTGATCTCGTCGTGGCCCCAGAACGGCGGGGTGAGCACCGTGAACAACGTGCCGAAGAGCGTGGTGAGCACGGCGAAAGCGACCGTCGCCGCGCCGAAGCGAGTCACGATCGCGCGCGCGGCCTTCTCGACCGCGCCCGGCGACTTCGCCGAATCCTGTTCATGCGCATCGGCTTCGGCCTCGGGCGCCGTCTCGGCAGGGTCGGCGGAAGCCGGTGCGCCGTCCTTGTGGCCAGATCCGTTGGTCGGCGCCGTGCCCGCTTCGGTCTCCTCGGTGGTGCCGCGATCGGCGGACATCGTCACCGCGTGTTCCCACGGGTCTGCGCGTCACCGCCGTTTCGGAACGGGTCGTCGTCCGCGGCGACCGCCGAATACCGCAGGTAGACCAGGCGCGCGGCCTCGTGCCGGGAACGACGGATGCCGTCGAGGATCAATCCGGCGGTCCAGGCCAGGCTGCCCAGCAGCAGCAGGGTGAAGCCGAGGAACAGGGTGGGGAAGCGCGGAACCTCGTGCGTCCTGGTGAACTCGATGACGATCGGGATCGTCAGCACGATCGAGACCAGCCAGCTCAGCGTGCCGAACAACCCGTAGAACGCGACCGGGCGCTCGTGCCTGGCCAGGCCGATGATCAACGCGAGGATCTTGAAACCGTCGTGGTAGGTGCGCAGCTTGGACTCGCTGCCCGCCGGGCGATCGCGGAAGCCGACCGGCACTGCGGTCTGCGGCACCCGAAGGTGCAGCGAGTGCACGGTCAGCTCGGTCTCGATCTCGAACTCGCGGGAGACCGCGGGGAAGCTCTTGACGAAGCGGCGCGAGAACACCCGGAAGCCGCTGAGCATGTCTTCGACGTTCTCGCCGAACACCTTGCCGACCACGCCGTTGAGCACCCGGTTGCCGGTCTCGTGGCCCGCGCGGTACGCGGTGCCGGTGGCGTCCTGCTTGCGCACGCCGAGCACGTGATCGTAGGGGCCGTCGAGCAGCGTCTTGATCATCCGCGGGGCGTCGCCGGCCTCGTAGGTGTCGTCGCCGTCGATCATCAGGTAGACGTCGGCCTCGATGTCGGCGAAAGCGCGCCGCACCACGTTGCCCTTGCCCTTGGTGTGTTCCTGACGGACGATCGCGCCTGCCTCGCGGGCGAGCTCGGAGGTCCGGTCGGTGCTCAGGTTGTCGTAGACGTAGACGACGATTCCCGGCACGGCGGCCTGCAGGTCGGCGACGACCTTGGCCACCGAGGCCTCCTCGTTGTGGCACGGGACCACGGCGGCAATACGAAGCTCGGTGGAGTCCACCCGGGGTCATTCCTCGATGTCGGCGTGAATGGGGAACATCGGGAGGGTACATGGCTCACGGCCTCCGGCGCGCACCCGAGGCATTCAGGTGCTGGGGTACCGTCGCCCGGTGTCTTCCCCCGAGCAGCCCGTGTCCGTTCCCGAGCGCTCCACTCGATCGACGCAGACCGAACCCGCGCAGCCTGCGCCCGAGTCCGCCCTCACCGCCGCGGCGAGCGTGCCGCTGACCGCCAAGGTGACCGGCGCACTGCGCAAGGGCGCGGCCTTCCTGGTGGTCGGTGCGATCGGGTTCCTCGTCGACGCGGGCACCTACAACGCGCTGGTGTTCTGGGGTGGCGAAGGTGTGCTGTACCACTCACCGCTGCCCGCCAAGATCATCGCGATCGCGGTCGCGACGGTGGTGACCTACTTCGGCAACAAGTGGTGGACCTTCGGCCACCAGCAGACCGGTAATCCGGCGCGGGAGTATCTGCTCTACGCGGTGTTCAACGTGATCGCCATCGGCCTGCAACTGGGCTGCCTCGGCTTCTCCCGCTACGTTCTCGACCTGTCGAGCCCGCTGTCGGACAACATCTCGGGAACGCTCGTCGGCCAGATCGTCGCGGTGGTCTTCCGGTATTGGGCCTATGACAAATTCGTCTTTACCGGCGAACCGGCAAACAAACAGCAACAATAGTGGGTGAGGTACCCCTGGTTGCTGGACGGGCAGGGTCCGACGTCGGTTGATATCCTCGCTCCCGCCGCGCACGGTATCCAGGGACGTGTCTGTCCCGTCGGCAATAAATGAGGATTTCGAGGACTTCATGGAGCAGTCGGCTACCCAGGCCGTTACCGAATCGAACGATCACGCTACGCCCGCCGCCGCGCCCGCTTCGTTGCGTGCCGATCACCGGGCACCGGACAGGTTGGTCCTGCAGCGTGGCATCTTCACCGGTCCATCGGCCAAGGTGAGCGACGAACTCTACGCGGTGGTCAAGGGACGCTCGACGCGCGAACGACTGGCGTTGCACCTGGACAAGGGCGCCACCGCCCACACCAACACCTACTTCGGCCGATTCTCGGCCAGCTACTGGCAGCGCTGGACCACTGTCACCGAGGTCCGCGCCACGATGGTGCTCGACGTGACGAAGAAGGCCAGGATCAGGCTGGTCGCCTCGGACATCGCGGGCCACCGCAGGATCATCGACACCGCGACGGTCGACGCGAGCGGTCCGCTCACCCTGACCGCGCCGCTCGACCAGTACGTCGACGGCGGCGCGATGTGGCTGGAATTCGACGCCGACGGCGGTGAGCTCGGCATCTCCGAACTCACCTGGTCCTCCGTCGCCCCCGAGCGCATCCGCCCGGTGGCCATCGCGATCTGCACCTTCAACCGGGCCGCTGACTGCGCCGAGACGGTGGCCGCGCTGGCCTCCGACGCCACCGTGCTCGCCGCCATCGATGCGGTCTACGTGGTGGATCAGGGCACCGACCTGGTGCAGGACCGGCCGCGGTACCAGGAGGTGCAGCCCGTCTTCGGCGACAAACTGCGCTACATCCGTCAGCCGAATCTGGGCGGCGCGGGCGGCTTCACGCGCGGGCTCTACGAGGTCTCCGCGGTGAACGAGCACGCGGACGTCATCCTGATGGACGACGACATCCTGTGCGAACCGGAAACGGTGCTGCGGCTCAACGCCTTCGCCAACATGACGGTGGAACCCATGCTGGTCGGCGCGCAGATGCTGTTCCTGCTCAACCCCGACTACCTCAACGTCGGCGCCGAGGAAGTGCACCTGCACGAGCTGCGGCACGGCCAGAAGGTGCCCAAGGCGCTGCGCAACACCAGCATGCTCAAGAAGAACCAGGAGCGCCGCGTCGACGCGGGCTACAACGCCTGGTGGACCTGCCTGATCCCGGCCGAGGTGGTCGCGAAGATCGGGCTGCCGATTCCGATCTTCTTCCAGTGGGACGACGTGGAGTACGGCGTGCGCGCGCGGGAGCACGGTTTCGTCACCGTCACGCTGCCCAACGCGGCGGTCTGGCACGCGGACTTCTACTGGAAGGACTACGACGACTGGGCGCGCTACTTCAGCACGCGCAACTCGCTCATCGTCGGAGCCATGCACGCCGATCTGGACGGCAAGAAGATCACCAAACAGCTGTTCCGCAACATCGCCGAGCACCTGGTCGCCATGCAGTACGGGCTGGTGCACACGACGCTGCAGGGCATCGAGGACTTCCTGGAGGGGCCGAAGGTGCTGCGCGACGGCGGTATCGCCGCGCTGGCCGCGGCCCGCACCAGCCGCGCCGACTACGGCGAGACGATCAAGCACCCGGCTGCGACGCCGCCGGTGCGCGCGGCCGACATCCAGTTGCGCCGGGCGAACGGCGAGCCGAGCCGGGAAGCGCTGGTGCTCGTCAAGCGCGCGATCAACCAGTGGTTCGGCCGCACCCAGCACGGCCTGATCGGGGTCACCCGCGAGGACGCGCACTGGTGGCACGTCTCGCTGTTCGATCACGTCGTGGTCACCGACGCCTCGCAGTCCGGCGTCCGGGTCCGGCAGCGCGACAAGGTACGCGCCCGCGCGCTGCTGCGGCGCACGTTCCACGTGCTGCGTCGCCTGCGCAAGGAACTGCCCACCCTGCAGGAGCAGTACCGCGCCGCCATGCCCGAACTCACCAGCCGCGCCAACTGGGAGCGCCTCTACGGCATCAGGGACTGAGCCGGAACGCGGCGCCGTCGTCACGGCGGCGCCGCGGGACGGTCACACCAATTCGGGTACGCGCAGGTGCGCGAGCGCCAGCTCGAATTCGCGGACGTCGATCACCCGCATGCCCGCGCGCTTGGTATTGGTTTCGCGCATCGCCGTGGCCTGCTCGCGGTTGCGGTCCATCGCGTCCGCGCTGTCGAAGGTGACGGTGGAGACGCCGCGGCCGGAAGCGCGGTCGACCATCAGGCTCGCGCTGCAGAAGCCTTCCAGGCTTTCCAACTCGGGCAGAGCGTGAGATTTGTAGGTCTCGATCGCCGTATCGGCTCGATTCGGGTCACCCTCCACCCAAACCGCGCGCACACAGGCGCCTTCTCGTGAGCGGTGGTCGCGGTGCAGCACGGCGATATCCCATTCCTGGACTTCCGCGTTGCCGCCGAATGCCTCGGCCGCGCGCTCCCGGATCGGCCGCACCCGGACCGCGCTGTCGTGCATCGCTTGCTCGGTCTCCCACGCCGTCGTGATTATGCATCGCCCGGAACGTCGGTCGACCAGCAATGACAGCCCGACACAGCCGCGTATGCCTTCCACCGCGGGCATTACTACGTCGCGCACGTGCGCGATCCCGGCGTCTATCTCGGAGGTTCGCGCATGAATAGTGGTAGAACGTGCGAACACGGTCCACCCCCTCTGTGCTCGGGGCAGCGCCCCGGTGGCGCCACCGGTACATCTCACACTTCTCCGCCAGCGACTTTCAGGCAATAGGCCGCACAGAGGTTCCACACGCCTCGCAGAGGTTGCATGGTCTGCGAGGCGTGCGGAGGGTCTGCGAAGCCCGGTGCCGGAGTGGTCAGGCGAAAGCTGGGGAGCGCCGGGCCAGTTCGATGACCGCTAGAGGAAGAGGTCGGTGGTGAGCTCGGCGTCGCCGGGGACCACACGGTATTTGTCGAGGTCGGTGATGCCGTGCGCGGCGAGCACCTCGTCATCGATGAAGAAATTGCCGGTGGTCTTCTCGGCGGGGGAGGTGAGCACCAGGTAGGCGGAGTCGGCGTAGATGTCGGGGGTGCGCGAGGTGGCGACCATCTGCTCGCCGCCGAGCAGGTTGCGCACCGCGGCGGTGGCGATGGTGGTGCGCGGCCATAGCGAGTTCACCCCGATGCCGTCGCCCTTCAACTCTTCCGCCAGACCGAGCGTGGTGAGCGACATGCCGTACTTGGCGATGGTGTAGCCCAGCGATGCGCCGGCCCACTTCGGGTCCAGGTTCAGCGGCGGGGAGAGGGTGAGGATGTGCGGGTTGCGCCCGGCCTTCGCCGATTCGCGCAGGTGCGGCAGGCTCAGCTTGGACAGCAGGAAGCTGCCGCGGCAGTTGATGTCCTGCATCAGGTCGTACTTCTTCATCGACAGCGCGTCGGTATTGGACAGGTCGATCGCCGAGGCGTTGTTCACGACGATGTCGATGCCGCCGAAGCGTTCCACGGTCAGGCGCACCGCCTCGGCCACCGACTCGTCGACCCGCACGTCGCCGACGAACGGCAGCACCTGACCGCCCGCCTCCTCGAGTTCCGCGGCCGCGGTGTGGATCGTGCCGGGGAGCTTGGGATGCGGCTGATCGGTCTTGGCGATCAACGTGATGTTGGCGCCGTCGGCCGCGGCGCGCTTGGCGATCTCGAGACCGATGCCGCGGCTGCCGCCCGACATGATCATCGTCTTGCCCGCCAGCGGCTTCGAACCCGGTTCCGTCATGGCCTGCTCCTGTCGTCGTGCCGCGGATCGCGGCTGCCACGCCTTGCAGGCTAAGCGTAACCCCGCGCCCTATGCACCTAGTTGCATAGGGCGCGGGTGGTCGCACCGATGTGGCCGAGCGCCTACCGGAGGCGATGCGCTGGCTCGACCGTCAGCGCTTCGAGCCCCGCTCCCGATACATCCGGCGCTGCTCCTTCCTGATGCCGCGCCAGGCGCGATCGCGCTCGGCTTGCAACCGCTTGTCGACCCGGGCCGCCATCCAGGCGTTCTCCTTGGCGAGCTTGCGATAGCTGTCGAAGCGGCGCTGGGAGAGCGCCCCCGTCTCGAGGGCATCGCGCACCGCGCACCCGGGTTCGCTCTCGTGCGAGCAGTCATCGAAACGGCATGCGGCGGCGAGGGATTCGATATCGCTGAAGGTCTTCTCCAGCCCTTCGGCGGCATCCAACAGGCCGACGCCGCGCAGACCGGGAGTGTCGATGAGGGTTCCGCCGTTCGGCAGCGGGCGCAGCTCCCGGTGCACGGTGGTGTGCCTGCCCTTCTTGTCCACCGCGCGAACGGCGTTGGTGGCGAACACTTCCGCGCCGAGCAGCGCGTTGGCCAGCGTCGACTTGCCCGCACCGGAGGGGCCGATCAGCGCGACCGTCCCGTCCAGCACGGCGGTGAGCACATCGATGCCGTACCCGCTCGCCGCGCTGACCGCGAGCACCGTGGCGCCCGGCGCGACGGCCTGTACTGCCTCGATCGGAACATCCTCCGCCGCATCGGCTTTGGTGAGCGCGACGACCGGTTGCGCGTTGCTTTCCCAGGCCAGGGTGAGCAGTCGTTCGATCCGGCCGAGGTCGACGTCGCCATCTGCGGCCGCGCAGACCAGCACGGTGTCCACATTGGCCGCGAGCACTTGGCCCTCGGACCGCCGCGACGCCGTCGAACGCACGATCGCGGAGCGGCGCGGCAGCAGCGCGCGCACGTTGCGCCGCGCGTCGAGGCTCACCCAGTCGCCGGTGCACAAGCCGCTCGGCTCGGCATCCGAACGCGGGCACTTCGCGCGCGCCCAACCTTCTGGCGTCGCGACATCACATTCGCTGCGATCCATCCGGATCACCCGCGCGGGCACGCACCCGTCGTCGATGAGTGCGGCGTATTCGTTGGCTACGGCTTCCGTCCAGCCGTAAGGGATGAGCAGGTCGTAGTCGACCATGATGGGAAGAATCCATTCGTCGGGCGCCGAACCCGACCTGGGTTCAGCGAGAGGAAACAGAGGTGGAGTGCGGTGCGGCAACGCGCTTCAGCGCGGCGCACACGGGCACGACAACCCGAACGTTCGTCGTCACGATCTCCACCTCCTCACTTCCGTCTCGAACCTCGAATCTCCCAAAACCCTGCCAGACCCCTCACCACCCCCGCAACCGATTTATCGCCCACCCCAAAGGAACCCCGTCCCCCCGACCCCCTACTTCTCCGGCTTCCCGAACTGCTCGTTCCGCCCGAGCGACCGCAAATGGAACCACTCCTTCAACCCCGCGGGATCGCGGCGGGTGACGAGGAAGAACCAGGAGAAGCGAATCCACTCCTGCGGCAACAGTTTGCGCATACCGGGCTGGGCCATCAGATAGCCGCGGTTGCGGTAGGTGAAGTAGCGCTTCACCGGATCGTCGGGGTACTGGGTGTGCATCCGGCCGCCCAGGATCGGCTTGAATTCGGCGGCGCCGTTGGGATGCAGATAGGCGGTCTGCAGGCAGGTGCCGAAGGGCAGGCCCGAGCGGACCAGCCTGCGGTGCACCTCCACCTCGTCGCCGCGCACGAACAGGCGTAGGTCGGGCACGCCGATCAGGTCGACCGCCGCCGCGGAGATGAGCGCGCCGTTGAACAGCGACGCGATGCCGGGCAGGAAGTCCTCGTCGCCGAGTTCGGAACGCAGCCGCCGCCAAACCACGCCGCGGCGCAGCGGGAAGGCCAGGCGGTCCGGGTCGTCGATATCGCAGACCACCGGGGAGACCTCGGCGAGCCCGTGCCGCTTCGCGCAGTCGAGCAGGGTGGCCAGCACCTCGGCGCCCTCGGGTCGTCCGTCGTCGTCGGCCAGCCACACCCAGTCCGCGCCCTGGGTCAGCGCGTGCAGGATGCCGAGCGCGAAACCGCCCGCGCCGCCGAGGTTGTGGGCGGAGCCGAGGTAGGTGGTCTCGATCGGCTGCTGCTCGACCAGTTCGGCGACCTCGGGCTCGTTGCCGTTGTCCACCACGATGAGGTGATCGACCGGCCGCGACTGGGAGGTGACGACCTTCAGCGATTCGGCGAGCAGCTCACGGCGCTTGTGGGTGACCACGACGGCGATGATGCGTGCGCCCGGACCGGTGTCGCTCGGCGTGTACACCCGCTCCGGTTCGGTCGAGTCGACCGGGGTCTGCGCCCCAGCGGTGATCGGGGCGTCCTGCCCGGTCGGCTCGTTCATGCGTTGTTTCGCTCCAGTTCTCGTGCGCTGTCCTCGGACTTTTCGGTCGCCGCCCGCTCCGCTGCCATTTCCTTCAGCACGGTCGCGACGTGGTTTCCGGCGTCCGGACCCTCGTACGCGCGCACCACCTCTTCGATGCCGCCGCGCAACCGGATCTGTCCGTGATCGATCCACAGTGCGGAATCGCAGAGCTGAGCGAGGAATTCATTGGAATGGCTGGCGAACACCAGAATGCCAGAACGCGCGACGAGTTCCTGTAAACGCAGCCGTGCCTTCTTCATGAATTCCGCGTCGACCGCGCCGATGCCCTCGTCGAGCAGCAGGATTTCCGGGTCGATGGAGGTGACGACGCCCATCGCCAGCCGCACCCGCATACCGGTCGAATAGGTGCGCAACGGCATCTGCAGGTATTCGCCGAGCTCGGTGAACTCGGCGATCTCGTCGATCTTGGCGAGCATCTGCTTACGGGTCTGGCCGAGGAACAGCCCGCGAATGATGATGTTCTCGTAGCCGGAGATCTCGGGGTCCATGCCGACGCCGAGGTCGAATACCGGCGCCACCCGCCCGCGAATGCGCGCGCTGCCGCGGGACGGTTCATAGATTCCCGAAAGCAGGCGCAGCAGCGTGGATTTGCCCGCGCCGTTGTGGCCGACCAGGCCGACCCGGTCGCCTTCCTTCAGTGACATCGTGATGTCGCGCAACGCTTCGACCACGACCACATCGGATTGGTTGCGCCCGATCGCGCCGCCCGCCTTGCCGAGGAACGCCTTTTTCAGAGACCGCGACTTGGCGTCGAAGATCGGGAACTCGACCCACGCCTGACGGGTTTCGATACTCACACGGCTCATCGCTGCGGCTCCTATACCCAGTACGGTACGCGCGAACGGTACTGCTTCATGGCCAACGCCGCGACGATCCAGCCCACCACCGTGATCGTGCCGACGATCACCCAGTGCCGCAGTTCCTGTGGTTCACCGAGCAGGGGAGCGCGCACGATTTCCAGATAGTGGAAGGTCGGGATGATCTCCACCAGCCTGGCTCGGTCGCTTGCCCCGCCGATCTGGTCTTCCAGGGTTTTTGTCGTCCACATCACCGGCGTCAGCACGAAAAGCATCAGCGTGGTGCTGCTGAGAATCGGCGCGATATCCCGGTACCGGGTGCTGAAGATGCCGAACACGATCGACACCCACATGGAATTGAGGAAGATCAGGCCGATCGCCGGTATCGCAAGCAGGCTCGACCAGCGCAGGTTCTCCCATATCCCGAACGCCGCCAGCAGCACCAGGTAGATGACCATGTTGTGGGCGAAGAACAGCAGTTGCCGCCACACCAGCCGATACACGTGCACGCTCAGCGCGGAGGGAAGCTGTTTGATCAGGCCCTCATTGGCGATGAACACCTCCGAGCCATCGAGAATGCTCGCCTGGATCACGTTCCAGACGATCAACCCGACGGTCACGTAGGGCAGGTATTCGCGCAGCGGCTGATCGAGCAGCGTCGCGTAGAGAATGCCCATCGCCGCGGCCTGCACGCCGGTCGCGATGGTGATCCAGAACGGGCCGAGCACCGAGCGCCGGTAGCGCTGTTTGATGTCCTGCCAGCCCAGCGACAGCCATAGCTCGCGCTGGCCGAAGCCGTCGCGCATGTCCTTGACCGCGCGCCCGAAGGTCTGCGAGTCCGAGACGAGCGGCGTCATCGCCTCGGTCTCGCTCGGCTGCTCCGGCGCGGTGCTCTCAGCACTCACCGGACGCTCTTCGGTGGTCGAGGGACTGTCGGAACGCAAGCTGTCATCTGAACGCACTGGGCTCTCTTCAGGACGCGCCGTACTCTCATCGGAGTCGGGGCGAGCGGCAGCGGCGGGCACGGTGCTCGACCCTACCCTTGCATCCTCACATCGGGTCCGCTGGTACACGCCGGACCGGGGAAATTCGTCACCAGCCAAGCGGGGTTACAGGTACTGGCCGGAACCGCCCGTCGCGTGGTCGCCGCGGCCGCCGCGCGGGTCCATCGCGTGCAGGCCGGGCGGCAGCGCGCCCTGGCGCATTTGCTCGAGCTGCGCGCGAGCGGCCATCTGCTGGGCGAACAGCGCGGTCTGGATGCCGTGGAACAGGCCCTCCAGCCAGCCGACCAGCTGGGCTTGGGCGATACGCAGCTCGGCGTCGGATGGCACGGCGTCGTCGGTGAACGGCAAGGTCAGACGCTCGAGTTCGTCGCGAAGCTCCGGGGCCAAGCCCTGCTCGAGCTCGCGCACCGAGGACTTGTGGATCTCCCTGAGCCGAGTGCGGCTCGCGTCGTCGAGCGGAGCCGCGCGCACCTCCTCGAGCAGCTGCTTGATCATGGTGCCGATGCGCATGACCTTGGCAGGCTGCTCCACCATGTCGGCGAGCGACTCGCCGGCGTCCTCGCGGTCGGTCGCGTCGTCGGCCTTCTCGTCGCCGTCGGTGACCACCTGTCCGGTCAGCGGGGTGCCCGCGTCGGCCGGGATGATCAGCGGCCGCCCGTCGGGTCCGACCACGACGATGGAATCGGGTGACTCATCCGAGTGCGTCATGTTCCCTATCATGTCGCGTCGTCGCCGGACGCGCTAAACGGGCACGTCCGGGTGGAGGTGGCCAGGCCGGTGCCGCGGCCGGACGGCGCCGACTATTCTGTTCGGGTCCGTGTGGTTCGGATTTGCTGAAAGTCGGTTGCCATGCTGATTCCCGGGTCGCTGCGTCGCCGCGCATCGGCGCCCAGTCCTGAACGGTCCGGTTCCGAGCGACTGAGCACGGAGCGGTCCCGCCCCCGTCGGTCCTGCCTCGCGCCGCCCCGCCCTCACCGGCGGAGCCCCGGGCGAAACCCCAGGTCCGGGTCGGTGCCGAGCCGGCCGCGTCCGTTCGTCGTCCGGTCCGCGCCGCGTGCCGTGCCGACGCCTTCGCGAGCAGGCCAGGAGGGGAAGGCGGTTACGCAGGCTTGCCCGCTGCCCTTAGAGTGGCCAGCATGACTTACGACGTCGCGAGGGTTCGGGGCCTGATACCGTCCCTGGGCGACGGCTGGATCCATCTCGATCCGCAGGCGGGCATGCTTGTCCCGGATTCGGTATCTCGTGCCGTGTCAACGGGTTTCCGCACGTCGTCGTTCTCACACATCGGCCGCAACGGCGCAGCGGTGCGCAGCGCGGCCATTCTGGACGCCGCCCGCGAGGCCGTCGCCGATCTGGTCGGCGGTGATCCGGCGGGCGTCGTGCTCGGCCCCGACCGGGCGGTGTTGCTGGCCTGGCTCGCGGAATCGCTGAGCTCCCGGCTCGGTCTCGGCACCGGGATCGTGCTGTCCCGCCTGGACGACGAGGCCAACGTCGCGCCGTGGCTGCGGATCGCCAACCGCTACGGCGCGCACGTGCGCTGGGCCGAGGTCGAGATCGAGACCTGCGAGATGCCGTCCTGGCAGTTCGAGGAGCTGATCGGGCCGACAGCCCGACTGGTGGCATTGACCGCGGCTTCCCCCATCGTCGGCTCCGCGCCCGCCGTGCGGGTGGCCGCCGACCGGGTGCACGAGGTGGGCGGTCTGCTGGTCGCCGACGCGTTCGGCGCCGCGCCCTACGCGCTCATCGATATCGACGAGCTCAACGCCGATGTGGTCGCGCTGAGCGCACCCGCGTGGGGCGGACCGCAGATCGGCGCGCTGGTGTTCCGTGATCCCGCGTTCCTGGACCGGATCCCCTCGATGTCGTTGAACCCCTACGCGAAGGGCGCCGAACGACTCGAGGTCGGCGGCCACCAGTACGCGCTGCTGGCCGGGCTCACCACATCCATCGACTTCCTCGCCGGCCTGGACGAGCGGGCCAGCGGCACCCGCCGCGAGCGGCTGGAAATCTCCATCACCTCGCTGCAGGACTACCACGACCAGCTCTTCGAGCACCTGATGGACACCCTGGACAAGATCTCCGGCCTGACCGTGATCGGCCGCGCCTCGACGCGGATCCCGACCGTCAGCTTCACCATGGCGGGCATGCAGGCGGAGAAGATCGCCGCCAAGCTGGCCGACGCCCGCATCGGCACGCTCAGCGGCGTGCACGGCGGGAGCAGGTTGCTCGACGCGCTCGGCGTCAACGACGAAGGCGGCGCCGTGACCGTCGGACTCGCGCCCTACACAACCAGATTCGAGATCGACCAGCTCGGCCGCGCGCTCGCCGCTCTGGAGTGAGCCGGGTCTCGAGACCGCACCCGGCTCTCGAGACGCGTCGGCTCGCCGCGTTCGGTTCACTCAGCTCGGATCGCTCAGTTCATTTCGCGTCTTCGCGCACCCGCAGCACGACCTTGCCGAAGGTGTCGGCGCCATCCAGCATCCGGTGCGCCTCGGCGGCCTCGGCGATCGGCAGCTCGGCGTGGATCACCGGAACGATGGTGCCGTCGGCGATCAGCGGCCAGACGTGCCTGCGTACATCGGCGATGATCTCGGCCTTGCTTCCCGTGCCGGTGGCGGGGCGGTTGCGCACGTTCGTCGCGTGCACCGAACCCCACTTCGACAGCAGCGCACCGAGGTTCAGCTCGGCTTGCACGCCGCCCTGCATGCCGATCACCACCAGGTGGCCGTGCTTGGCCAGCGCCTCGACGTTGCGGGACAGATAGGCGGCGCCCATGTTGTCGAGGATGATGTCGGCGCCGGGTCCGTTCGCACCGGACCGCTCGGCGCGCACGGCGGCGACGAAATCGTCCTCGCGATAGTTGATCAGCACGCTCGCGCCGAGTTCGGCGCAGCGCGCCAGCTTCTCGGCCGAGCCCGCGGTGACCGCCACCCGCGCGCCCTTGTGCACCGCGAGCTGGATGGCGTGCGTGCCGATGCCGCTGCCACCGCCGTGGATCAGCACCAGCTGGCCCGCGTGCAGACCGGCCGTCATCACCAGGTTCGACCACACCGTGGCCGCCACCTCCGGAAGAGCCGCCGCCGCAGCGAGATCCAGGCCCTCCGGCACCGGGAGCACCTGGCCCGTAGGAACGACCACCCGCTCGGCGTAGCCGCCGCCCGACAGCAGCGCGCACACCCGGTCGCCGACCCGCCAGTCCCGCACGCCCTCGCCGACCTCGGCGATGACGCCCGAGCACTCCAGACCGATGATCTCGCTCGCGCCCGCGGGCGGTGCGTAGAAACCTTGGCGCTGGAGCAGGTCCGCGCGGTTCACCCCCGCGGCCACCACATCGATCAACACCTCGCCGTGGCCCGGCGCGGGATCAGGGGCCTCGCCCCACGTGAGCACCTCGGGCCCGCCGAATTCTTTCAGCTCGATCGCACGCATCACCCCATAGTGCCCCGCCGTTCACCGTGCCAGCCGCGCGACCCGCTCGCCGCGGATCCGCTCGATCGGGGCTCGCGGCAGATTCGCCCGATCGGCGCAGGCCGCGGATGCGCTCGGTCGGCGAACGCCGCTTATTCGCTCAGCGTCCTGCGGGAACGGACACAACGGACTAGCCTTCCCCGCGTGAGCAGCTTCATCGACTTCCAAAACGAGATCTACCTGGGCGGATTGGGCGGTATCGTGCCCGAGCTGCCCATGACGGCCGCGGGTTTGGAACAGCGCGCCAAGGAAGTCCTCGGGCCTGCCGAATACGCCTACGTCGCAGGCAGCGCGTCGGCGGAGCGCACCGCGGCGGCCAACCGCGCCGCCTTCGACAAGTACCGGATCATCCCCCGCATGCTGCGCGGCACCACCGGGCCTGGCACGCGCGATCTCTCGGTGGAGGTGCTCGGCACCCGGCTGGCCGCACCGGTGCTGACCGCGCCGATCGGCGTGCTCGAGCTGATGCACGCGGGCGGCGAGGTGATCGTCGCCGAGGTCACCAAGGAACTGGGGATCGGGTCGGTGCTGTCCACCGCGGCCTCGTCCACCATCGAGGAGGTCGGCGCGGCCGCGGGCGAATGGTGGTATCAGCTCTATTGGCCCAACGATCCGGAGCTGGCGCGTTCGTTCGTGCAGCGGGCCGAGCGCGCGGGAGCCAAGGCCATCGTGGTCACGATCGACACCCCGACCCTCGGCTGGCGGCCGCAGGATCTCCAGCTGGCGCACCTGCCGTTCCTGCACGGCAAAGGCATCGCCAACTATCTGTCCGACCCGGTGTTCCGTGCGAAGCTGCCGACGCCGCCCGAGGAGAGCGAGGACGCCATGCGGGTCGCGATCCTCACCTGGGTCGGGCTCTTCGGCAACCACAACCTCCGCCCCGCCGACCTCGCCCACCTGCGCGAATGGACCGACCTGCCGATCGCGGTCAAGGGCGTGCTGCACCCGGACGACGCCCGTCTCGTGGTGGACGCGGGCGCCGACGCGGTGGTGGTCAGCAACCACGGCGGCCGCCAGGTGGACGGGTCCATCGCGGCGCTCGACGCGCTGCCCGCGATCGTCGCGTCCGTCGGCGACCGCGCCGACGTGCTGTTCGACTCCGGCGTGCGCAGCGGCTCCGACGTGCTCATCGCCTTGGCGCTCGGCGCCAAGGCGGTGCTGTACGGGCGGCCGTACGCCTACGGTCTCGGCATCGCGGGCCGCGACGGCGCCAGGCACGCGCTGCGGTTGCTGCTCGCCGATCTGGACTCGGTGCTCGGGCTGTCCGGATGCGCGAGGCCTGCCGATCTGAACCGCGGCATGATCGCCGCCGTCCGCTGAACAGAATCGGGGTTTGCCCAGTTCAGGGCTGTTTAGAATAGGGCGGTGGATCCCGAACCAAGCGGTCGCATGCCCGAGCCTCGCTGGCTGAGTCCGACGCAGCAGCGCGCGTGGCGCGCCTACATGGACGGACATCAGCGGCTGATGACGGCGCTGAACCGGCAGTTGCAGCGCGACAGCGATCTCAGCCTCGCCGACTACCGAATCCTGGTGCTGCTGTCCGAGGCGCCGGGCCGCTCGCTGCGCATGAGCGAACTCGCCGACGGTGTGCTCTCCTCCCGCAGCAGGCTCACCCACCAGATCCGGCGGATGGAGGCGCAGGACATGGTGCGCCGGAACACCTGCGAAGAAGACGGCCGCGGCGTCGTCGCCGAACTCACGGACGAGGGCATGCGCCGCCTCGAAGCCGCCGCCCCAGGCCACGTCGAAGCCGTCCGCAACGACTTCATCGACCTGCTCGTTCCCGAACACCTCGCTGTGATCGGTGAGGTGTTCGCCCGCGTCGACAAGATAATCGGCGAGCGAGCCGACTGAACCGTCCGTTAGGATCGTGGGCCTGGAGACGTGGCAGAGCGGCCGAATGCACTCGCCTTGAAAGCGAGCGTCGCGAGAGCGACCGGGGGTTCAAATCCCTCCGTCTCCGCTCCGCTCATGGGTGGCTCATGCTCATGGAGGGCATGAGCCGGGTTCGCTTCGCAATGTTTTGTGGGGGTGCGACCCCCACACCCCGCCCGGCGGGCTCCGCCCCCGGACCCCCGCCTGTGGTCGGGCCGATCATGGGACTTTCGTCCGAATCAGCCACAACCACTTCGAGGACGCACCCTAGTGCCGTGTGCCATGATTGCGCGGTGAGTTTCGGAGGGGGACCGCGCAGCGGTGCAGCGGAATATCTTGGGGCCGAGGGGGATCCGTGGTTCCCGTCGCCGCGTCGGCTCCGCAGTATTGTTGCCAACATCGCCGACCTGATGTTGATACTCGTGGCGGCCGCCGGCGTTATTTGGCTGCTGATCACTGTGTACAGCCTCGGCTCAAATGTCGTGATGTTCGGTGGATACCCCTTCATCCTGTTCCTGGTGTTCGCTCAGTACTTCCTGCTTCCGAGCATCATCGGGGCCAGCATCGGCCAGTTGATTTGCGGGCTGACCATCGTTCGGTGCAGTGACGCGGCCCGCCCGCGCATCCGCGACATCGCCCGCGCCATCGTGCGTCACCCGACCATCCCCTTCCGGATCCGCGGCATACACACCCTCGCGCCCCATCTCGTAGTCGTCCGGGGACGCGACCTCATTGCCTACCGCGCCGATCTCGCGATGCACCACGACACGCACGCGACCCAGCAATCCAGCGCGCCGGAATATCATGGCGCCGACGGGGATCCGCGCTATCCATCCCCGCGCGATCTACGCAAAGCGAGCTCCAGCGTCGTGGACTTCGTCCTGATCATGGTCATAACTCCCGCTGCGGGCGGAGCGGTGGCACTTCTCATCGATGCCGACCCTGAGCTCGCCGCGGCATTCTTCTTCTGGGCCCTCATGCCCATCCAAATGGTGGCGCTCCCCGTATGGATCGGATCCACCCTCGGCCAACTCGTGTGCGGCCTGGCCCAGATCCGCGGCAGTGACGGAATGCGCCCAAAGTTCCGAGACTCGATCGGCATGGGCGATAGTCTCCCCGCCGGTATCCGCTCACGCGGCGACCTCTACGTGACTTTCACCGGGCTTGTGGTGGTTCGCCGCCGCGACCTCACCGGCGCTGCGAGCCCCCAACTCGAACCCGTGGTCCACGCAAAGCATTGAGCAGACACCAACTTCCCGTTGGGGCTCGGAGGAAGGCTTGTCGGGTACGCGGACTCACGGCAGCTGGACCCGGGCGGGTGATCGGGTCTGTGCGGCAGCTTCGTTCGCGTCCCACAAGGTGGCCGCGGCGGGGACGATCATCCGGTGCAGCACCGCGGTTCCAGCGAGGAGCAGGACGGCGACGATGGCGTCGAGCCAGTAGTGGTTGCCGGTGCCGATCACGATGACGATGGTGAGCGTGGGGTGGGCGAGGGCGATCCAGCGCCAGCGGGTGCGGGTCGCGGCGACCACGGCGACAGCGAGCAGCAGCGCCCAGCCGACGTGTAGCGAGGGCATGGCCGCGAACTGGTTCGACATTCCTTCGGAATCTGCGGGGCCGTAGACGGATTGACCGTGCAGGGCGGCCACATCGACGAAACCGCGGTCCGGCAGCATGCGCGGCGGTGCGAGCGGCAACAGCACGTGCAGCAGCAGGCCGGCGCCGGTCAGGCCGACCATGAGGTTACGCGTCATGCGGTAGTGCCGGGGACGGAACACCCAGAGCCATACGATCACCGCGACGGCGACGGTGAAATGCGCGGTCGCGTAATAGAAATTGGCCGGGACGGCAAGAAAGTCCCAGTGCAGGAACGGTTCCTGTACGGCGGTCTCGGCGAGGAATCCCAGCCGGTGTTCGACATCGAGCAGTGCGTGTGCGTTGCCGAAGGCGCGCTCGGTGTCGTCGGCGGTGATCATCCGACCGGCGCGATAGCCGAGATACAGCACCGTGATCAGGGCCAGCTGTCGAAGCGCCTCGCCGCCGCGGCCGTGCACGGCCGCCCGCAGACGTTCGACCACTCCGGTGGCCGGAAGGCCGAATTCCAGAGGCGGACCGGGAAATCCGACAGCCACCATCGCCCGCGGCCTCCTTCGCCATTGAACAGATCCGCCGAAACGTTTAACCGGAGGTGCATTCTCCGTTTACCGTAACAGCATCTGCTCGTCGGCAAGCCCGTGTGTGACCCGAGAGACAGCCCGGGCCGACACGACGCCCAAGGGAAGGGCCTGCGGGGCAAGCGAAGCGAACGGGACTCAGCGCCGGACGAAGTTGGGTCGGATTTCGTCGTCCGGCGGGTCGAAGTAGCGGTGGAAACTCGGAGTCAGGCCCGCGGAGATCGGCGGGTTGATCCAGCTCCAATCGGTGGGGCAGGCGCGGCCTGCGGCCTTCTCCTTCTCCGCGTGATCGCAGAACTGTTTCGCCACGGTGTGGTGGTCGACGATGTGCACGCCCGACTTCCGATAGCTGTGCAGGACAGCGCGATTCAGCTCGATCGAGGCCTGGTCACGCCAGAGGGTGCGTGGATGCGAGGTGTCCAAGCCCATCATGTCGGCGATCAACGGGAGCATGTTGTATCGGTTGGTGTCGCTGAGATTGCGCGCGCCGATCTCGGTGCCCACGTACCAGCCGTTGAACGGCGCGAACGGATAGGTGACGCCACCGATCTCCAGATTCATAGCGGAAACCGCGGGCACCGCATGCCATTTCAGGCCGAGCTTGGCGAACCAGTCGAACTCGGGATGCTCGATCTCCACCTCCCGTGCCAGCTCGCGCGGCACGTCGAACCACCTGATCGGCTCGTCGGGCGTGCTGATCAGCACCGGAAGAAGGTCGAAAGGCGTGCCTGCGCCGCGCCAGCCGAGCTTCCTGGCGAACTCGGTGATCGCGACATTGGCCGCGTCGCCGGTGACCGTCCCGTCGCCGTTGCGATACCCCGCGTAGCGCAGCAATTGTGGGCTGACGATGCGGTATTCGCGCCCGTCGGCCTGGCGCGGCGGGCCGACGGTGATCATGGACTGCACCGCGCCGCCGTTGGTCGCCATGTGCAGGTGCTGCCAGCACACCTCGGCCAGGTCGCGCGCCGAGCGGACCCGCCGCGCGTCGAGCAGTTTGAGTGAGCGCCAATGCTTTCGGCCGACGCAGCGGGAATGGTTGCGCCAGGCCAGGCGTGCGCCGATCAGGATCTCCTCGGCGGTCTGCCCGTAGGCGCCGGTCTGGCGCAGCTGGTCCAGCGCGTCGCGGCGGCGCTGGGCGTTCAGGTGGGCGAGTTCGGGTTGTCGGAAGAAGTCGTCGCACTCGCGCAGGCGGCGTGCCAGCCTCGGGTCGAAAGGCTGGTTGTCGGAGGCGGTTTCGAGCGGTGGAACGGGCAACACGTGGTTCACGGTCTTTTCTCCGGTCGGGCATCAGGTACTGCGGCCAAACAGACATCGATCGAGCAGAGAATTCGCGCGCGCGGCACGGCCGGCACACCGATCTGTTCGGTGGCGCGCGGGTGGGCGTTAGCAGCGCCCTGGCAATTAGCCCTCGCGTTGCCGGAAAACCGGTCGGACGGTGCGGATGCGGGCGTGCCGGATGCCGACCTCTGTCAGGGTCGTGGCTGTGTCCGGTCATGGCGATCCCCATCGACGTTCCATGAAACGCCCGAGACGCAGCGTAAGGCGAGTGTGCTGGCGGTGTGCCCGAAATCGGAGTATTCGCAGTTCACCTCGATGAGGGCCGACTCACGAAAGTGGTGCGCGTCACAAAAGATTCGAATCTGGTATCGCGTGGTCGAGTGGCCCCGCCCGACATCTGGCACCATGGCAAGCATGCTGTCTCGGCGTTGGATGCGGCGACGGCTCGCGGTCGTCGCCATGAGCGCCGCACTGCTCACCGGTGCGGCTTGGGTCGGAGCACCCGTGACCATGGCCGCGCCCGACCAGCCGAGCACCGGGTCATCCGATGGGCCCGGCCCCGCCGAACCGACCACCGCGCCTGCCGACACGCCCTCGATCGAGCGCATCGAACCGATCACCGACCGCAGGCTGCGCGTGTTCGTGAAATCGCCCGCGATGAGCCGCACCGTGCAGGTGCAGGTGCTGCTGCCGCGCGACCGGAGCCACAGCAGGCCGACCGTTTACATGCTGGACGGGCGCAGCGCCGAGGCCGACAGCAACAACTGGCTCGAACTCGGTCACGCCGACCGCTTCTACGAAGACAAAGACGTGAACGTGGTGTTCACCGTCGGCGGCCCGGCCAGCTTCTACACCGATTGGCAGCGTCCCGATCCGGTACTCGGCACCAACCGGTGGGAGACCTTCCTGACCAAGGAACTCCCACCGCTCATCGACACGGAATTCCAGGGCAACGGCCGCAACGCGATCATGGGCGTCTCGATGGGCGCTGAGGCCGCGATGATGCTCGCCTTCCGGAGGCCGGAGCTCTACCGTGCGGTGGCGGCGCACAGCGGCTGCTTCTCCACGGGCACCGATATGGGCCAGACCCAGGCCCGCGCCGTGGTGGCCACCTATCAGGGGCAGCCGGACAACATGTTCGGCGACGAGAGTCATCCGGACTGGCTGGCCCATGACGTGGTGCTGCACGCGGAAGCGTTGCGCGGCAAGGCGATCTACCTGTCCGTCGGCAACGGTCTGCCCGGCAAGTACGACGTGCCCGGCAAGACGGACGTGGTCAGCACCATCGGATTCGGCGGACCGCTGGAGGCCGCGACCAACGCGTGCACCCGCAGGCTGGTCGACCGCTTCACGTCGCTCCGCATTCCGGTCACCGCGAATTTCCGTGCCACGGGCACGCATTCGTGGCCGTACTGGGGTGACGAGCTCGCCGCCTCGTGGCCGACGGTGTACCCCGCGATCCGCTGACGGCGCTGGGTGCGCCGATCGGCGGCCGAGTGGGGACGCCAACTGGCGAGGCCGATCTCAGGAGCAGGGCACGCTCGAACTCGGCAGCCGCGTGGCGACGCCGACCGGCGGCGCGCCTCATCTCAGGCGAAGCGCGCCAGCACTCCAGGGTCGGTGGCGAAGTCGAGGAACCGGTCGTTCTCGTGCGGATCGCCGACGGTCACCCGGACACCGTCCGTTCCGTACGGCCGCACCAGCACACCGGCTTCCGCGCTCGCCTCGCCGAACTCCGTGCTGCGCGCGCCGAGCGGCAGCCAGACGAAATTGGTCTCGCTCGGCGGCACCGGGTAACCGGCCGCGAGCAGTGCCGCACGCATCCGATCGCGCTCCAGGATCACCGCGTCGGTGCGCTCGAGCAGCTCGTGGCGCGCCTCCAGCGAGGCGATCGCCGCGGCCTGAGCCACCCGGTTCACGCTGAACGGGATGTGCACCTTCATCATCGCGGCGATCACCTCCGGATCGCCGACCGCGTAGCCCACGCGCAGACCCGCGAGCCCGTATGCCTTCGAGAAAGTGCGCAGCACAATCACATTCGGCCGGTCGCGGCCCAGCTCGACGCCGTCGGGGCGCTCCTGCGGAGTGAGCCGCAGGTACTCGTAGTACGCCTCGTCCAGCACGATGAGCACATGCGAGGGGACCGCGTCCAGGAAGCGGATCAGCGCCTCGCGGCCAAGCGCGGTACCGGTCGGGTTGTTCGGGTTGCAGACGAAGATCAGCCGGGTGTTGCCGGTCACCGCGGCCGCCATTGCGTCCAGGTCGTGTGTCAGCTCCGGCGTCAACGGGACCTGCACGGCCGTCGCGTTCCCCACCTGGGTGACGATCGGGTACGCCTCGAACGAGCGCCAGGCGAACAGCACCTCGTCGGTCGGTGCGGCGCAGGTGATCTGGACCAGCTCCTGGCACAGCGCGACGCTGCCGCAGCCCACCGCGACGTGCTCGGGCGTGACCCCGAGGAACTCGGCCAGCGCGGCGCGCAGCTCGCTCGCCTGGTTGTCCGGGTACCGGTGGGCGAGCTCGGCCGCCTCGGCGATCGCCTTCGCGGCGGCGGGCAGCGGGGGCAGGGTGGTCTCGTTGCTGGCCAGTTTGACCGCGCCCGGATGGCTGCGCCCGGGCGTGTAGGCCGGGATGGCGGAGAGGTCGGGCCGGATGCGCGCTGTCACCCCTCCACCCTAAATGGCCCGCGGTGAGCGCCGGCCTGCCGTCCCTCCGCCTCCGCCGCGGCCGTGCGCGGGCCACCGACCGACGCCCGGCTGTGCCGGAATTGCGGCTCCATACCGGAAATGTTGCGGGCAATGGCCGCTCACGTGCAATTTCTCGCGAATACAAGCGGCTCGCCCTAGGCTGGTTCCATGTCGGGCATTTATGACGATATCGCCGTGCTACGCGGTGGCGAAGACCTCGAGCAGCGCCCCACCGAAGGCAGCCGGGTGCCCATCACCGTCATCGAACCGGAGGGCAATTCGCGCGGCGGAATCGTGGTGTTGCACGAATCTCGGGACTTCAGCGGCGGACTGCTCGAGTTCATGCGGGCGCTGGCCATCGAGGGTTGGACCGTCGTCGCGCCCAACCTGTTCCACAGGGCGAACGGCGGCGACCCCGCGCACGAGGTCTTCGGCGATGAACTCTTCGACGATTTCGACGCCTGCTTCGACTGGCTGACCCGCCGCGGCGTCTTCCCCGACTGCATCGGCGTGCTCGGCTTCGACCACGCGGGCACCGCAGCCTTCCTCGTCGCCACCAACCGGCCGATCGGCGCCGCGGTCAGCATCGCCGCCTCCGGCATCACCGAACCGCTCACCGCCGAGGCCGAGGCGCTCGTGCGCGTCGCCCCCGACCTCCAGGCTCCCTGGCTCGGCCTCTTCGGCGCCGACGACCCGTCCACCCCGCCCGACGACGTCGACCGCCTGCGCGACGCCGCGGCCCGCGCCTCCGTCGCCAGCCTGGTGGTCACCTACCCCGGTCTGCACCACCGCGCGGACCACCCCGGCGCCGAGGGCGAGGACAACAACTCCGCCATCGACTCCCAAACCCGGATCTTCGACTGGTTCGACAGCAACTTACGCTGATAACCAGGCGTTTTGTTATCCGGACGTTGGGTCATGTAACCTTCATGCTCGGCGGTTCGAAAGGACCGGTGCCCTCGAAGAGAAGGCTCCAGGAGGCGTGCCAGAGCGGCCGAATGGGACTCACTGCTAATGAGTTGTCCCTTCACGGGGACCGGAGGTTCAAATCCTCTCGCCTCCGCCACACCCGGTTCGCCGGGTGACAACTGAACAGGTACTGCGCCCGTAGCTCAACGGATAGAGCATCTGACTACGGATCAGAAGGTTGGGAGTTCGAGTCTCTCCGGGCGCACATCGCGAAAGCCCCCGCCGAAAGGCGGGGGCTTTCGCATTCCACGGACAGCTGCGGGCTTGTGCTTTGTGTCACAGTCCCCTCAACCCGGACGCGGTCGTGGGCGTCGACCTCGGGATCAAGCACCTCGCGGTGCTGTCCGAGGCGGTGCCCGGCGTGACCGATGTCGAGGGGATGGTGGCCAACCCGAAGCATCTGGATCGTGCTCGAGGAGGCTGGCGCTGGCTCCAGCGGCGAGCTGCTAGGCGACGACGGCCGAAAGGTGTCGAGCCGTCACAACGCTGGCTGCGGACCAACAGGTCGATCGCCCGGGCTCACACCCGGATCACCAACGCGCGAAGCAACGGCCTGCATCGGTTGACCGCCGCGTTGACGGGACGATTCGGAACGATCGTCATCGAGGATCTCAATGTCGCAGGGCTGCTCCGGAATCGGCGTCTCGCTCGAGCGATCGCCGATACTCTCGTTTCCCTCCTACGCCCGCGCTTACTTGCAATCGAGGACGAAAGCACGATTTGTGGGCCGAAGCGGGGGTAGTCGCGTCAACGCCAAGCGGGGAGAGTGGGCAGGGGAGCGGTCAGGTCGTGTCCGGGGGAGCGGCCGATGAGCCAGGCGAGGAGGGAGTGGGCGGGGCCCATGACGGTGTGGGTCGGGGCGCCGGGGGTGAGGGTGGCGGTGAAGTCGAGGTCGGTGGCTTGGATGTCGAAGGGCGGGGTGGCGGGGTCGAGGGTTTTGGCGAGGTCGGCGGCGACGCGGGGGAGGGCGCGGGCGACGAAGGAGGCGGGCCAGTCGGCGGGGGTGTAGGAGGCGGCGAGGTCGACGTGGTGGATTTCGACTTCGAGCAGGCGCATCCAGGGGATTTCGGCGGCGGGGATGGCGCGGCCCGCGCGGGTGCGGACGATGGCGGTCCAGTTTTCCGGCGACGCGGTGCTCGCGAGTGCGGACCAGCGGTTGGCGGCGGCCTCGATGTCGCGGAGTTGTTCGGCGACCGGTCGCGGCGCGCCCGCGTCGATATCGAATTCGCGCAGGAACGGGCTCGCGTACTGCGGGGTCTCGATACCGGTCCGCGCCCAGATCAGCAGATTGACCAGGCTGTCGGCGTTGCGCGCGAGGTGGGCGAGCACATGTCCGCGGGTCCAGCCCGGCAGCGGCGAGGGTTCGATGACGTCGCCGTCGCGTAGACCGCCCACGGTCTCGAGCAACCGGGCGGTCGCGTCGGCGACTCGGTCGAGCAGATCGTGCGGGGTCGGATCCTGCGCGTCGCTGGTCACGATGTCGACCTTACTCAGCGACGAGGCGATCGGCGGGTCGATCGGCGACGACCGCGTCGGCCTCGATCTCCACCAGCAGGGCGGGTGTGATGAGCGCTTTCACCTCGTACATCGACGCGGCGGGCCGGATCGAACCGAACACCTCGGCGTGCGCGGCGGCGACCTCGGGCCACCGGCCGATGTCGGTGACGAAGATCCGGGTGCGGACGACGTCGGCCATGCGCGCACCGGCTTCGTCGAGCGCGGCGGCGATGCGGCGCAGGGCCTCCCTGGTCTGCTCGCCGATGTCGTCCCCGCCGACCGCGGTACCGCCCGGCGCCGCGGCGGTGGTCCCGCTGACCGCGACGAAACCGCCGACGCGCACGGCCCGTGAGTAGCCGACCACGTCTTCGAACTCGGATTCGGAGGAGATGTTCACACGCTTGGTCATGGCGACAGCATGGCCGCCGCTGTTCGCCGTGGCCAACAATTAACCTCGGTGTCGACTCCGCGATGAGTCGGCGCGATAGGCATGCCGGGTGATTGCCAGACCCGGTCTCCTGTTCTCCTGCTCCGCGATCGTCTGTGCGGCCGCCATGGCCGCGGGTTGCGCGGCCGACGGCGACGGCGCCGATTTCAGTACCGCGCAAGACCGTTCGGTGGTGATCACGCTCGACCAGTTGCTGGCCGCGACCGGCGGACGCACCCCGATCGCGCTGACGGCGGAGCCGGAGCACGGCACGGTCGTCCGGCGTGACGACGGCGCGTTCGAATACACCCCGGCCGCCGGTTATCAGGGGACCGACGGGTTCACGGTCACCACGAGCGACGCGGTCCGCCTGTACGCCACCGACATTCCTTCGCTCGGCGAGTTCGGCGGAATCACCGTGCAGGGCAGCGGTTTCGGCTCCGCGTTGACCCCGGTGCCCGGCCGCGCCGACGAGTTCTACGGACTCACCGACCGCGGCCCGAACGTCGACGGCCCCGGTAAGAACGAAAAGATCGCGCCGACACCGCGATTCGTTCCCAAGATCGGCCGATTCCGGCTGGAGGGCGCCCGCGCGGTGCTCCAATCCACCATCGAGCTGCGCCGCGCCGACGGCACCCTGTTCAACGGTCAGGTCGACGTGGCCGCGAACACCGGCGAGACCATCAAGGACCTGGACGGCACGGTGCTGCCCGCCACCGATCACGGCCTCGACCCAGAGGGTTTGGTCGCACTGCCCGACGGAACGTTCTGGGTCTCGGACGAATACGGTCCGTTCCTGGTGCATTTCGACGCTACGGGTAAGGAGATCGAGCGTCTCGCCCCCGGCGCGGGTCTGCCGAAGGAACTCGCGCTGCGCACCCCGAATCAGGGCATGGAGGGTCTGACCGTCACGCCGGACGGCAACACCCTGGTCGGCGTCATCCAAAGCGGTCTGAAGACACCGGGCCTGGACGGCTCGGCCAAGGACGTTCCGATGACCCGCATCGTCACCGTCGACCTGAAGACCAAGGCGCAGCGCGAATTCGTCTACCCGCTGGCGAATCCGAAACAGACCAAGGTCGCGGTCTCCGAGATCACCGCGCTGAGCGCCACCACCTTCCTGGTGGACGAGCGCGACGGCAACTTGGCCCCGAAGTCGGACAAGAAGATCTGGACCATCGACATCTCCGGCGCGACCGATGTCGGACCCGAGTCGAAGGTGCCCGGAGCGCAGTACGACCCGGAGCGCGGCGGGCTGCTCGTGGCAGGCAAACCGTTGGAGACGCTGGTGGGCCCGGTCTCGACCGATGATGCGGTGGCCGCGCTGGGCAAGGCGGGCATCACGCCGGTCGCCAAACAGCGCAACCTGGATCTCACCGCGCTGGTGGCCGGCCTCGACGCGCAGGGCCGCTTCTTCGGCCACGACAAGATCGAGGGCGTCGCGAGCCCCGACGGCGGCAAGACGATCTATATCGCCAACGACAGTGACTTCGGCCTGGCCGCGAGCGAGGGCGAGCAGCCGCCGTTCCGCCTGAAGCCCAAGACGCTGCCCGACGGACGCCAGGACACCGGCGAGATCCTCGTCGTCGACACCGCGAAGCTGCCCGCCGCCACCGAAACCCACCGGGTGCGCGTCACGGTCGGCTGATCGGTTCGGTCCACTCTCTGCCCTCGATGACCACTGCAACGGCCAGCGTGAGCAACCACAGCGACATCGACCCGACCTGGATGCGCTGGGCGATGCCGAGCGCGTATTCGCCGGGCAGGTTGTCGGCCACCAGCAGCCACACCGTCGCTGCGGCACCGATCGTCAGCACGACCACCCCGAACTCGCGCAGAATCCGCCAGCGGTGGTAGCGGAATGCCGCCAGGCTGAACGCGAACACCGCGACCGCGATCGAGGTGACCGCGAGGGTGCTTGTCAGCGCGTGCGGCTGATGCAGCTGCGGAAACAGCTCGCTCGGCCCGCCGCAGCCCGGCTCACCAGGGGTGCAGTCGCGCAGCGGGAGCAGCGCGTCGGCGATGGTCGCGGCGCCGAAGCAGGCCAGCGCCACCCAGCCGACGGTGGTGAGCCTGCGCCGCGGGAAGATCAGCAGCCCGCCGAGCGCGGCCGGGATGAGCAGTGCCCCGGCGATCTTGTCGCCCGTCCCGAACACCTCGCGGTATGGCTTGCCTTCCGCGTCCAGCTCGCTGAGGAACTGGTTCACGGGATCGGAGTCGATGGGCAGCACGAACTCCAGCACCCAGGACGAGTAGCAGAGTCCGGCTATCGCGATCGCCACGGCGATCAGCCAGGAAGCGATCGGTGCGCGTCGTTCGGCGATCTTGCTCCCGTCGTCGGTCACCCTGCCCATTGTCCCGAACCGCTCGGTGGGGAGTCCGAGGAAGAACAAGCGTGTTGCCAGCGGTTCGTACGGCATTGACACGGGGTGCACAGGCTACTGTCAGCTTGTCCGGCAAGTCTGGAGTGGAAGCGAGTCAGGAGGTTTCCATGATCGGATATGCGACAGCCGCCGCCGGTTTGGCGATGATGGCGGCCATGGCGGTGTCGGGTTATCTCGCCGCCCACGCTCCACGCACCCTGGTGCGGATGCGCAACCGCTAGCGGTTCGCCCGATTCAGCCGGGATTCCGGCGCAGTGCGGCCTGCACCCGATCGGCTGCGGCGGACGGGTCCTCGTGTTCCCAGATCCGCACCACCTGCCACCCTGCGGCGTGCAGCGTGTCGTCGGTGGCGCGGTCGCGCGCCACATTGCCCGCGAGCTTGGCGGCCCACCATTCGGCGTTGTTCTTCGGGGAGGTCGCGTGATCCGGGCAGCTGTGCCAGAAGCACCCGTCGACGTACACCGCGACCTTGCGCCGCGGAAAGATCACGTCGGCGCGGCGGCGCTGCCCGCGAAGTGGAGCGCGGTCGACGAAATAGCGCAGGCCACGCCGGTGCAGTTCGCGGCGCAGGGCCAATTCGGGTGCGGTCCCGCTGCGCCGCTGCTTGGCCAGTCTGGCACTGGTCACGGCGTCGGTGCGTGGTCGCTCGATCATCGGCTCAGGCCGCCCAGCCGCCCATGCGGTCCAGGTGGTTCTCCATATCGGTGAGGAACCCGTCCGGGAAGCGCAGCGTGCCCATCCCCGCCCTGCGCAGGAACCCGGCGGTGGCGCGCGCGGAGAGCAGCCGTGAGTCGGTGAGGAAGTTCTTCAGGTCCTCGTAGGGTTCGTGCACCGGCCAGCCGGACACCGGCACCCGATAGGCGGTCCCCGCACGGCCCCAGGCCGCCATCGGCCACGGCTGACCGGGCAGCAGGACCTGATCGTGCGGTATCGGATCCAGCGGCGCGGTCAGCCTCGCACCCACCCAGGCCGCCATCCGCACGCTCACCGCGTTGCCGATCAGCTTCCAGCGGTGTCCGTGCCGGATGCCGCGCACCGTGGTGGCAGGCGCGGTCCAGTCGGGGGCGAAGCCTTGCAGCAGTTCCCCGTCGATGAGGCCCGGTGTCACGATCTCGCCGGACGGCAGCCGAACGGCAGGCGGGCTCGCGATGCCGAGCGCCGACCCGCCTTTCAGGGTTGGCACCGCGTTCACCGCCCATCCGAGCCCGCGCACACCCTCGGTCCAGTAGAAGCCGCACGGGTCGCTGTCGGCGTCGCCGAGCTCGAGCGGGCCCGCGTCCTCGCCGAAGAGTACGCGGCGCGGATCCTCGGTGCGCGAGGCAAGCATGAGCACGCGCTGGCGGCGCTGCGGCAGGCCGAACGCGCGCGCGTCGACGACGCGGTATGCCCAGGTGTAGCCGAGCTCGTCCAGCGCCTCGGTGATGTGCCGCATGGCCGCGCCGCGGCCCAATTGCAGCATGAAAGGGACGTTCTCGATCAGCAGCCAGCGCGGCCCGCGCTTGCGGCGCACCAGACGGAACACCTCGTCGACCAGTCCCGAGCGCTGGCCGGTGATGCCCGCGGTGCGTCCGGCCTGCGAGAGATCCTGACAGGGGAACCCGGCCGCGACGAGTTCGGTGCCCGCCGGGATGCCGCGCAGCCTGGTGATGTCGGTATGCAGCGGAACGTCGGTGAAGTGGGCCGCGAGCACCGCCTGCGCGCCCGCGTCGATCTCGCAGAGCAGCTCGGAACGCCAGCCGTGCTCGGCGAGGCCGAGCTCGAGTCCGCCGATCCCGGCGAACAGCCCGACCATCCGCCCGCCCGTCACAGTCATCCCTTCTCGCGATTCCACGACGGGCGCGAACACGTCCGCGCTCCGTGCCCCGCACAGCACGTTACTCGAGCCCTCCGGCGCGGACCACCGGGAGGACCCACCCGCGGCGCATCGGGCTCCCCGGGCCCACCGACCAGGACGCGGTACGGATTCGCGTGTCTTGCTGCGGATTAGCTCGGGCTCCTCGATAATGCGAATCGGCCGGATCACGACCACGGTTGCTTCTCCCGCTTGGCCTTTCGACGCCGCCGCGTCGACGCGCAGTTCCCGGAACACTCATGCGATCGCCAGGAAAGTGAGTCTTGATGCAGCTTCCGTCCACCGAGCGTGGCACCTTCCCCGATGTCGTGGTGACCAGCCTCGCGGCGACCACATCGATCGCGGGCGATGTGGACTCCACCTGGAAGGGCTTACTGAACGGCGAGAGCGGCATCGATGTCCTCGACGATCCGTTCATCGACCAGTTCGAGCTGCCGGTACGCATCGGCGGGCACCTGAAGGTCACGCCTCGTTCCTGCCTCAGTGTCGAGGAGGTCCGCAGGCTGGCCTACGTCGAGCAGATGGCCACGGTGCTCGCCCGCGAGGTCTGGCGCAACGCGGGCAGCCCCGAGGTGGACCGGGATCGGCTCGCCGTCTCGCTGGGTACCGGCCTCGGCGGCGCGGAGGCCATGATCGACCAGCGCGACAAGATGCACAACGGCGGCTACCGCAAGGTTTCTCCGTTGGCGGTGCAGTGGATCATGCCGAACGGACCGGCCGCCTGCGTCGGCATGGAGGTCGGTGCGCGTGCGGGCGTCTGCACGCCGGTCTCGGCGTGTTCGTCCGGCTCGGAGGCGATCGCCAACGCATGGAAGATGATCGCGATGGGCGACGCCGACATGGTCGTGACCGGCGGCGTCGAGGGTTCCATCCAGGCGGTGCCGATCGCCGCGTTCACGATGATGCGCGCGATGAGCACCCGCAACGGCGATCCGAAGGGCGCGTCGCGGCCGTTCGACGTGGACCGCGACGGGTTCGTCTTCGGTGAGGCGGGCGCGATGATGGTGCTGGAGACCGAGGAGCACGCCAAGGCCCGCGGCGCGACCATCCACGCCAGGCTGCTCGGCGCCGGTATCACCTCCGACGGATTCCACCTGGTCGCCCCCGACCCGGAGGGCACCGGCGCCGCGCGCGCGATCACCAGGGCGATGGAGATCGCCGGGCTGGCGAAAAGCGATGTCACGCATATCAATGCGCACGCCACCGCGACCCCGATCGGCGACACCGCCGAGGCGCGGGCGATCGGCAAGGCGGTGGGCTCGCACGCGTCGGTCTACGCCCCGAAATCGGCGCTCGGCCATTCGATCGGCGCCGTCGGCGCACTGGAGTCGGTGCTCACCGTGCTGAGCGTGCGCGACGGCATCGTGCCGCCGACGCTGAACCTGGACAACCAGGACCCCGACGTCGACCTGGACATCGTCAAGGGCGGCGCACGGCAGGGACGCATCGACTACGCGATCAACAACTCGTTCGGTTTCGGCGGGCACAACGTGTCGATCGCGTTCGGAAGATACTGAGCGACTGGAAAAAGGGGCCACTGGGAAGACGGGGCCACTGAGAGGGCAGGACCTTCGGGAAGACGGAAGGCGGCGGGTAATGCCCGTTCGGTATGACTCCGTGCGGCAAGACCTGCTAACCTTCCCGACGCTCCGCTGTCGATCTGTGTTCGGTGTCACTGCACGGTTTTCGTGCGTGCGTTGGAAAAGGATGGCGATGATCCGCGAAACCTTGGACGACTATCTGGACGAGCAGGGCAACATCACGATCCCGGGCGACAAGACCCTGATCGACTTCGTCGAACAGCACGCGGCGACGAACCCGGACGGTCTCGCGTACCGCTTCATCGACTATTCACGCGAACGCGAGGGCGAGTACCGCGACCTGACGTGGGGCCGATTCGGCGTGCGGCTGCACGCGGTGGCGGCCCGGTTGCAGCAGGTCGCGCAGCCGCGCGACCGGGTAGCGATCCTCGCCCCGCAGGGCTTGGACTACGTGATCTCGATCTTCGCCGCGGTCTACGCGGGCACCATCGCGGTGCCGCTGTTCGATCCGGACGAGCAAGGGCACACCGACCGGCTGCACATGGTGCTCGCCGACTGCGCCCCCTCGGTGATCCTCACGGTCTCGACGGCGGCGTCGGGCGTGCGGAAGCTCTTCCGTCATCTGCCCGCGAAGCAGCGCCCGCGCATCATCGCCGTCGACGCGATACCGGACGGCGTCGGCGCGAGCTGGGTGCGCCCGGACATCGACATCGACAGCATCGCCTACCTGCAATACACCTCGGGTTCCACCAGGACGCCCGCGGGCGTGGAGATCACCCACCGCGCCGTCGGCACCAACCTGCTGCAGATGATCGACGCCATCGGCGTCACCGAGAATTCGCGCGGCGTCACCTGGCTGCCGCTGTTCCACGACATGGGCCTGCTGTGCGTGATCTTGCCGACCATCGGCGGCGGGTTCATCACGATCATGTCGCCGAGCGCGTTCGTGCGCCGACCCTATCGCTGGATCAAGGAGCTGGCCGCGGCTTCCGACGGCGCCGGAACCTTCGCCGCCGCACCGAATTTCGCGTTCGAGCACGCCGCGGAGCGCGGGTTGCCGAAGCCGGGCGAGAAATTGGACCTGTCGAACGTCATCGGGTTGATCAACGGCAGCGAACCGGTCTCGGTGACTTCGATGAAGAAGTTCAACGACGCGTTCGCCCCCTACGGTCTGCCCAAGACCGCGATCAAGCCCTGCTATGGCATGGCGGAGGCGACCCTGTTCGTCTCGGCGACCAGGGCCGCGGACGAGGCCAAGGTGGTCTACGTGGACCGGGGCGAGCTCAACGCGGGCCGGATGGTCGAGATCGAGCCAGGCACCGACAACGCCATCGCCCAGGTGTCGTGCGGCTATGTCGCACTGTCGCAGTTGGCCGCGATCGTCGACCCGGAGACCGGCGTCGAGCGGCCGGACGGCGAGGTCGGCGAGATCTGGCTGCACGGCGACAACATGGGCAACGGTTACTGGAGGCAGCCCGAGGAATCCGCGGCGACCTTCCACAACCGGCTGCGGCGGCTGCCCGAAGGCAGTCGCGCGGAAGGCGCCGCCGAGGACGCGAAATGGATGCGCACCGGCGATTTCGGCGCGTACTTCGATGGCGAGCTGTACGTCACCGGCCGGGTGAAGGACCTGGTGATCGTCGACGGCCGCAACCACTACCCGCAGGATCTGGAGTTCTCGGCGCAGGAGGCGAGTACGGCGCTGCGCCCCGGCTTCGTCGCCGCGTTCTCGGTGCCCGCCAATCAGTTGCCCGCGGAGGCGCTCGACCAGGGCGGTGCGGGAACGCGATTCGACGCCGAGGACACCTCCGAACAGTTGGTCGTCGTGGCCGAGCGCGCTACCGGCGCGGCCAAGGCGGATCCGGGCCCGATCGCCGAGGCGGTGCGCGCCGCCATCGCGCAGCGCCACGGCGTGACGGTCCGCGATCTGTTGCTGGTGCCCGCGGGCTCGATCCCGCGCACATCCAGCGGAAAGATCGCCCGGCGCGCCTGCCGCACCGCGTATCTGGAGGGCACGCTGCGCGGCGGGTACCGGCAGCAGTCCTTCCCGGACGCGCTGGACCGCGAGCCGGAGGGCGTGGGCGTTCACTGAGTAGTTCGACAGCGGGCGCTCGTTCGGGAACGGGCGCCCGCGGTCTTACAGGGGGGTTTCGACCGTGTAGTCGAACTCGCGCACATCCGCGCCGACGATCCGGGTCTCCAGACCGCCCGAAGGGCCTTTCCCACGGAAGCGTTCCGCGTCGGCGCGCGACGACCACCGCTCGTACACATTGACGCGATCGGGTTCGACCAGATCCGCGCCGAGACAGAAATCCAGGCAGCCCTCGGCCGCCCGCGCCTGTTCGACGACCTCCCGGCATCGCGCCAGATAGTCGTCGCGATCGGTGACCCGTAGGTATCCGGCGACGATCAGCATTACCGCAGCTTAGACCCGCTGCGCGAGTGCGGTGCGGCGAAAATCGGTTGGCCGGAACGCTCGGCGGTGCGACCCTGGGATGTCGGACCCCGATGCGAACATCGCCGGGCGCCGCATCACTCGACACCGCGATCCGCAGACAACGAGGGGGAGCATTGTCAGTCACGCTGGAGCTGCCGTCGGCCGAATCGGACGCGGACAGACCCGAGCGGCCCGCCGCGACGCCGCCGGGCCGCCTGCATTCCCTGCGGCGCTTCGGGCCGTACCTGCGCCCGCACCGGGCCGCCCTCCTCGGGGCGACCACCTTGGCGGTGCTGGCGACCCTGACCGCGGTCGTCATCCCGCTGCTGATCGCGCGCATCATCGACGGACCCATCGCGCACCGCGATTACGGTGGCCTGGTGGCGCCCGTCCTGCTGGTGCTGCTGCTCGGTCTGCTGGAGGCGGTCGGCATCTGGGGCAGGCGCTGGCTGGTCTCCAAGCCCGCGACGGCGTTCGAGATCACGTTGCGCGCCAAGATCTTCCGCAAGCTGCAGACGCTGGCGATCGGGCGTCACGACGCCTGGGAGTCGGGCCAGCTGCTCTCGCGCGCCATCGACGATCTGGCCATCATGCGGCGGTTCGTCGCGTTCGCCGGACCGTTCCTGGTGATCCACCTCGTGGTGATCCCGATCGGCCTGCTCGTGCTGTGCCTGCTGAACTGGCGGGTCGGCCTGATCTTCGGCCTGATCTCGATTCCGCTGGTGTTCATCGCGACTCGATTCGAGCGGCGCTACGCGGTGGCTTCGCGGCGCTCGCAGGATCAGTCCGGCGACCTGGCCACCACCGCGGAGGAATCGGTGCAGGGCGTGCGCGTCCTCAAGGCGTTCGGCCGCGGCCTGTTCTTCGGTTCGCGATTCACCGCCCAGTCACGCGAGTTGCAGCAGACCGAACTGCTCAAGGTGCGGCTCGACGCCAGGCTCTGGTCGGCCATGATGGGCCTGCCGCAGCTGGCGATCGCCTTCGCGCTCGGCTACGGCGGATACGCGGTCGCGCACGGCACGATGACGCTCGGCACCCTGGTCGCGTCCGTCACGCTGGCGACCTTCCTGCAGTGGCCGATCATCTGGACCGGTTTCCTGCTCGCCGAGCTGAACGACGCGCGCACCGCGGCCGACCGCTACTGGGAGATCATCGACACCCCGGTGGACATCACCGACCCGGCCGATCCGGTGCGGCTGCCGGACCGCGTCGCGGGCGAATTGACCTTGGACGGTGTGCGTTTCGCGTTTCCGCGCGGCGAGGACGAAGGCAAGGACCCGACGCCGGACGCGGAGCATGAAGTGCTGCGCGATGTCTCTCTGCGAGTGCGGCCCGGCGAGACGGTGGCGCTGGTCGGCGCGACGGGCAGCGGAAAGACCGCCCTGCTCAACCTGATTCCACGGCTCTACGACGTGACCGGCGGTGTGATCACCATCGACGGCATCGACATCGCCTCCATGCGGGTGTCGGACCTGCGTTCGCTGGTGACGGTCGCGTTCGAGGACCCGGTGCTGTTCTCGGCCAGCGTGCGCGAGAACGTCGCGCTCGGCGACCCGGAGGCCACCGACGAGGACGTGCGCCGCGCGCTCGACGTCGCCCAGGCCACCGATTTCGTGGACAAACTGCCGTGGGGCCTCGACACCAGGATCGGCGAGCAGGGCCTGAGCCTGTCCGGCGGCCAGCGGCAACGGCTTGCGCTGGCCCGCGCGGTGCTCGGCCGCGCGAGCGCCGGTGACCGCACCCGGATCATGGTGCTCGACGATCCGCTGTCGGCACTGGACGTGGAGACCGAGGAACGGGTGCAGGAACGGCTGCGCACCGTATTGGCAGGCGCGACAACGCTGCTCGTCGCACACCGGCCGTCCACCGCGGCGCTGGCCGATCGGGTGGCGTTGCTCGCCGAGGGCCGCATCGTCGCCGAGGGCAGTCACGACCAGCTGCTACGCAGCAGCGCCCGCTACCGCGAATTGATGGGAGGCGAATCGTGAGCGCGACCGAGACTGTGTCGAAAGACACGGTGAGCGAGCCGGATTCGGCCGACCAGGTCGCCGACTGGCGCGGCATCGCCAGCGAGGACAAAGAGGTCACCGAGACCGGAAACCTGGTGCTTGCCGGGCGATCCCGGCGGCTGCTGCTCGACCTGGTGCGCCCGTACCGCAGGCTCGCGGTGCTGGCGCTGGTGCTGATCGTCGTGGACAACGCGGCCACGGTGTCGGCGCCGCTGTTCGTCGCCTACGGGCTCGACACCGGCATTTCCGAAGGCGCCAAGGGCAATTGGACGCCGCTGACGATGACCGTCGCGGGCTACCTGGCCGTGGTCGGCATCAGCGTATGCACCACCTTCAGCTTCTTGCGCGTCTCGGGCAGGCTCAGCCAAAGCGTGCTGTTCGACCTGCGCGTCCGGCTGTTCGCGCACATGCAGCGGCTGAGCGTGAGCTTCCACGAGAAGTACACCTCGGGCAAGGCGGTCGCCCGGCTCACCGGCGATATCGAAACGCTCCAGGAACTGCTGGAGAGCGCGCTCAACCAGGCGCTGAGCGCGATCCTCTCGGTGGTCACCATCGCGGTGCTGCTGGTCTACCTCGACCAGACCCTCGCGGCCATCGTGCTCGTCGGTTTCGTGCCGCTGGCGCTGGTGACCAGGTGGGCGCAGCGCAGGCAGCGGGCGGGCTACCGGCGCACCCGCGGCGCCATCGCCAAGGTCGTCGTGCAGTTCGTCGAGTCCATGGGCGGCATGCGCGCGGTGCAGGCGTTCCGCCGCGAGCAGCGCAACGAGGCCGTGCTAGCCGTCGAGGACGCCGAGTACCGGACCGCGACCACCGCCGCCATGCGCGGCATGGGCGATTACGCCGGGCTCACCCGGTTGCTCGGCAACCTCACCACGGTGATCGTCATCGTGGTCGGTGCGTGGCAGGTGATCGAGGGCAACCTCGCTGTCGGCGTGCTCGCGGCCTACCTGCTGTACCTCAACGAGTTCTACGGCCCGCTCGACGAGCTCGCCCAAGTGTTCAACTCCTACCAGTCCGCCGCGGCGGCGCTGGAGAAGATCTCCGGCGTGCTGGAGGAGGAGCCCTCGGTGCCGGAACCGAAGGACCCGGTGCCGCTCGGCAAGGCCGCGGGCGCGGTGCGGATGGACAAGGTGTGGTTCGGGTACGACTCCGCGCCCGGCCCGGAGGCGCTCGACACGGCGACCGCGGCGGGGCGCGGACCGGTGCTGCCCGAGTTCTCGCTGGAGATTCCGGCCGGGCAGGTCATCGCCCTGGTCGGTGCGACCGGTGCGGGCAAGTCGACCCTTGCCAAGCTGCTGACCAGGTTCTACGACCCCTCCGGCGGCACGGTCACGTTGGACGGGATCGACCTGCGCCGGATCACCGACGCGGACCTGCGGCGCAATGTCGTCATGGTGACCCAGGAGTCCTACCTGTTCTCCGGGTCGGTCGCCGACAACATCCGCCTCGGCAGGCCGGACGCCTCCGATGCCGAGGTGCACGCTGCGGCCCGCGCGGTCGGGTTGTACGACTTCGTCGTGAAACTGCCGGAGGGCTTCGGCACCGACGTGCGCAAGCGCGGCGGCAGGCTCTCGGCGGGGCAGCGGCAGCTGGTCGCGTTCGCCAGGGTGTTCCTCGCGGATCCGGCGGTCATCGTGCTCGACGAGGCGACCTCGAGCCTGGACATTCCGGGTGAGCGGTTGGTTCAGCGGGCGCTGGAGACGGTGTTGCGTGACCGCACCGCGGTGATCATCGCGCACCGGCTGTCCACCGTGGCGATCGCGGACCGCGTGCTGGTGCTCGAACACGGCCGGATCGTCGAGGACGGCGCCCCCGCCGAGCTGATCGAGGGCACCGGCCGATTCGCCGGACTGCACGCCGCCTGGCGCGAGTCACTCGTGTGATGCCCGCGGCGTTCGCGACGAGCCAGAAGGAGGTACCGCAGCGTGACCACGCAGGGACCCGCGAGCGCCGCAAAAAATCAGCGTGCCGGGGTTTTTCGCTTACGGTAGATATGTGACCAATCCAGCCCCCGCCCCCGACAGCAAACCGGCGGCACCTCGGTGGCCGGCGATTCTGACGTGGCGCGCGCACAACGCCACGCGGATGGAATCGGTGCGCGTGACACTGAACGGCAATCGCATTCGCGCCGCAGGTCGCATGATCGGCGGCGCGTGCGAGGACCACCCCGCCTTCAGCGCGTCCTACGACCTGGTCACCGACGAGAACGGCGCGACGAAGCGGCTGTCGCTGCGCGCGACCACCGCGGCGGGGGAGCGGCACGCCTCGATCGCCAGGGACGAGGAGAACTACTGGCTGGTCGACGCGGGCGGCAGCCACGTCCGCTCCACCTTCGCGGGCGCGCTCGACGTGGACGTGGTGCTCAGCCCGTTCTTCAACACCCTGCCGATCCGGCGCTACGGGCTCCAGCACGCCGTCGGGGACATGGAGGTGCCCGTGGTGTACGTGCGCCTGCCCGATCTGCTCGTGCAGGAGGCCAGCCTGGTCTACAGCAGCGGAACCGACGGCATCAGCGTGCTGTCGCCGGTCTCCAGCGCGACGGTCACCGTCGACGAGGACGGCTTCCTGCTGGACTACCCGGGGCTGGCCGAACGCATCTGACCGACGCGGCTCAGCCCATCTCGAGTTCGGGGAGCAGTGCTGGGCTGTTGTGCGCGTCCGTCAACTCGGTCATGGTGACCAGGGTGCCGCCCTCCTCTGCAAAGAGCGTGATGGTCACGACGGGCCCGGGCAGCGCGCGGAGGGTGGTCACGCGTCGACCGAAGTGATCACCCCGCCGCGCTGCCCCGCCTCGCGTAGCCGCTCGAGCCAGTCGTGGTCGCCGGGGCGCACGTCGGTGATCTCCCAGCGTCGCGCGGTTTCGTAGTCGTTCCTTGCGTCGTGGCCCGCCCGCGTCAGGTCGGCGAGCGACCCGTCCTCGGCCAGGGTGTCGCGGGCCGCGCCGAGCACCGTCAGCGTTTCGTCCAGCACCGCGAGCAGCGCGTCCGCGTTCGGTTCGCAGATCGCGCGCACCAGCTCCGGCGCGGTCGCCGCGACCCGGGTGCCGTCGCGGAAGGATCCCGCGGCCAAGCCGAGCGCGAGCGGCCCGCCGCCCGCGCCCGCGACGGCCAGCGCCTCGGCGAGCACGTGCGGCAGATGCGAGATCCGCGCGACGGCGCGATCGTGCTCTTCGGCGACCACCGGCACCACCACCGATCCGCAGTCCAGCGCCAGCGCCGCCACGCGACGCCACGGATCCGCGTGTGTACCCGCATCGACGCC
Source organism: Nocardia sp. NPDC050793 (assembly GCF_040654065.1). NCBI lineage: Bacteria > Bacillati > Actinomycetota > Actinomycetes > Mycobacteriales > Nocardiaceae > Nocardia > Nocardia sp. NPDC050793. The sequence continues at coordinate 960,605 of NZ_JBFAHG010000002.1, forward strand.
GACCGCCCAGACAGCGCCGCGAAACAAATCGGGATCCGTGGCCGCCCAACCGGATTCGGAGGTACCGGCCATCGGATGCCCGCCGACGTAACGCGCGGCCAGCCCGTGCTTGCGCACCGCCGAGGCGACCGGAGCCTTCACGCTCACCACGTCGGTCAGCATGCATTCGGGCGCGAAGGTGGCCACCGAGGCGAGGATGTGGTCGACGGCGGGCATCGGCACCGCGATCACGATCAAAGCGTCGGCTCGAGCGGCCCGGCCGAGCACACCGGGCAGGTCGTCATCGACGTCGAAACCGTCCGCACGCGCGGCGGCCGCTCCTGGCTGCGATCTGTTGTAACCGAATGCCGTATAGCCCGCCGTCGCGGCGGCGCGCAGCAGAGAACCGCCGATCAGGCCGGTCCCGAGGACACACACCGGTGCTTTCTGGTCGCGAGTCACCGGAACAGATTCGCATACGACTTCAACATTTGAGCTCGAGCCGACTACCGTTGCGGCCATGGCAGCACAGCGCTCGGGCACGAACAGGGCGGCGTCGGAAGATTACGACGACGTGGAAGGGTTCGCAGTGGCGGTTGTCCGCGAAGAAGGCAAATGGCGGTGTAGTCCGTTGAGCCAGGCGGCCCTCACCGATTTGTCCGTCGCGGAAAACGAGCTGAAGGCATTGCGCAGCTCGGGGGCGGTCTTCGGTCTGCTCGACATCGACGACGAGTTCTTCATCGTGTTGCGGCCCGCGCCGAGCGGCACCAGGTTGCTGGTCTCGGACGCCACCGCCGCGATCGATTACGACATCGCCGCCGATGTGCTCGAGGCCTTGAATATCGAAATCCCCGATATCGATCCCGATGAACTCGACGACATCGATCCGTGGGAGGAGGGCGATCTCGCGGTGCTCGCCGACTTGGGCCTGCCCGAGCCGGTGCTCAGCGTGATTCTCGCCGAGACCGACCTGTACCCGGACGAGCAGCTCGGCATGATCGCCCAGCGCCTTGGTTTCGCCAACGAACTCTCGGCGGTACTGGACAAGCTGCCGCGGTGATCGCGGTGTGCGCATGAGGGAACGCAGTGAGCGAGTCATGTGCCAGCGCGCTTCGCGCATGCTTGAGTCGAGCGTCAGCGAGGCGCAGGCATGAGTGTGCTGCCCGAGAACCCGCTCGTCTCGGACGTCGCGATGATGCGCGCCGCGCTCGACGCCGCCGCGGCGGCCGATCTGCGCGATGTGCCCGTCGGCGCGGTGGTCTTCGACGCGTCCGGTCGTGAGCTGGCCCGCGCCGCCAACGCCAGGGAGGCGCTCGGCGACCCGACCGCGCACGCCGAGGTGCTCGCGCTGCGCCGCGCCGCCGAGGTGCTCGGCGATGGATGGCGGCTGGAGGGCACGACCCTGGCCGTCACCCTCGAGCCCTGCACGATGTGCGCGGGCGCGCTGGTACTCGCGCGCGTCGGCCGCCTCGTGTTCGGGGCCTGGGAGCCGAAGACGGGCGCGGTCGGCTCGCTGTGGGACGTGGTGCGCGACCGTCGCCTCAACCACCGACCGCAGGTCCGCGCCGGCGTCCTCGAGTCCGAATGCGCCGCCCTCCTCGACGACTTCTTCCGCACCCAGCGCTGACCGCCCGCACCCCACCTCGCCAGGCGATTTAGCGATCCGGACCGGGTCAGGTAACCTAGTCGGCGGTGGCGTGTCCGAGCGGCCTAAGGAGCACGCCTCGAAAGCGTGTGAGGGGTAACCCCCCTCCGAGGGTTCAAATCCCTCCGCCACCGCCAAAGCCCCTCACTTGCTCCCGCAGGTGAGGGGCTTTTTTGCTTTTGTTCGGGCAGAACAGTGCGGCCCCGCGCGGTAGCTCGGTGGTCGGCTCGGGCGCAATCCACGGCTCGACGCTGTGCGGCACCGACGACTACGACGCCCTCGGCACATCTACCGAAACTGGACGGTGTTCGGGTTGCGGTGTTCGCGGTCGGTGGACGAACACCGCTCTCTTCGGTATCGGGTGGGTATCCGGCGCGGGGACACCACCCCCAACGCAGTGAATGCCGCCGCGGGCTCATGGACGGTGACATCCCAGCCTTTGATGCACCGGGCGGCGGCCGCAGCCAATCCGGCGATTCCCCCGCCGATAACACCAACGCGCCCAACATATTCGGTCAAATTTGTCCCCCTGTACCTGCTGAACGCGGCATCATCCGCCACGGTACCTGTGAGCCGGCAAGAACTTGAAAGGTCAGCGGCCCGACATCCGAAACTGCCGTTAGTGCAGTCGTGCCGAGCTCGAGCCGAGCTCAGCGCCCACATACGACATGTCGTCGACCCCCCTCATATTCGAGAATGCCTTGAACGCCAGGTCGCTCGGGTGCGCGAACCCGCCGATATCACGCAGCGTCGTCACGGTCAGCGCCGCCAGCTCGCGCATGCTCGGACACGCAGTGCGGGGTCCGGCCGATGGACCCAGCCAAACCGGATCGTCGACACCACCGAGATGGCCGGGCGCCCAATGCCATCCGAGTCCGCTCATCCGGTGATCGAGTTCGCCCACTTCGGGACCAGCAGGGTCCCGGATCAGACATTCAATGTCCACGCCGTGGTTGTTGTAGAACTGCACGACAAAGGATTTCGGGCCTTCCCCCTGTTCCTCGAGAATGATAGTCCCCAGCCACGGCATCGTCGTCAGCACCCACTCCAAGCGGGTGGCGAATTCGTTCCAGTCCGTGCATTGCGGAGGTAGGCCACGAGACGTGGGCCGATCCGGAGCCACTTCACCCACATGTGGGGGCTCAGTGGGGCCATAGTTGTTGTAGGCGCTGATGCGTAGTTGATCCGGCGTAGTGCCTGTGCCGTCGCGGAGCACTGCCACGATCGCCGTCGCGATCTCCTCACGCTGGTCATCGGCCGTGTGCCGCCATCCCGTACTCCATTCGCGGGCAAGCTCCTCGAGACGTTGCTCTCTCATGTCGGCGTTTCGACCCTCGACCGCAGGGCGCGCAGAAGCCGGTACAGGACGCCACAACGGTTCATCTAGTGGCCGCCAGCCACCGTTTTCGTAGTCACGCACGGCACCGAACAACGTCGTCCGCTGCGATTGCAACACCGACCGTACCCGTCCGGCCACAACCGGGTCTTCGGGCACTGTCACCGTGATACCGACACCTTTGCCGTCGGGGAAGAACAGGATTCGCTGCCCGGTCGCGGTATCCCGCAACTGGACATTCTCACCGTTGCGTGGCCACACCACTTCCCCGTCGTCATCCCAATCTGGATACAACACCAACGGAATACCCGCTAACAGCGTCTCCCAGTTGTTGTCGGCCACGGTCACTCCCGTCCTCATCGTCACCGACAACCTAGCGATACGGACCGACAGCTACCGGCAAGGCAAGGCTGCCGACACTTCCGCCACTCCGTCGTCGGCGGGTAGTACCGGGTGGGTAATTCATGCATCCGGCGTTTCGAGTCGTACGGAGTGCTTACTCTCGTCCGGCGGACACGCTGTCACGACTCGCCGCCGACGATTTCATGCCGTGGCTATGGCAGCTATTGTTTTTTCATGACCGAGAAACCGACTACCATCACCACATCTCGAAGCGTGCACGCTGACCTGCAACGACTCACCCCGAAAGGGGCCACGCTCGGTGACACCGTGGCCCGCTTGATCGCCGAGCACGAGCAGCGCCGAACGGTCAATCGCCTCGCCTACGAGTCCCGGATGGCCGCCGCCAGGAGCAACGCGCAGGCCGTGGCAACCGCCGACCGACTTACCAAACGCCTCGTCGCCGAAGCCCAGACACGGGCAGGTCATCTGTGATCAACCTGGGGTATGTCCTCGATGACACGGTGATCCGTGCTTATCTCGACGGCAGCGACACAGTGACCTTGCTGTTGTCGAACCTCGCCGCCCAGCCGATGCAGATCGCCGTCCCTGCCGTCGCCATGGCGGTTGCTCAGGCCGGCCATGCCAACGAGCGACTCGCCGAATGGGCCGGTGTCGTGGAAAACGTCGAGAACATCGAACTATCCAGCCTCGCCGACATCATCGAGATCGGCGCGGTTTCGGTAGTGCTCGGCGATCTCACCGAGGACCGCCCATCCATCGCCGACGCCGCCGCGGCCCACACCGCTGCCGTCGCGGCCCACCTCGGCCTGGCCGTGTTGACCGTCGAGCCGCAGCGGTGGGCGCCCTACCAATCCGAGCTGCCGTGGCTGGAAGTCGCGCTGCTGGCCGAGGAGCCCGGCGACCTCTGAGCTCGCGGATTCAGCTGACTATCAGAGCAGAAAAGGCGCTGCGGCAGGTCGTTCCCGCCGCAGCGCCTTTCTCGGGTTCAGCTCAGTAGGTCAATCGCTGACGTTCAGGGCAGGACCTGCGGAATGACGTCCGGCATGACCGTACCCACGATCGCGCCGATCACGGCGCCCATGATGCCCGTGGTCACCACGCCGACCACGGCGCACAGACCGTAACCGACGACGAAGATCGCCAGGGTCGGGATGCAGGTGATCAGGGCGAGGGCAGCGCCGACGCCAGCGCCGGCGGCCGCACCGTTCATGACCGGATCCGGGTACTGCGCTTGCGGATTGGTCGCGATGTCCTTCAGCTCGGCGCCCGTCGCGGCCGAGACCTCGGGGGTCTTCACCGACAGCGTGTGGCCGTCTTCGGACACCTCGGCGTCCAGGGCGATCTTGGTGCCGGACGGTGTGGCCAGCTCGAGCGGAAGCTCGCTGACCGCCGCGCCCGCCTTGTCCACGACCTTGATCGAGGACTCGCCCAGCTGGAACGTGCCTGCGTCCAGCGTGGCGGACACGGTGCTCAGATCCGGTGCGACAGTGGTGCGGTAGCCGATGTCGGCGGCCGTGCCCGACGTCGAGATCGCCGCGGCCAACCGTGCCTGCTGATCGGCGTGGTTGTCGGCCGACGCGGCCCCGGCACCGGCGAACGTGGTCGCCACGACCAGCGGCAGCGCACCGACGAGTGCCTTACGACCGACCCGCATGACAGCGCGATGGAACATTTGAATTCTCCCTCCCGACCCCCGACCACCCCCCGATGTGGACGAATCGAACGTCGTATCGTGCGATGTGAACGCACTATTGGTAGCGATTGCAAGATCGGCAAAGCAACTCATGTGACATTGTCGACATTGGGGAACCGATTGAGCGGCAAGGTAATTGGGATCCGATACCTGGACTCGGCAAACTTCGAGCGCAGGTAGTCGCCGACATCGCCGCGATATCGGGCGACTGCCGGGAGCGCGCCTCATGTCGGTGTGGGTTGGTCTTCCATGGCGGCGTCGTCCTGGGCGGCGAGCAGGGCGTCGCCGTGGTGCAGAATCCATTCGCCCATGGCTTTCAGCGGGCCGTCGACCAGGCTCGCTCCCAGCCTGGTCAGGCCGTATTCGACGCGGGGTGGGGCCTGGGCGAAGCGGTGGCGCTCGATGAGGCCGTGGCCGAGCAGGCGGCGCAGCGCCTCGGTGAGTGCTTTGTCGCTGATTCCGCCGATGTCGGCGCGCAGGTCGCCGCGGCGGCGGGGGCCGCTGTGCAGGGCGGCCAGCACGACCGGGTCCCAGGTGTGGGTGAACAGATCGGTCGCCGCGCGCACCCGGCAATCCGCGACCAGCTCCCGGTGGCTCTCGTAACCGCTCATTCCGCGAGGATCACCCACCTGTCGCGCACCGATCGGTGCGTATCGGTTTCCCTACCGTAGCCGTCGACCGAACGGATGCGACAAGGGAGACATGATGCGGATCGCGATTCTCGGCACAGGCACGCTGGCCGCCGCGCTGGGCGGCTGCTGGACGCGAGCGGGGCATCAGGTCACCGTCGCAGGGCGATCGCAGGAGAAGGCTCGGCTGCTGGCTGCTCGCCTGGGTGGCAGTGCGCGAGCGACCACGGTGCGCGGGGCCGTCGCCGAGGCCGACGCGGTTCTGCTCGCGGTGGCCTGGGATGGCGTGGCCGACATCCTGCGCAGCGCCGAATCCGCCACCGGGACGCTGGCGGGCATCACGTTGATCGATCCGACCAATGCCGTCGATCACGGGGTCGGTGTGCTGACCACGCCGCCCGGCGGATCCGGTGCGCAACGCGTGGCCGAACTCGCGCCGGGTGCGCACGTGGTCAAGGCATTCCACCTGTTCCCCGCCGAGCAGTGGGGTGATCGGGCGGGCGGCCCGGTGACCGTGGCGATCTGCGGGGACGATCCAGATGCTTTGCGCGTCACCGAGTTCCTGGTCCGCGATGCCGGCGCGGAAGCCGCCGTGCTGGGCGGCCTCGACCGCGCCAGGCAACTGGAAGAAGCGGCGGGATTCGTGATCGGCCTCGCGTTCGAAGGCTTCGACCCGCGCGCCGCGGTGCCGCATGTACCGGCGGTCCGCCAACCGTGACGAAAAAGCTCTCCGGGCGAAATGTCCGGTTCGCGCGGTAGAACCCCGGATTCCGGGTATACGGCGAACAGATGGAAGCGGGAAGGGATGTGACGCCAAATGCGCCGCCGAGCCGTCCGTATGGGAACGATGCGCGAGAGTTCAATGAGAATCGGAAGTCTGATCGTCCTGATCTGGTTGTTGATCGGGGTGGCTGCCTGCGTCCAGCGTGACTACTTCGACAGCGGCCCGGTCAATTGCGCCGGTTTCGGCACGATCGCGGTCACGGTGATCGCGGGTCCGCTCAACTATATGGGCGTGAATCCGAAGATCTCGGATTGCAATGTGCCGCAACCAAGTCCGTAGTCGGCGCGAATAGCGCGCCAGGCGACGGAGTCCGGTCCCGGGTGGTCCTCACCCGGGACCGATTCGGTCAGCGCACCGCCGCGGCCATATCCCGCGTGGCCGGTGGCACGCTGTCGGCCACATCCTGTGCAGCCTCGTGCGCCGCTCCTCCCGGCCTTCGATCGGCCGCGAAATAGGCCGAGCCCGCGGCGGCCACGACCACTGTCGCGACGCCCGCCCACTGCGCCGCGCGCAGACCCTCACCCAGCAGCACGAGTCCGGCCACCGCGGCGACCGCGGGTTGCAGACTCATCCACACCCCGAACACCGACGCCTCGATCCGCCGCAGCACGGTCAGCTCGACGGCGTGCGGCACCAGCGACGAGCACACCGCGACCACGGCGATCCCGGCCAGCAATATCGGGTTCAGCAATGCCGAACCGCCTTGCACCACAAGGAAAGGCAGCGCGAGTACGCCGCCGAAAGCCATGGCCAGCGCGAGCCCGTCGTGACCCGCGGTGTGCCGCCCGACCACCGCGCCACAGGCGATGTACGCGCCCCATCCGGCGCCGGCGAGGAGCGCGAAAAGCACGCCGGTCCAGGACATCTGCCCGTCGGAATCCATCAACAGCAGTACACCGGCGCCCGCGAGGAGCGCCAAGAGCGCGTCGCGCATTTTGCGCGATCCGAGCAGGGCGACGGTGAGCGGGCCGAGGAATTCGATGGTGACCGCGACGCCGAGCGGAATCCGTTCGATGGCCGCGTAGAAGCTGAGATTCATTGCGGCGATGGATATTCCGAGGCCGGCAATGCCCGGCAGTGCGCGGCGAGGCACCCGGAGCGCGGGCCGCCAGAGCAGCAGCGCGATCACGCCGGCGACAACAATGCGCAGGCACGCGACCACGTCCGCGCCCACGAGCGCGAACAGGTGTTTGGCCACGGCAGAGCCGAGGTGGATGGAGACCATCGCGCCGAGCACCAGCACTGGCGCGGGCACCCGTTCGACGGGTGTACCGGAGGTAAGTGGGGGAAGTGTGCGCGGCGGTATCTGTTCGACCGAAGTGACGACCACGAGCCAAAAAGCTAGGTGTGCAAAGTAAAAGAATGTCGACTGCCCGGTTGCCGGGCACGCCTTACTCCATTGCGAAATGTCGCCCGAGTTGTGTCCGAGCGCACTTGGAGTAACCGGTGGGCATGAGGGTATCTCCCCCCTTACGCCAGTCGGCGCGAGTGTGGAAGGAAGCGATGACTATGCGCGAGCGAGTGACTCACGGGCGGGCTGCGCGCGAATCCGGGATGCGGTGGTTCAGCCTGCTGCTCCTGGTGTGGTTGGCCATCGGCATGATCGCCGCAGGCCAGCGGCAGTACTTCAGCAGCGGGCCGATCAACTGTGCCGGATTCGGCACGATCGCGCTGACCGCGGTCTCCGGCCCGCTGAACTACATGGGACTGAACCCCAAGGTGTCGAACTGTGCCATGCCGCGGCCGAGTGAGTGACTCGGTAGCAATCCGGTAGCGCCGGGCGGTCGGCTACCGGTTGCCGGGCGTATCTCCGCCCCGGCCATCGCTGGGCCGTGGACGGCCGCGTCCGGGATGAACGTCCCCGCACCGAACCGGATGCGGGGCCGATTCGACCGCGCGGGAGTCAGTCGCTGACCGGGACGGACTCCCGCGCGGTTCCCGCCGGGGCCCGCAGGTCGCGCAGCCGCGCGCCCTCCACGTCGATATCCGGCACGATCTTGTCCAGCCACTTGGGCATCCACCACGCCCACTCGCCCATCAGCACCAGCAGCGAGGGGATCAACACCATCCGGACCAGGAAGGCGTCGAGCAGCACGCCCGCCGCCAAGGCGAAACCCATGGACTTGGCGGTCGGGTCGGATTCCAGCAGGAACGAGCCGAACACGGAGATCATGATGATCGCGGCCGCGGTGACCACGCGCGCGCCGTGGTGGTAGCCGTTGACCATGGCCTCCTTGGGCGAGGCGCCGTGCACGTACTCCTCGCGCATGCGCGTCACGAGGAACACCTGGTAGTCCATCGCCAGGCCGAACACGAGACCGATCAGCATGATGGGCAGGAAGCTGACGATCGGATGCGGATCCTCGATCAGCCCGAGCTTGCCGTCCTGGAAGATCAGCACGGTCGCGCCGAAGGTGGCGGCCATGGAGAGCAGGAAGCCGAGCGCGCCGGTCAGCGGCACCAGGATGGAACGGAAGACCAGAATCAGCAGGACGAACGCCGCCCCGGCGACGATCGCCATATAGGGCACGATCTTGCTGAGGAGTACGTGGTCGATGTCGGCGTAGATGGCGGTGGTGCCGGTGATCCCGTATCGGATGCCGTACTCGGCGTTCAGGCCCGCCTCGGCTTCGCGGGCGTCGCGCACCAGATCCTTGGTGTCCTGGTTGTTCGGGCCGGACTTCGGTACGCCGTCGAGCAGCGCGCCGTCGCCGTCCTGGCTCGGCGTCGGCTCGGTCACGTAGTCCATGTCGGCGTAGGAGGCCAGCTTGTCGCGCAGCGCGGTCAGCGCCTCCGCCCGGCGATCGACGGGCACATCGGTGAGGTCGACGGCGACGTTGAGCACGCCGTTGCTGCCTTCGCCGAAGCCTTCGGTGCGCAGTTCGTAGGCCTTACGCACGGTGGAGGTCTTGGGCATGCTGTCCTCGCCGGGCAGGCCGAGGTTCAGCCCGGCCGCGGGCGCGGCGAGCAGGCCGAGCGCCACGACGCTGAGCGCCAGCGTGACGGCGGGAGCACGGCCGATCAGCCGGGCGAAACGCATGCCGTTCGTCACGACGGTGTCGTCCTCCGGATCGTGCTTGGCGACCAGCGGCAGCTCGGGCTTGAACAGGAACCGCCCGAGTGCGCCGAGCAGCGCGGGCATCAGCGTCAGCGCGACGAGCACCGCGAAGCCCGCCGCGAGCGCGCCGCCGAGACCCATGAACGTCAGGAACCGGACGCCGACGACGCTGAGCCCGACGAGCGCGATGATCACGGTGAGACCGGCGAACACCACCGCGGAACCGGCCGTGGCCAATGCGGTGCCCGCGGCATCCTCGGCCGAATCCCGCACGGCGAGTTCGTGTTTGTACCTGGACACGATGAACAGCGCGTAGTCGATCGAGAGCGCGATGCCGATCATCGAGGCGAGAAACGTGGTGAAGCTAGGGATGGACAGCACCGAGGTGCCGAGGAGGATCAGCGAGGTGGCCGCGCCGAGGCCGACGACCGCGGTGACGATCGGCACGAAGGCGGCCACGATGGCGCCGAAGGCCACGATCATCACGACCAGCGCGACGCCCATGCCGATCATCTCCGACTTGCCGCTCGGGACTTGCTGTTCGATCGCGACGGTGCCGCTGAGCTCGACGGTGAGCCCGGCATTGCGCGCGGCGTCGGCGGCGTCGTAAGCGGCCGCGCGCTGCTCGGCGGTGATATCGGCGAACTCCTTGATGGTGAACGGCACGCTGATGACCGCGACGGTGTCGGGCTCGGTCTTGTTGAGCACGTTCAGCGGGGCTCCGCTACAGGTGGAGACGTTCGGCTGCGGCACGAGGCAGCCCATCTGCTGAGCCGCGGCGACCGGGTCGACCAGTGGCTTGGCGTGATCGACGATGTCGAGGCGCTCCAGGTTGCCGATCAGCGCGACGACCGCTTCGTGATTGACCGGGTCGGTGAGCTTCTGCCCTTTCGGCGCGCCGATCACGTACGTGCCGGTGACGGCGTCGAACTCGAACGCCGCGGACATGCCGGGAAAGTGTTCGTCGAGGATTTCCGTCGCCCGCTCCGACGGCAGATTCGGCAGGCTGAAGTCGTCGGTCATCGGCTCCTTCAACTGGGCGCCGAGTGCGCTGAGCAGCAGGAAGAGGACGAGCCATACCGGCAGCACGATCCATTTGCGGCGGAAAGCGAACTTTCCCCACCGGTACAGATACACGGACAACGGGTTCTCCTCGCGTGATCGGGTCGAGCCGGTTCCGGAACGAACACGCGGGCTCACTCGCCCGCGCTCGCGAACTACCGCCGCCGCGCCGATGCGCGGGCGGTCTACCGAGCAAAGAGTCGAACACCCCGAGTCTGCTGCGTACTGGGCACGAGATCAAGAACCCGCGGAGACACGTCGGCCCCCCCACCCGGGCCCGGGGGGGGGGCGCGCGGAGGCCGGAAACGGGACACACCAAGCGGGCCCGTGCCAGATAAGCGAAGAGGGC